>JACPFM010000187.1 GCA_016182965.1 Deltaproteobacteria bacterium | reverse complement strand
CCGCCGGCTCCGCCGAGCGCGGTCGGCGGAGGCCCGCCCGCCGCGGCGGAGCTGGTCAACCGGGACGACGTCGCGTTGCGGGTCGCCGCCGCGCGCTGCGACCGCCTGCAGGCCTGCGGCGTGATCGGCGTCGTGAGCCGGCACGCGTCCAAGGAGGTCTGCCTCGAGGCCGAGCGGGCGCGCGCCGTCGAGGCGTGGGATGCGGACGCCTGCGCGCGCATCGACGCGACGGCCGCAGCCGCGTGCGTCGACGCGGCCCGTGTGTCGAGCTGCGACACGATGTTCGAGCCGCTGTTCGTGCCGCTGATCGGCGGCTGCGCGGCGTCGACGGTCTGTCCGACCGAGCCCGCCGCGTCGCCGTGACCGACGTCACTTGGCGGCGAACGTGCGCACGCAGCCCGTCGCGCCCGGGAGGCTCGGCCACGAGGCCGACGCGACGTGCTTGCGCATGCAGCGGACGAACGACGGGTTCGCGGGCGTGACCGCGACCGTCGCGCCGATCGCCTTGCCCTGCTTGACGAGGACCTGCACCTTCGCGCTGCCCTCGAGGCCGCACTCGAGCGCCACCGCGGCCGACAGCGGCGCCGCGCACTCCTTGGTGGAGAGCGTGTCGTCGTCGTCCTTGCTCACCGTCGCCTTCTTCGCGTCCTCGTAGGGCGGCAGCGCGTCGTAGGCGTACGCGCTCGGGTCGAACCACAGCTGCGTCTTGCCCTTGGCGTCGGTGAGCTGGATGGTCGCCGGCGCCGCGCCCGACACGGCGTGCGCGACGAGGCCCTTGCCGACGAAGTCGACGCTGGTGGCGATCTCGTCGAGGCGCCCCTGCTCGAACGTCACCACGCGCAGCTCGTGCTCGCGCTCGCCGCCGTCGCAGCGCCCGTCGAGCCGGACCACCAGATCCTTCACCTTCGCGGAGTGGACCTGCGCCGCGACGACCTCCGCGACGGGCGCCGTCGCGCCGGCGATGCGCAGGCTGGTGCTCGCCGCGGCGATCCAGCCCTTGGCGGTCTTGTCGAGCACGACGACCGCGACGCGCGCCGAGGGGCACGCGCCCGCGCCGCTGGTGGTGATCGCGAGGACACGCTCGTCGGCCTCGTCGGCGTCGAGGTTCGCGTCGGTCCACTTCACCGACAGCACCTTGTCGCACTCGCCGCTCGGACACGCCGAGAGACCGAGCCACGACATGAGCGCGTCGTAGGCCACGGGGACGTCCTTGGCGGTCGAGAGCCCCTTGGCCTGCGCCTCGACGTCGGGCATCGGATGCGGCGCCGGCGCCGTCTCGCTCGACGAAGCGGGTGACGCGCAGAGGACGATCCCGATCAGCACCCGCGAAGCGATCCGCATGCACGCAGGATCGTCCATTCACGGCGCGGTTGAAAAGCGCGATGATCGCGCCCACACGCGCCCGAGCTCTCCCACAACCGGCGCGGATCAGCGGAGCGCGCGCGGGATCGCGGCGGCGACCCGCAGCGCGTGGGCCAGCAGCGTGAGCGTCGGGTGGCGATCGCCGCTGGTCGGCATCACCGAGGCGTCGGCGATCCACACGTTGGACAGCGCGCGCAGCCCGCCTCGGTCGTCGACCAGCTCTTGGCGCGCCGCGGTGCCCGCCTCGTGGCCCGCGCCGGCGCTCATCGGATCGACGAACTGCACGAGGCGGCTGCCGGGGGCGGCGATCTCGTCTCCGAACGCGACGCACGCCCGCTTCATGTCGGCCCCGCGGCGCGCGTCCTCGCGCGTCCACGCGAAGTGGATGCGCGGGTTGCGCCGCCCGTAGGCGTCGCGATCGTCGGTCTGCAGCTCGACGAACCGCCTGGGGCTCGGGAACACCTCGCCGATCGCGTGGAGCATCGTCGCCCGGTGCTCGTCGACCTCGTCTCCGGGCACCATCCGCTCGATCCCGAGATCGTCGAGCCGGTGGGGCCCGGACACCTCGATGGTGAAGCCACCGCGGTACGGGCGCGCGGACGCTGCGTCCGTGTCGACTCCGGGCCCATTGACTCCGGGCCCATTGACTCCTGGATCGATCAGCGCGGAGCCGGCGAGCGGTCCGCCGCCCGTCGGCTCGCGCCGGACGCGCTCGATGAGCACGTAGCTCGCCACCTGGTGATCGACGAGGTCGCGCCCGTACGCGCGCCTCGGCGGCACCTCGCTCTCGAGGAGGATGCGCGTCGTCTCGACCGGCGAGGCGGCGAGCACGTACGCCCGGCCGCGAATGCGCACGCTCTTGCCGGTGCGGAGATCGAGGCAGTCGAGCGCAGAGGCTTCGCCGCGCTCGTGCTCCAGGCGCAGCGCGACGGTGTGGGTGCGCGCGCGACGCGCCGACCGGGTGTCGAGCGCCGTCCAGATGCGGTCGCCGACGAGCGGCGCGCGCTTGGGCATCGCCCGGACCTCGAGCGCGCGGGCGGCGCGGCGCACGCGCGGGTCGAGCGGCCCTTCGACGACGCCGATGGCGCGCTCGGCTGCGCGATACCAGCGCGCCATCGTCGCGGCGGAGACCGGCCACCCCGCGCGCCGCAGCACGTGCGCCGGGAAACGGTACGACCATCCGCCCCAGAGCAGCGAGCGACCGCCGACCGCGCGCACGCGGTACCAGTCGAACGAGCCGGCGGTCGCGCGGAACCCCCACGCGCGCCGATCGACCTCGGGCGCACGCGCCCCTGCCGGCAGGCGCGGGCCCGCCTCGACGAGCGCGACCCGACACCCCGTGTCGGCGAGCGCGTCGGCGAGCACGCACCCCGCGGCGCCCGCGCCGACGACGACGACGTCCCAGCTGGCCATTGTGTACTGCCCTCGAAGCTCGAGGCATCGTATATCGGGGCGATGCGCATCGTGCGCGATCTCCGCTCGACGACGCGCGCCGTGCAGTGGTTCCTCGTCGGGACCGTCCTGCTCGGCGTCGGGCAGCAGATCTTCGTCGTCACGCGCAACCCGCTGCTGATCGATCTCGGCATGCGGGCCGAGGACGTGCCCCTCGTGCAGGGCGTCGGCGCGGCCGCGGGCGTAATCGCGGGCTTGATCGCCTGGCGGTGGTCGGCCCGGGTGTCTTCGGCCAGCGTCTTCGTCGCGTGCGCGCTGCTGCAGGCCGCCGGCTTCGCGATGCAGGCGGCCTCGACGTCGGTCGCGGTGATCGTGGCGGGCGCCGCGGTCGCCGGCCTCGCCATCCAGTTGAACACGGCCGTCGCGCCGCCCGTCCTCAAGGGCGCGACGCACGCCGAGGCGCGCGTCTCGGTGTTCACCGCGTGGTCGCTCGCCCTCTTCCCGGCGGCCGGCATCCTCGCGGCCGCGTTGGTCTGGATCACCTCGGCGGCGGTCGGCGGCGGCGTCTCGGGCGCGCGCGCGGCGCTGGTCGCGGCGACGCTCCTGACCGGGCTCGCGGCGATCCCGCTCTGGCGCACGGGCCTGCCGCGTCCTTCGACCGACGGAAGAGACCGACGAGGGGCGATCGTCGATCGGCGGCGCGTCCTCGGGTGCGTCGCGTTCCAGGCGCTGCTCGGCTTCGGGTCGGGGATCACGCTGCCGTTCCTGCAGGTCTACTTCCGGGTGACCTTCGGCATCCCGGTCGCCTCCATCGCCGTGGTCCACCTGGCGACGATGGCCGTCGGCCTGCTGTCGTTCGCGCTGGCACCGGCGATCGTCGCGCGGTTCGGGCTGGTGCGCGCGCTCGTCGGGCTGCAGCTGCTGGCGGTGCCGTTCCTGCTGCAGCTCTGGCTCGCCCGCGGCGTCGTCGTCGCGGCGGTCGCCTTCGTGGCGCGCCACACGATCATGAGCGCGGCGACGCCGCTGTTCCAGACGTTCCAGCAGGAGATCACCACGCGCGGCGATGGCCGCGCGGTGGCCTCGCTCGGGATGGTGGTCGCCTCGATCGCGTGGGCGCTCGGCACCTTCGCCGCCGGACCGCTCATCGCGCGCGCCCATGGGCGCTTCGACCTCGCGATCGTGGCGACGGCGCTCATCCAAGCTGGCGTCGCGTTGGCCGGCGCGGTGGTCTTTCCGCGGTGGTGGTCCACGAGGCGTGCTGACGGAAGTCAGGAGTGACGCGGGGCACGGCCGGGCTCGAGGCGCCGAGTCGCGCTATGCTGCTCGTCCGGACGAAGATGATGAAGGCGATGAAGATGAAGGCGTTGCTCGCGAAGAAGCCCCGGAACGTGAAGCTCGAGCGTTCGGCGAAGGCCACGGGTCGCGTGCGCTGCTGCGGCCAGCTCCGCCACTGCGGCGCGCCGCCCACGATCCGCCACTGCGGCGCGCCGCCCACGCGCTGACGCCGGCTACCTGCGCGTCGGCGGCGAACTGGTCGTCGCTCGCGCAGACCGGGTCGTCGCGAGAGTCGCCCCCGGCCGATCAGGCGATGACGCCGCGATCGCGCGCGATGCTCGCGATCTCGGGTCGTCGCGCGTCGAGCTCCGGCCCGTCCTTCACGGGGAGGAAACGGCTGGCGAGCCCGTCGCGCGGGACCTTCACGAAGCGCGTGTCGAGCGCGCTGGTCAGCTCGCCGAGCAGGCGCTCGAACTGCACGACGTCCTTCATCGTGCCCGAGCCGTTGTCGACCTGCTTCTTCACCTCGAACCACGTCCAGTCGAGGCGGGCGTCGCGGAGCGCGCGTGCGTCGACGATGAACGTGTTGGTGTTGAAGGTGCGGACCTTCGCGGCGTCGAAGCCCTTGGGCAGGCGGAACTCCTCGAGGATCACCGGTCGGCCGTCGAGCCGACAGGGGATGCCGCCCTTGTCGGTCCCCACCTTGTCGACGACCTCGACCGAGAGCGGCGCGCCGTGCCCGAGGTGCCAGCCGAGGAGCATCGGATCGATCGTCGCGCCGAGGTTGTCGATGTTGGCGATCCAGATCGTCTTGCCGCCGCGCGCGAGGAAGTCGTCGAGCAGCCCCGAGCGTTTGAGGGCGTCGGGGAGGTCACCGTGTCCCGTCGCGTAGATGCTCGGTCCGCCTTCGGAGGTCTTGAACAGATCGCCGCCCTGCGTGAGGCGCAGCGAGATGTCCTGCTGGAAGGTCGCGATGGTGCGCCCCTCGCGGTACGGCTCGATCGCCTGCTCGATCGCCGCCGAGGTCGCGAACGAGGTCATGATCCACAGCGGAATGCGCGCGCCGTAGCGCTGGTGGAGCAGATCGATCTCGCGGATGCGATAGCCGAGGAAGGTCAGGTCGGGCAGCACCTCGACGAGGGCCTTCACCACGCCGCCCATGCGTGTGGCCATCCCACCTGCGAGCACCACGAACGCCACCTCGCCGCGCGCGAGCGCGGCGCGTCCGCGCTCGATCGCCGCGGCGCCCTCGGCCGTCGCGGCCGCAGGCACCGGCACCACCTCGTCGAGGCGCGGAGGTTCGACCGTTCCGGTCACCCGGTTGGCGTCGGCCCCCGACTTCCCCACCCGCTGAGCGAGCGCCTCGAGGCGCTCGCGATCGAAATGGGCCTTTTCGAGCTGATTTCGGAGCTTGGGGGGAAGCCCGTCGAGGGCCTTGGTGATACGCATGGGGTGCCGGGCCGCTGCGATGGTACCGGAAAGCGGCCCGACGGCGCAGCGAGAACGCGCTACGCTCCGAGCGACTGGACGCTCGAGAGGGGCACATGACCGAGCGAACCTTCCGACGACTGGCCGCGACCTTGGTCGCGCGTGCGACGGCGACTTCGGTCGCGCGTGCGACGGCGACCCTGGTCGCGCGTGCGATGGGGCGCGGTGGGGCGTTGGCGATCGCCGTGTTGGCGTGCTCGTGCGTGGTCGTCGCGAGACGACCGGCGCGCTCGGAGGTCGCGTACCCGCCGCCGGCCCCCGCGTACGAGGCGCCCGTGCTGTGCGATCCGGGCTACACCCGCGTGCCCGGGCACTGGCGCTGGAACGGCTACCAGTATGCGTGGATCCCGCAGCGCTGCGTGTACCGGCCGGGCTATCGATGGGAGCCGGGCGGGTACTACTCTTGCGGCGACGGCTACTGCTACCGCGAGGGCGTCTGGATCCACCTCGGCGGCGCGGTCATCGTCCACTAGGAACTTCCGGGTCCTTCGAACGTCCAACCCTTGATGGCCCCGTCCCTGCGATCACCGCGCGCGCGCGCCGCCTCCCGCGGCGCGCTCCTGCTCGTGCTGTCGATCGCGGTGCCGGCGCTGGCGCAGCAGGGCCCGGTCCTCCACGAGTGGGTGCCCTACGACCCGACGGTCGAGAGCGAGCTCGGCGTGGTCAAGACGCAGGGCGGGTTCGACGTCGAGAAGCTCACCACCTCCGGCAAGATCACCGCCCCCGATCCCGGCCGACCGATCGACACCAAGACCCCGGTCTACGGCGCGAAGGCCGATGAGAAGTTCGTGCCCGACCGCGACACCCGTCGTGTCGATCGCCTGCCGTACGACGACCCGTTCCGACCGCGCCTCGCGCCGTTCAAGCGCCTCGTCGCGTTCGATCTGGTCGACAGCGACTACTCGCTGCGCGTCGCCGACCCCAAGCGCGTCAAGGTCGACGTCGGGGTCGAGGCGCTCAAGGGCGTCGCCGCGTACAAGGCCGTCGACGTGTTCTACGCCGACGTCGCCGTCGACCTGAACGCCGGCGTCCCGGTGCGCATCCCGAGCGCGGTCGGCGGCAACATCATCAAGCGCGCGCACGTGTCGCCGCCGGTGGCCTTCAAGCTGGAGCGCGACGGCGCCGACAACCTGTTCATCCTCGCCGAGAGCAGCGGCAAGGCGCGCCTGGTGATGGAGATCGAGGCGGCGCGCGACGCGTTCGGCGGCGCCGAGCTCTCCGAGGACTGGGCCGATCTCGGCCACGTCACCGTCCCCGCCCTGCCCGCCGCGGTGCAGCACGCGGCCGACGAGTTCGTCACCAAGGACCTCAGAATCGACAAGGCGACGAGCTCGCCGCGCGACGTGGTGCGCGCGCTGGTGCGTTACTTCCGCGAGTTCAAGGAGAGCGAGGACCCGCCGCCGAACACCGGCGACATCTACCTCGACCTCGTGCGCGCCAAGAAGGGCGTCTGCCGCCACCGCGCGTTCGGGTTCCTCATCACCGCGCTGTCGATGAAGATCCCCACGCGCTTCGTGCACAACGAGGCGCACGCCTGGGTCGAGGTCGGCAACGGCTCGCTCTGGTATCGCATCGACCTCGGCGGCGCCGGTCGCCTCCTCGACGACAAGACCGAGAAGCCCGAGAAGGAGCAGCCGGCGTATTCGTCGCCCGACGATCCGTACTCGTGGCCCGCGGGCGCGACCAAGGGCAGCGATCTGCTCCCGCCCTCGTCCCCGTCGCCCGGCACCGGGCCGACCGGCGGCGGCACCACCTCGCCCACGCCGCCGCCCTCGCCTCCCTCGAGCGCGTCGGGCTCGGCGCCGTCCACCGCGCCGCCGTCGAAGGTGACGCTCGCGGTCCCCGGAGCGCCGAGCGAAGACGCGCTCGAGCTGCTCCGCCTCCGCGAGTTCGTGGTGAAGGGCCGCGTCGTCGATGCGAGCGGCGCGCCCTGCAAGAGCGTGCGCGTGGACTTCAAGATCTCCAGCAACACCGCCGGCGAGCGGGTGGTCGGCACGCTGCCCACCGACGCCGACGGCAACTACGAGGGCAAGCTCGCGATCCCGCGCGAGGCGAACCTCGGCGAGTACACGCTCGTCGCGCACACGCCCGGCGCCGGCACCTGCGGCCAGGGCAGCAGCGAATGACGCTCGCGGAGCTCCGCGAGAAGTACCGGCGCATGCGCGCGCTGCGCGGCGAGCGCTGGCGGCCCGATCGCGATCGGCGGGCCCTGCGCGCGCTCGCGCGCGAGTTCCCCGGCGCGCTCGCGGAGCTCGATCGGCTCCCGCCCGAGGTCCTCGAGGACCGCATCGCCACGCTCGACGCGCTCATCGATCACGGCGGCGATCCCCCGCCTTGGGCGCGCGGCTGGCTGCTCGCCCACCCTGCCCTGCGCGGCGCGCTGATCGTGAAGGCGTGGCTCGCGGGCCGGCGCGTCGTCGACCAGACGATGCGCGACGAGCTCACCCGCACGCTCGGGGAGCTGCGCAACGCCGAGGACGCGCAGGTCTGGCTCGAGCGCATCGCCGAGCTCGCCGATCCACCGAACGGCAAGCTCGTCGACGTGGTGTTCCGCGACGTCGCGGCGGCGCTGTCTTTGCCGGACGCGCACTCCGTCCGCGAGCTGCTGATGCCGCGCGAGGTCGTCAGTTGAGGTCGCCGCCGGTCGGAGGCTGACCGCCGAACAGCGCGTCCCACCCGGAGCGATACGCCTCGCTCGCCACGCGCGCCGGCCCGGCGTGCGCCGCCGCCGCGGCGGGGCGCGCGTCGTGGAGCACCTCGACGTCGCAGACGCGAGGGTCCTCGGCGGTGGGCTTCAGGTTGACCAGCTCGCCGGTGATCGGCTCGCCCTCGCGCACGCCTCGCACGACGCCGGCCTCGACCGGGGCGTCCTCGCCGCGCTGACGCAGGACGGCGAGCCCCTTCTTCTCGGCGAGCTCGCCGACGATGACCGCGCGGTCGCGCTTCTTCGTGGTCCTCGTGGTTTCATCGCCGGGCACACTCCTTCTTTAGCACGCCGCCCGCTTCCGTTCACCGAGCGCGCTCCGCCGCCCCCCGATGCGCCGTGCCATGGGGGAGCGGCGCCGCGCGGCTGGGGATCCGTGGCACCCTTGCCTCCCATGAGCCGATACCTCGAGCCGCGCGCGCCCGGCGCGCCACCGATCGTGGCGCTCGGCACGATGAACTTCGGCAAGCGCACGCCGGAGGACGAGGCGCGGCGCGTCATGGCGCGCGCGAGCGAGCGCGACGTGCGCCTCTTCGACACCGCGAACGTCTACGGCGACGGCGCGTCGGAGCGGATCGTCGGCCGCGCGGTGCGGGAGCTGGGCTTGCCGGTCTCGATCGCGACGAAGGTCGGGATGATGCGCCTCGCGGACTCAGCCGGGCGCGAGGGGCTCGCGCCCGAGCGCATGCTGCGCGCCCTCGACGAGAGCCTGTCGCGCCTCGGCGTCGCCGCGATCGATCTCTGGTACCTGCACGCGCCCGACGACGCGGTCCCGATCGACGAGACGATCGACGCGGTCGGCCGCGCGCTCGCCGCCGGGAAGATCCGCGCGTGGGGCATGTCGAACTACGCGTCGTGGGAGGTCCTCGAGGCGCGCGTCGTCGCGAGCCGCCTCGGCGTCGCGCCGCCGCGCGTGTCGCAGCTGCTCTACAACCTGCTGGTCCGGCAGCTCGACGTCGAGTGGTTCGAGTTCGCGCGGCGCCACGGCGTCCACACCACGGTGTTCAACGCGCTCGCCGGCGGGCTGCTCGCCGGCCGCCACCGCCGAGGCGAGAAGCCGGCGAAGGGCTCGCGCTTCGACGGCAACAAGCTCTACCTCGATCGTTACTGGAGCGACCGCAACTTCGCGCTGGTCGAGGCCTACGCCGCGATCGCCGCGCGCGCGGGGATGCCGCTCGCCGACCTCGCCCACGCCTGGGTCGCCAGCGCCGCCGGCGTCGACTCGATCCTCGTCGGCCCCGGCTCGCTCGCGCACCTCGACGCCGCGCTCGACGCCTGCGCGCGCGCGCTCTCGCCCGAGCTGCGCGCGGAGATCGATCGCCTGAACGTCTCCGCCACCGGCACCAACGCGCGCTATGCCCGACACTGATCTGCCACCGTTGACCCAGCCCTCCGACGACGCGCTCGCCGCGGCGCTCGCCCACTACGAGGAGCACGGCTTCGCGCGCCTCGGGCGGATGGTCCCCGACGCGACGCTCGAGGCGCTGCGCGCGCGCCTCGACGCGATCATGCTCGGCGAGGTCCGCTGGCCGGGGCTGTTCTACCAGCACGACGGCGCGACCGGCCGCTACGAGGACGCCCCCATCGGGCTCGGGTGGCAGGGGCCGTCGCTCGCCTATCGCAAGATCGAGAAGCTCGAGCTCGATCCGCTGTTCCGCGCCTTCCTCGACGACCGCGCCTTCGAGCGGGTGGTGCGCGCGCGCATCTCGGGCGACGTGGTCATCTACCGCGCGATCGCCATGAACAAGGCGGCGAGCGGCGGGAGCGATCTGCCGTGGCACCAGGACGGCGGCACGTTCTGGGGCCTCGATCGCGATCCGGATCTGCAGGTCTGGACCGCGCTCGACGACGCGCCGGAAGACGGAGGCTGCCTCGAGATCGTGCCGGGGACGCACAGAGGCGGGCTCGCCACGCGGCTCGGCGGCGTGATCCCCGACGACCTCGTACGCGCGGAGGACGCCGAGGCGCGCAAGGTGCTCGTGCCGGCGCGCGCCGGCGAGGTGGTGCTGATCCACAACTACGTCTGGCACCGCTCCGGCCGCACGCTCACCGGCCGCGCGCGCCGCGCGATCAGCGTCTGCTACATGAGCGCGGCGACACGTTGCTTGCGGAAGAAGCGCGCGCCGCGCACGTTCTTCCCGGTGTTTCGGCGCTGAATCAGCTCGTGGGACACTGCCTCCCTGTCGCTCTGTCGGCTTGGTCGTCAGTCGTCAGTCATCAGTCATCAGTCATCAGCCCAGCCGACTGGAGAAATTCTCGCTCTCGCCTGACGACTGACGACTGACGACTGATGACCCGGTCTGCGCGGCCAGCCACAATCCGACCTCCCGCGATTGCGACCGCTGACTCACGGCGGCAGCGAGCCCGGGTCGACGCCCATCGGGACCTTGTCGCCGTACTCCACCTTGATGCCGTCGCCGAACGTCAGCGCCGGGTGCGAGGCCGGACCGGTGGCGCCGACGACGAACACGCCGACGCGCTCGTCGCCGCCCGCGAGCGTCGCCGCGAAGCGACCCTCGGCCGTCGCCTTCAGCACCGCGGGCCTCCGCGCGCTCGTCTCGATGCGCACCGAGGGCTCGATGAACGCCTGCGCACCCTCGCCCCACTCGATGCCGTCGCCGACGTCCTCCATGCCGCCGATGTCGACCGGGACGCGCAGCATCTTCGTCCGCGAGAGGCGGCCGTTGCGCACGGTCACGCCGCGCGACGACGCGCCGATGGAGACGGCGACGGCGGACGCGTCCTCGACCACGAAGCCGTCGAGGACGACGCCACCCTCGGGCAGGCCCTGGAAGTGCACGCCGCGCGCGGGGCGGAGCAGCTCGAGGCCGGGACCGAGCGTCCCCGCCGAGTCGAACATGGCGATCGCGGCGTCTTCGCTGTCGGCGATGCGCACCATGCGAGCCTGGATCGTCGATCGCGCCGCGACCTCTACGCCGCGGCCGAAGAGGAACGACGACGCGTGCGTCCGCTCGATGACGACGTGGCTCAGATCGACGTCGACCGACCGCGCGAGCACGCCGAGCCGGCGCTGATCGTGGAGCCACGTCGTGCGGAGGGTGACCTTCGGACGCTTGCCCGGCGCGCAGGCGCCGTTGCAGCGCGAAACCAGGCCGCCCGCCCCTCCCCCGTCGAGCGTCGTCTCGCGCACGAGGACGTCGGCGTCGGTCACGTCGATCGCGCGGTCGGCGGCGCCGCGCACCGCGACGCGGTCGATCTCGAGCGTGGCGCGCACGGACACGATGCCGCCGCTCTCGACGGAGATGCCGCGGACGAGCGAGCGGCCTGCGCCGCTGACCCGCACGGACTTCACCTTCACCGCCGTCTGGCCGCGGCCGAGCACGTGCACGCCGGGGGCCACGGCGAGCGCGCCGTAGCTGCCGGGCAGCAGCGCGAGGCAATCGCCGGAGACGGCGCCGGCGGCGGCCGCATCGAGCGCGGCGGCGCCGTCGACGGTGTGCACGCGCGCGCAGGTCACGCCGTCGGTGCACGCCGTCGCGCCGCAGATCGGCGCTTCGGAGACGCCGACGCAGACGCCGTCGATCTCCGGCCGCGCGCCGCAGATGGCCGTCGACGGCGGCGGCTCGTCCTTCGCGCCGGCGCAGCCGAGCAGCGCGGCGATCACCACCCCGAAGCGAGCCGGCTTCATCGCGGCGAAGCGTCGCGGGCCGGCGCCCCGTCCGTCAAGTCTGCGGGACGATCTGCTCCCAGGCGCGCGCCTCCTCGGCCGCCTCGGCGCAGCCCGATCCGCTGCCGTGCGCGTACAGCTCGGCGAGCTGCAGCAGCGGGCGCACGCGCTCGTGGCGCGGCATGGCGCCTTTCATCAACAGCTTGTACGTCGCGCGCGCGGGGGTGGACGTCGCCGCCCACGTCGCCGCGACCACCTTGCGCGCCGCGCTCGCCGCCGAGACGCACTCGGCGCGCGGCGAGCAGGACACCCCGACCGAGATCGCCTCGTCGAGCGCCAGCTTCGCGCGCGCGAGATCGGCGGTCTCGAGGCGCGCCTGGGCGAGACGGGCCGAGGCGGCGGCGAGGAACGGGTGATCGTCGGCGTTGGTCTTGCTCGCGGCCCACTTGAGCACGCGCTCCTCGTGCGCGATCACCAGCAGCCACTCGCGATCGCGCACGGCCTGCTCGGCGAGCATGAAGGCGGCGTCGCGGCTGGCCTTGCTCCCGGCGCCGCCCACGCCGCCGAGCACCACGGCCTCGAGGGTGGCGCGCGCGAGCTTGCGATCGGCGGCGACGGTCTGACCGACGACGGCGTACGCGGCGCGACGCAGCAGCGCGCGCGCCTGGGCGACCCGCTGCTCGTCGAGGCGCGGGTGCTGCACGAAGCGCGCGAGGAAGCGCTTGCGGACCGAGATCGCGCGCTCGACGGCCTGATCGCGCGCGGCGAGCTTGCCCTTCTTCTTGGCGCCCTTCTCGTCGTTGGCCGACCACGCCGACGAGCCCTCGATCGACTCCCACGCCTCGGCGCCGCGGATCAGCTCGACATCGGTGGCGTCGTCCTTGGCGGCCCGCCCGATCGCGTCGGAGGCCCCGAGGACCTCGACCGTGGTCAGCGGCGGCAGCTCCAGCGTGCCGAGCTCGAGGTGGACGGCGAGGGTCTTGCCGAGGGTCGCGTCGGGGACGACGCAGGCGGCGACGAACGGCGTCGGATCGTCGACGCACGCGCCCTTGCCAGCCTTCGGCTCGAGGCTGCCGGGCGGGCAGGAGCACGCGGCGAGCGCGCCGTCCTTCCCGCACATGCGCACGCGACCGACGAAGCACGGCGCCTTGCCCTCGCCCGGCGCGCACACGTGGTCGCTCTTCGGCGGCGCACCGGCGATCGCCGTGCACGGCAGCACTAGCCCGAGGAGCACGCCCCAAAAAGACCGCACGCCGAGAGCTTGGGGCCTCGGCGCGCGGAGTCAAACAGGGGACCGCAGGGGAGCGCGCCCCCCGGTCAGGACTCGTCGTCCTCGTCGTCGTCCTCGTCCTGCTGGGCCGAGTCGTCTTCGGGCATCTCCGGCTCGGGCGGCAGGACCTTGCCCTCTGCGGTGGCCGTGGCGCGCGCCTTCTCGGCGGCCGCCTTCGCCTGCTGGGCGCGGTGCAGCACCTGGGGCTTGGGCGCGACCTGGAGGATCATGGTGCGCCCGTCGAGCCGCGGGTTGAGCTCGACCTGGGAGAGGTCCTCGACCGCGCGGAGGATCTGCTCGAGCTGCATCGAGGCGCGCTCGGGGTGGGTGATCTCGCGGCCGCGGAAGCGGACCGTGAACTTCACCTTGTTGCCGAACTCGAGGAAGCGCCGCGCGTGGTTGATCTTGACCTGGAGGTCGTGATCGTCGGTCTTCGGGCGGAGCTTGAGCTCCTTGATCTCGATGACGGTCTGCTTGCGACGCGCCTCGGCGGCCTTCTTCTTGTCCTCGTACTTCATCTTCCCGAAGTCGAGGATCTTGCAGACCGGCGGATCGCTCTTCGCGTTCACTTCGACGAGATCGAGGCCCGCGTCCTGCGCCATTCGCAGCGCTTCGTGCGTGGCCACCACCCCGACGGGCTGCCCGTCGGCCCCGATGAGGCGGACCTCCGGGACGCGGATGCGGTGGTTCACGCGAGTCTGCATCGGGCGCTTGTCGCGCGGATCCATCGGACGACGGCCGAAGCCCATGTGCTCTGGTTTTCCTCTCTGGAGTCCTCAGTCGTCAGTCGTCAGTCGTCAGTCGTCGAGTGAACGTCGATCCGAGTCGTGAGCGGTGAGTCCCGAGTTGTAGTGAGCTTGGTGCGCGCGACCGCCAACAGCGGCGGTCGCGGGCGGGGAAGTCTACTTCTTTTCGGGGGCGCGGGGGAATGCACCCTCGGCGGCGATGCGGGCGGCGACGTCTTCGAGCGACATCGCCCCGAGGTCGTCGTTGCCGCGACGCAGCGCGAGAGCGCGCGTCTCGGCCTCCTTGGCGCCGACCACCGCGAGGTAGGGGTAGCGCATGCCTCGGGCGTTGCGGATCTTGGCGCCGAGCTTGTCGGGGCTGAAATCGGCGACCGCGCGCACGCCGCGCGACTCGAGGTAGGCGAGCGCCTCGCGCGCGTAGTCCTCGACCTTCTCGCTGACGGTGAGCAGGCACACCTGCTCGGGCGCGAGCCACACCGGGAAGTTGCCGCCGACGTGCTCGAGGTAGACGGCGAAGAACCGCTCGAGCGAGCCGAGGATGGCCCGGTGGAGCATGACCGGCGTCTGGTCCTTGCCCTCGTGATCGACGTACTTCAGGCCGAAGCGCGCCGGCATGTTGAAGTCGACCTGGATGGTGCCGAGCTGCCAGGAGCGGCCGATGGCGTCCTTGACGTGGAACTCGAGCTTCGGGCCGTAGAACGCGCCCTCGCCCTCGGCGAGATCGAACGAGCGGCCGGTGTTGCGGAGCGCGTCTTCGAGCGCCTTCTCGGCGGCGTCCCACAGCGAATCGGCGCCGACGCGGCGCTCCGGCCTGGTGGCCAGCTTGATCCTGACGTCGGTAAACCCGAACGCGCCGTAGACCTCGTCGAGGAGCGCGTTGAAGCTGACGATCTCCTGCTCCATCTGCTCGGGCGCGCAGAAGATGTGCGCGTCGTCCTGGCAGAAGGTGCGCACGCGCGCGAGGCCGTGGACCACGCCGCCGCGCTCGTAGCGGTGCAGCCGACCGAAGTCGGCGCAGCGCCAGGGCAGCTCGCGGTAGGAGCGCTTGCGGTGCGAGAACAGCTGGCAGTGGCCGGGGCAGTTCATCGGCTTCACGCCGCGGACCTCGCGGGCGAGTAGCTCGAGCTGCTCCTCGCTCTTGTCGGGGGCGAGGATCGCCTGGCGCACCTTCTCGAACTTCGCGCCGTCGGCGAGGTCGTCGGCCGCGATCGCGTAGTACATGCTCTCGGCGTAGTTCGCGAGGTGCCCGCTCGTCTTGAACAGCTCCGTCGAGTAGACCTGCGGGGTGATGATCTCCTCGTAGCGGTAGCGCACGTAGACGTCGCGGATGTAGTCGATCATCCGGTTGTAGATCTTGGCGCCGCGCGGGAGGAAGAACGGCGAGGCGACGGCGGTGCCGTCGAACGCGAACAGCTCGAGCTCCTTGCCGAGCTTGCGGTGATCGCGCGCCTTGGCCTCTTCGAGCTGCTTGAGGTACGCGGCGAGCGCCTTCTCGCTGTGGAACGCGGTGCCGTAGATGCGCTGCAGCTGCGGGTTGCGCTCGTCGCCGCGCCAGTAGGTGCCGCTGACGGCGGTGAGCTTGACCGCGGCGAGCAGCTCGGTGCTCGGGACGTGCGGCCCCTTGCAGAAGTCGACCCACTCCTGCCCCGGCGCGCCGTGCTTGTAGACGGTGAACTCGGTGTCCTCGGGGAGCGACCGCATCCACTCGACCTTGTAGGTCTCGCCCATGCGGGTGAAGAGATCGATGGCGTCCTGCCGCGCGATCGCCTCGCGGCGGAACGGCGACTTCGACGCGACGATCTCGCGCATCTTCGCCTCGATGCGCTCGAGGTCCTCCTCGCTGAAGGTGCCGCCGGGCCGATCGAAGTCGTAATAGAAGCCGTTGTCGGTGGCCGGGCCGAAGGTGACCTTGGTGCCGGGGAACAGCTTCTGGACCGCGTCGGCCATCACGTGCGCGGTCGAGTGCCGGATGACCTCGAGGCCCTCGGGCGAGTCCTTGCGCACGACGTGGAACCCGGCGGCGAGCTCGGTCTCGGGCAGCGGCGTCATGAGATCGACCACGGCGTCGCTGCCGCGACGGCTGGCGAGCTTCACGGCGACGACGGACGGGTCGAGTTTGCCTTGCGCCTCGAGGAGCTCGCGCGCGGTCTTCTTGGGGGAGGGATCCATCAGAGAGGCAGTTCCTTTGCGACGGGGCCGCGCTCGACGCAATGCGTCCTCGCGCCGGCCGGCCGGAAAAGATGGCTGCTCTTCGACCTTGCGGGGCGCGCGCGAGTGGCCTCGCGCCGCTGGCCTTCCGTGGTCGTAGTAGGCGCGGCTGGGATTGAACCAGTGACCCCTACCGTGTCAAGGTAGTGCTCTACCACTGAGCTACGCGCCTGAGCCTTCGCCGGTCGCGCCCGAGGGCACGCCGATGTCGGGGACGCGGGTAGTAGTGGTTTGCGACGGTGATGTCAACACCGTGATGATGAGCTGCGTGCAACGAGCGGCCGGGCGGTGCAAAAGCTGAAGCCGCACGGAACGCGACCCGAAAGAGGTCGATGTTCCGCACACGAATGATAGACCCCTGCCGCACCTCAGGAGGTCTCTTCCATGCGTCGCTTCGCCCTCGCCCCGCTCGCGCTGCTCGCCGCCTCGTCGTCCGCAGCCTCTTTCACGACGGCGACCCCCGGCCATGCGAGCCCGGCGATCGCGCGCATCGACACCGCCACCCGCGCCGGAGCCGCCCACCCGTGGCTGGCCACCGGCGAGCTCGCGCCTCCGTCGTCGCGGGCGCCGCTCGCCGTCGCGCACGACGCGCTGGCCGCGCACGCCGCGTGGGCCACGAAGCTCGACCTCGTTCACGTCGAGACGGTCGGCCTGCCGAGCGGCGCGCGCGTGGTCGCCTTCGAGCAGACCATCGGCGGCGTCCCGGTGCTCCAGCGCGGCGCGCGCGTGAGGGTCGAGACCGATGGGCGCGCCACCCTGCTCTCCACGAGCCTCGAGGAGCGGCGCCCGGCCTCGTTGCTGCCCTCGCTCACCGAGAAGGCCGCCGTCGCCGCGGCCGCGACCCTCGGCGTCCCCGCCAACGCGCTCGGCGCGCGGCTGATGATCCTGCCGACCGGCGGCGAGCCGCTCCTCGTCTACGGCGTCGTCGGCGACCTCGGCGCCATCCCGTCGCGCCCGGTGGTCCTGCTCGACGCGCACACCGGCGACGTGGTCATGCGCTGGGACGCGGCGAAGTCAGCGCAGAAGGCGAAGGTCTTCCTCAACAACCCGGTGCGCACGCCGACGACCACCGAGGTCACCCTCACCAACGACACCGCCAAGCCCGGCCTGCAGAACACCTTCGTCAAGAGCTTCAACTGCATCGACAAGAAGACCGTCCGGGAGGTGAACTTCGGGATGCCGGTGCAGGTCCACACCTGCGATCTGCTGCAGACCATCACCCCCGACGCCGGCGGCGACTACCTCGACATCGTCCCCGAGCTCGCGGGCCGCGAGGACAAGTACGCCGAGCTGTCGATGTTCTTCCACACCGACCGCGTCTACGAGCACGTGAAGGCGCTCGGCTTCCCGGCGGCGAAGATCACGCAGCTCAACGCGGTCGCGAACCTGCGCATCCCGCAGGGCATGCAGTCCTACGACCTCAAGAAGATGGCCGATCCGGAGCTGCCGCTCGTGCCCTTCGACAACGCGTTCTTCGCCGAGGAGGACCCGCTGCTGTCGCGCGCGTTCGACATGACCGGCGACGCGATGTGGTTCGGCCAGGGGACCTTCGCCGATTTCGGCTACGACGGCGACGTCATCTACCACGAGTTCGGGCACTTCCTCGTCTCGCGCACGATCAAGCTCGGCGCCGGGACCTTCCAGGATCCCTACGGCCTGTCGTTCAGCCCCGGCGGCCTCAACGAGGCGATCGCCGACATCGTATCGTTCTTCCTCACCGACGATCCCGAGCTCGGCGAGCACACCACCACCGGCATGGGCTTCCCCAAGGGCAAGGGCCTGCGCTCGGCGACCAACGCGTACGTGTTCCCGACGGCGATCACCGGCGAGGTGCACCAGGACTCCGAGCCGGTCACCGCCGCCGTCTGGAAGACGTGGGCGACGCTCGACAAGCCGAAGAAGGAGGCCTTCCAGAAGGCGTTCCTCGAGACGCTCATGACCGCGCCGCCCGGCAACCTCGGCTACGCCGACTTCGCCGAGCTCGTGATCAAGACCGTGGAGACGAAGGTCGACGCCGCGACGGGCAGCGCGCTCCGCGCCTCGTTCGAGGAGCGCGGGATCAAGAAGGACGAGCCGCGCGTCATCGAGTACGTCGAGGGCGGCGTCCGCTCGGTCGTGCCGGCGCTCGGCATTCACGCGCCCGGCAAGTCGGAGATGCCCTCGGGCAAGACCGCGGCGTTCGCGCCGAACCTCTTCCAGATCGGCTTCGACGCGAAGGCGGGCGGCGTCACGAAGCTCAAGGTGAGCTTCGCCGTGGTGCAGCGCGGCGGCGCGTTCGGCAGCGGCACCGGCGGTGTCCTCGGCGGTTCGCGCGGCACCGCGTTCACGCCGGTGCTGCTGGTGAAGACCGGCGGCGAGCCCCTGAAGTTCACCTACGCGCCGCTCGCGCACGACGCCACGATCGAGGGCACCTGCGCGATGGCAGCCGACAAGAAGTCGGGCTCGTGCGAGGTCGAGCTCGACGTCGGCGGCAAGTGGGGCGAGACCGCGCCGCTCGCGATGATGATCGGCAACGCCGGCGACAACGGCGCCGAGCTCGACGCCTTCGTCGTCGAGAACGAGGGTCCGCCCGAGCCGCCGGCCCCCGCGGCGGATCCGACCGGCGACGATTCGGTGAAGAGCGGCTGCGGCTGCACGATCCCGGGCGGCTCGCGCGAGGGGAGCGAGGGCGCCGCCGCGGCCCTCGCCCTTGCGGCGCTCGGCCTCGCGATCGGCTCGCGGCGTCGTCGCGCCTTGGGCTGATCGCACGCCGCACGCCGCACGCCGCACGCGACGTATCGTGCGCAGGCACGACGGGGAAGCTGGTACGCTCGAGCGCGTGAAGCCGCTCCACGTCGTGCTCGCCGTCGCTCTGGGCGTCGTCGCCTGTGGCAGCAAGGTCGATCCGGGCTCCGAGCCGGCCGTAGCCGACTCGGGGGCGACCGACGTCTCGCCGGGCGACACGGCGACCGAGGTCGCGAGCGACGCGGCCGTGCTGCCCACCGAGGAGCGGACCTGCAAGCGCCTCGTCGACGCGATGTGCGGCGCAGCCTCCGAGGCGTGCTGCAGGACGCTCGGGATCGCCTGGGCGGCCGGGGGATGTCGCGAGGCCGCGACGGCGTACTGCAGCACGCGGATCGACGCCGTCACGCTCGGCCGCGCGACGTACGACGACAGCAAGCTCGAGGACTGCGCCAGGTCGTGGACGTCGATGATCACGACCTGCCAGCAGGAGTTCGTGCCGTACGTCAAAGCGTCGGCGATCTGCGCGCAGCTGTTCAACGGCACCAAGGAGCCCGGGGCGGCGTGCGCGAGCTCCGTCGAGTGCAACGCGCCCGTGGGCTCCGTCGCCTACTGCGATCAGACCGCCAAGCGGTGTCGCACGTCGACCGTCGTGCCCGAGGGCGCCCAGTGCAATTTCACCGGGTCGCGCCTGCGCTACTGCGAAGACGGCTTCTACTGCGATCTCACCGGCGCAACGTCGGCGTGTCGCAAGGAGCTCGCCCCGGGCGCGGCGTGCTCGTCGAGCAACTACATCGCCTGCGGCTACTCGAGCACCTGCGTCGACGACAAGTGCGCGACCGGGCTCGGCGGCGGCGAGCCCTGCACCGAGAGCCGCGAGTGCTCGTCGTGGACCTGCGCGGCGGGGACGTGCAACTCGGTGCTCTACCCGATGGTCGACAAGAGCCTGTGCAACGGGGGAACCAGCTGAGAGGGGCTCCTGGCCGCTCGAGCCCGAGTCGAACCTCAGGTCGCGTGCGCCTCGAGGAAGCGCGCGACGCGGACGATCCAGCCCGCGTCGAAGTGGCCGTCGTGCGGGCCGTCGACCTCGGTGTACTCGCACGACGGAGACAGCGCGGCCTGGTAGCGCCCGCGCACCTCGGGGCCGATCCAGCGATCGCCGCGCGCGAACACGAAGAGCGTCGGGCGGGCGAGCGTGGGCACCGCGGCGATCGGGTGGATCTGCTCGATGGTCACCTCGGTGCGGGCCCTCTTCGCGCGACGGAACGCGTCGACGAGCGACGCGGACGCGCGCACGAAGCGACCGCGCACCTCGATGGCGTGCTCCAGGGTGTCGTACGGCGAGTCGATCACCGCGCAGTGAGCCTCCTCGCGACAGAGCAGGTAGGCGGCGGCGCCCATGGAGAAGCCGAGGTACGAGGCGGGGCCGGAGAGCTTGCGGGCCCAGGCGAGCGACGCGCGGACGTCGCGCGCCTCCTCGACGCCGATGGTGATGCGCGACCCGGCGCTGCGGCCGTGCGCCCGGAAGTCGATGAGCAGCGCCCGGAGACCGAGCACGGCGAGCGCGGGGATCATCGCGGCGAGCTGCCGGCGATCGTCGCGGTAGCCGTGGCCGAGGACGACCGTGCCGCGCGCGCCTGGGACGTCGGCGAACCATCCGCGGAGCAGCAGGCCGTCCTCGCTCGGGAAGTCGACCTCGCGCACGTCGGCGCGATCGAAGAACCACCGGCGCGCGGGCCGCGTGACGATCCACGCGGCGAGCGCCCCGATGCGATCGTGAACGTCCATCGACCGATGGTATCGCGAACCCGCTGGGCGCTCAGCGTGGATCGAGCCCGTCGACCTGCGCCTGCACGGCGGCCTCGACGCGCCGGAGCGCGTCGCCGAGGTCGTCGGACGCGAACAACGTCGAGGGCTCGAGCGGCGCCCCGATGCGCATGCGGATCGTCGTCGGCACGATCGGCGTGAAGATGAAGGGCGAGCTGAGCCACGCCCACGTGGCGGCGAGCCGGAGGGGCAGGCTCCACGCGGGCGCGAGGAGCAGCGCCGCGGCGCCGGCCGCGCCGAGCGCGGTCAAGGCCCACCGCCGCAGCCCGAACAGTCGCGGCAGCAGCAGCGCGTTGGGCAGCACGTGACGAGAGCGCCACAGGATGGGCACCGAGAGGTGGCTGCCGCGAATGCCCATCGGCACGATGGGGACACCGGCGTCGCGCGCGATGCGCAGGAACCCGACCCGCCCGCCGAAGTCGACGCGATGGGCCTGCCAGAATGGTCGCAGCGACTCGTAATCGCCGCCGGGGAAGACGAGCAGGGGGACGCCGCGCCGCAGCGTCTCGGCCGCCGCCTCGTACGTCGAGGGCACCGCGCCGACGTCGCGCAGCAGCACCGACGCCGGAAACAGCTTCAACCCGAGCGGGTGGGTGAACCCGGCGATGGGGCGATCGACGCCGAAGCGCTCGAGCCAGAGCGTCATGAACGCGAAGATCTCGGACATCGCGACGCCGGCCGAGTGGTTGGCGACGAGCAGATACGGGCGATCGGCCGGCAGGTGCTCGACGCCGCGCAGCTCCGGCCGGTGCATGGCGCGCACGACGGGGGTGAGGAAGCGACGCACGAAGCGCGCGGCCTCCGGGGTGACCCGCCCGGGCGACTCGACGGGAGGCGACTTCCACCGGGGCTTCAAGGCCCGATCGAGCCTACACGCTCCTCGGTCACGGGTCTCACCGGCCGCGATTCTCGGACGTCCGCCGTGTCGCTCCGAGGATGCGGCCGCTCGCCGCGTGGCACGGCGCGCCCGTGATCACGCCTTCGAGAAGACGAAGTCCTCGCCGCTCATGTCGACCTTGATCGTCGTGCCCGGCGCGTAGCCGCCCTTGAGGATCTCCTCGGCGAGCGGATCCTGGATCTCGCGCACGATCGCGCGGCGCAGCGGGCGCGCGCCGAACCCGGGCTCGTAGCCGAGGTCGACGAGGCGGTCGCGCGCGGCGTCGGTGAGCGCGATCTTCAGCTCCTTGTCGGCCAGGAGCTTCTCGAGCTTGCGCAGCTGGATCGACGCGATGCCCTTGAGGTCGTCCTTGCTGAGCGCGCGGAAGACCACCACGTCGTCGATGCGGTTGAGGAACTCGGGCCGGAAGAAGTTCCGCAGCTCGTCGCGCAGGACGTCCTTGAGCGCCTCGCGCCCCTCCTCGCTCTCGAAGATCTTGTGATCGGTGTCGAGGATCTTCTGCGAGCCGATGTTGCTCGTCATGATGACGACGGTGTTGGAGAAGTCGGCGAGGCGGCCGCGGCCGTCGGTGAGGCGGCCGTCGTCGAGCACCTGCAGGAGCAGGTTGAACACGTCGGCGTGCGCCTTCTCGACCTCGTCGAAGAGGAGCACCGAGTACGGGCGCCGGCGCACGGCCTCGGTCAGGAAGCCGCCCTGCTCGCTGTCGACGTAGCCCGGCGGCGCGCCGACCAGGCGCTGCGCCATGTGCTTCTCCATGAACTCCGACATGTCGAGGCGGGTCATCGCCAGCTCGTCGTCGAAGAGGAACTCGGCGAGCGCCTTGGCGAGCTCGGTCTTCCCGACGCCGCTCGGACCGAGGAAGAGGAACGAGCCGATCGGCTTGCCGGCGTCGCGCAGGCCGACGCGGCCGCGACGCACCGCCTTGGTCACCGCGCGCACCGCCTCGGACTGCCCGATGACGCGGTTGCCGAGCCGCTCTTCCATGCGCAGGAGCTTGTCGGCGTCGCCCTCGAGCATCTTGGCGGCAGGGACGCCCGTCCAGTCCTCGACGATCTTGGCGACGTCGTTCTCGTCGACCGCGTTGGTGGCCATCGGACCGGCGTCCTTGCCGAGCGCCTCCTCGGCGGCGGCGAGGCGGCGGCGCAGATCGGGGATGACCACGTGCTCGAGCTCGCCGAGCTTGGCGTACTGGCTCGTCTTCTTCGCCTCCTCGAACTCCTTCTCGCGCTGCTTCAGCTCGGAGCGGAGCGACTCGGTGGCGGCGAGCGCGCCGCGGCGGGAGGTCATGCGTTCGCGCGCGACGACCACCTCGGGTTCGAGGGCCTTCACCTCGGACTCGAGCTTCGCGAAGGTGGCGCGCGAGAGCTTGTCGTCATCGTTGACCAGCGCGGCCATCTGCGCGCGGAGCGCGTCGAGCCGGCGGAGCCTGGCGTCGACGTCGGCGGGCAGCCCCTCGAGCTCGACGCGCTTGCGGGCGGCCGCCTCGTCGAGGAGATCGAGGGCGCTGTCGGGGAGCGCGCGGTCCTGCACGTAGCGCTTGGCGAGCACGACGCTCGCGCGGATGGCCCCCTCGCCGATCTGCACGTCGTGGTGCTTCTCGTAGCGGACGGCCACGCCGCGCACGATCGCCTGCGCGCGCTCGACGTCGGGCGCGTCGATCTCGACGATAGTCAGCCGGCGCAGCACGCCGGCGTCCTTCTCCTGGACGCGGCGGAGGCCCTCGGTGGAGACGGTGGCGAGCATGCGGACGTCGCCCTTCATCAGCTGCGGCTTGAGCAGCTCGCCGACGCCGCCCGGGCCGGGGCCGCCGCCGAACAGCGCGGCGAGATCCTCGATGAAGAGGATCGACTCGGCCGCGTCGCCCACCTTCAGGGCGAGCAGCACGGCGCGGAGGCGCTCTTCGATCTCGCCGCGCAGCTTGGCGCCGGCGATGACGCCGCCGAGATCGAGCTGGAGGATCTTCGCGTGGACGAGGTGACGCGGCACGTCGCCGTTGGCGATACGCTGCGCGAGCGCGCGCACGATGGCCGTCTTGCCGACGCCGGCCTCGCCGACGAGCAGCGGGTGGTTCTTCGAACGGCGCTCGAGGATCTGCAGCACGCGCCGGACCTCGACGTCGCGGCCGATGACCGGGTCGAACTCCCCGCGCCGCGCGGCCTCGACCAGATCGGTCGTGGAGCGCTGCAGGAGCTCGCTCGCGTTCGGCGGCGCGTTGCCGACCGGCGGCACGTCGCGGGGCACCGTGCGGAGGGCCGGGAGGTGCGGGCGCAGCGAGCCGGGGCCGATCTGCATCGCCTGGAGGACGGCGCCGGCGGCGCCGCGGATCTCCTGCGAGAGCGCGTTGAGCAGGTGCTCGACCGTGACCTCGCTCTTCTTGTCGCGCTCGGCCTCGCGCTCGGCGCGCGCGAGCAGGTCGATGAACGCCGGCGAGAGGTACGCCTCGCCCTTCCCCGAGCGGGTCATCCGCCGTAGCGCGGACTCGGCCTCGGCGAGCAGGTCGGCCGGATCGGCGCCGGCGCGCTTGAAGACCTCGGCGACGCCGCGGTCGCGGTCGATCGCGCGCTGCAGCAGGTGGATGGGCTCGACCTCGACGTGCTGGCGCTCGTCGGCGAGCTGTTGCGCGCCGGCCACGATCGCGCGGGCGTCGGCGGCGTAGCGGTCGAGATGGATGGTCTGCGTGGCGGCCATGACGCCCGCGAGCCTAGGCGATCGCGACACGCGCGTCGCGGCTTGCGGCCTGCGCACCGCACCGGGGTCGCGGCGCAGCGGCGCCGCCGCAGGTCGTTTGCCTGCCGGGCGGGGTCAGACGGTACAAAGACGGAGCACGGCGGCAGGTCGGCCCTTGGATCGACCGTTGCTCGGACGCCGCCCCAACGCCTTCAGGAACGGAGCCCATGCGAACTCGCCACACCCTCTCGGCCTTGTTCATCGCTTGTCTGTTCGGGACCACGGCCGCCTGCGGCGGCGAGGACTCGCCCGCCGAGGAGATCGGCCAACAGCCCGACGGCTCGACCGACGACACGTCGACGGCGGGCGACGGCGCCACGACCGACGACACGTCGGCGCCTCCCGGCGACGGGACCACGACCGACGACACCGGCGGCGGCACGCCGGGCGACGCGGCGACCGACGCGGTGCCGGCGGTCGACGGCGCGTGCCCGGGCACGATGGTCAACTGCGGCGGCGTCTGTCGCGATCTCAGCACCGACAACGCGGCGTGCGGCTCGTGCACGCGGACCTGCAACTCCGCCCAGAAGTGCGTCTCCGGCGTGTGCGCGTGCGCCACCGGCACCACCTGCGGCGGCAACTGCGTCGACACCACCAAGGACCCGCGAAACTGCGGCGGGTGCGGGAACACCTGCGGCGCCGGGACGCCGGTGTGCGCCGACAGCAAGTGCACCTGCCCGACCGGCGCCACGATGTGCGGCGGGACCTGCACCGACACCCAGAACGACTTCGACAACTGCGGCGCGTGCGGCACGGGGTGCAACGACTCGCAGGCGTGCATCGCCGGCAAGTGCGTCTGCCGCCCGGGCACCACGCTGTGCGGCACCACCTGCGTCGACACCAAGGCGAGCTCGGCCAACTGCGGCGCGTGCGGCACCGCGTGCCCGGCCGGTCAGTTCTGCAACGGCGGCACGTGCAAGACCGGCCTGTGCGACACCGGGCTGACCCTGTGCGGGGCCTCCTGCGTGAACACCCGGACGAGCAACACCTCGTGCGGAAGCTGCGGCAACCGGTGCGACGTCGACGAGATCTGCGTCAACGGCTCATGCAGGAACTACGAGCCGGCGCGCTTCTGCACGACCTGTCCGTGCCCGTGCGGCGGCGATCGCTGCTGTCCGCCGCTGCCGGGCGGCACCGCGGCGCTGTGCGTCGACGGCTCGGCGTGTCCGGCGGGCTGATCGCGCGAAAGCGGCTCGGACGGGATCGCGGGCGGGCGCCTCAATAGGCGGTCGCCTCACAGGTCGAAGGTCGAAGGTCGAAGGTCGAGGGTCGAGAGAGACGCCTCCTTCGACCTTCGACCTTTTTCGACCCTCGACCCCGTTCGCGCGGATCGACGAGCCAGCGGTCGGCGATCTGCGAGCGATGAGACGCGCGCACCTTGCGCACGGGAGGCTACGCTGATCGTGATGGACCCGCGGGCCTATCGTCACGCCGACGCGCCGCGGCCGATCGCGGTCGAGGTGCGCCGCCGCTCCGACGTCCGCGGGCTCGTCGCCGGGGTGCTCTTCACGGTCATCGGCGCCGCCGCGGCGATTTCAGCCCTGTACGCGCGGTCGGGCGGCGAGCTCTTCGGCGCGATCGTCACCGCGTTGGCCTTCCTCGGGCTGGGCATCCTGGTGACCGTGTCCTCCATCGGGCGGCAATCGGTGCGTATCGACGCCGAACGGCGGACGGTCTCGCTTCGGGCGCTCGGCGTGGGCAAGCGCGTCGCGCTTCGTGATGGCGACGTGATCATGACCACCCAGAACGAGGGCCTCCGCGAGCTCGCGGTGCGCCGCGCCGACGGCTCGTGGGAGTCGCTCGTCATCTCCGACGATCCCGAGGAGGAGGCGCCGTTCGAGCGCGCGGCCGAGGAGCTCAATCGGCACTTGCGCGGCGGGTGACCGGCGCGAGCACTCGACCTTCGTACGACCCACCTGCCCCCGTGCTTCGCGATCGCCGCGTGGACCGCGGCCTCGGCGAGAGTACCTCGCGCGCGCTCTACGAGGAGCGTGGTTTTCGCGCGAGACGTTCGAGCGCTGCGACGTCGGCGACGTCCTGTTCACGGCCGGAGGCTCGCTTGTTCTTCAAGAGCGCGCCGCGCCCGATGACGGGAATGCGACGGCCATCGAGCTCGAAGGAGTCGTGTTCGGCCACTGCTTCATCGAAGCTGATTCCATCGGCTCGGTTGATGATGTCGATGCGTCGCGGAGGGAGCCCGATCTGCAGCACGCCATCGTATGTCGCGAAGTCCTCTTGCGCGACCTCGAACGCCGCGAGGGGCGCACCGAACGATGCGAGCGCAGAGTAGACGCGCTCGGCATTCGCAGCCGTCGCGCGCACGAGGATGTCCAGATCCTTCGTCGCCCGTGGATGACCGTGGAAGGCGACCGCGTGACCGCCGACGACGACGAAGTCCGCGCGCGCATCGGCGAGCTCGACGAGCACGTCGCGGAAGTCGTCCGGGAGGTCGATCATCAACGCTTCCGGCGCACGAAACGAACGGGGATCTCGCTGCGCGAGTATGACGGCTCTGGCAGCCCGGCAGCGGTCCACCCCTCTTCCGTCAGTCGTGTGACGAGCGACAGCGCGTCCTCTCCGGCGACCGGGGAGAAGTCCGCCTCGTGAGGCTGCAGGCGGGTGCGGTGCAGCGTCATCCGCGCGGCTCGCGCCGCGGCGCGACTGCGGCGATCGGCCTCGGACATGGGTTCATTCTAGCACTCTGGTCCGAGCCCGCTCTGTTGCCGTCGCGCCGTCGCTCTCGGCGCGGAGACGGCCGAGGCTTCGATGCGCGCCGGGACGGAGGAGGCGACCTGTTCACGCGGTGCACGTGCACGGAGCGTCCGGGCGCACGGCTTCGAGGGCTCGATTCTCATCCAGCCGTCGGGCATCGCGCTTGCACGCGCAGCAGCGACAGGTTCTGCAGGTGCGTCGGGCGCCGCCCGCACCGCCGCGCGCCCGTGCGCCGTGCAGCCCAAGAGCGCGAGCGCAGCGACCGCGAACGCACGGACCGATCTGGTCACGATCGCGATGATGCCACGAACGCGCCGACCCCTGAGCCGCCTCAGCCGCGAACGCGTTCGCCGGCGAGCTGCGCCAGCACCGCGCGCGCGTGCGCGAGCCCCTCTCCGTCGCCGGCGAACGCCGCGAGCAGCTGCTCGAAGGGCACGCCGGATCGCAGGAGCGGCTCGACGTCGGCGCGCGTGACGCGGTAGCCCTGCCGCGCGCGGCCGACGAGCGCGGAGATCAGCGCCTCGCGCGGGATGCACGCCACGGCGTCACTCCGGATCGCACTTGCCGTCGCAGGTGGCGACGATCTTGCCGGTGCGGAAGAAGGTGTCGGCCATCTTCTGCGCGGCGTTCAGCTTGCGGATGACGCCGTGCGGATCGTCGCCGCTCTTCTCGGGCGGGATGTTGGTCTTCGGCGCTTCGGCGGTGTTGGTGTCGAACTCGATGAGGCCCGAGCCGCCCTCGAACGGGTACGCCTGCTCGGGGATGCCCCACACCGGGCGCGCCGCCGGCGTCATCAGCTTCGCGGTGTCGCCGATGGTGCGCGCCATCCAGTGCGCGCCGAGCGGCGTGACCTGGAAGTCGCCGATCGCGACGTGCAGCAGGACGTCGTGGCGCGGCGTGCCCGGCAGCAGGTCCTTGGTGAGGTAGCTCAGGTAGCCGCCCGGCTCGGTGCGATCCCAGAGCATCTGCACGAGGCCCTGCACGATCGGCATGTCCTTGTCGCTCGAGTACGGCATGCCGAGCAGGAAGTGGAACGGCGTGAAGTCGACGCTGCGATCGAGCAGGATGCTGTAGGGCGCGCCGGGCACGCTGAGCAGGCCGCGCGTGACGTCGGTCGAGATGGTCATGTACACGCCGCCGAAGATGCCGCCCTGGCTGTCGCCGCGGTAGAAGCAGCCCTGCGTCGGGTCGATGGCGCTCTTGCCGCCGAACTGCACGTTGGGGTCGTTCTTGAAGCGGCCCTTCATCATGCGCATCGCCAGGAGCTTGTTGATGTGCCCCTGGTGCTGCCGGTCGACGACGGTGCGGAACCCGCCGATGTCGGTGACGATGGTGTCGGTGATGAAGCCGCGGTCGTCGCTCGACATGCCGACCCAGTCGACGGCGAACGCGACGTAATTGTACTTGCTGGCGAACCCCGTGAGGTACCCGCCGCCGCCCTCGGTGCGGCGGCCGAGCAGGCCGTGGCCGTTCTGCAGGAGCGGCGCCGGCGTCTCGGTCGCCGATTTGGGGATCCACACGGTGAACGGGAACTCCGCGGTGCCGTTCTGCTTCGGCAGCTTCGTCGCCGGATCGAGCACGAGCTTGCCGCCAGGCCCCGGTTTGTCGAGGTACAGGGGCACCTTCATCATGCCCTCGATGCGGCGCGCGACGCCGTCGGCGTCGTCCTTCACCTCGACGATGCGGTACTCGGGGCCCTCCTCGCCGACCGTCTTCAGCGCGTCGTCGCGCATCGACACGAGCCACTGCGTGATGTTCTGCTTGCTGGCCGTGGTGAAGTCCCACGCGATCTGCAGGTTCTTGCGCGGGACGCCCGCGTTCTCCAGCTTCTGGAAGATGTCGTCATAGAGCTTGCGACGCGGCTCGATCGAGGGGTGGTCGAACTTCGTGCCGTCGCGAAGCGCGGCGAACGCGGGCGACGCGGGGATGACGTCGCCCTCCGGATCGACGACGTCGCGGATCGCCACGATGTAGCGGGTCGCGTCCTTCAGGCGCACGACGGGACGGACCATCAGATCGCGGTCCTCGTCCTGCGGCGTGAGCATGTCGATCTCGCTCCAGTGCGGGACGAGCGCGCCGGTGTCCGCCTCCATCACGATCGTCTTCGACTTCGTGGTGATCGACGTCTGCAGCTCGTCCTGCGTCGGCAGCCCGGCGGCCGTCGCGCGCCACATGTACGTGACCAGCGTGCCGCTCGGCGAGAACCCGTCGTTGTCGGCGAAGGCCGAAGGGGCGGTGTCCTTGTTGCCCCACTTCGGCAAGGCGCCCGCCTTGAACGCGACGCGCTTCTTGGTCGGCGTGCTCGGATCGTCGGCGAGCTGCGTGCTCGAAGGGAACGGGAACCCGCAGTGCCAGGGCACGAGCGGATCGCAGTCCGGTCCCCAGAAGATCGGCTCGGGCGCGATCGGCTTCTGCTGGCTCGCCGGCTTGGTTCCGGGCTCGTCCTTCGACGAGCACGCGAGCAGGACGACGGTGGAGAGGGCGAAGAAGAGCGGGGCGCGGGCTCGCATGGGCCCCGAACTCTACCGCAGCAGCGAGCGGAGTCCTCGACGACGTGTCACAATCGGTCGGCCCAGGCGGCGCGCAACGTGGACGCAGCCCGAACCGAAAGCGGCGCCTCGGTGTTCACACGCATCTGCACCCACCTCGCCCTGCACGCCCCGTTCGCGAGGCGGGCTTCGACCGCGATCGCCCTCGCCGTCGCCGCCCTCGTCAACCTGGGCAACGCGCCGGCGGGCAAGGCGCCGGCGCCGCCGCTCGAGCCCAAGAAGGACGCCACGGCCGCGACCGGCGCGGCGCTCCTCACGCAGCCGCTCGACGGGATGGTGTTGCTGCCTGCCGGCTCCTTCACCATGGGATCGGGCATGGACGAGGTGCAGTTCGCGCTGCTCTCGTGCCGCCAGGAGGTCCTCGGCGAGAGCTGCAAAGAGTACCCGTTCGCCTACGAGCTGTGGGCCCACACCGTCCATCTCGACGCGTTCTTCCTCGATCGCACCGAGGTGACCGTGGCCGCGTACCGGCGCTGCGTCTCTGCCGGGGAATGCCTGCTGCCCGCCTTCACGGCGGGGGATCCGAAGTTCGACAAGGACACGCTCCCGGTCAGCCACGTCAGCTGGGAAGACGCGCGCAGGTTCTGCGCGTGGCGCGGCGGTCGGCTGCCGACCGAGGCCGAGTGGGAGCGGGCGGCGCGAGGCGCGGCGCCGCGGCGCTATCCGTGGGGCAACCTGCCGAACCCCAAGCTCGCGAACCACGGCGCGCTCGACACCGGCTCCATCTACCTCGACCTCGCCCCGAACGACGAGCCGCTGCTCGGCATTGCGGACGCGTCCGACGGTCACCTCGGCCTCGCGCCCGTGGGGAGCTTCCCCGCCGGCAGCACGCCCGAAGGCTTGCACGACCTCGCCGGCAACGTCGGCGAGTGGGTCGGCGATTTCTGGGGCGATCGCTACTCGATCGCTGCAGCGGGCAACCCGAAGGGCCCGCCCAACGGCTCGCTGCGCGTGGTGCGCGGCGGCTCGTATCGGCACCCGATGGCCTTCATCCGCGGCGCTTCGCGCGACCGGCGTCCGGCCTCGGCGCGTGAGCCGACCATCGGCTTCCGGTGCGCGCGCGCCAGCTCGACGTGAAGGGCGACATGACGGAGAAGTCGAAGGGGGCGACGTGATGGGCTGATGCAGGCAGCTTGACCCCAAGATCCTGGGATGGGAATCTCGTCCAACCCCACGAATGGCCAGCGACCAACGATATAGAGTCATCGACCGCCTCGAATCCGGAGGCATGGCCGAGGTGTTCCGCGCCGAGGCGCTGGGCCTGCAGGGGTTCAAGAAGCAGGTCGCCATCAAGCGCGTCCTCGCGCACCTCGCGACCAAAGAGTCGTTCATCAAGATGTTCCTCGACGAGGCGCGCCTGTCCGCGCGCCTCTCGCACTCGAACTGCGTGCAGGTCTTCGACATCGGCGTCGGCGACGGCACGTACTTCATCGTCATGGAGTTCGTCGATGGGGCGAACCTCCGTGGGATCATCGACACGATCAAGGCACAGAACCGCCCCTTCCCCGCCGAAGAGGCCTGCTACATCGCCATCGAGCTGTGCAAGGGCCTCCAGTACGCGCACTACCTCCCCGACGAGCACGGCGTCCCCTTGGGGATCGTGCACCGCGACATGTCGCCTCCCAACGTGCTCATCACGAAGCACGGCGAGGTGAAGATCGTGGACTTCGGCCTCGCCAAGGCGCACACGCAGCTCGAGAAGAGCGAGCCGGGCGTCATCAAGGGCAAGTTCAGCTACCTCGCGCCCGAGGCGGCGCGCGGGCAGGAGGTCGATCAGCGCGCCGACATCTTCGCCATCGGCATCATGCTGTGGGAGCTGCTCGCGGGGAAGCGGCTGTTCCTCGGCAAGACCGACCTCGAGACGGTGCAGATGGTCCAGCGCGCGATCATCCCGCCGATCACGCGGCTCCGCCCCGACGTGCCGCCCGAGCTCGAGCCGATCCTCGCGCGCGCGCTCGCCAGCGATCCGAACCAGCGCTACCAGTCGTCGCGCGATCTCGGCACCGATCTCAACGCGTTCCTCTACCGCTTCGGCCAGCACCCGGTCAGCGACTTCGAGATCGCCGACCTGGTCAACAGCGCCATGGAGCACAAGCGCCGCGAGCGCGAGGCCCAGCGCGGCAGCGGCGTCGAGCAGTTCCTGCAGTGGGCCGAGCAGGCGGTCTTCCAGTTCGAGTCCCTGCAGACCGGCGAGAGCACCGGCGCGCGCGCCCTCGACGTCGGCTCGCTCGGCATCGGTCTCGGCGCCGCGCCGCCGATCAACCTCGGCGGCAACCTCCGACAGACCACCCGCGGCATCCCCAACATGCCGTCGGCGGGCGATCTCTCCGCGCTCGAAGACGACGAACCGCCACCCGGCGGCGGCGGGTACGGAGGCGGCGCGCCCCTGCACGCGCAACCCGCGCCCGTCGCGCCCGCACAGCAGCAGGCGGTGAACGCCGCCGCGCCGGCCACCGGCGCCGCCGAACCGAAGAAGGGCGGCGTCGTCGGCAAGCTCCTGCTCGTGATCTTCGCCCTGGCCGCCGCGGCGGGCGGTCTGTGGGCTTCGGGCATCATCAAGCACTGATCATCAAGCACTGAAGGATCGCGCAACCGCGACGCCGGCCCGGTCGACCTGCAGGCATGGCCCTGATCGAAGGCTCCAAGGTCGCGTTGACCGTGCCCGGCGTCTCCACGAGCGGCGGTGTGAAGAGCGGGGCGTCGCCTCCGGTCGCCAAGGCGCCGGAGGGCGCGAGCTTCGGGCAGGTGCTCCGCGCGATGGGCGAGGAGGCGCGGCGCGGCGAGGCGCTCGTCGAGCGGGCCGTGCACGCGGGGGCGGCCGGGCGCGAGATCTCTCCCGCCGAGCTGATCGCGCTGCAGGCGGGCGTCTACCGCTGGGTCGAGGTGGTCGACCTCGCCTCCAAGCTCGTCGATCGGGCGACGCAGGCGGCAAAAACCGTGACGCAACCCAGCGGAGGCTGACCCTTCTCACGATGCAGGAGCCGGACTAGGGTCCGCCCCGCCCATGTCCGCGACCACCCCCGACAGGCCGCCGCACTTGTCGCGACAGCCGAGCAACGCCTCGACCATCGCGTTCGTCGCGACGGTCCTCCTCACGACGGCGCTGTTCGTGCTGTCGATCTACCAGATCTTCTTCGTCGCCCCGATCGAGGCGGTGATGGGCATCGTGCAGAAGATCTTCTACTTCCACGTGCCCTCCGCGTACGTGATGTACCTCGGCGCCATCGTCTGCTTCGGCGGCAGCGCGTGGTACCTCGCGACCAAGAACGGCAAGGCCGACGCCATCGCGCAGGCCGGCGGCGAGATCGCCGTCGCCTTCGGGCTCATCGTGATCACCACCGGACCGCTGTGGGCGCGCAAGGCGTGGGGCACGTACTGGACCTGGGATCCGCGCCTCACCACCTCGCTGCTCGCGCTCCTGATCTACGTCGCCTACCTCGTGCTCCGCGCGTTCGGCGGCGAGGGCGAGGCCGAGCGCAAGTTCGCGGCGGCCCTCGGCATCCTCGGCGTAGCCGACCTGCCGATCATCCACTGGTCGGTGCGCAAGTGGTCGGGCCAGCACCCGACCGTCATCAGCAAGGGCGGCGGCGGCCTCGATCCGCGCATGGTGCCCGCGCTCTTGATCTCGCTGGCGGCGTTCACCGCGCTCGCGGTGGTGCTGGTCTGGGTTCGCGCGCGCGGCGAGATCCTCGCGCGTCGCTTGCAGGCCGCGCGTGACGCGGCGATCGAAGCCGGTCTCGTGCAGGAGGAACAGCAGTGAGCTCGCAACCCGCAAGCGCCACCGCGGCGCCCGCCGCCGCCCCGGCGACGACCGCCCCCGCCACCGAAGAACGCGGCACCGCCATGGTCGGCAAGGACGTCTCGACCGAGACCGTCCCCGGCGGCAACCTGATGATCGCCTCCTACATCATCGTGTGGGTGATCGTCCTCTTGTTCATCGTCCGCGTCTTCCAGCGGCAGAACGAGGTCGGAAAGAAGCTCGCCGAGCTCGAGTCCGACCTCTCCAAGCGGGGCGCCCGGCCGGAGCGCTGACATGAGCTCCCAACACCTGATCTTCATCCCGTCGATCCTGCTGCTCGGCATGGTCATCGGCTACGTCCTCGGCGCGCGCGCGGTGCGCAGCGAGATCGCGCGGAAGCAGGCGCGGCTGAAGGACTGAAGCGCCAACCCGAGCACCTCGCCGCGTTCGGCAGGGGGCGGGTACGAGTGCCGTCGCCACGAGCCCGCCCGGCGTTCTTCCTCGTCCTGCGAGCGCAAGGGCCGCACGGCTGAGCTGTCTCTGGCGGGCAGACTCGTCCCGTGTTGCGTAGCCTCCGAGGCTGCTCGGCTCAGGGCGGCTGCATGGGGAGGATGCTCCCGGCGGCCGACCAGGACTGGGACGCGGCCGCATGCAGGATCGACTCCTCGCTTCGCGAGCCGTTCGCGCTCCTCGGAACCCGTGAAAGCTCACCCCGAGGCGATCCCGGGACCGAGCCCGAGCACCGCCACCAACTCGCCGATGACGCGGATGGATGACCGGTCATCGATCTCGAGGGCGGGATACTCGGCGTTGTCCGGGACGAGCCGAATCCCGCGCCGGCGCTTGCCCGGCCGTAACTGCAGTCGCTTGATGGAGTACGCGCCGCCGGTCTCCGGGTCGCCGACGGACCGATGCTCCACGAGGACGACGCGCCCGACCGGTGTGCTGCGGACCGGGCCCATGAAGACGCAGTACGCGCCGTCTGGAATGCGGGGTTCCATCGATCTGCCGGTCGCCCTCACGACGAACATCCCCGGCCGCAGGACGCGCATGGAGCGCGGCACCACCCACGCCCGCGCCTCGACGGCGCGTCCCTCGCCGAAGGCGCCCGCCGCCGCCGCGAGATCGTAGAGCGGGATCGCGTCCACTCTCTGTTTGGCGGGCGGCGGCCGCCGCACGATACGGAAGGGCTCGCCGCCTGGTTCTCGACCGAACGCGCGCAGGGCGGTCGCGACCTCCGCGGGGGGCGCGCGGCGCGACGTCTCCACAAGCAACGCGCGCGGCCCATCCTCGGTGAACGTCACGAGGTCGAGCAGGAGCACACCTAGCCGTCGCGCGATCACCGCGAGCGTTCCGACGGTCGGCTGGACGAGACCACGCTCCAAGTCGGACAAGTGCCCCTTGGAGCCGAGCTCGCTCTCGTACGCCAGCTTCTCGAGCGTCAAGCCGGCCTCGAGTCGCAGCTCATGGATTCGCTCGCCGATCCGACGCGACAGGGGGTCGGGCGCCGATCGCCGCGGCATGGCGGGATTGACGCTACTCGGGCCGGAGGCCACACTGGTTCGTCAAGACGAACCAATGGCCGCACGACAAGGCACACGCATCCTCGTCATCGATGACCAAACCGACGTCCTCCTCGTCACGGCGCGAATCCTGCGGGAGTTCGAAGTGACCACGCTCGACGACGCCCGTTCGGCGCTGGCGCTCCTGCGGGCGGGCGACCGCTTCGACGCGATCGTGTGCGACCTCTCCATGCCGCACCTCGACGGACAGACCTTCTACGAGACGCTCGCGCGCGAGTTCTCCGACCAGGCAGCGCGGGTCGTGTTCCTGACCGGCGGCGAGGATCCGCGGTTCGCCGGGTTCTTGCGCGACGTGACGGCGCCGGTGCTGTCCAAGCCGACGGTCGCGCGAGCGCTCATCCACGAGGTGCGGCGCCTCGCTGGCGCTTCCCATTCGTGAGCCGCGGGGGCGCAGCCTCGCAACGATCGAGATCGCCCGACCTGGATCAGGGAATCGACGCGGTGGCAGGAATCATCGGGCACGCGGGGCCAGCGACGCCGGTTGGCCGAGAATCGCGACCGATCCTCGATGAGTCTACGCGGTGAGCGCCTCGTGCAGTCGCTCGAGGACACGCTCGGCGCCGGGCCGGATCCTCGTCAGCGACGACGCCCACGCGAGGTGCAGCCTCGACGCGTGCCGGCCGCCTACGCGCAGCTCCCTGAACTTCGGCGCCGGAAGCTCGGAGCGGACGAGCGTCGGCAAGAGCCCGGCGAAGTGCCCCGACTGCACGGGGAGGGTCATGCCTCTCTTCGCCCCCGCGATGGTCGCCCGCCCGAGCTCCTTCTCCCCGAGCGCCGAGAAGCCGGCGCGGGCCGTCGCCGATTGGCAGGCCCTCGGGCTCGACCTCGCCGTGCACGCGCCGTCGCCGGCCTCCGAGGACGACCTCCTCCGCGCGCACGATCGCGCCTACGTCCGCGACGTCCTCGCGCTCCGCGCGCCCAACGGCTTCGGCGACCGCTCGGCGGGCGTCGCGCGCTCGCTGCCGTGGACGTCGGGCGCGATGCTCTCGGCGGCGCGGCACGCGATCGCGCACGCACGATCGCGTGCGCGCCGTGCTCGGGCTTCCATCACGCCGGCTTCGCGTACGGCGGCGGGTTCTGCACGTTCAACGGCCTGATGGTCACGGCGACCGCGCTCCTCGGGGGCGGCGCGCGCGCGATCGGCATCCTCGACTGCGACATGCACTACGGCGACGGCACCGACGACATCCTCCGCCGGCTGGACCTCGGCGAGCGCGTTCGGCACTTCACCGCGGGCGCAGAGTACCGTCGGGCCGAGCAGGCGGAGGGGTTCCTCGCGTCGCTCGCCGAGCGCGTGCGCTCGATGCGCGACTGCGACGTGATCCTCTACCAGGCCGGGGCCGATCCTCACGTGCGCGATCCGCTCGGCGGCTGGCTCGACGACGCGCAGCTGCAGAGGCGCGACGAGATCGTCTTTCGCACGGCGCGCGCGCTCGACGTGCCCGTCGCGTGGAACCTCGCGGGCGGCTACCAGCGCGACGAGCGGGGCGGCATCGCGCCCGTGCTCGCGATCCACGCGGCCACGGCGCGCGCGGCGATCGCCGCGCTGTGAGGTGAAGGGCCAGACCGGCGACGAGGTGACCGAGGCCACGACGGCTACCCGCTCGACGGCGGCTCGAACGCCGATCTGCCCGACGTCACGGGTCGTGATGGCGCAGCGCGCCGGTCGCAGCGTCGTAGACGTGCACGTGCTCGACCGACGACTCGTGGCCGCGGAGGATGATCGCGTCGCCGCGCTCCTCGAGGGTCACGGTGTTGTAGTACTTGCTGTGGGCGATGGGCGGGAGCTTCGTCTCGTACTCCGCGGCCGGCTCGTCGGGCGGCAGCGCGGCCGCGGTCGCCGCCGGCCTCGTGCCGCTCGCCCACGCGAACGACGGCGGCGGCTCGATCCGCATCCCGGCGGCGGCCTGCGGCCTCTTCGGCTTCAAGCCGAGCCGCGGGCGCACCGTGCCGGCGAGCTTCGGCACGAGCGACTTCCTCGACATGACCAGCGATCACTGCATCAGCCGGTCGGCCCGCGACAGCGCGCTGTTCCTCTCGCTCACCGAAGACCCGACCGACCCGGTCGGCTTCGTCCGCGATCCGATCGCGCGCAAGCTGCGCGTCGCCGCCTGGACGCGCACCGCGATGCACGAGCCTGCCGAGCCCGCCGTGGTGCGGGCGCACCGGCAGGCCATCGCGCTGCTGCGCGAGCTCGGTCACGAGGTCGAGGAGATCGCCCAGCCGACGACGGACGGCCCCGCGCTCGGCGAGGCGTTCTTCCTCGTCGCCGGCGCGGCGATCGCCGGCGTCGTCGACATGGTCGATCGCATGCGTGGCTCTCCCGTGCAGACGCGCGAGCTCGAGCCGTTCACCTGGGCGCTCGTCGAGGCGTTCCAGGCGCGCGGCCCGGACGCGCTCCCGTGGTCTCGCGGTGTCTTCGCCGAGGCGGTGCGCGCGCCGGTCCTGGCGCGAGGCGACCACGCGCGGGTTCGACGTCGTGCTCACGCCGACGATCGCCACCGAGCCATGGCGCCTCGGGCACCTGTCGCCGGTCCTCGGGCGCGAGGAGCTGATCCGCCGCACCGCGCGCGCGGTCGGCTACACGACCATCCAGAACATCGCCGGCTGCCCCGCGATGTCGGTGCCGCTGCACGTGACCGATCGCGGCCTTCCGCTCGGCGCGCACCTCGCCGCCGCCCCCGGCGCCGACGCGCTGCTGTTCGGGCTCGCCTACCAGCTCGAGCAGGCGCGCCCGTGGGCCGACCGATGGCCGCCGTACTCGATCCCGGCGCTGTTCTGATCCGTAAGCGCGGATTCGATTCGTAGACCCCCACGAGCACGCGCGCGGTGCGATCGTCGAGGCGTCGCTCTCGGCGGTCCTCGGTGATCGCTGGCAGACCGTTGGCTCGGAGCGCGCGATCGGCCGCGACGACGGTCGCGGCCTTCGGAGCGCTACGCGCGCGGTTGGAGTGATCGGACGCGGACGCGAACGCGGGTGCTCGGCCGACGCCGCACGACGAGCCGTGCGCGTTCAGTGAGGCGTCGGGCGGATCGTCGAGATCGGGCCGTGACGCAGCCAGCCCATTCTCAGCAGGAAGGACTCGGGCCGCGAGACGGGAGGCGGGCCCGTACCCGTTGGGCGCTTCACCGGTTCAGCGAAGTGCTCGAAGGTCGTGCCGGAGGAGAAGGGATCGACCGTGATGCCGACGCGCCCGGCCTGCGCGGAGTGCTTCAGGTGATTGAGCAGGACGTAGGCGATCGCGCGGTGCACCTCGCGGGCGGTGCCGAGCACGCGGGCGTGGTAGCGGTCGCCGAGCACGCGGCCGCGACGGCGCCCCATCATCGCGTTCACGCGCCTGGCGAAGCGGATGCCGAAGCCCTGCATGCGGCGCGAGAGCGTGCCGCGATCGTCGGCCTCGACGATCAGGTGCAGGTGGTTGCCCTGCACCGAGAAGTGCACGACCCGCAGACCGCGCAGCGCTCGTTCGGCCTTCAGCGCGTGCTCGACGCACGCGTAGCCGCGCTGGCTCCGGAGGTTCCACACACCCTTCGCCATGCGCAGCGTGACGTGGAGCGGCGTGCGCCTGCCGTCGAACCGCGGGCGCGCGGCGTGCGTGACCCTGGTGGAGCTCCGCGGCCGCCCGGCGCCCTTCCGCGCTCCGCCGTGGCGGTGCATCGGGAGCTCGAGCTGGACGGATCGGGGGCGCCGCCTGGAGGTCAGCCGTCGCATCTTGAATATGGCATATATGTGGTCGGAGCGGCGCGAAGTCAAGGCCTCCTCAACGGTAAAGACGGTACGGATTGAGGTGATCCCTGACACATCTGGTCGAGGACATTCCAGACACTCGATCGCAGCTGCCCAAGGACACTCCTGACAGGGCGCTGTCCACGCCTCGCGACCCGCCCTCGTCCTCCGTCCGGGCCTCCGACGGCTCGACCACGCGCCGACGCTGGTCTGGCTTCTCCGGTGAACGAGTCGAACGCGCCGCAGCAGCCCACGCGCCCTCGCCCTCACCCTCGCCCCCGCTCCCGAGCCCGAGCCCGAGCCCGAGCCCGAGCCCGAGCCCGCGCGTGTGCCTGCGCCCGCGCCTGCGCCCGCGCCCGCGCCCGCGCCTGCGCCTTCGCTTTCGCCTCCGCCTTTCGCCTTCGCCTCCGCCGCCGCCTCCGCCTCCGCCTCCGCCTCCGCCTTCGCCCTCGCCTTCGCCCTCGCCCTCGCCCTCGCCCTCGCCCCCGCATACGCTCGCCCCCGTGCCCGAGCTCGTCGCCACCACCGAAACGCATCCCCTCCCCGACGGCGAGGTCCGTCTCCTCGGCGCCGTGCGCTGCGTCACCGGCGCGATGACCCGCGTCGACACCGGCGACACGCGTCTGCTGGTCGACTGCGGGATCGTGCAGGGCCGCGAGGCGCGTGACTGGGTGTTCCCCGAGGCCGCGCACGACGCCGACGCGCTGGTGCTGACGCACGGCCACCTCGATCACGTCGGCAGCCTCCCGGTGCTCCTCGATCACGGCTGGGACAGGCCGATCTTCGCCACCGCCCCGACGCTCGAGATCACCGCGATCTCCCTCGAGGACTCGCTCGAGATGGCCGACGCCTCGAACAAGCAGGTCCGCGACACCCTCCAGCGCTTCCGCAAGCTGGCGAAGGCCGTCCCCTACGACACCGAGATCGAGGCCTCGTCACGCGTGAAGCTCGCCTTCCGCGAGGCCGGTCACATCCTGGGTTCGGCGAGCGTCGAGATCCACTCGCCGAAGTCACGCGTCATCCTCTCCGGCGATCTCGGCCGCCCCGAGAGCCCCATCCTCCGCGACCCGAACACGCAATGGTCCTCCGCGCGTCCGATCGACGTGGTGGTGATGGAGTCGACCTACGGCGCGCGCAGCCACGCGCGCAGCCACGACGACGTCGCGCACGACCTCGAGGAGATCCTCGCCGAGACCATCGCGTCGAAGGGCAAGGTCCTCATCCCGGCCTTCGCCATCGGTCGCACGCAGGTGCTGCTGTACTTCCTCGACGCCCTCGTCGAGGCCGGCCGCCTCCCCGACGTACCGGTCGCGATCGACACGCCGATGGGCCTCGCGATCACCGAGACCTACAAACGGTTCCGGCGCCTCTACGACAAGGAGTCGCTCGCCAAGCTGTCGCGCGGCGACGATCCGCTCGACTTCGACGACCTGTTCGCCGTGCGCAAGGGGCAGCACTCGGCGCGCGTGCGCGAGATGCCCGGGCCGATGGTGGTCATCGCCGGCTCCGGCATGTGCACCGGCGGGCGCATCATCCGGCACCTCGTCGACGGCCTCCCCGAGCCGGAGAACACGGTCCTGTTCGTCGGCCACCAGGCCGAAGGGACGCCCGGTCGGCGCATCCAGGACGCCGGCGCGCGCGCGGGCGAGGTCAACCTCGGGGGCGAGCGCGTGAAGGTGCGTGCGCGCATCCGCACCCTGGCCGGCCTCTCGGCGCACGCCGATCGCGACGAGCTGCTGGCGTGGCTGTCGCACATGCCGAACGTCCGCCGCGTGGCCCTGCACCACGGCGAGGTCGAGGCGCAGGAGGCGCTGGTCGCCTACGCGCGCGGCCCGTCGGGCGCGTAAACACCCCCGCATTCGCGGCGTTCATGACCTTTCCCATCGCGCGGCGAGGCCGCCGCTGACGCGCGCGGAAACCTGCGGTAGTCCGCCGGCATGCTCGACTTCAAGCTCACCGAGGAGCAGGAACAGCTCATCGCCTCCGCACGCCGCTTCGCCAAGGAGCGGATCATCCCCGTCGCCGCCGAGGCCGACCAGAAGTCGGAGTTCCCGGCCGGCCTCTTCGAGGCCGCGTGGGAGACCGGCCTCGTCAACCCGACGGTCCCACCGGAGTACGGCGGCATCGGCCTCGGCGAGCTCGAGAACACGATGATCACCGAGGAGCTCGCCTACGGCTGCTCGGGCATCTCGACCAGCATCACCGCCAACACCCTGGCGGCGACGCCGGTGATCCTCGGCGGCTCCGACGAGCAGAAGAAGAGGTACCTCGGGCGGCTCACCAGCGAGCCGATCCGCGCCGCCTACGCGACCACCGAGCCGAACGCCGGCAGCGACGTCGCCGGCATGCAGTGCAAGTTCGAGCAGCACGGCGACGACTACGTGCTCAACGGCGCCAAGGCCTGGATCACCAACGCCTCGCACGCCCAGTGGTTCGTCGTCTTCGCGACGAACGACCCGGCGTCGCGCCACAAGGGAATCGCCGCGTTCATCATCGACCGCGACACCCCCGGCTTCAAGGTCGGCAAGCACGAAGACAAGCTCGGTCAGCGCGCGAGCGACACCTGCGGCCTCACGCTCGAGGACGTGAAGGTGCACAAGTCGCAGATGCTCGCGCCCGCAGGCGCCGGCTTCAAGCTCGCGATGGAGACCTTCAACCAGACGCGCCCCGACATCGGCGCGGCGGCGGTCGGCATCATGCGCCGCTGCCTCGACGAGTGCGTGGCCTACGCCAAGGAGCGCAAGACGTTCGGCGTCCCGATCGCGCAGCACCAGGCGATCCAGTTCATGCTCGCCGAGATGGCCATCCGCATCGAGGGCACGCAGCTGCTCGTGCGCAAGGCGGCCTGGGCGCTCGACTCCAAGGCCCGCTCGCCGCTCACCTCTGCGTGCGCCAAGGCCTACGGCGCCGACAGCGCCATGATGACGGCGATCGACGCGGTGCAGATCTTCGGCGGCAACGGCTACGTCAAGGAGTACCCGGTCGAGAAGCTGATGCGCGACGCGAAGATCCTCCAGATCTACGAGGGGACCTCGCAGGTCCAGCGCATCGTCATCGCCCGCCAGGTCCTCGGCGGCTGACCACGTCGCGGCCCTTGGCCCCGCGCCTCGCGAGCGGGGCCGAGGTTCCACGCGCTCGCGCTCTGACTCCCTCGCGCTCTGACTCCAGGGAGCGCAGCCCACGCGCAAGTCCCTTGACGTACCACACGCTCGTGCGAGGCTTCCTGGGTCGATGAGTGACGATCAGACCGATCTGAAGCCCGCGGTGCCCCTCAACGCCACGCTCAGCGAGGCTTCGCCCAGCGAGCCGCCTGCCCTCCCGCTCGACCGCCTCGTCGCGCTCCTGCCCGACGACGGCGAGATCGACGCGCGTTGGGGCGCGCGCCGGCAAGGCGAGCGCATCCCGTTCGCCAAGCCGGTCGCCATCACCAAGGTCGAGAAGGAAGGCTCGAAGGTCACCGACGTCGAGATCGAGGCGATCTTCGAGGGCTGGGCGCTCAACGTCTGCCACGGCGGCATGCGCATCATCACCGAAGAGCCGCTCAAGCCGGGCGACGTCATCCAGATCGAGGTGGTCAGCGCCGGCAAGAACTACCTCGGCACCGCGCGCGTGCAGTGGGTGCGCGAGCAGGCCGACGGTGTGGTCGCCGGCCTGCAGTTCCACAAGGACTGAACCCGCTCGTCAGAGCGTCGCTTGGCCCCGCTCGTCAGAGCGTCGCTTCGAGAGGCGTCAGGATCGCGATGAGCTCGACGAGGGTGTCGTCGCTCGTGTCGACGCCGTAGACCTCGACCAGCGCGGCGGCGACGGGGACGCGCAGATCGGCGCCCTCGTCGCTCCCTTCGTTCAGGCCGTTCAGGCGCAGGGCGGCGCGCATCATCGCGCCCTGCCACCGCCGCGTCGTGCGGAGCCTGCCGTCGACGCGGTGGAGCAGACCGTCGGCCTCGAGCTGCGCGATCAGCGCCTCACGAGACACGCGCCCCTTTCGCTGCTTGAGGCGCCTTGCCCTGCTGCGCCTGCTGGCGCTTGACGAACTCGACGATCTCGCGCGTCTCGCGCGCGAACTGATCGTAGTCGGTCTGCATCGCGTTGAGGTACGTGCTGCCGTACATCGTCAGGCCGGCCATCGCCGACGCCTCGGAGATCTCCTCGTCGGTGGCGCCCGCCATGCGCGCGGCCTCCGTGTGGAACAGCGCGCAGTACCTGCAGCGCGTCGCGCCGGAGACGGCGATCCCGATCAGCTCCTTGTACTTGCTCGGGATCTTCGTCTCGGCCAGCTGGAAATCGCGCATCATGCCCCAGAAGGCGCTCATCGCGGGCTCGGGCATCTTGCGGAACCAATCGGGAACCTGCCCCAAGGCCTGTTCGATCTCTGCGAAGACCTTCGCGGTCCCGTCCTGTTTCTGTGCCATGCGTCCCCCTCTGCGTTCGTGCCCGCGGGGTGCGAGCGCGCAGAGGGCACCCATCAAGAACCGCTCCCCGGCCGACGGCGGCACCGGAGAGCAGCGCGTTCACGGAGTCGTGCACGAACGGACGCCGAGCCGTGCGCGCGTCCGGCAGCGGCGTGCGGCCCTCGGTCGGCGCGTCCGCCCCGAGAGGCGACGCTCGTGTCAGCGCGTCCGCCCGCGGGCCGAGCTCAGTTGCTCGGCTCGAGATACATGATCGTGATCGCGTTCTCCTTCAGCTCGACGTCGCGGCGCGCGACGGTCTTGACGGCGCTGCCGTCAGGCAGAAGGCCCGTCGCGCGCAGCTGCAGCTTGCGGTGGACGGGAACGTCGACCATCGCGAACAGGCCGGAGCGCGACGTGTAGTCGCGGCCGCGCTCGGGCAGCTCGGTGTCGTTCATGTAGATGAGGCAGAGGCCGGCACCGCACTTCCCGAAGGACAGCTCCACGCCCGCCGGGTTGTCGGTGACGTCGTACAGGTGCAGCGTCGCGTACTGGATGTAGTGCCGGTTGCAGTCGTAGACGCGGCCCGCGAGGATGCCCGTTCCCTTGGGCATCACGTAGCCCTTCTCGCCGGTGATCGCGAGCGCGAGGTCGTCCTGCCTCGAGCGGGTGAGGCCCTGCCAGCGGACGTCCTTCGCCGGCGGGACGATCTCGTGGAGATCGTCGAGGGCGTAGTAGGCGCCGAGCATGTCGCTCGCGCGCACGTGATAGCCGACGCGCACGCCGGCCGGCAGCCACACCTTGAACAGGCCCTTGTCGTCGGTGACGATGCCCTTGACGTCGGGCTCGCGCGAGAACGTGTTGTAGTAGAAGACGTCGACCGTCTGCTTCGCGAGCTTGTCGGCGCCGCCCGTGCCGAACGCGACGAGCTCGACCTGCTTCTCGACGAGCGTTCCGACGGGCACCGTGCCGCCGTCGGCGGCGTCGGAGACCCCGGCCTCGTCGCCGCCATCGGCCTCCCCGTCGGCGCCCGCCTCGGGCGGGAAGATCGGGCCTGCGTCGGGCCGGCCCATGTCGAGGCACGCGAGATCGGCGGGCTGATCGCGATCGGCCCCCGGCGGCAGGACGCTCACGGGCTGGGCGGTCTGCCCGTCCGGGGGCGGCGTGTCGGGGATGGGCGCGTCGATCTTCTCTTCGGGCGGCGGGCGGTCGTGACGACACCCGGCACCGGCGCAGAGCGCGAGCGAAAGCGACCCGGCAGCGACGAAGGCAGTGGAGAAAGCGAAGCTGACGCGGCGGAGAAGCACGTGCATGGACTCCTTCGAGGACGCGCCGACGACCGTCCCGAGCTGAGCTCGAGTCCCCCCACCCGGTGTCGAACGCGCTTGGGGCTAGCACTTACGAGCTGAACGTCAACGGAACCGTAAGCGATCGCCGGCACCGTCGCGAAGAAAACGGACGATCCGCGGCCCTCATGGGCCCGTCCGTCTTCCGGTGACGCTGAGCGGAGCCCACCCCAGGTTCGGGTCGGTCGCCCTGCCCGCCCTGCCATGGCGCGGGACCATGGCGCGGGTGGCACCCGCGGTGCTCCGTGGTCGTGACCGTGGGCCGGCTGTGCGGCTCGACCGCGCGCAGACGCGCCGACGCGGACCAACCCTGCACGCCGTGAGCAGAGACGACTGCCCGCGCCCGCTCGGCGGGGAACGGCCCAAGCGGGAGAGATGCACGCATGATCGACACGGGCAAGCAGGACACGACGAGGGCCCCTCCCGTTCGCCTGGGCGCGACGAGGCACGGACGGGCCGCCCGCGACCGGTCGCGAGCGAGGCCGGCGCGCGGCCGAATGGCGCGGGCGTGACGACCGGCGAGGAGACGTGAGGAAGAGGACCGCGGCGGAGCAGAGCGCCGCCGCGCGTCGGCACGATGGACGCGGTGAGGAGGTCAGGATGAACCCGAGGAACGGAACCTACGGCGGAAATGGTCACGGGCGCGGGCTCGAAGAGGTGCGCGGCATGCGCGGGCGCGAAGACGAACGCGGCGTGCGCGGCGGGCGCGAAATGGTCGGCGAACGCGACGTCGGCCGCGGAGAGCTGTCGACGCGCGAAGGCCCCTTCGGGCGCGCGCGCGATCGGGATCGCGAACGCTCCTCGTTCCGGGAGGGCGCCGAGCGCGGCGAGCGCGAGGAGCAGCGCGGCCCGCGCCGTTGGCGCCGCGGCGGCCTCCGCGCGCGCGACATCATGACGCGCAACCCGCGCGCGGCGCAGCCGACCGACACCGTGCAGCAGATCGCGCAGATCATGATCGACGAGGACTGCGGCATCGTGCCGATCACCGAGGCCGACGGCCGGCTGCTCGGCGTGGTCACCGATCGCGACATCGTCTGTCGCCTGGTCGCGCACGGGATCGACATGCGGGAGGCGCGCGCGCGCGACGTGATGACCGACGACGTCGAGTGCGTCACCGAGGACGAGTCGCTGCACGCGGTGCTGCGGCTGATGAGCGAGCACCAGGTCCGGCGCATCCCGGTCGTCGCCCGCGGCGATCGGCTGATGGGCATCATCGCGATGGCCGACGTCGCGCGCGAAGCGGACGTCGACGAGGAGCTGCAGGACACCTTCGACGACATCTCGTCGGAGCGGACGTTCTGGAGCCGGATGCGGTAATCACGAACGCCCCGGCCTGAAGGACCCCGAAGGCCGGGGCATTCACCGGTCTCTAATGAGACCCCCGGCCTGAAGGCCGGGGCACCGACAGCACCTCAAGGCCGGGGTATGAACCCCGGCCTTCACGTCCTCGCAGGGCTGGTGCTCGCTTCGCTCGCGGCTGTCGCCGCATCGGCGCCACGCAAGGACGGCACCTGACGATCACTTCGCGTCCTGCAGCGTGAACGCGCCTGTTTCGATGAGAATCACGTCACCGGACTGCATCTCGATCTCGAGCACGGAAGCACCGTCTCCAGCTGCAGTTGGACCGCGAACGACGTTGATCGAGGCGCTCGCTCCCCATGGCAACTGCCGGTCACACCGGAGTCGCAGTACCCCCGACGCCACGATCACGCGCTGAGGATGCGCCGCATCGCCCGTGCGAATCCGCATGACCGCCTCCCCCGACGACCAATGCAGCTCGAGCGACTCCAGGGTCGCGTCGTGCAGGTCGGGCCATCTATCCATCGACACGGCTCCTCTCTCTGAAACGCAGCCGCGCGCGGCACGTCCGGCCAGCCGATGTTCTCGGGCGCGAGCCCGTCGATGTCGCCTCTTCTCTTCGACCTCGACCGTGCTTGACGACTGAAGTTCCCATCGGGTGCGCCGCACCACGGAGGATGAGTCGGCTTGGCTCCGGCTCTGCACCGGGACTCTAGACTCTAGACTCTAGACTCTAGACCTTCTTCAGCTAACGACGCTCGACTGACGACTCCCGATCAGCCGCCGCGCATCGCCTCGACCGGCGAGGTGCGCGCCGCTCGGATCGCCGGCAGGAAGCCCCCGAGGAGGCCCATCGACGCCGCGAAGGTGAACGCAGTGAGGATCACCTGCGGCGTGGGGTCGAAGGTGAAGACCATCTCCGACCAGCTCTGGAAGTTCATCATCGAGATCTTCACGAAGCCCATGGCCATCGCGCCGGCGACGCCGACCGCGCCGCCGATCAGGGCGAGCGACGTCGACTCGAGGAGGAACGACAGCAGGATCGCCCGCCGCGAGAAGCCGATCGCGCGGAGCGTGCCGATCTCGCGCTGGCGGTTGGCGACGGCGCCGTACATCGTGATCATCGCGCCGATCATCGCGCCGATGGCGAAGAACACCGACACGATCGAGCCGATGGCCGAGATGAAGATGCTCGTGCCCTCGGACTGCTTCTCGTAGAACTCCGCCTCGCGCAGCGCCATGAAGCCGAAGCGCTTCTCGCCCTCGATCGCGGCGCGGAACGCGTCGAACGCGGCCGGCGACGAGAGCCGCACGCGCACCGACGAGACGTAGCCCTGACGCGAGAACGACGTGCGGAGCAGGTCGAGGTCCATCCAGACCTCGGAGTCGTGCGAGGTGCCGCCAGCCTCGAACACGCCGACCACCCTGGCCTGACGGTTCTTGCGGATCTCGAAGCTCTGACCGAGGTCGAGCCCGCGGAAGCGGCCGCGCAGGCGCGCGCCGATCATCACCTCGTCCTGCCCCGGCGCGGGCGCGCGCCCGGCGATGATGCGCATCTCGGGGCGGAAGCGCATGCCGTGCTCGGGGACGCCGCGCAGCTGCACGTTGGTCACGCCCGAGGCGCCGAGCTTCTCGATCGCGGCGACGATCACGAGCTCGGGTGACGACGACGGCAGATCGGGCGTCGACGCCTTGGCGCCGGGAGCCGCCGCGATGACGTTGATGCTCGCCGACTCGACGGTGCTCGAGAGCTCGTTGTCGCTGCCCTTGCGCATCACGATGGCGACGTCGGGGTGCCCCGAGGTCCTCATCGTCTTGCGCACGCCGGCCGAGAGCATCAGCGCCGACGCGAGGACGAACACCACGAGGGCGATGCCGAAGGCGGTGGCGAAGGTGGTGGTCTTGCGCACCGCGAGGCTGCGCAGGTTGTAGCGGAGGGGGATCATCATCAGGCGACCCTCCGCAGCGCCTCGATCGGGCGCAGCCGCGACGCGGTGAGCGCCGGGATCGCCGCGGCCGTCGCGCCGAGCATCAGCGCGAGGACGAACGCGAAGAGCGCCGCCAGCGGGTTGATGCGGAAGAAGGGGAAGAAGGCCCCCATGTTCTCTTCGAGGAAGCGCCCGAGGCCGCGCTCGACGATCGGGTACGACGCGAGCACGCCGACCAGCCCGCCGAGCAGCCCGACGAACGTCGACTCGCCGACGATGAACAGGACGATGTGCCCGTTGCGGAAGCCGATCGCCTTGAGCACGCCGTACTCGGTCGTCCGTTCGCGCACGCCCATGGCGATGGTGTTGCCGAGCAAGAGCGCCATGATCGCGAGGATCACGACCGAGATGATGTCGAACGCGGTGAGGATGGCGGAGACCGACGCGAGGAACGACGAGTTGAACGAGCGCTCGTCCTGGCTCAGCGTCTGCACTTCCTTGTCATCGAACAGCTTGTCGAGGGTGACGCCGATGGTCGCCGCCTGGGAAGGGTCGTCGACGCGGCTGACGATCCATCCCACCTGGTCCTTCAGGCCGGGGATGGACACCCCGTCGTTCAGGTAGGTCCAGTGAAAGACGAAGGTGGAGCGATCGACGGACTTCTGCGTCGCCGTGTAGGTGCCGGCGATGCGGAACTCCCAGTCGCCCTCCTTCGCGTAGATGCTGCTGGCCAGCAGCACCTTGTCGCCGGCCTTCCAGCCCATCTTCTTGGCGAGGACGTCGCCGACGATCGCGCCCTGCGGGTCCTGCTGGAAGCGCTCGAGCGTCTCCTTGTCGACCTTCATGTCGTCGTAGACGGTGAAGAAGGTCTTGCTGTCGCCGGCGAGCGTCGCGAAGAACTCGCTCTCGTGCTTCGGGTCCTTGCCGCCGAACCAGTTCGCCCAGGTGGCGGCGCGGATGTGCGGGGCGTTGCGGACGTCGTCGACGTAACGGCGCGGCAGCGTCATCACGAAGGTGACCTTGTGCCGCGTGACCACGCGGTCCTTCACCGCGAAGTCGGCGGCGGCCGTCCACGCGCCGACCACGGTGCGCAGGAGCACGAAGGTGAGCACGGAGATGGCGACGCCGAGCACGGTGAGCGTCGCGCGCACCTTGTTGCGCAGGACGTTGCGCGCCGCGAGGCCGAGCAGCGTCATTGCAGCTGACCTTTGTCGAGGCGGCGGACGATGCTGGCGCGCTCGGCGGCCGCCGGATCGTGGGTGACCATCACGATCGTCTTGCCGAGCTGTTTGTTGAGGCGCTCGAGCAGCGAGAGCACGTCCTCGGCGCTCTTGCGATCGAGATCGCCGGTGGGCTCGTCGGCGACGATGAGCGCCGGATCGTTGACGATGGCGCGCGCGATCGCCACCCGCTGCTCCTGGCCGCCGGAGAGCTGGCGCGGGTAGTGGTGCAGCCGATCCTCGAGGCCGACGATGCGCAGCGCCGTCGTCGCGCGCGCCTCGCGCTCCTTGGCCGCGACGCGCGTGAGCAGGAGCGGCAGCGTCACGTTCTCGAGGGCGGTGAGCACCGGCAGGAGGTTGAAGGACTGGAAGACGAACCCGATGGTGTCGCCGCGCCACTTCGCCAGCGCGCTCTCGCCCAGCTCGTCGATGCGCTTGCCGCCGACGGTGATGGTGCCGGCGGTCGGGCGATCGAGGCCCGCGATCAGGTTGAGAAGCGTGCTCTTGCCGGAGCCCGACGGGCCCATCAGCGCCTCGAAGGCGCCCTTCTTCACGTCGAGATCGAGCCCGTCGAGCACGCGCAAGGTCTCGCCGCCGCGCTCGTAGGTCTTCACGACGCCGCGCACGGAGATGAGCACCTCGGCGGCTTCCGCCTTGGATTCGGCCTTGGTCTCGGCCTTTGTTTCAGCTGCCGTCACGTGGAGCCCTCCTTCACGGCCTGTCCGTCGCCGAGCGTCGCCGGCGGATCCTTGACCAGCTTCGTCCCCGCCGGCGGCCCCTCGACGAGCACGAACCCGCCGGCGAACGGCGCGCCGATCTTCACGGGGTGCAGACGCACCTTGCCGCCCTCGAGCACGTACACGTGCTGCACGCCGCCGCGATCGAACAGCGCGCTCGACGGCACGATCAGCTTCGGCGGCTCCTTGAGCTGGGAGGGGTCGAGCGCCTTCTGCAGGAAGCTCACCCGCGCCGCCATCTCCGGGAGCACGCGCACCTCGGGCTCGATGAACTTCACCTTCACGGTGCCGGTGGCCTTGGCGCGGTTGAGCTTCGGCGCGATGTCGAGCACCTGGCCGCGGAGCCGCTTGTCGGGGTAGGCGTCGAGGACGATCTCGCAGGGCGCGCCCGGCTTCGCCAGCGAGAGCTTCGCCTCGGGCACGCCGGTCTCGACGACCACCGAGGTCAGATCGACCAGCTCGACGAGCGCGGAGAGGACCGTCGGCCCGACGACGTCGCCGACCTGCGCCGGCTTGGTGACGGCGGTGCCGTCGATCGGCGCCGTGACGGTGGTGTGCAGCATCCCCGACTCGGCGGACTGCACCTCGGCGCCGGCGGCCGTCGCTTCGGCGGTCGCGGACGCCCAGTCGGCCTGCGCGACCGCCACCTGCGCGTCGAGCGACTTGAGCTTCAGCTCGAGGTCCTCGACCGTCGACGCCGGCACGGTGCCGGTCTCGGCCAGCTTCTTCTGGCGCGTGAGCTGCGCGCGCACCTCTTCGGCCGTCGCCTTGGCCGCGTCGGCCCTCGCTTTGGCGGCGCCTGCGCGCGCGCGCGCCGCGGAGACCTTCGCCTTGGCGGCGGCGAGGAGGCTCTTCTGATCGGAGGCGTCGAGCTCGAAGAGCACGTCGCCCGCCTTCACCTTGGAGCCCTCCTGCAGGTTCACCTTCGTGATGCGGCCGATGATCTTGGCGCCGACGCGCGCGGTGGCCTGCGGCACCACGTAGCCGGTCGACGTGAGATCGACCGACGCCTGCGCCGGGGAGACGAGCGTGATCTCGGTGACCGCCACCTCGGGCTTGAACAGGCGCGCCTCGAGCGCCGCCCTGCCCTTCACCCCGGCGGCGCCCAGCGCCGCGAGCAACACCGCGACCGCGACCCACCGGCCGGCGCGCGACTTGGGCCGCGGCGCGGCGCGGTCGATGCGCAGCGCGGCGAGATCGGCGTCGAGCTGATCTCCCATGACGGCGACGGCTCATAGCACGACGGCGGCGCCGCGCCTCCCGGGCGCGACGCCGCCGTCCGCCGTGTCGCGTCCTGGATCGCTATTTCTTCTTCTCGCCCTTGTCCGCCTTCTTCTCGGCCTTCGGTTCCTTCTTGTCGGCCTTGGCTTCCTGCTTGTCCGCCTTGTCCTCGGCCTTCGCTTCCTTCTTCGGCGGCTCGGCGCCCTTCGGCTCGTCCTTGCCGAGGCCCTTTCCGACGGTGCCGGGCTGCTCGCCCGCTTCCTTGCGCTTGTTGCCGACGCCGGGGAGATCGTCGCCCTTGCCGGAGGGCGGGTCCTTCGACGCGACGATCTCCGGCCGCGCCGGCTCGGGCGCGTCCATCGTCTGCGCGCTCGCGCTCCCTTGGTAGAGCACGTAGGCCGTGTGGTTGCGGGTCACGATCACGCGCGGAACGAGGTTGGCCTCGACGACCACCCAGCCGCCGTCCCACGTGGTCGAGCGGTACCAGACGCCTTCGCGGACCACCCAGTAGCTGTCGCCGACGTAGTACGTCGCATGCGCCGACGCGCGGACGACCCAGACGCCGCCCCCGATCGCGACCAGGGTCGGACGCGACGCGAACTCCACGGGCATCGCGGACGCCGAGGCGCTCGCATGGCCGTGCATCATGCAGCCGGCGCTGGTCGCAGCCGTGGCAAAGGCGATCGCGATCGCACCGAGGAGTCGAAGAGACGTGAGCTTCTTCATGCGCGACACGTTAGCCCGCGAATGCGTGCGCGGCTTGGGCGTGGAGGAGGTCGCGCCTGCCGCATCGCGCGACCGTCTCCCACGTTTGCTTGCAGACGCGTCGCGCGGATCGCCGGGCCTTTTGCCCTCGCTGCGGACTCCACTCCGCGGTCGGACGCGACCGAAGAAAAGTGCGAGACGGTGCGCGTCGCGCGTCGCTCGCGGCGACGCCGCAGGTGTAGTCGATCACTGCGCGCGATCACGCGACGCGCGCCGAGGTCGAGGGTCGCTTCGCGAGGGCGACGTGCTGCACACGTCGCCGCGGAGCTGGTACTCAGTGACACTCCTGCTTGCGGCTCGTCTCGGTGCCCGAGCAGGACAGCGACAGCGAGCTCCAGGTGCACGTGCGGTATGAGCCGCTCGCGCCGCAGGCCGGGGCCGCGCCGATCCAGCCGCTGCGCACGAGGCACTCCTTCGCGGACGTCGCGCCCGGACAGCTGATGGACGACGATGTCGTCCAGCGCTTCTCTGCCGCGCCGCTGCAGTCGTAGTCCCACGAGATCGAGGAGAGCGGGCAGCTGCCGATCACGAGGGTCTTGCAGTATGTGCTGCTGAACCACGCGCGCTGGCCGGGGTGGGCCGAGGCGTTGTAGATCGCGCAGTCGGTGCTCGCGGCGTCGGCCGGCGGGCGACGGGTGTACGCGTCGGGACACGCCCCTGCCGAGCTGACCGTCGACGCGCCTGTGCCGGCATAGCCGTCGCGATCGGGATCGGCGAAGCAGATGCAGCTCGGCGCGGTGCCGTCGGCCGTCGACCCATCGCAGTCGTTGTCCTTGCCGTCCTTGCACTCGTACGCGCCCGGGAACACCGCCGGATCGGCGTCGATGCAGTCCTTGTCGCACGGCGATCCGTCCTTGTCGGCGTCGGGATAGGTGCAGGCGCCGGTCGCCGGATCGCAGGTGCCCGTGCAGCCGGTCTTCGGCGAGCAGGTCACCGCCGTGCCGGCGGAGCACTTGTGCGTCGTCGCGTCGCAGGTCTCGGTGCCGTTGCACTTGTTGCCGTCGTCGCAGTCCGCGGCCGTCGCGCACGTGAACCTGCACAGCTTGGTGCAGCCGTCCGTGTCGTCCGTGTCGCCGTCGTCGCAGTCCTCGCCTGCCTCGACGAGGCTGTTCCCGCATCCTGCTTTCACGCACGCCTTGGCCTTGCACGTGCCGGATCCGCCCGCGGCGAGCGTGCAGGTGGTGCCGTCGGCGGGCGCGCTCGAGCTGCCGCACACGTGGGTCGAGGCGTTGCAGGTCTCGGCGCCGTCGCAGACGTTTCCGTTGTCGCAATCGGCGGCGGCCTTGCAGTCGAACTTGCAGAGGCTGCAGCCGTCGCCCGAGACGGCGTTTGCGTCGTCGCACTCCTCCCCGTTTGCGCCGTCGACGTACCCGTCTCCACAGCTGGAGCCGGCGCAGAGGCCCTTCACGCAGATGCTGCCGCCGCCGCAGTCGGTGCCGTCCGGCTTGCCCGTGCAGTCCACGGCGCCGCCGCCGTCGGTCCCCGTCTCCTCGGTCGCCGCGCCGGAGTCGATCGCGCCGGAGTCGATCGCGCCGGAGTCGATCGCGCCGGAGTCGACGCGCGAGCCCGTGTCGTTCGCCGCGAGCGTGTCGCTGGCGCTGTCGGGGGAGGACACGGCACCGTCCGTCGTGGCGGTGGTGCCGTTCGAGTCCGAACCGCACGCGATCAAGGTGGACGCGAAGACGGTGACGATTGCTCCGAGACGAAGGGAAGACCTGCGCATGAACTCCTCCTGTTGACGTGGGCGACGCTCTGGTCGGGCGCGCTCGTGCAATCGGTGGTCCAGCGCTGTGCGCGAGAATCCTGGCGATTTCCCGGCGGCCGGGCGTGCCCCGGTGCGGCACGTGCCTGGCACGTGCCGGTCAGTCACGAGGCCGTTACCGCCGAAGCCCCGCCGCCGGTCACCTGGACACGCCGGGCGCGATGGGATCGCCGGAGTCGCGCTCCTGCACGGCCTGCTTGAAGCCGACCTCCTCGGCGCGGCGCTTGAACCAGAGCCCCTCGGGCGTGTGTCGCGCGGCGCCGTCGAACAGCGTGGCGAACATCTGCGTGGTCGTCAGGCCCATGTTGTCGAACGCCGCGTTGATCATCAGCTTGTTCATCATCAGCTGATTGCGGGGCACGCTCGCGATACGACGAGCGAGCGCGTCGACCTCGGCGTCGAGCTCGGGCTCGGCGACGCACTTGCTCACGAGTCCCATCGCCGCGGCCTCGACGCCGGAGATCAGATCGCCGGTCAGCAACATGCGCTTGGCCCGCTCGGCGCCCACCCGATACACCCACATTGCCGTGGTCGGCACGCCCCACACGCGCGCCGGCGGGTAGCCGATCTTCGCGTCCTCCGCCATGACGACCAGATCGCACGTGAGCGCGATGTCGCTGCCGCCCGCCACGGCGTGCCCGCGCACCTTGGCGATGGTCGGCTTGTACGAGCGCCACAACGACATGAACTTCTGCGTGTTGCCGTACATCATCTGGAAGTCGACCATCGGGTCCCACGGCATCTCCTGGACGCCGGGGTTCTCGCCGGGGCGCTCCGCGTAGTCCTGCAGGTCGTAGCCGGCGCAGAACGACCGACCGGCGCCGGTGAGGACGATGACGTGCACGCCCTTGTCGGCGTTGGCGGCGGCGACGGCGGCGGCGATCTCGTCGGGCATGCGCTCGTCGATCGCGTTGAGCCGGTGCGGTCGGTTCAACGTGATGGTGGCGACGCGGCCGCTCACCTCGTACGCGATGCTGCTGAAGCTCGTCATGACGGCTCTCCTGGGGTCTCTCGAGCGGGCGCCGGGCGCACGCGCACCGGGACGTGCTTGTGATACGGCGTCCGCGCCAGGGGATCACAGTGCTCGCTCGCCGTCAGGCGGTTGACCTGCGGTCCGAGCGGATGGCCGCCGCCGTAGCGCATGCCGTAGCCGTGAGGCAGGGTGACCATGCCCGGCCGGACCGTGTCGTCGACATCGACGTCAGGCTTGCTTCGCAGGGTCACGCCCCGTGCCAGGGATCGAGCATCGCGGCGCCCGTCCGGCCGATGTCCGAGGTGTTTCGAGTGACGACCGTGAGGCCGTGGACGATCGCGGTCGCGCCGATCAGCGCGTCCATCACGGGGAGCACGGCGCCTCGCCTCTCCGCGGCGGCCATCAAGCGGCCCCACTCCGTGGCGACCGCATCGGTCACCGGAAGGAGACGCGAGGTCGCTTCGCCGCGGAGCTGCTCCAGCCAGCCGCGGAGGGCACGCCTACGGGCGCCGTCGGGCAGCCGCTCGATGCCGCGCTCCAGTTCGCCGATGGTGATGACGCTCACGTGCAGCGCGTCAGGGTCCACCGAACGCAGCCAGGCGAGCACGGCCGCGGATGGACGGGGCTTCGTCGGTTCGGACACCACGCACGTATCGAGCAGGTAGCTCATTCGACGTCGACGCCTCGATCGAGGTCGTCGCGGCGATCGACTCGAAGACCACCAGGCACCTTGGGAGCCGCCAGCAAGACGTCGACCAGCGTGCGCCCGCGCCGCGATTTGGTGAGGGCCCGGTAGTCGTCGTACGAGAGGACGACGGCCGCTTCGGTGCCGCGGCGGGTCACGATCTGTGGGCCGGTGCGCTCGGCTTCGCTGACCACCTCGGAGAAGCGGTTCTTCGCGTCCTGCAGCTGCCAACGTCTCGGTGTCGACTTCGCCATCTGGCTAGACAGGCTAGCACGCGGCGTTCGGCCGTCCAGGCTGCGATGCTCGGCCTCCTCGCCCCCTTCGCGCGAAGTGCAGCCATGACCACGGCGACGCTCCGCCGACGAGAGGCGCGGCGGCGAAGCGGCCGATGCCACGAGCCGTCCATGCGTGTCGCCTGCATTGGGCACGCACGGGGTCGGTCGGGTCGCGCAACGGCCGCACACCGCCATCCGAGCGCCGATGGAACGACGCTTGCGAGAGGGTCTCTCGAACAGGGGGGAGACATGGCGAATCGAGGCGCGCTGATCGCGGTCGGTTGTGCAGTTGCGATGGTGTCGGGTTGCATCGCCGGGAGCGACGCCCAAGAGCCGACGCGCGAGAGCGCGCAGGGCGTCAGCGCGCAGGCAGCGCCGCTCGACGTCACCCTGCAGTTCTACGCCAGCCCGGGGACCGAGAGCCCCGCTGGGGTCTGGAACGTGCTGGGAAACGACTACGTCACGTACACCGCCGTCGTCCTCGACGCGGGGACCTCCCAGCCCGTGACGGGCGGGTACGTGCAGTTCTACAACTGCTACGCCGCGCCAGGCGCGACGACCTGTTCCGATCGCTACCGGCCGATGGGCGACCCGATCGCGGTCACCACCACCGGCGAGGCATGGATCGCGCGTACGCCGTCGTGGAACGAGAACATGTTCTTCTACTTCAAGTACCTGCCGCGCGGCAGCGGTTACCAGCGGGCGACGAGCGCGACCTATCGCTCGGTGACGGGCGCGCAGCCCTGAATCGCCGGTCACGCGTGGACCCGCCCGGGTCCACGCCGGGCTCGACGCCACGGCGACGGTCAGCCGACGATGAAGTTCAGGATGCGGCCCGGGACGTAGATGACCTTCTTCTCGGTCTTGCCGCGGGTGTGCTGCAGCACCGCCTCGTCGCTCGCCACCGCGGCGCGCGCGTCGGCCTCGGTCGCGTCGCGACGGAGCTTCACGCGGCTGCGGACCTTGCCGTTCACCTGCACCGCGATCTCGACCTCGTCGTCGACGGTGAGCGCCGGGTCGAACGAGGGCCACGGCGCGTAGGCGAGCGACTCCTTCTCGCCGAGGCGCTCCCACAGCTCCTCGCAGAGGTGCGGCGCGAACGGCGAGAGGATCATGGTGAAGGCCTTGGCCGCCGGCACCGGGACCACGTCGAGATCGCCGAGGCGGTTGACCAGGATCATCATCGCGCTGATCGCGGTGTTCAGCCGCAGCGCCTCGATGTCCTCGCCCACCTTCTTGATCGTCTTGTGCAAGAGGCGGTTGCTCTCGTCGTCGAGCGGCCCCTCGCCCTCGGCGGCCGAGAGCGCGTTCCACACGCGATCGAGGAAGCGGCGCACGCCGACCACGCCGTTGGTCTGCCAGGGCTTCACGGCCTCGAGCGGGCCCATGAACATCTCGTAGACGCGGAGGCTGTCGGCGCCGTGCTGCTTGACCACGTCGTCGGGGTTGACGACGTTGCCGCGCGACTTCGACATCTTCTCGTTGTTCTCGCCCAGGATCATGCCCTGGTGCACGAGCTTGATGAACGGCTCGGGGTGCTTCACGACGCCCGCGTCGTAGAGCACCTTGTGCCAGAAGCGCGCGTACAAGAGGTGCAGCACCGCGTGCTCGGAGCCGCCGACGTACAGGTCGACGGGCATCCACGCGTCGTAGGCCTGCTGCGAGAAGATCTGCTCCTGGTTCTTCGGATCGAGGAAGCGCAGGTAGTACCAGCACGAGCCCGCCCACTGCGGCATGGTGTTGGTCTCGCGCGCGAACCAGCGGCCGTCCTTCTGGAAGAACCGCCAGTCGAGCGCCTTGACGAGCGCGCCGGCCGGATCGCCCGGGCGGAAGTCCTCGAGATCGGGGAGGCGCAGCGGCAGCTCCGAGTCCTCGAGGGCGATCGGCCGATCGAAGCGGATGGTGTGCGCGCCGTGCCTCGGATCGACGACGCCCTCGGCGAGCTCCACCGGGAAATAGATCGGGATCGGCTCGCCCCAGTAGCGCTGGCGCGAGAACACCCAGTCGCGGAGCTTGTACTGGACCTTGCGGACGCCGAGCCCCTCGCGCTCGAGGTGGTCGATCATGGCGGCCTTGGCCTCGGCCGTCTTCTTGCCGTCGAGGAACGACGAGCGCACCGACACGCCGTCGTCGGCGAAGGCCTCGCTCCAGGTCATCGCGTCGTGCAGCCCGCCGTCGGGCGACACCACCTCGACGATCGGCAGCCCGAACTCGCGCGCGAACTCGAAGTCGCGCTCGTCGTGGCCGGGCACGCTCATGATCGCGCCCGTTCCATAACCACCCAATACGAAGTCGGCGATCCAGATCGGGAGCTCGGCGCCGCTCAGCGGGTGCACGGCGTAGCTGCCGGTGAACACGCCCGTCTTCTTCTTGGCGAGCGCGGTGCGATCCATGTCGCTCTTGCCGGCGACCTCGGCGCGGTAGGCGAGCACCGCCTCGCGCTGCGCCGGGGTGGCGAGCGACTCGACCAGCGCGTGCTCGGGGGCGAGCACCATGTACGTCGCGCCGAACAGCGTGTCGGGCCGCGTGGTGAAGATGCGGATCTTCTCGGGCCGGTCGGCGATGCCGAAGTCGACCTCGGCGCCCTCGCTGCGGCCGATCCAGTCGACCTGCTTCTTCTTGGTCTCGGGCCAGTCGAGCCCCTCGAGCTCGGAGGCGAGGCGATCGGCGTAGGCGGTGATCTTCAGCGTCCACTGGCGGAGCGGGGTGCGCACCACGGGATGACCGCCGACCTCGCTCTTGCCGTCGACGACCTCCTCGTTGGCCAGCGTCGTGCCGAGCTCGGGGCACCAGTTGACCGGGATCTCGGCCTGGTAGGCGAGCCCGCGGCGGAACATCTGGAGGAAGATCCACTGGGTCCAGCGGACGTACTCGAGGTCGGTGGTGGCGAGCTCGCGCGACCAGTCGTAGGAGAACCCGAGCGACTTCAGCTGGCGCTTGAACGTCGCGATGTTGTGGCCGGTGGTCACCGCCGGGTGGGTGCCGGTCTTGATCGCGTACTGCTCGGCGGGGAGGCCGAACGAGTCCCACCCCATGGGGTGGAGGACGTCGATGCCCTTGTTGCGGCTGTAGCGCGCGATGATGTCGGTCGCCGTGTAGCCCTCGGGGTGGCCCACGTGGAGGCCCGAGCCCGACGGATACGGGAACATGTCGAGGATGTACTTCTTCGGTCGCCCCGGGTGACGGCGCGCCTCGAAGGTGCGCCCTTCCTCCCAACGTGCCTGCCACTTCGGCTCGATCGCCGACGGATCGTACTTGGAGCGCTCGCTCGACATCGCGCCCGACGCTTAGCACGAAAGCCGCGGTGCGGGACGCGTCCGTGGCCGGGATCCCGGGGCGCGGGCGCGGCGCGGTGGCAGGCGCCGGCGGGGACCTCTTTCCGGCTTTGCGCCGCCGCCCCGAGGCCGCATGCTCGGCCGCGCGATGCGCGAGCTGATCGAGAAGGCCAACGTCCTCCACGAGGCGCTGCCCTACATCCGCCGGTTCCACGGCAAGACCTTCGTCATCAAATACGGCGGCCACGCCATGATCGAGCCGCACCTGCGCGACGGGTTCGCGCGCGACGTCGCCCTGCTCAAGTACGTCGGGATCAACCCGGTGGTGGTCCACGGCGGAGGCCCGCAGATCGATCAGATGCTCGCCGCCATGGGCGTGGTGAGCGAGCGTATCGAGGGCCTGCGCGTCACCGACGACAGGACGATGGAGGTCGTCGAGATGGTCCTCGGCGGCAAGCTCAACCAGGAGATCGTCTCGCTCGTCTGCCAGCACGGCGGCCGCGCGGTCGGCCTCTCCGGCAAAGACGACGGCTTCATGCGGGGCGTGAAGGGCGGGTTCATCCCGGTGATCGCGCCGATCGTCGTCGACGACAAAGGCGACTCGCTCAACGTGAACGCCGACACCGTCGCCGGCGCCGTGGCCGCGGCGCTCTCGGCCGAGAAGCTCGTCCTGATGACCGACATCGAAGGGGTGAAGGACCGCGACAAGAAGCTCGTCTCGCACCTCACGGCCGCCGACGTTTCGCGCATGCGCGCCGAGGGCGTGATCGAGGGCGGGATGATCCCCAAGGTGCAGTGCGCGCTCGACGCGGTGGCCTCCGGCGTCGGCAAGGCGCACATCATCGACGGCCGCGTGGAGCACGCGGTGCTGCTCGAGATCTTCACCGATCGCGGCATCGGCACGGAGATCGTCGCCGCATGACCCTCTCGGGCGATCGGCTCGACGCGATCCCGCGCGAGCACCTGCGCGCGCTCGGCGAGCGCCTCGCCGCGGGAGACGAACGCGTCGCGGCATCGCTCCGGGTGATCCCGGCGCTGCCGCTCGGCATGCGGCTGCCGATGGTCGCCTGGCACCTCGCGGCGCTGCACGACCCGGTCGCCGACGCGGCGCGCCTGTTCTTCGCCGGCGACAGCCTCTCGAGCGACGACGCCGCCACGGCGCTCGGTCCTGCGCTGTGCGACGCGCTCCTCGCCCACGGGCTGCTCCTCGCCGAAGACGGGCGCGTACGCGCCGCGCTGCGGCTCGAGTCGCGCGGCGGGGTCGCCGAGATCGCCGACGAGGGCGGCGCCGCGGCGGCGCCCGGCCTCGCCGAAGGGCTGCTCGCGGGCAAGGTCGACCGCGCGCTGATGGTCGGCGGCTCGACGTCGATCGCGCCGATGCTCGGCCTCGCGCGCCGGCTCGTGACCATTGCGCCGCGGCCGCTGCTCGCCGCGGTGCGCCGCGCGAACGCGGCGCTCGCCGGCGCGACCGTCGACAGGGTCGAGACCGTCGACGCGCCCGACGAGGAGGCGCGCTTCGATCTCGTCGCCATCGAGCTGCGGTTCGACGATCCGATCGAGCGGGTCGTGCTCTCGCGCGCGGTGGCCGCGCTCGCCCCAGGCGGCACGCTGATCGCCGTCGTCGAGAGCGTCGATCGCGGGCTGCTCGGCGCGCTGGCGCCGGCGGAGGCGCAGGTCCTCGCGCTGACGCTCCCGATGTGGCCGATCGACGAGGCGTGCGCGTCGCGCGCGGCTGCCCGACATCCCGAGCTCGGCGAGGCGTACGAGCGCGAGCTCGGCGACCTGATGGCGCGGTGGGCGCCGCAAGGCGACGCGGTCGAGGTGGCGCGCGTCGCCCTCGTCGCGCGCCGCGCCGAGCCCGCGTGGACGGCCACGCGCTCGCTGGCCTCCACCGCGCTCGAGGAGCTGCCCCTCGCCGCGACGTTCGCGTCGTGCAGCCTCGCCCGCGCCGACGACGCAGCGCTGCGGCGCGCTCGGGTGGCGATCACCGCCGGCACGCGCGCGCGAGACGTCGCGGCGGACGTTGCGGCGGGCGCCGCGCCGGGTATCGCGCTGCGCCCGCCGCTGCACGAGGCGGCGGTCGTCGTCGACGCTGCGACGGCGGATCTCTTCGCCCGCCTGCACGCCGCGCCGTCGGTGGACAAGGCGCTCGAGGGCGTGGCGCGCGCCGCGAACGCGCCGCTCGACGCCGTGCGCGCGGCGACGCTCCCCTCGGTGCGCGAGGCGCTCTCGACCGGCCTCCTCACGGTGGTGTCATGAGTGGTGTCATGAGTGGTGTCATGAGTGGTGTCACGAGCGGCCTCGTCGACGCGTCGAAGCTCGCGCGCGTCCCCCCCGCGGTGTGGCGCGCCCTCGGCGCGCGCCTGCGCGACCTCGACCTCGCTGGCGCGCGCCAAGGCGCCCTGCGCATCGGCCGCGGCGTCCCCATCGAGCTGCGCGCGCCGGTGCGCCGGAGGCGCCTGCGCGCCAGCCGCGACGACATCGCTACCCTGCTGCGCCTGCTCTGCTTCGAAGACGCGGTGCCCGCCGACGACGTGGTCCGGGCGCTCGGCGCGTCGATCACGGGCGCGCTGCTCGACGCCGAGGTGCTCGCCCGGCACCCGAAGGGCGTGGCCGCGCAGCTCACGCTGACGCCGCTCGATCACCTGCTCCTGCTCGGCGATCCGCTGCGCCTCGGCGGCGACGCCGTGATGGCGGTCGGCACCACGACCATCGGGCTCTGTCGCGCGGCGGTGCCGAGCTCCCCCGTCGATCGCGTGCTCGACGTCGGGTGCGGCGCGGGCGCGGCGGCCCTCTGCCTCGCGCGCAACGCGCGGGTCGCCGTCGGCGTCGACATCAACCCGCGCGCGGCGCTGCTCGCGCGCGTCAACGCGGCGGTCAACGCCGTCGACAACGTCGAGCTCAGGGTCGGCGATCTGTTCGCGCCGGTCGCCGGCGAGCGCTTCGACTTGATCGTCTCGCAGCCGCCCTTCGTCGCGCGCCCCGAGGGGGCGCCCGACGCGACGTACATGCACGGCGGCGCCCGCGGCGACGAGCTGATGGTCCGCATGCTCCGCGAGCTGCCCGCGCACCTCGCCGGCCGCGCGTTCGTGTTCGGCGAGTGGCCGCGGACCGACGACCGCCCGGTGACGGCGCTCGCCCGCGACGCGATCGGCACGTCGGAGCTCTCGCTCTGGTCGTTCGAGGAACGCGACGCCTCACCCGACGAGATCGCCGCAGCCTACGCCGCGGCCGAGCACGCGACGTTCGACGAGGCGTACGCGACGAGCGCCCGCCGCCGCCGCGAGCACTTCGCGCGCCTCGGCGTGGGCGCGATCACCCAGGCGCTGCTGGTCGTCACCTCCGAGGAGGCTCTCGCCGGGGCGACGACCGCGCGCGTACCGCTCTCGTCGACGAGGCTCACGCAGCTGTCGGGTGCGCGCATCGAGGCGCGGCTCGCCGCCGATCGCCTGCTCGCCGCGGGCACCGCCGCGCTGCTGCGCGCGAGGCTCCGGATTTCTCCCGGCGTCACCGTCGGCGCGGTGTGGGGCGCGCCCGGCGCGCCGCCGCGCTACGTCCTCGAGCACCCGACCGATCCGCTCGTCGCGACGACCGAGGTGAACGCCCCGACGCGCGATCTCGTCCTTGCCCTCGACCGCGAGCCGGACGTGCGCACCGCGATGGCCCTCGTCGCAGCGCGACACCGCGTCCCGCGGGAGCAGATCGTGGCGACGCTGCTGCCGATCGTCGAGGGCGCCCTCCGACAGGGGCTGCTCAGCGTTTCGTGATGCGGGTCGTCGGCGCCGGCGTCAGCGCGGGGAACACCGGCCGCTGCGGCGTCTTGCCGAGGAGGCCGAGCGCGAGCCGGACCACGTCCATCCCGGTGACGATCCCGACCAGCGCTCCCTGGTGATCGACCACCGGCACGCAGCCGATCTTCCGCTGCTCCATCGCGCGCAGCGCCACCTCGGCCGGCGCGTCTTCGTCGACGATGAACGGGGCCTCGGACATCATCTCGGCGACGTGGAGGACGCCGAGCGCCTTGTTGCGCATCGAGCCCTCCTTCACGAGCAGCATCGAGGGCTGCGCGGCGCGCAGATCGCGGTCGCTCAGCACGCCGGCGACGCGCGCGCCGTCGAGGACGACGAGGTGGCGCACGCCCTCTTTCTCCATCATCTTGGCGGCTTCATAGCCGTTCATCTGCATGGAGATCGTTCGGACGGGCCTCGTCATGATGTCGCGGACGCGCACGACGCAAGCATAATCCGGGGGCGCTCGCCGCGCATGTCCTTTTCATCCGAATGCGTTCCTCACGCGCGCGCGCGCGAAGATCACAAGGGGTCGATGCGCAACGCGCGACGCACGCGCGTAGCCCCGTTCGCATGACGGTCGTCATATCTGCGCCGGGTCCACACGGGGACGTTCGCGTCCGATGTTTCCATATCGTGTCGCCGTCACGGGCGTCGGTCTCGTCACCGCGCTCGGCGTCGGAGCCGAGTCGACGTGGGCAGGGCTCGTCGCCGGCCGATCGGCCGTGCGGACCGTCTCCTTCGACGCCACGGGCGACAAGGTGTCGGTCGCCGCGGAGCTCCCGCCCGACCAGGTCGAGGCGCTCGGGGCCCGGCTGCCGCCCGACGTGCGTCAGCGGAGCGCCCGCTTCGTGCACTTCGCCACCGCCGCCGCGGCCGAGGCGCTGAGGCAGGCCGGTCGCCCGCATCTCTCGGCGCCCGAGCGCTTCGGCGTGTACGCGGGCGTCGGCATCGGCGTCCCCCACCCCTCCGAGGGCTACGACGTCGGACCGACCTCGATCATCAAGGTGATGCCCAACGCCGCGCCGGCCTGGATCACCATCCTCGAGGGCCTCAAGGGGCCGAGCCTCGCGGTGAGCACCGCCTGCGCATCGGGCGCGCACGCCATCGGCGCGGCCTTCGATCAGGTGCGGCTCGGGCGCGCGATCGGCATGGTGGCGGGCGGCGTCGACACCGTGATCACGCGCGACGTCATGCGCGCCTATTCGTGGATGCGCGCCCTCAACACGGCCAAGGACGAGGAGCCCACCGCGATGTCGCGCCCGTTCGACGCCACGCGCCGCGGGTTCGTCCTCGGCGAGGGCGCCGGGTTCATGGTGCTCGAGGAGCTCGAGCACGCGCGCGCGCGCGGCGCGAACATCCTCGCCGAGCTGCGCGGCTTCGGCGCGGCGTCCGACGCGTACAACATCGTCGCGGTCGCCCCCGAGGGCGAGGGCATGGGGCGGGCGATGCGCGCGGCGATCGCCGACGCGCGACTCCCGGCCGACGCCATCGGCTACATCAGCGCGCACGGCACCAGCACCAAGATGAACGACAAGGAAGAGACGCTGGCGATCCGCCGCGTCTTCGGCGCGCACGCCGACAAGCTGCTGGTCAGCTCGCAGAAGTCGATGATCGGCCACTGCATGGGCGGCGCCGGCGCGGTCGAGGCGGTGGTCACCGTGCTCTCGCTCGTCCACCAGACCGCGACGCCCACGATCAACCTGAAGAACCCCGATCCGGACTGCGATCTCGACTACGTGGCGAACGTGGCGCGCGAAGTCCACCTCGACGCGGCGATGAGCAACTCGTTCGGCTTCGGCGGTCACGACAGCGCGATCGTCTTCGCGCGCCCGGAGGTCACGTGAGCTCGGTCATCCTCAACGACTCGTCGCCACGTCTCGCCGTCGAGACCATCCCCGAGGCGCTCGAGAGGAGCGCCGCGTCCGGCGCCTTCGTGTGGACGGCCGAGAAAGACGGCGACGCCGTCGAGCTGCCGATGGCGGTGCTGCTCGAGCGCGCCAACCGCGTGGCCCAGCACCTGCTCGCCCGCGGCCTTCCGCGCGGCGCGCGCGTGGTGGTGATGCTGCCCACCGGCGAGGACTGGCTCTCGGCGTTCTTCGGGACGCTGCTCGCCGGCGGCGTCGCCGTCCCGGTGGGCCCGAACCTCTCGTTCGGCGGCATGGATCGCTACGCCGAGACGGTGCGCGCGATCCTCGACGACGCAGGCGCGAAGGTCCTGGTCGGCAGCAAGGCGATCGAGCCGTGGTCCCACGCGTTCGGCGACGTCGACTTCGTCCGAGTCCCGCTGGACGGCGGGCCGGCTGGGGGAGCCTTGGACGGCCATCCCACGCCACGGCCCCTGCCCTCGCCCTCGCCCGGCGATCCGGCGATCATCCAGTACACCAGCGGCACCACCGGGCGGCCCAAGGGCGTGGTGCTCTCGCATCGCGCGCTCCTGGTCAACGCGTGGATGATCGGCGATCGCGCCGGCTTCTCCACGCGCGACGTCGGCGTCTCGTGGCTGCCGCTGTTCCACGACATGGGTCTGGTGGGCGCGCTCCTCACCGCGCTCGTGTGGCACTACCCGCTCCTGCTCATGCCGGTGGAGTCGTTCCTCCTGCAGCCGCGGCGCTGGCTGCAGTGGATCGGCAAGAAGCGCGGCACCATGTCGGTGGCGCCGAACTTCGCGTATCAGCTGGCGCTCGATCGCGTCGCAGAGCGCCACCTCGAGGGCATCGACCTGTCGTCGTGGCAGCGCGCGTTCAACGGCGCCGAGGCGGTGCGTCCGGCGACGCTGCGCGGCTTCGAGGCGCGGTTCTCGCGCCAGGGCTTCGACGGCGCGGCGTTCCAGCCGGTGTACGGCATGGCCGAGAACGCGCTGGCCGCGACGTTCCCCCGCGCCGGCGCGCGTTGGTCGGCGCACGACGCGGGCGACGTGGAGATCGTCTCCGTCGGCACGCCGCTGTCGGGCGTCACCGTGGCGGTCGTCGACGACCACGGCCTACCGCTGCCCGAGGGCACGACCGGGCAGATCCGCCTCAAGAGCCCGTCGCTGATGCAGGGGTACTTCCGCAACGACGAGGCCACCGCGGCGGTGCTCGAGGGCGGGTGGCTGCGCACCGGCGATCTCGGGTTCGTGCGCGACGGCGAGCTGTACGTCACCGGCCGCGCCAAGGAGCTGATCATCAAGCGCGGACGCAACTACCCGCCCGACGACTTCGAGCGCCTCGCCATCGAGGCGGGCCGGGGCCGCGTGCTGCGCGCCGCCGCCTTCGGCGCGCCCAACGATCGACACGGCACCGAGGATCTCGTGGTGGTGCTCGAGACGCGCCCGCTGACCACGCAGGAGCGCGACCTGCTCACCAAGGAGGTGAACGGCGCCATCCTCGGCGAGGTCGGGCTCGGACCGGACATCACGGTGGTGGTGCCGCCGCGCACCATCGAGCGCACGACCAGCGGCAAGCTCCGCCGGGCGGCGCTCAAGACGCGCTTCATCGAGGGCACGCTCGTCACCTCGGACGGGCGACACGACGACGCACCGGTGGAGGCCGAGTGAAGGCGGTCGTGATCGGCGGCACGGGGTTCGTGGGGATGAACGTCACCCGCGCGCTCGTGGCTGCCGGTCACGACGTGGTCGCCACGCGCAAGGTCCACGCGAACACGCTCTTCGCCCGCAAGCTCGGGGCCCCGCTGGTGCGCGCCGATCTCGACGACGAGCCGGCGCTCTGCGAGGCGATGCGCGGCCGCGAGGTCGCGTTCATGTGCGCCGGCCACTACCCGCGCTACTCGCTCGAGCCGCAGGTCGAGATCGACGTGGCGCGGGCGCGGGTCTGCCGCGCGCTGTCGGCGGCGCGAAAGGCGCGCGTGTCGCGCGTGGTCCTCACGAGCTCCATCGCCACGGTGGGGCCGCCGCGCCACGGCGAGCGCTCGACCGAGGACGACCCGATCGAGCCGCGGTCGCTCGAAAGCGTCTACCACCGCGTCAAGCTCGCCATCGAGGAGGAGACCCTCGCCTCGGGCCTCGACGTCGTCGTCCTCTTGCCGACGGGGATCGTCGGCGAGCTCGACGTCAAGGCGGGCACCGGGTTCCTGTTCGTCGCGCTCGGCAACGGCCTGCTCCCGTTCTTCGTCGAGGGGCGCACCAACGTCATCGACGCCGACGACCTCGCGCGCGCGCACGTCGCGGCTGCGCTGCACGGCAAGAGCGGAGAGCGCTACGCCGTCGGCGGCCACGATCTCATGGTCTCCGAGCTGCTCGAGCGGGTGGCCGAGATCCTCGGCGTGCCGATGACCGCGCAGCCGGTCCCCTGGTGGCTCGCCGGGCCGGCGGCCACCTTCGCCGAGATGCGCGCCGCCGCGATCAAGGACGGGGGCCGCCCCTTCCTCGCGCGCGAGATGGTCGACGTCGTGCGCTTCGGCCGCTTCGTCGACTCGAGCAAGGCCGCGCGCGAGCTGTCGCTGTCCCCGCCCACGCCGCTCGACGACACGCTCCGCAAGGCGTGCGGGTGGTTCGTGAAGCATCGCTACATCCGCTTGCCGTCACGTGTGTCCGAAGGAGTCCAAGGAGTCGATCATGCCCCACGTCCCGACCGAACAGATCGCGCGCGACCTCGAGACGATTATCCGCCGCCTGAAGCCGGAGCTCACCGGTGACATCAAGGCCGAAGATCGCCTTCGCGACGACCTCGGCCTCGACTCGCTGCACTCGATGGAGCTCCTCTCGGAGGTGACCGAGAAGTACGAGGTCGACATCGACGTCGAGCAGGTGCAGGACGTCCGCACCGTCGGCGACGTGGTGCAGTTCCTCTCCACGGTGCTCGCCGCCTGATGCGCGTTCAGTTCATCTATCCGTCGTTCGAGCGTCACGCGCAGTCGCATCCCGAGCTGCTGCAGTACGTCCCGTGCGACGAGTACCTCGGCGGCGCGGGCCTCGGCATCGCGAGCATCGCCGCGGTGACGCCGGCCGACGTCGACATCGCCTTCCACGACGACCGGGTCACACCCTTCGACCTCGACCGCGAGGCCGATCTCTACGCCCTCTCGTTCTTCACGCCGGCGGCGACGCGCGCGTTCGAGCTCGCCGACGCCCTCCGAGCGCGCGGCAAGAAGACGGTGTGCGGCGGCATCTTCCCCTCGATGATGCCCGACGAGGCCGGCAAGCACTTCGACGCCGTCGTGGTCGGCGAGGGCGAAGGCGTGTGGTCGCAGGTCCTCGAAGACGCGAAGGCGGGCGCGCTGAAGGCGCGCTACAGCGCGACCGAGCCGTTCGATCCGGCGAAGCTCCCGCCGCCGCGCATCGACCTCTACGTCGACAACGAGTCGCCGCACCTCAAGCCCGACGACTACCCGCTGCAGCTGTCGCGCGGCTGTCCGCTGACCTGCGACGCGTGCGTCGTCCCGGGCACGCTCGGCCGCGGGCTCCGCGTCATCCCCAAGGAGACGGCGGCGCAGGCGCTGAAGAACCTCGCGAAGTTCGGCAAGCGCGCCGCCCTGACCGAGGACACCTCGTTCTTCTTCTTCAACGGTGCGCGCCGGCACTTCCGCGACTTCCTCACGGTCCTCCGCGAGGATCCGCGGCCGAGCTACGACAAGATCAGCTACGTCGGCATCAGCGCGCCGATGGTCCTGTCGCTCGATCCCTCGCTCCTCAAGGAGCTCATCGAGTCGGGCGTCGACCGGTTCTACCTGGTCGGCGGCTTCGATCCGATCACCCGCGCCGCGTTCGGCCAGGGCGAGCCGAAGGCCCTCGACAAGGCGGAGCGCACCATCGCCCGGTGCAAGGAGTTCGGCATCGATCCGTACGTGAGCTTCCTCGTCGGCAACGACACCGACGACGACGGCGTGTTCGATCGAATGCTCGCCTTCTGCCAGAAGACGGAGCTCGACAAGTGCGAGTTCGCCGTCTTCACGCCCTACCCCGGCACGCCGGCGTGGCACAAGCTGCAGAAGGAGGAGCGCATCCTCGACCGCACGTGGAAGCGCTACAACGACGCCAACGTCGTCTTCCAGCCGAAGCAGATGTCGCCCGAGCGGCTGCAGCGCGGGTACATCGAGCTGTGGCGCGACTTCTACCGCGGGCGCGACGAGCTGCGCGCGCGCGATCACCACTCGCGCACGATCCAGTTTTGAATCGCCCGCCGGCGACGACCCGGTCGCTGCGCTCGCAGACTTGGTCGAAGGTCGAACGTCGAAGGTCAAAGGGCGTCACGTCTCGTCTCGATTCGACCTTCGACCTTCGACCTTCGACCTTCGACCGGCAGCCGCGACGGCCCGGCCCGCGACACGTGACCGCTGACGAATGAAGGTTCCAGGAGGCCCCATGAACCCGCTCCGACGCGCGCTCGCCACGCGCCGCCACGACGACCAATCGCTGTTGCCGGTGATCCTGCGCGAGGTGCGCGGCTTCTGCGGCGAGCACGTCGATCCCGCGCGCATCGACCGGGAGGGTCGACTCGGCGGCGATCTGCTCGCGGCGATCGCGCGTCAGGGCTGGTTCGGCCTCACCGTCCCCGAGGAGCACGGCGGCGTCGGTCTGTCGCTCTCGGCGGCCACGCAGGTCGTCGCCGAGCTCGCCGGACACGACGGCTCGGTCGGCACCTGCGTCGGCCTGCACTCGGGGCTCGCCATGCACGCGCTCTTGCACCTCGCGACGCCGGAGCTGCAAGCGCGCTACCTGCCCGAGATCGCCGAGGGGCGGCGCATCTGCGCGTTCGCCGCCACCGAGCCCGGCGCGGGGTCGGACATCGCGTCGGTGAAGACCACGCTGAGCGAGGCCTCGGGGAAGCTGCGGCTGTCGGGCACCAAGTGCTACGTGACCAACGGCGCGATGGCCGGCCTCGTCACGGTGCTGGCCCGCAGCCCGGGCCTCGGCGGCGCCAAGGCGGGGCACACGCTGGTCGCCGTCGACCCGCGGTGGCCCGGCGTGCAGCGCGGCCCCGAGGAGCACAAGCTCGGCCTCAAGGGCTCGTCCACCCTCACCATCGACTTCGACGACGTCGAGATCCCGGCCGATCACGTGCTCGGCGAGCCGTCGCAGGGCCTCGTGCACGCCCACCGCGCGCTCGGCTGGGGGCGGACGTTCATGGCCGCCGGCTGCCTCGGCGCCACGCGCGCCGCCTACGAGGACGTGAAGGCGCACGTCGAGACGCGCCAGCAGTTCGGCCGTCCGCTCGCGCGCTTCCCGCTGGTGCGCGCGTCGCTCGCCGAGATGCGCGCGGAGATCTTCGCGATCGAGCGCGTGCTCGACTCGGTGTGCGCGCCGAGCGGCGACGCGGCCGCGCCGACCCACGAGGAGATCGGCCTCCCCTCGACCATCGTGAAGATCCTGGCGTCCGAGGGCGCGTGGCGCGTCATCGATCGCGCGGTGCAGCTGATGGGCGGCGCGGGCTTCATCGAGGACGCCGGCATGTCCCGCCGCCTGCGCAACGTGCGCGTGACCCGCATCTTCGAGGGCGCCAACGACGTGCTGCGGCTGCGCCTCGCGTCCGACGCGCTCGCGTGGAAGGTCGCCGAGGTCCGTGATCTGGCCGTACGCGCCGACATCGACGCGGCGGTGTCCTCGTTCCTCGACACCCTCGAGGAGGTGCGCAAGACGTGGGGCTTCCGGCTCTTCGAGCGGCAGGGCCTGCAGGTCCACCTCGCCGACGCGATCGTCGCGCTGTACGCGGCCGTCGCGTCGCGCGGCGACGACGATCTCTCGCGCTTCGCGGTCCACGAGCAGCTCCGGCGGGCGAACGAGGCCATCGCCCGGGCCCGCGCGCCGGTGGACAAGGAGCTCGACGCCCTCGTCGCGCGCCTCGCCTGATCGGCGTCGCTGCGCGAGACGCGCGGCTTCTCCGTCGCGCTCGCGGTCGCGTATCCTTGCTCGCACCGAGGGGGGCTCATGAACTGCCCGGGCTGCGGCTACGACAACAAGCCGGACGCGTTGGTCTGCAACCTCTGTCAGCGCATGCTGCGCAAGGCGGAGCCGCGGCCGCGCCCGCCGCGAGAACAGCCGCCGCCGGCGCCGGCAGCGAGCGACGTACCCGCCGTCGAGCCGACGCATCGTCGCGCGACGCCGTGGCCGATCCTCGCGCTCGGCCTGGTGCTCATGCTGTGGGGCACGACGCTGATCGTGAAGCGCTGGCGCACGTACACGCTGCCGCCCTACCCGAAGAACGCCTCGCCCGCCGAGGCGCTGACCGCGCCGGGCTACGCGTACGTGCGGTGGGATCGCGCGCTCGTGCGCAAGGACGAGGTGGTCTACCGGGTCGGCCACTTCCCCGCGAAGTTCGTCGGGGCCGATCCGCGCGTCGGCTTCGAGGCGGCGAGCCCGAGCGAGCTGCTCGCGAAGCGCGCGCAGCTGACCGGCAGCTACGTGCGCGTCGGCACCGTGCTGCCGATGCTGCAGTCCTTCATCCTCACGCAGAAGCGCGTGACCACGGGCCCGGGCGGCCAAGACTCGCACGAGGAGACGATCGGCCGACGCATCTACGCGCCGGTGATCGGCACCGGCGCGCGCCTGTGGGTGCTGTCGAAGTGGTTCCCACCGCAGGTCGACGTGGCGGCCGAGCCGTGGCTGGTGCAGGGCGCGTACGCCGGCGTGCTGAGGGAGCTCGGCCACGATCCCGAGTACGCGCGGCTGGAGAGGGAGTGGCACCGCTCCGGCCTCGGCACGCGCCCGCGCGACGCCGTGGTGCTCGTCGACGGGCCGCCGCACACCAAGGACGACGTCGCGCGGTGGTATCCGCTCGGGCCGTCGAACGAGCT
>JACPFM010000038.1 GCA_016182965.1 Deltaproteobacteria bacterium | reverse complement strand
GCGGCGACGAGCGCCGCCACCACGTGCGCGAGGTGCTCGGCCGGCGCGCGCGAGCCGGGATCGACGGCGAGCGCGAGGTGCGGCCGCGCCCCGAGGATCTCCTTCACCAGACCGGTGAGCACGCGGCCCGGCCCGGTCTCCAGGAAGACGCGGGCGCCTGCCGCGTACATCGCCTCGACGGACTCGACCCAGCGGACCGGCTCGACGATCTGCGCGGCGAGGAGCTCGCGGATGACGCGCGGATCGTCTCCGTGCGGCGCCGCGGTGACGTTCGCGAACGCGGCCAGCTGCGGCGCGGACACCGGCAGCTCCTCGAGCAGCGCGCGGAAGCGCGCGACGGCCGGGGCCATCTTCGGCGAGTGGAACGCGCACGCCGTCCGCAGTCGGATCGCGCGGACGCCGCGCGCGCCGGCGAGCCCCTCGAGCCGGGTGATCGCGTCGCTCTCGCCGGAGACCACGCACTGCTCGGGCGCGTTGTCGTTCGCGATCACGAGGCCGCCGGCCTCCGTCAGCAGCGTCTCGACGACGGCGCGTGGCGCGAACACGGCGGCCATCGCCCCGGGCGTGTCGCCGCCGGCCTCGGCGAGGATCGCGCCGCGCGCGCGGCTCGCGCGCATGAACGTCGCGTCGTCCCACGCGCCGGCGATCGCCAGCGCCGTGAGCTCGCCGTAGCTGTGCCCGGCGGTGAAGCGCGGCCGCGCGCCGAGCTCCAGCAGCGTCCGTGCGATCGCGAGCGACACGAGACCGATCGCGGGCTGCGCGCGTCGGGTGTCGCGGAGCTCGTCGTCGGTCGTGTCGGTGCGCGGCCGATCGATGAGCGGGAGCAGCGAATCGGCGCACGCGAGACGAGCGCCCGACGCGGCGTCGCCTGCATCGAGCGCGGCCAGCCGATCGCCGAAGCCGGGCACCACGCCGCGCAGCGAAAGGAGCATCCCGGTCGACTGGCTCCCCTGACCCGGGCAGAGGAACGCTAGACCCTCGCGACCCTTCGGCGCCGGCTCGAAGAACACGCCGCGGCGCGCGTCGTGGATCGCGCGGCCTTCGCGCACGCTCGGCAGCGCCGACGCGAGCGTCTTCCGGAGGTCGTCGCCGTCGCGAACGACGATCGCCAAGGCGAGCGGCCCGTCCAAGCCGTCGGTCGGCGCGCGCCCCCCCGCGAGCAGTGCCTCGACGCGCGTGGCGACCTCGGAGGGCGACGCGCCACGGACACACAACAGACGGAGATCGGTCGACATCGGCAGCTCCTCCCCGGGAAGACCTCGAGGGGCCGGCCCAGCCGACGAAGTGCCGTCGGACGGACGCGGGTTTAGCGCGATGCGTTATGTAGACGCCGACTACATAAGTCAACCGTGCACCTACGCCCACCCGTCCAGGACAGCCGAGCTGCCGTGTCAGCGGACGTCGAGGCCGGTGTGGAGCAGCCCGATCATCGAGCGCGCGAGGTCGCGCGGCTCGACGGAGCCCTGCGGGTAGCGCGCGACCGGCCCGTTCACGATCAGCGACGCGAGCCCGTGCATCATCGACCAGCCGGCGAGCGCGAGATCGAGCGGGTCGCCCGGGCGCACGCGACCGGCGCGCTGGGTCTCGGCGATCAGCTGCGTGAGCATCGCCATGATCACGTCGGCCGACGCGCGGAGCGCCGGGTACCTCGCCTTGTCGGCGATCTCGGGGCCGAACATCACGCGGAACTGCGCAGGCTGCTCGACGGCGAACACGAAGTAGGTCAGGGCCATCGCGTCGAGCCGCGCGACGGAGTCGTCGGGGTGCGCGGCCATCGCGACGACCGCCTTCTCGCGCAGCGCGTGGAAGCCCTCCTCGGCGATCGCCGCGACGAGCTCCTGCTTGTTGGCGAAGTGTCGGTACGGTGCCTGATGGGTGACGCCTGCCACGCGCGCCGCCTCGCGCACGCTGAGCGCCTCGACGCCGGTGCGCTCGATGAGCTGCAGCGCGGCGTCGATCAGCGTTCGCCGCAGATCGCGCGGGCGCGATCCGGCCGGAGGTCGTCCCCTGAGCTTGCCGACGCTCTCAGTCACCGTGTGGTATGTAGACGCTGCCAACTCCCCCACGCAACCGCCCTTCGCAACCGGAGCTCGTCCCGATGCGCGACCTCTTCTTCCTCACGTGCGGTCGCTTGAAGAGCCCGGCGGCGGCGCTGGCCTCGAAGCCGACGCTCGCGAACGCGCTCGCCACGACCTTCATGTCCATCACGGTCGCGGTCGTCGTCCGCGAGAACGGCGATCTGGCGCTCGTCGACGCGGGGTTCTCCTCGCCCGTGTGCGCCGATCCGACGGGCACGCTCGGCGCCCTCCGCGCGCTCACCCTGGGCGTCGACCTCGCCGCGCAGGACTCGATCGCGCGTCAGCTCCGCGCGCTCGGCCTCGATCCGGCGCGGGTGAAGACGATCGTGGCCACGCACCTCCACCTCGATCACGTCGGCGGGGCCGCCGATTTCCCCAACGCCGAGGTGGTCTGCTCGGATCGGGAGCTCCGCGCGCTCTTCCGCATGCCGCGCGACGCCGGCTATCGCGTCGACGACTTCGCGCGCGAGGGGCGTCTGCACGTCGTCGATCTCGGCGGCGCGCCGATGCTCGGCTTCCCGCGGAGCCGCGATCTGTTCGCCGACGGCGAGCTCGTGCTGCTCGACGCGCACGGCCACACGCCCGGCAACGTCGCCGTCGCGGTGCGCGGCGCCGATCGCACGTTCGTGCACATCGGCGACGCGGTCTACCAGTCGTGGGAGTTCAGCGCGGCGACGCCGGGCCCGTCCCCGATCGCCCGCCTCACCGCGCAAGATCGCGAGGCGCTCGCCCGCACCTACGGCGCGATCCGCGCGTGCGCCGCCGACGGGTGCCGCCCGGTGATCGTGCCGAGCCATGATCTCGAGGTGTTTCGCGCGCTCCCGCACGCGCCGCGCGCGGCCGCGACGACGAACGCCGCGGCCACCGGCGCCTGACGCGCTCCTCGCCCGAGCGGCTTCCGGCCGAAACGGCGGAAGCCGCGTCACGCGGCGGCGAGCGACTCGTCCGCCGCGCCCGCGCCGACGGCGCTCGGCGCCTTCAGGGCGCGGGCCGGCAGCCGGTCGAGCACCGCGAGGACCGCCCCCTCGGGATAGAGATCGCGCGCGAACGAGACCTCGATCGCCAGGCGGCGGTTGAACGTGCTGACCGCGAGGAAGATCGTCTGGGTGCGGGTGTGGCCCGAGATGTCCTCGAGGAAGTGCGCGAGCACCGGATCGTCGATGCGACCGATGTTCGACAGCGCGAACGTGAAGTTCTCGAGCGGCGCGCGCGCGGCGTTCGGCCTGCGGGCTTGCTCGGCGAAGCGCCGGAACAGCTTGCTCTCGGTCGTGCCGCCGACCATCCAGGTCAGCCAGTAGGGGATGCGACGCGCGAGCCAGCGGTAGGCCGCGCGCAGCTGCGAGGCGGCGTCGCCGCCGCGGTGCACCTGCACGACGAGCGAGCCCGTGTAGTTGCCGAGCGCCTGGAGCGACAGGTGCGGGAGCTCGCCGCGCAGATCGAGGGGCATCGACATGCAGACGCGCCCGCGATCGGGCTGCGCGTCGAAGAACAGCTCGCTGAGCGCCGCGCCGAGGTGCTGACCGACGGTGAGCCCGCGCGCCTTCGCCGCGGCGACCACGCGCGCCGTGTCGTCCGTCGTGAAGCGATACGTCTTCACGACGAAGCCCTGGCGACAGAGCGGCTCGCCCTTCCGATCGCCGAGATCGCCGAGATCGACGGTGTCGACGGCGGCGCGCTTGCCGGCGCGGGCGATGAAGCCGACCAGGTACACGATCGTCCAGAAGAGACCGGCGACGGCGGCGAAGAAGCCGCGCAGGCCGCCGGGCGGCAGCGTGACCGCGGGCCAGGCCTTGCGCGCGGGCACCGGCTCGCCGAGCTCCTCGGCGTACGTCTCGAACCAGCGGCTCACCCACGCGAGCAGCCCCTTGCCGTTCGAGAAGGCGTGGTTGACGCAGAAGAGCAGCGTCGACGCGCCCACCGGAACGATGCGGAAGGGCAGCCGCTCGTTGGTCGGGTAGTACGCGTCGTGCGCGTCGCGCGGATCGTGCACGAAGGCGAGCTCGCGCTCCTCGCGCTCGACGCGGCTCGCGCGCTCCTCGTCGGAGAAGGGCAGCCAGGTGAACGCCTGACGCGCCGGGTTCTCGACGAGCTTCGACGCGATCGTGGGGTTCTCTTCGACGAAGCGGCGGTACGCGCGCCGCAGCGCCGCCGGGTCGTACGGGCGACGGAGCACCGCGGTCATGAGCATCTCGTTGCCCGCGACGGCCTGCTCGGACCCGTGGATGTACAAACTGGCGACCTTACCGACGTCCATGGTCGTCTCCTTTCGGGACGAGAGCTCGGGCCGACCGGGCTCGCGATTCTACGCGACGCGTTATGTAGACGCCGACTACATCCGTCAAGTGTCCACCTTGGCTCACTTGTCCGGGACGGTTCCGACGCGTCGCTCGCGACCGCACCTTTGCGACGACGCAAGGTCGCGCCTGCTCGCAGATGAGAAGCGGTACTGATGGGGCTATTAAGATCTCCTGCGCGTCTGCGCGGAATCTGGGAGGCCTCGATGCGTCACGTGGGTCGTGCTGTCTCGGTCGCGCTCGTCCTGGTTTCGGCGTGGGGTTGCGGCGGCGGCCCGAGTGAGCTCGCGCTCGAAGCTCCCGACGGCAGCGTCGTCGACGACGCCACGGGGACGGGCGGCGATGCCGCCGAGGACGGCGGGTTCGTCCTCGACACGTCGGGCTGCGTACCGAAGACGTGCACCGATCTCGGGGTGAACTGCGGCCCGGCGGCCGACGGCTGCGGCGGCATCATCGAGAGCTGCGGCACGTGCACCGCGCCCGAGTTCTGCGGCGGCGGCGGCGCGAGCAAATGCGGAGCCGGCGACGCCGGTTCCTGCACGCCCAAGACGTGCACCGAGCTCGGCGCCAAGTGCGGCAAGCAGGGCGACGGCTGCGGATCACTGATCGACTGCGGCACCTGCGTCGCGCCGGAGACCTGCGGCGGCGGCGGCGTCCCGAACGTGTGCGGGATGGGCGGGCCGGGGCCCGACGGCGGCGCGTGCGTCCCGAAGACCTGCGCGGCGATGGGCTTCGACTGCGGTCCGGTCGCCGACGGCTGCGGCGGTCTCGTCACGTGCGGCACGTGCGCGTCGGGCACGATCTGCGGCGTCGCCGGCAAGCCGAACGTCTGCGGCGTGCCGCCGCCCGCGCCGTGCGCGAAGAAGACGTGCGCCGACGTCGGCGCGAACTGCGGCCCGGTGTCCGACGGCTGCGGCGGCCTGACGGCGAGCTGCGGCACGTGCTCGGGGACCGAGACCTGCGGCGGCGGCGGCGTGCCGAGCAAGTGCGGCGGACCGCCCGCGTGCGTGAAGAAGACCTGCGCCGACTATCCCGGCACCTGCGGGCAGCAGCCCGACGGGTGCGGCGGGCTGACCGTGAGCTGCGGCAGCTGCACGCTCCCCGACACGTGCGGCGGCGGCGGCGTGCCGAGCAAGTGCGGCGGCGCGCCGGTCTGCGTGAAGAAGACCTGCGCCGACTACCCCGGCACCTGCGGCGCGCAGTCCGACGGCTGCGGCGGCCTGACGGCGAGCTGTGGCACCTGCACGTCGCCGCAGACGTGCGGCGGCGGCGGCGTGCCGAACAAGTGCGGCGCTCCGCCGCCCTGCGTGCCGAAGACCTGCGCCGACTACCCGGGCACCTGCGGCCCGCAGATCGACGGCTGCGGCGGCGTGACCGCGAGCTGCGGCACCTGCACGTCGCCCGCGTTCTGCGGCGGCGGCGGCCCGGGCAAGTGCGGCACGGGCGGCACCACGACGTGCATCAACCTCCAGTGCAAGCAGACCACCTGCACCGGCACGGCGACGACGTCGATCAGCGGCGTGGTGTACGACCCGGCCGGCCTGCGGCCGCTGCCGAACGTAAACGTCTACGTGCCCAACGCCGCCGTCGCGCCCCTCACGTCGGGCGCGTCGTGCGACGGGTGCTCGGCCGGTCTGTCGGGCATGCCGCTGGTGCAGACGGTCACCGACATCCGTGGGCGGTTCAAGCTCGTGAACATGCCCGTCGACGCGAACGTGCCGGTCGTCATCCAGGTCGGCAAGTGGCGTCGTCAGATCAAGGTCACGACCGCCAAGTGCGTCGACACGGTCGTCCCCGCGGGCCTCACGCGCCTGCCGCGCAACAAGACCGAGGGCGACATCCCCAAGATCGCACTGGTGACCGGCGGCGCCGACGCGCTCGAGTGCCTGCTGCGCAAGGTCGGCATCGACGACAGCGAGTTCACCGGCCCGGCCGGCACCGGCCGCGTGAACCTCTACGCCGGAGCCGGTGGCGGAACGAGCTCGTACTCCGCCGGCGGCGCGTTCCCGACGGCCACGCAGCTGTGGAGCTCGCTCGATCCGAACACGGTGGTGACCCCGCAGATCTACGGCCTGCGCCGCTACGACGTCGTCCTCCTCAGCTGCGAGGCGAGCGAGGCGACCGGCAACAAGACCAACGCCGCGCTCAAGGCGATGCAGGACTACGTGAACGCCGGCGGTCGCGTGTTCGGCAGCCACTATCACTACACGTGGATGCGCCGGAGCAGCGGCCTCGCCGCGCCCTACAACAACTGGGCGACGATGGTGAGCTGGAACACCAGCCTCGTGACGCTCGCCAACGACACGCCGGAGACGGTGCTCACCACCTTCCCCAAGGCGCTCACGATGAACCAGTGGATGCAGGTCACCCCGCCGCCGCCGGCCGTGCCGTGGGCGACGGTCGTGCCGCCGGCGGCTTCGCCGAGCCGGTTCCCGGTGGACGGCGGGCGGCGCAGCATCAACGCGATCAACGACAAGACCAACACCCTCACGTGGATCCAGACCGTCAGCGGCAACTACCCGCAGTACTTCTCGTTCGACACGCCGGTCGGCGCCGCGGCGGGCAAGGCCTGCGGGCGCTTCGTCTTCAGCGATCTCCACGTCGCCTCGGGTGACGATCCGGGCGGGACCTTCCCGGCCAACGACTGCACGACCCCGAAGACCTCGATGTCCCCTCAGGAGGGCGCCCTCGAGTTCATGTTCTTCGACCTCGCGTCGCCGGTCTGCGGCGGGACCACGCCGCCGCCCACGTGCACCCCGACCACCTGCGCGGCGCAGGGCATCGAGTGCGGCACCGCGCCGGACGGCTGCGGCGGCACCCTGAGCTGCGGCACCTGCACCGCGCCCGCGGTGTGCTCCACCGGCGGCAAGTGCTCGACGTCGAGCTGCGTGCCGACGACCTGCACGGCGCTCGGGTACGAGTGCGGCTCGTGGGCCGACGGCTGCGGCGGCACGCTGAACTGCGGTCCTTGTGCCGCAGGCACCTGCGGCGGCGGCGGCGTTCCCGGCAAGTGCGGCGGTCCGAGCTGCACGGCGACGACGTGCGCGGCGCTCGGCTACGACTGCGGCTCGTGGCCCGACGGCTGCGGCGGCACGCTGACCTGCGGCACCTGCACGCCGCCCGCGAGCTGCGGCGGCAGCGGCGTCGCCGGCAAGTGCGGCGCCCCGACCTGCACGCCGAAGACCTGCCTCGGGCTCGGCTACGAGTGCGGCTCGTGGGCCGACGGCTGCGGCGGCGTCTTGAGCTGCGGCGTCTGCACGCCGCCGGCGACCTGCGGCGCGAGCACCCCGGGCAAGTGCGACGTGAGCACCTGCACGCCGAAGTCGTGCGCCGACATGGGCGTGAAGTGCGGCCCGTCGGGCGACGGCTGCGGCGGCACCATCGACTGCGGCGCGTGTCCGCCGGGCGGCGGCTGCACGCCGCTGACCTGCGGCGGCCGGTGCGGCCCGCAAGGCGACGGCTGCGGCGGCGTCCTCACCTGCCCGGCGTGTCCGGGAGGGACGTGCGTGCCGACCACCTGCGCCGCCGCGGGCGCGGAGTGCGGTCTGTACCCCGACGGCTGCGGCAAGCTGCTCGACTGCGGCACCTGCGTGGCGCCGAAGACGTGCGGCGGCGGCGGCGTGCCGAACAAGTGCGGCGGCGTGATGTGATCGGATCGGGCGCCGGCGGCTGACGGACCGCCGGCGCCAGTCATCCACCGAGGCAAAACCGCGCGAGCGTTCGGCAGGCCGCGAACGTTACCCAGAGAGCCGCGCGCGGGTCCTTGGCGTGCGCATAGCCGCTCGCCCAGCTGCCGTCGCGCCTCTGCTTTCGGCAAAGCCACCGCAGCCCTCGCTCGACGTCGGGATCATCTGCCGACACGCCGAGCAGCGACAGCGCGTCGAGCGCGCTCAGCGCGTCGGTCCACCGGAAGGGAAACGCGAGCTTCCGCCAGTACGACGCCGCTCTCCGATCGGCGTAGGCGTCGGCCTGGAACATCCGTGAGGCCAGCAGGCGGCAGGCGGGCGCGATCTCCTGGTGGCGACGCCAGCGCGGGTGCGCCGCGAAGGCGCGCAGGACGATCCCGGTGACGAGGTGCGAGGAGGGCCTCTCTCGATCGGGTGCGAGCGGCTTCGCCAGCGTCATCGCGCGCGAGAGGTTCGAGCCTTCGGCGCGGGTCCGCACCGGGATCGCCCAGCCGCCGTCGGCTTGCCGCATCGAGAGCAGCCAGCGCATGCATCGATCGATGCGCGGATCGTCGACGCCGGCCTCGACGAGGACGGCGGCGATGGCCGCCGAGTAGTACGGCGTGTACTGCGAGCCCAGGATGCCGCGGAAGTCGCCGGCCTGCGTCTGTCGGCCGAGGAGCCAATCTGCGGCGCGCGCGATCGCCCGGTGCTCGATGCCCAGGCCGACCTTCGATACCAGCTCGAGCAGGACTTCGAACGTCTCGAGCTGGTCGTAGTCCTCGGCGGAGCGCACGGGCCGCAAACCGCCGCGGGCGAAGCGGCCGTCAGGTGCCTGCCGACGCAGCGTTCGCTCGACCTCGGGCAACGACCACGTCACCGTCGGATCGACGCGTCGGCCGAGCAGGTCGCGCTGCGTGCGAAAGGCGAGCGCGACGTCGCTCTCGGCGAGCAACCGCTCCACGCCTCGCTTCACCTGCTGCTGCACGTCGACGGACATCGCCGGGATCATCGATCGACAACGGCGCCCCATCCAGGCCGCACGTCAGGAGGTTCACGGTGGTACGCGGGTTGCGACGCGGCCCACCGTGCCTTCCTCGAAATACGCGCGATTCCTGCTGTCTGCCGCGATGTTCGCCGTCCTCGTCGGGTGCGCCGCGTCGCGCGAGGGCACGGGCCTCGAGCCGGCGGCGGTCGACTCGAGTCCCCAAGACGGGGACTCGCCTCCCCTCGACGCGGTCGCCGACGACGGCGGTGAGCCGGCGCGGACCGCAGACGCGCGACCGTCTGCGACGACCGCGTGCGGACCGGAGGGCACGCTGCTGCATGTCGCGAGCGACGTCGACGTGTGCCTGCCGAAGACGGTGTGCACGGCCGAGACCTGCCCGCCGCCGCTCGGGCGCTGCGTCGACGGCGTCTGTCAGTTCCGCGGCGAGTACAAGGGCCTCGCCACGCTGCCCGAGGCGTGGGCGACCTACTACTGCACGCTCTCGACCGGCGGCTGCCACGGCGTCACGCAGCTCGCGTTCCCCGAGGACAACGCCGCCGCGATCTCCAAGCGGCTCGGCCTCCCGCTCTGCGAGGGCGCAAGCGGCTCGGGGCCGTGCGTCGGCATCGCCGCCTCGAGCCCGACGGTCGTCGGCAACAGCCAGCAGGCGATCGATCCCAAGACCGGCGCCCCGGTGGCGAAGTGGGGCCTCGGGCTCACCGAGGCGTCGGGCGTCTGCTACGAGGTCACCGGACCGGGCGGCACGGCCATCGTCGCGCTGACCGATCGCTGCGGCGGCTACTGTCGCTGCAAGGGCTCTGGCTTCATGGAGTGCGGTCCGTGCGTCAGCGCGCCCGACATGGAGCCGAACTGCGCGTGCGTCGGCAGCGCGCCCGGCGTGAGCGCCGCCTGCTGCGGGCGCGGCTGCGCCGAGGAGAAGGCCGACTGCGACTGGTGCGCGTCGAACAACCACCCGCATTTCGATCTCGACACCGGCGCGTTCAACCACGTCTGCGGCGCCGACTCGAAGAACGGCAGCTGCCGCATCCATCGCGTTCGTCCGAGCTCGTGCCTTCCGCCGAACCCGGCGTGGCCGCCCGGCGCGGCGAGCTGCAAGGCGGGCTCGTTCCAGTGCGACGACGGGCCGTCGCCGCACCACGCGCAGGTGCCGGGGACGAAGTGTTGCTGCAACTGGGATCTGACGCCGAAGCCCGACGGCTCGTGCGGGTGATCGGTAGGCTCGACGCGACAGGCGAAAGTGTCCGGTAGCGATTCGCGACCGATCGCTTCAAGATGAGCGACGCACATGCGTCGGTTCGTCGCGCTCGCGTTGCTCGCCGTGCTGGCCACCGGCTGCTCCTGGCCGGACCACCGCTTTCGCGACGGCGCGGCCATCGACGGTTCGATCGACGACTCGCCGTTCGCGGCCGAGGCCGCCTTCGACGGCGAGCCCGACACCTACCTCGAGCCGGAGGACTCCTCGGCGTTCCCGGTGCCGATGGCGTGCCCGCCGCAGCTCGAGAAGGCGGCGCCCTGCGACGAGCTGCGCGAGTTCCCGGGCACGTGGGAGCCCGACGGCGACGCCCGCGAGTTCTGCCGCGATCTGACCTCCGGCAAGCAGGCGACGCCGCCGCGCCGCTTCACCGTCGCCGACGCCGCGCGCACCAGCCCCTCGCCGGCGCCCGCGCGCTTCAAGCAGAAGCTCGAGGTGCGCGCCGGGCTCTCCGCGTACGGCGTGCACGTCTTCGTGCAGGTGCTCGGCGATCCGCGGGTGCTCGTCGACCGCGACGATCTGGTGCAGGGCGACGCGGTCGAGATCTTCCTGCGCGGCCACCACGACCGCACGCTCACCGGCGCGCTCGACGCCGACGAGGGCCAACACCTCGTGCTCACGCCGCCGTCGGCCACAGCCGAGGGGCTCGGCGCGCGCTACGTCGACGGCAAGCGCGGCGCACCGCTCGCCGACTCGGACTGGCACTCGCGGCGCGTGCAGGGCGGCTTCGAGATCGAGCTGCACTACCCGTGGACCACGCTGAAGAACCAGGCGTCGCCCGGCACGACGATGGGCTTCGACGTGGCCATCGACCTGAAGGACGATCCGACCGCGAAGGGCCGCGAGCTCCGGGTGATCATGCACGTGACGCCGGTGGCGCCGTCGCCTTCGTGCGCGGCGTTGGGCGTGTCGCCTGCCGATCCGTCCTGCGACGATCGCACGTGGTGCCTCACGAAGGCGTACGTGCCGTAGCGTGTTTCGCCATGGTCGGCGGCGGCGCCTCCGTCGGCTCCGTGAGCCCGGTCGAAGGTCGACCCGGTCCGCGCGAGCGTCCGGAACGTCCGTGTTCCGCGGCCGTGACAGCTGCCTTCAGCAGTCGAGACAGGTCCACTCGACGATGCCGTCGCCGCTGCCGAAGCGCTCCATCGTGTACTTCTCGATGTCGATGAGGAACCCGGTCTCCTTGCTGTTCTCGGTGCAGCAACCGCTGCAGTCGGAGTCGGCGCACATGTCGTAGACGGTGGCGTCGATCGTCCGGCCGCCCTGGCGCAGGCGCAGGGTCTTCAGCTTGTACTTGTCGAAGTCCTTGCCGTGGACCGCGGCGATGTTGTGCGACTTGACCCAGCTCTCCGGCTGCTTGCCGGAGAGCGCGGCGAACTGACCGGCCCACTCGCAGCCGCTGTACTTCACGCACTCCTCGCTGCCCGGGTCGGGATACGACGTGTAGTTCGTGAGGTTCGCCTTGCGCCACACCAGCGGCGTCGAGGTGCCTCCATCCGGCGGCGGCGGCGGCGGCGGCGGCGGCGTGCTGGTTCCGGTCGCGTCACGCAGCTTCCAGGACTGGTTGTCGTTGCCCGAGCAGCTCCACTGCTGCAGCGGCGCGCCGTCGTCCTTGCGGAAGTCGGTCACGTCGAGGCACTTGCTGCTCGCGAGGCTGACGATGGTGTGGCTGTCGCCGGTCCAGCGCAGGCGGAAGCGCTGCGCGCTGGTGTGCCGGCAGGTCGCCTGCTTCGCGCGCGCGCCGTTGCGATCGCCGGCGATCTCCAGGCACTTGCCGCTGTGGACGGCGACGAGCTCGTAGATGTTGCTGCGCACCGACCGCAGCTTCCACTTCTGGTTGTCGCCGCCGTTGCTCGCCCACTGGATGATCGCCGCGCCGTCGTCGCGGCTGCCCGCGAGCACGTCGACGACCTTGCCGTCGTGGATCGAGGTGATCGTCACCGTGCGACCGTCGTGCGCGCCTTGCGCCTCCCGGTCGTCGTCGCCTTCGGCGGTGCCTTCCACCAGGCACCCGCCCATGAGAGCGGCCATCGCGGTCACGACGGTCAACGACGAAGCCAAACGAACGGAGAGCGCGCGGCTGGACATGATTTCCGATCCTCCTCGGCGTCGCCATGTTCACGTCGCGCGCCAACGCGAATACCCGAGGAAATCGGCTCGATTCGCGCAGCCGTCGTCACGCCGGCGTGACGACCTGGGGAGTCGCGGCTCCTACCGTTCGAACGGTGAGATCAGGAGCGCTTCGACCTTCGACCCGGGTCGAGCGAGCGAGTGCAGGGTCGGTGTCCCACAATCACGACCGCTGACCTAGACTCGGTGCGGTGCGGGTTCTCGGTCGCGGCGCGCTCCTCGTGACGATCGCGCTCGTCGCTTGCAAGGGCGACAGGCGTGACGACGAGCGTGATGCGCCGAAGAAGCCTCAGGCCCAGGCCGCGCCCAAGGCCACGGCACAGAGCGCGCCCGAGGTCGACTCGGCGACGCCGACGAAGGCCGGCGCCGAGCCCGCCGGGCCTCGCTATCTGCGGCCCAACTCCAAGGGCGTCCTGGTCGACGCGTTCGACTTCCCCTCGGTGCCCGCGTCCATCGTCGAGCAGGAGGTCGCCGCGGCCTCGAGCCGCAGCGATGCGGTCGCCGTCCTCCGTCGCTTCGGGCTCGCGGCGCCCGGAGGGAGCAACGGTCACGTGTGGATCGGGAAGGCCTCGCTCGTCGACCGCCTCGGGCGTGAGCGCGTGCTCGTCGCCTCCTTCCGCGGCGAACCGGGCAGCGACGGCCTGCGCGACGACGACGGATGGATCGCCTTCCTCGGCTCGACCAGCAATGAAGAGCGCGTGCTCAAGATCGGCGCCGTCCGCGTGAAGGCGAAGACCGTCGACGCCGCGCCGGTGGACGTCGACGCGCGCGAGCTGCACTCCAAGGACGCCGACGACGTCGTGGCGACTTGGTCTTCGTGCGTGCGGCCGATGCAGAAGGCGTGTCACACGCTGCGCGCGTGGACGATGCAGCGCGGCTACCCGGAGCCGATCGTCGACGTCACCGCCGACAACAAGCCGACGATCACCGGCGCGGCTCCTCCGCACGAGATCGTGGTCGACGACCGCGTGCTGAAGTGGGACGGCCAGGCGTTCGCCTACCGATAGCGCGCCCTCAGGTGATCACGAGTCGAGCGAGCGGGTGTTGGTCTCGCGCATCGGCGCCATGATCGCGAAGCCGAGCAGGCCGTAGAGGATGATGGCGTACGCGGGCAGCATGGGGTTCTTGAAGCGCTCGATCAGCCAGGTCGAGAGCAGCGGCGCGGTGCCGCCGGCGAGCGCGAGGCTGACGCTGTAGGCGACGCTCATCGACGTCACGCGGGTGCGCAGCGGGAAGATCTCGACCACCATCGCGCCCTGCAGCCCGAGCGCCATCCCGAGCGGCACGGCGAGCAGCAGCTGACCGAGCATGAACTGCCTGGGCGAGCCGTGCAGCATGATGTCGAGGGAGAAGAAGACGACGCCCATCGTCACGGCGGTGAGCGCGATCATCATCCGCTTGCGCCCGACGCGATCGGAGAGCCAACCTCCGGTCGGCTTCGCGAGGAGCACCACGACGAGGCTCGCCGTGTTGGCGAGGAAGAACGCCTCGCCGCCCTCGCCGGTCATCGTCTTGCGCCGCTCCACCGCGAACGTGAACGCGAGGTAGTACGCGGCGTTGGTCATCGCGACGATGCCGAACGTCTCGATCATCGGGCGGAGGTCCTTGGCGAGCGACGAGAGGACGGGCGCGCGCTCGGCCGCCGCCTTCTCGGCGTGCGCGGACTCGGTGATCCCGCGGCGGAGCAGCCAGCCCGCGACGACGAAGAGGAGGCTGCCCACGAAGGGGATGCGCCAGCCCCACGCGGAGGCGGCCTCGGGGCCGAGCGCCCGATGCACGGCCCACGCGGTGATCGATCCGAGGATGAACCCGATCGTCGTGCCGACGGCCGTCGAGCTGCTCACCAGACCGCGCAGCGTCGGCGACGCGAGCTCGGTCGTGTAGACCATCGACCCGGTGAACTCGCCGCCGAGCGAGAACCCCTGGACGAGCCGCAGCAGCACCAGGAGCACCGGCGCGGCGACGCCGATCTGCGCGTACGTCGGCAGGAGGCCGATGCCGAGCGTCGCGCAGCCCATCAGCGCGATCGACAGCGTGAGCAGCGCGCGCCGCCCGATTCGATCGCCGACGAGCCCGAGCACCACGCTGCCGAGCGGACGCGCGGCGAACCCCACCGCGAACACCGCGAGCGACAGGAGCTGGCCCGCGACGGGGCTGGAGCGCGGGAAGAACTGCTTCCCGATGTCGCTCGCGAAGTACCCGTACACCGCGAAGTCGAACCACTCGAGCACGTTGCCGATGAGGCCCGCCGCCGCTGTGCGCCACGCCGATTGCTTCACGGAGAGAGCGTGCCTCGAACGCGCCTGCGTGCAAACCGCGCCGTGACGCGGTGGTAGGACCCGGGCCCCTCGGGCGGGCAGGCGGTCAGGACGGCGGGACGCACGCCTTCGCGCCCTTGGTCCCGTCGACGAAGGTGACGCTCGACGAGCAGTTCGCCTCGACGTCGACCGGCCGGAACGTGTTGCACTGCGGCTTGTCGTTGCAGATGAGGAAGCAGTAGTTCTTGCCGTCGGTGTGCGCGACGCACGCCGAGCCGCCCGGGCAGTCGCCCGCCTTGCTGCAGCCCTGCACGCCGCAGTAACCGCCCTTGAAGCCGAGGCAGGTCTGGCCGGCCTCGACGCAGTCCGCGTTGGAGGTGCACGCGGCGCCGACGCCGCGCCGCTGCGCCTCGCTGCCCGACGAGTCGTCGCCGCACGCGGCGACCGAGACCGAGACGACGGCGAGGAAGAACGCGGGGAGGTTGATGCGCGCCATGCACCGGAGCGTACCAGCCCGGCGGAGCGCGTGCCTCGGTCGTTCGGGTACGATGCGCCGATGCGCCTTCTCGTCATCGTGGCGGCGCTCGTCGCCTGCAGTCCGCCGCCGCGCGCCGAGACCGCCGCCACGCCTGTCTCCGACGCGGCGCCCGGCGCGACGACGAGCGTCGTTGTCGTGACCGACGCATCGGCGACGGGCGCGGACGCTGCTCCTGCCGACACGGGTGCGGCACCCCTCGCAGACACCGGCGCCGTCGCGAAGAAGCCGGTGTGTCCGCCGAGCTTCGCGGCGGCGCAGACGGCCATCTGCGTCCTCGCGATCCCGGCGGCGGAGTGCGCGTACCCGGAGGGCGAGTGCGGGTGCGTGGCGCCGCCGCAGTGCGGTGGCGCGTATCGTCCGACGCCGCCCGGCTCTCCGGGACAGTGGCGCTGCGATCCGAAGCTGCCGGGCACCCTGCGCGCCGACGGGTGCCCGTTCGTTCCGCCGAGCCACGGCGCCTCGTGCGCGACCCAGGGCAAGACGTGCAGCTGGGGCCAGTGCTTCTGGTCGCAGACGTTCGCGACCTGCAAGGCGGGCGCATGGGTGGTGACGCACAAGGACCTCCCGCCGCCGCCGTGATCGCCCTCGCTCGGGCCCAGCGGCCGCGCGGCGTGGCATGCGGAGACGCGCCGCGCGACGTGAGGCAGTGACTCTCTGCGACCGAGAGGCGTACCATGGCGCTCGTTTCGAACAGTTCGCACGGCGCCGGCGGGGGCGACGGGCACGGGAACGATCGGGTCCCGACCAACCGAGCACGACGAGGTGAGCGCATGTCGAAGGCGACGGACAACTCGAAGAAGGCGGCGTCGAAGTTCACTGCGGAGGAGCGACGCCAGATGTGCACGCTGGCGTGGATCGCCGGTGCCGCCGTCTCGGTGACCGATCAGGTCGGAGGCATCAAAGCCGAGGCCAGGGAGGTCGAAGCCCTTCGTCGCGCGGTCGCCAAGTGCTTCACGGTCTACCAGACCAAGACCAACGAGAACCTCTCGGCCGAAGAGCCCTCCACGTTCGACTTCGACAAGGCCGAGTCGCTGCTCGGCCATGCGGCGGAGCAAGTGCTGGCGATGCTCGAGAAGAAGGACACGCCCCAGAACGTCGACATCTTCAAGAAGGGCGTCCTCGACGTGGCCTTCCAGGTCGCCGCGGCGTACGGCGCGGGGTTCCTCGGCCGGGGCGATGCAGTGAGCGCGTCCGAGAGCGCGATGATCGACAAGGTCGCCCAGGCCCTGAAGGCCACGCACCTGGTCGACGCCGTCAAGGCCGAAGCAACGGTCAGCAAGACCAAGTAGATCTCCGGCGGCCGAGAGCCGGTCGAACGCGCGCGCGCCACGGTGACCGGCGCGCTTGCGCACGCCAGGCGACCCGGGTGAGCCTTGCTCCATGGGGTGGAGAATCGTGCTCGTCGCGATCGCGGCGTGGGGCGTGTCTTGCGTGACCGATCGGCGGATCGGACCGGAGCGGCAGGAGCTCTCGGCGCTCCTCGAACGGACGCCCGAGCTCGCGCAACGGCTCGAGCACGCGTCGGTCTTCGCGCGCGCGCCGAACGGCGACGCGTGGGCGGGAGCTGGGCTCTCGACGCGCGTGGGGCCCCGCTACGGCGCGCCGTGGACGCTCGCGCTCGATGGGCGAGACCTGCTCACGCTCACGGCAGAGGGAACGCCGGTGCCCCTCGCGCTCGAGGGGCGGCTCGCGGTGTATCGCGGCGCGCACGACGCGTTGGACACGATCGTAGTCGGAGGAGCCGACGCGATGGAGTGGTTCTACGTCGCGCGCCGCCCCGAGCGCGTCGAGCTGAGCGTGCGAGTCGACGACCTCGCCGGGCTCGGTGCGCCGCGTGCGTTCGGCGGCGGGCTGGAATGGCGCGACGCGGACGGCCCGGTGCTGCGCATGCCCGCACCCTGGGCAGTCGACGCGAACGGCACGCGCCACACGGTGGCTCTGCGCTTCGCCGACGGTCGCATCCACCTCTCGCTCGATGCGCGCGGCCTGCCGGCGCCGATCGTGATCGATCCGGCGCTCGAAGCCGTGCGATGGACCGTCGTCGTTCCGACCCCGGGCCAGGAGCGCGGCATGACGTCGTGGAACGGACGGCTCTGGATCAAGCCGTTCTTCGACGAGGTGCTCTGGGAGCTCGACGGAACGAGCTGGATCGCCCACAAGCCCAAGGTCCGCCCCTTCAAGGGCACGTGGGAGCTCGCCGCCGCCGGCGATCGAATGGTCGCCTGGCAGGGAGGCGACGAGGTGTGGGAGTTCGACGGCGCGTCGTGGGGCCGCTTCCTTCCGGCCGTTCGCCCGCCGACTCGCTACTCGCCCGCCTTCGGCTCGCACGCAGGGAAGGCCCTCGCGTTCGGCGGCTATGCGATCGTGGGCGGCGCCCCGACCGAGATGACCGACACGTGGACCTGGTCCTCGGGCGCGTGGACGCAGATCTCCACCACGACCGCGCCGGCGAAGGCCGGCCTCGGCCATCAGACCGTCGAGATCGCGGGCAAGACCTATCTCCACGCGGTCTCGGATCTTTGGGCCTTCGCGGGCGGCACGTGGACCAAGGCCACGTCGGGCGGCCCCCCGATCTTCGAGGACGGCACCCTCCTCGACCTGGGCGGCAAACCCTGTCTGCTCGGCGGGGGCTCGACGGACGCCTACGTCCTCGAGGGGACGGGTTGGACCAAGATCGCGGCGATCACGACGGACACCACGCTGAAGAAGGCGCGCGCGGGTTCGGTGGCCGGCAAGACGTTCGTCGTCTCGAAGGATCGGACCTACACCTTCGACGGCGCCAAGCTCACGCCGGCGTTCGAGCACAGGACGCCGACCAACGTCGTCGCGATGACCGCGTTGGGCGCGCGTCTCGTCGCCGTCGCGGGCCCGAGCGGCGACGAGACGTGGGAGTACGACGGCGCCGCCTGGACGAAGAAGTCGCCGGTGACCTCGTTGCCGGGACGCCGCAACACCGCGATCGCGACCCTGGGCGGCAAGGCCGTCGTGTTCGGCGGCTTCGACTCGTCGACCTACGAGCAGCTCGCCGATACCTGGGAGTGGGACGGCTCGACGTGGACGCTGCGCACGCCGACCACGAAGCCGGCGGCGCGCGCGTTCCACTCGATGGTCGGGTTCGGCAGCAAGGTCGTCCTCTACGGCGGCGGCGGCTTCGTCGGCGGCGAGCAGTGGGAGTGGGACGGCAGCAACTGGCAGCAGAAGGTCCTCACGCCGAACCCCGGCTCCCGATACCTCCCCGGGCTGGCCGTGGTGAACGGGAAGCTGCTGCTGACCGGCGGCCTGTTCGGCGGCTCGGGGGGCGGCCCGGGGCCATTCGATCTGTGGGAGTACGACGGCACGACCTGGACGCCGCGCACGCCGGCGCACGTGCCGTCGTCGGCGACCGGCGCGCTGTTCGCATCGCTCGGCACCCGCGCCGTCCTGCACGGAGGCTCGGGCCTGATCGACGAGACGTGGCTGTGGGATGGGACCGATTGGTCTCGACTGCCTTCGGTCGGCACGCCCGATCCGCGCGTCGAGGCGGCGAGCGCGGTCATGGGCGGCGACGTCTACCTCGTCGGCGGCTCCGCGCTCGGCGGGTACGACGTCGGGCCCGAGCTCTGGCGCATGCGGCTCGGAAAGGCGCAAGGCGTCGCGTGCTCGGCGGCGAGCGAGTGCGCCACCGGTGCGTGCGTCGACGGCGTGTGCTGCAGCACCGACTGCGCGGGGAGCTGCGAGGCCTGCAACGAGCCCGGCTTCGTCGGACAGTGCATCCCGATCTCGGGTGCGCCGCGCACGGGGCACGCCGCGTGCGCGAGCACCGGCGCCGGAACGCCCTGCGCCGCGCGTTGCGACGGGACGTCGCGGACCAGCTGCGTGTTCGCCAAGAGCGGCACCGTCTGCGGCAAGAACGGCTGCGCGAAGGGCGTCTCGACCAAGGCGGGGACGTGCGACGGCGCGGGGGCCTGCAGCGACTCGCCCATCGCGTGCGCGCCGTACGGCTGCAAGGACGAGACGAGCTGCGCGACGAGCTGCGCGAGCGACGCCGACTGCGCACCGAGCTCGCACTGCGCCGCGAGCGCGTGCGTGCCGAAGCTGGCCGACGGCACGGCCGCGACCGATCCTTCGGCGTGCACGAGCGGGTTCGTCGCCGACGGCGTCTGCTGCAACAAGCCGTGCGCCGGCGTCTGCGAGGCGTGCGACCTGAGCGCGACGATCGGGACCTGCACGCCGGTCCTGGGCAAGGCCAGGCACGGGACCTGTCCCGCGCCCGCCGGCGGGAGCGCCTGCGCGGCGACGGTCTGCGACGGGGTGGCGGGTGCGTCCTGCGCGGCCTTCGTCAGCGCCGAGGTCTCGTGCCGACCGCGGAGCTGCGTCGACGGGGTCGAGACGCTGCCGGCGTCGTGCAACGGAAGCGGCAGCTGCCCCTCGATCGAGACCAAGAAGTGCGCGCCGCTCCGCTGCGGAGAGTCGGCGTGCAAGGAGTCGTGCGCCGCCGACGCCGACTGCGTCGAAGGGCTCGAGTGCGACGTGCCCAGCGGCAAGTGCCTCGACGGCGCGACCTGCGACGGAGAGCACACCGTCCGCGGCGCCAAGGGCGGCGACATCGACTGCACCCCGTATCGTTGTGCGGGCGCGAGCTGTCGCACGACGTGCTCGGTCTCGACCGACTGCGTGAGCGGGCACGCCTGCGATCCGGGCACGGGCGCCTGCGTGCCGCTCGCCACCGCGCCGCCCGAGGAGGAAGGTGGCTGCGCGGTCGGCGCTCGCGGTCGGGCGAAGACGGGCTTCGGATCGCTCCTGCTGCTCGGAGGGACGATGATGCTGCTTCGACGACGGCGCGCCGGCGCGATCGCCGCGGCCTCCCTCGCGCTCGGAGCCTGCTCGACGGCTCCCAGCGAGCCCCCCACGCTTGCGATCGAGGGAGATCGAGTCGCGGCGCTGCGCGCGGATCCCGAGATCGCGGCTCGGCTGGCCGACGCGGTGAAGTTCGACGGGCTCGTCGCGCGCACCCCCCACGGACGCGTCGAGGCGCCCCGCACGGTGCCCGGACCGCTCACGCTCGCGGGAGGACGCTCGGTCACCGTGAGCCTCGCCGGCACGCGGGAGACCGCGCCGATCGAGGCCGCCCCCGGCACGCTCGTCTACCGCGACGCGTTGCCCTCGACCGACCTCGTCTTGATCGCGGGGACCGACGGCGCGGTCGAGATCGCGTGGGTCGCGCGAGACGCCGGCGCGCCGAGCCGCGTCTCGCTCGAGCTACCTGCTTCGCTCACGCCGCGCCTCGAGGGACAGGGTGTGCTCCTCGCCGACGCCACGGGCGCGACCGTCGCAGCCCTGCGGTCCGCGCACGCGCGCGACGCGCGCGGCCGACGCTTCGACCTGCGTCCGGAGATCTCGGGCACGACCTACTCGCTCGCCGTGCCCGCGGACGCTGCGTTTCCGGTCGTGATCGATCCGGTGCTCGAGACGTTCCGGTGGACGAGGCTCTCGGGCTTCGTTCCGCTCAGGACCAAGGTCAGCGCGGCGGAGCTCGGCGGAAAGCTCTACGCGGTCGGCTCGGCCGGCGACACCTGGGCCTACGATTCGAGCACCGGTTGGAGCGACACCGGCGCGGTGAGCGTGCTCGTCGGCACGGGCTGCAACGACATGGCCGTTGCCGGCTCGAGGCTGGTTCGCATCGGCGCCGACGACGCCACGTGGCTCTTCGACGGGGCGAGCTGGAGGGCGAGCGCGATGTCGCCGCAGCCATCGCCGCGGATCTGCGCGGCGATGGTCAGCATGGGGAGCAAGGTGCTCCTCCACGGCGGGCAGCGCGCGACCGACAAGGTCCCGCTCGACGACACGTGGGAGTTCGACGGCACGCGCTGGACGAAGCTCGCGCCGGCGACCAGCCCTCCCGTCGGTGACACGCCGCTGCTCTTCGCGACGAGCGGCGGCCCGGTGCTGTTCGTCAACGGGTACAACGAGACCTGGCGCTGGTCCGGCACCGATTGGGTCAAGCTCGCGGGAGCGCAGACGATCAACGGCAGCAGGGGCGTGAGCCGCGGGGGAACGCCCACGATCGTCGACAACGCCGGCGCGGGGCTCTGGGAGTTCGGCGGCAGCGCCTGGAGCCTGCGCTCGCTCTCGGGCGGCCCGGCGACGGTGCGCGGTCTCGGCGCGTTCGGCGCGCGTCTCCTCGCGTTCGGTGACGGCGATCCGATCTCGGGCACGCATGACACCTGGACCTTCGACGGCACGAGCTGGTCGAGGTCGAGCGAGCGCGCGCTGCCGCCGTCGTCCTCCGTGGCCGCGTGGGGCGGGACCCACGTCGTGGCCGAGGGGCCGCTCGGCACCTGGGAGTGGTCGGGCACGTCGTGGAGCCGCAAGTCGAGCGCCGTCCCGGAGAAGCCGGGGTATCAGGGCGCCCTCTACGGCTTGAGCGATCGCGCCGCGCACATCGACTTCAGCAAGCGCACCTGGCAGGAGTGGGACGGCTCGACCTGGTCGTCGCGCACGCCCTCGAGCTGGCCCAAGGCCACGGAAGACGTCTCGGCGACGAGCCTCGGCGACCGCGTGCTGCTCTGGGGCGGCGGTTCCTTCGAAGGGAGCGCCGGCTACGTGTCGTCGGCCGAGACGTGGGAGTGCTCGCCCGGTACGACGCCGAGCTGCACCTCCAAACCCACGACGGTGATCCCCTCCGCGTTCCGCGGCGTCATGGCGCGGCACGGCAGCAGCGCGACGTTGGCGCGCGCGGGGCGGTACTACTACGGCAGCCCGGGCACGATGTGGACGTGGACCGGAGCCGACTGGAAGGCGCAGAGCCCCGTCTTCCAGCCCACCGGGATGTACAACGGCCGATTCGTCACCATCGGCTCCCGCGCGCTCTTGTACGGCGGGAGCACGCCCGATCCGTTGTCCGACGTCGCATGGATCTGGGACGGCGCCGCGTGGTCGAAGCTGGTCCCCGGCTCGGTCGTCCCCAACGGCACGTTCGTCGTCGCGTCCGGCCAGCCGCTGGTCGTCGACCAGGGGGCGATGTGGAAGGGCGAGATCCTCGGCGCCAAGGGCGGCGATTGCGCGTCCGCAAGCGATTGCCTCTCGGGCTTCTGCGTGGACGGCAAGTGCTGCGACGGCGCGTGCTCCGGCCGGTGCGAAGCCTGCAACGTGCCGGGGAAGGAGGGCGCTTGTTCCGCGGTCGTGGGCGCTCCGGTCGGCAGTCGGCCCGCGTGCGCGACGACGCCGACCGAGTGCGGCTCCTCGTGCGACGGCGTCGACCGCACCGCGTGCACCCTCCCGAAGGCGGGCCTCGCCTGCGGCGCCGCGAAGTGCAAGGACGGCATCGCGGCGGTGCCCGGCACGTGCGACGGCGCAGGCAACTGCGCCACGACCACGAAGACCTGCGCCCCGTACCGTTGCGCCGGCGACGGCTGCGGCACGACCTGCGCGTCCGACTACGAGTGCGATCCCGCCGCCTGGTGCGACGCCGGCGCGTGCGTCCCCAAGAAGAAGCCGGGCGACGCCGCGACCGAGGGTCGCGCGTGCACCACCGGGCTCGTCGCCGACGGGGTGTGCTGCAACACGCCGTGCACCGGCGTCTGCGAGGCGTGCGATCTCGAGGCCACCAAGGGGACGTGCACGCCGCGCGCGGGCGCCGCGAAGCACGGCTCGTGCCCGAAGCCTGCGAGCACCGATCCGTGCGTCGCGACCTCCTGCGACGGCAAGACCGGCAACGCCTGCGCGGCGTACCCCGGGCCTGACGTCTCGTGCGGGGCCGCCGCGTGCACCGACGGAGTCGAACGTCGCGCGGTCTCGTGCAACGGCTCGGGCGCATGCCCTGCCGCCGAGACGAGGAGGTGCGCGCCCTACGCGTGCGGGTCGATCACGTGTCTCGAAGCCTGCGCCGAGGACGACGAGTGCGCGCCGGGCAACCGCTGCAGGGAGGGCAAGTGCGTCTCGAGCTCGACCTGCGAGGACGACCGCTTCGTCGTCAGCCCGGCGGGCAGCAAGACCAACTGCGCGCCGTTCCGCTGCGCCGACGGGGCCTGCATCGAGAAGTGCACCGACAGCAACGCGTGCATCGTCGGGTACGCGTGCGACACGAGCTCCGGCAAATGCGCGCCTGCGACGGGCGCGCCCGACGGCGACGAGGGCGGCTGCACGATGAACGCGCGCTCCCACGGCCGCTCGGGGTGGCTCGTGGTCGTGTCGGCGATCGTCGTCGCCGTCCGGAGGCGGCGTTCGAGGTGCGGCGCGGTCAGCGCGCCCAGTACGCCTCGTCGTCGAGCCCCTCTTCGCGCTCCGGGAGCCCACGCGTGAGCCGCGGCGAGGACTGCACGAGCACCTCGAAGCTCACCCGGTTCGCGTAGCGGCACACCTGGCTCATCGACGAGTAGGTGAGGAACTCGCGCACGTGCTTCGCGGAGTTGGGCACGCTCGAACGGTGGTAGCGGTTCGCGCTCATGTCGTGCAGGAGGGCCGAGAGCGCCGCGTCGCCCGCGCCGTTGGTGCTGGTGATGCGCTCGGGGCCGCCGTGGTACGGCGCGATGTGCGCGTAGACGCGGACCGGATCTTCGCACCTCGCGCGGAGCATCGGCCGGCTGAACTCGTGGCGGTTGTACTCTGGGATGGCGCCGGGGAGGAGCGGGTAACGCGTCTGGCGCTTCACCGCGTCGTCGGTGTAGCCGGCGAGATAGAGCCCCGCGGGCCCGGCCGTGCAGAGCACCATGTCGGTGAATTCGAGCGCGCGATCACAGGCGAGGAGCGGATCCGATTCGCCGGTGAGCGCCTCGGCCTCCTCTTCGTTCATCGCGACGACGTTCACGTTCTCGGCGATGAACGACCGCCAGAACTCCGGCCGTTCGGCGATGACGAACCGCGTGCCGAGCGTGAGCACCACGGGGACGCCGCGCTCCTTCGCGAGCGCGACCGCCCGCCGCGTCGCGTGCGGCATCGGATCGGACTCCTTGCAGCGCATGAGGTACGCCGAGATCACGAGGCTCGACGCGTCGTCGAAGACGGCCGGCGGCACGCTCTCGGGGCGCAGGCCGTTCATCTTGCCTTCGTTGATGGCGAAGGTGCGCTCGCCGTCGGGCGTGACCAGCGCGAAGCACCGACCGATGGGGCCGTCGATGGGCTGGAGGTGGTCGAGGTTCACCCGGCTCGAGGTGTTCGACAGATACCGATAGCCCGAGGTGCCGACGCGGATCGTCTCGCTCATCACGCCGAGCAGGATCGACGCGTCGTCGGCGAGCAACGAGTAGTTGTGGAGGGTGTTGCCGACCGTGCCGCCCGCGAACTCGTAGCGGATGAGAGCCTCGCGGAGCAGCTCGTCGTACAGCGCGGTGGCCTTGTCGTTGGGGATGACCGTCGACGCGCCCTTGGCGAGGTCGTAGCGGGCGAGCAGGCCGTCGGGCACGCGAGCGTCGATGTCGACGAGCGTCTGATCGATGCCGATCACGTGCGTCTTCGCCGCCGGCGCGGAGATGCCCGCGTAGAGGAACAGCGGATCGCGCGCGTGGACGGGGAAGTAGTGCTTGTGCTTACGGCGGCCGGGGAAGCGCATGGTCGAGGGCCCGCGGGGGGGACCGGGAGGTTACCACCCGGCGCTCGCGCCGCGGAGCCGATCACGGAAAACACGCGTCGGGGAGCGGTCGGCACGCCTTCTCCACGCACGAGCCCGAACGGCAATCGGAGGCGAGGGCGCAGGCCGCACCCGGTTCGAGCAAGGCCCGACAGATCTTCGACGTTCCCTCGACGACGCATCGACCGGAAGCGCAGGTGGTGTCTGCGCAGTCTTCGCCGAGCAACGCCGCCCGCACGCAGCGGCCGCCGATGCAGGCGCTCCTGTAGGGGCAGCGACGGGTCGCGTCGCACGGCTCGCCCTCGGCGACGATGCGCGGCGCGGCGCAGACGCCGGCGCTGCAGCTCGCGCCCACCACGCACGGTTCGGTCGCCGAGCACGACTCGCCGACCTGCCGCCGCGAGACGCAGCGCCCCTCGACGCAGGTCGCGTCGGCCGCGCAGGCGACGCCGTCACCGCACGCGCCCCCTGCGAGCGACGCCGGCTTGCAGACGCCGCACAGATCGAGGCCGAGCACGCAGGCCGTTCCCGGCCCGCAGGTGAAGCTCTCGACGTCGAGGCCGCAGGGGCTCCCTGCGGGTTGGGTGCCGATCCACATGTCGCCGCAGGGGCCAGACAGATCGCTGAGCTGACGCTCGCAGGCGACCGACTTCAGGTGCATGCGACACGCTTCGACGCCGGTCGCCGAGAGCGAGAGCAGCCCCGCCGCCTCGAGATCGACGTAGCGCTGCTCGTAGCGGGCGTTGCACGTCTCGAGGAACGTCGCGCGGCACTCCGCCGCGTTCGCGGCGACCATGCGCCCGCAACGAAGGTAGTAGTCGCAGAAGAAGTCGACCGTGGCCTCGCAGTACCCCGAAGCCCGGAGCGGCTGCGCGCCTCCGGCATCGGCGCCCGCGTCGCCGGGCGGAGCGGCCTCGGTTCGGTCGGGCGACGAACAGGCGACGAGGGCGCACGTGGCCAACACGGCGAAGGGGCGCATCGGCCGCACCATGCCGCGGATCGGGGCGGTCCGCACCTCGTCACCAGCAGGTGAACCGCACCCACCCGGTCGCGCGCATCCGCCTCTGGAGCTCGGCGAACCGCTCGTCGCCCTTCCACCGAGCGAGCAGCCCGGCGATGGGCTCGCTCGGATCGATCCCGACGAGCGCCGCGAACTCGGCGATCCGCTCCGCGGGCACCGTGTACCAGAACTCGTACTCCGAATCGCCGAACACCTCCTCGACGTACGCGCCGAGATCCTGGCCTGTGAAGACCAGGTTGTCGTGCTCGTCGAAGCCGACGGTGACCACGCGCCCGCCTTCGCGGACCAGCTCGTGCTCGGCGGGGGGCGTCATCGACATGTGCGGCGACGATCGGTCGTCGCGGGCCCGCGATCAACCGACCGAGGTCGAGTGGCTCGAGGATGGTCATCGTCGCCGGCGCGCGAGCGAACCGGCGTGCGCTGGAGCGAACCACCGACGTGACGCTGCGGCCGACATGAGTCCTCAACGCGCCGAGCGGGCATGTGCCAGCGCACGACGACGATCGCGAGCCGCGACATTTTTCCGCGGGCACTGCGCGAAGCACGCTGAACGCGCCCTTCTCCGGCGCAGCGGCACGCGTCGATCGCCGAGGTACGAGCGTTGCTGATGGGATCAGCGCCGGCTCCATCCGGTTCAGTCGAAGAGGAGTGACTCGATGATTTCCAAGCGACTCGCGTGCGTCGTGTTCACGTCGACCCTGGTCGTCTCCGGTCTGATGATCGGATGCACCCAGGAAGCCGAGGAGGAGGGGGGAATCGGAAGCGAGGAGGCGGCGCTGAAGGACCCTGCGACAGGCGAGCCCACGTGCAGCGGCAAGAAGGTGTTGATCTGCCACATCCCGCCCGGCAATCCGGCGAACGCGCACGAGATCTGCGTCGGCGAGCCGGCCGTCGCGGCGCACGTCAAGAACCATGGCGATCCGATCGGACCGTGTCCTCCGCCTTCGGCGCCTCCGGCGACCGATTCGGGCCCGCCGTCGCCGCCCGAGGGCGATTCGGGCGCGCCGCAGGGCGACGACGTGATCCTCCGCTGACCCGGTCGGCGCGGTTCGTGCCCGCGGTCAGCGGGAGGGCGACGCGCAACGAAACCGCGCCTCGGCGTCGGCGAACGAGCGTCGCGTGTCGTCGAGGTCCCACGGGCGCTCCACGAGCGTCTCGTGATCCCATTCGCTGCGCGGTCGCGGCGGGGCGAAGAAATCGCCGCCGTAGACGTGGATCGCCCGCGTCCACTTGCCGATCGGGTTCGTCACCGAATGGATGACGTCTTTGCCGAGCGGCGTCACGTCGCCGGCCCCGAGCGAGCGCGCGCCGGCCGCCTCGATCGCGCGCTCGGTGCGCCGCCAGAACACGTTGTCCTCACGGCCGGCGAGGATGGCGATCACCGCCCACATGTTGTGGTTGTGCGGCTTGAACGCCATCCACGGCGCCCAGGTGAAGTCGAGCACGGTGAGATCGGCCGCGCGGTGGAGCACGCGGATTCCGGCGTGCTCGGAAGGCCCGAGCGCAGCGAGCGCCGCGCTCGGGTCGGACACGGCCTCGACGATCAGCTCACGCACCGCGGGCTCGCCTTCGCCCGTGGCGACCGCGGCCGAGCACGCCTCGATCAACTCGTCTACCTCGAACGATCGCGCCAGCATCACCGGGGTTCGATGCCGAGCGGCGCATCTCGCTCGGCCTGTCGCCATTGCCCGAGCGCGTGCAGCAGGCTTGTCGGGCCGATTGGGCGGTTGGGCCGTCACGACCGGCCTCGAGGAGGCGCGGCACCTCGCGTGCAACTTCGTGCGCTCACCGAAAGGGGCAGAGCATGGCGAAGGAGCGCGAGAGGTCCAAGCCCGTATCGAGCGACGAGGTCGACGCGTCGAAAGGGATCTTCCCGTTCGGCACGCCCCACCCCGACGACGCCACGCCGGTGCAGCCCGGCGAGCTGGGCGGCGGACCGTACGAGGAATCGGGACGCTCGGGCCTCGGCACGGGCTCCGCGGGCGCCGAGCCGATCACGGAGGGCGCGTCGGTGCCGGTCGAGCGGCCGTCGTCGGCGTCGGCAGGCGAGCGGAAGTCGACCGAGCCAGGCGAGCCGAAGGGCGCGCTGCCCGAGCACCGCGAGAGCCGGTGAATCGAGCGTGAGCGGCGCGCCGCTCCTCCGGGCGGACCGCTGCGTCTCGGGCACCGCCGGCCGCGGGGGCTCACCAGAGCCGAGGGACGAGGCGGAACTTCGTCTGCTTGCAGTAGTCGCGATACCCACCCAGCTCCTTCGTCAACAAGACATCTTCGAGGTGCGTCCGCTCGCATCCGGCTCTGACGTCCATCGCAGGGAGTGAACCGTCCACTGGACCGTTCACGAGCCGCTGCCGACGGGCGCAGGGCGCGAGATTCCTCGGAGAATCTCGCTCGTCGCTCGGGGCCGCGGCGTCGGCACGGGTCCTGCGAAAGGGCCGCCCGACGCGTCGCTGGATGCGGGCGTCGCAAGGGGCGGTGCCCCTCGCGGACAAGACCACGGAACCCCAGGAGAGAGTCTCATGCGCGCTTATGGAATCGCTTCGGTCGTCACGATTGCCCTCTCGGTCTTTGCAGGGTGTGCCATCGATGGTTCGCAGTCCGAGCGGGGGGCCGACGAGACGACCGGCGTCGCGCAGGAGTCGCTCTCGACTCCGCACCCCGGGAGGCTGAACATCCAGTTCGGCATCACTGGATACGCGGGGGGCTGCTTCAAGGGCCCGGGCATCTGCTCGATCGGCAGCTCGCCGTCGCCGTGGGACGCGAACGCCACCGGCGTCTACGGCTCGGAGGGGGTCCTCACGCTGTCGCTCGACAGGGAGTCGACTCCGTTCGACCTCCGCGCCTCGGGCGGTCTGAAGATCGAGGCGCCGATCGCGCTCGACGCCAAGATCGCCCGGAGCCTCGGGGCTCCCGGCGCCATCACGATTCAGCCTGGCTTCTACGCCGTGCGGAGCGACGTCGACGGCAAGGGCCCGATCGTCATCGACGTGAAGGTCACCCCCGTCAAGAGCGACGCGGACTGGAACAGCGCCACCGACGAGATCTCGGTCTACGGCGGCCGGGTCGCCAATCCCGCGAACAAGTTCGACTGGGTCGGTCGCCTGCACAACAAGGCGATGGTGTACGGCCGGAGCGTGCTGACCAAGGGGGCGACGCCCGAGGCCGTCGACGCGACGACCGCGAAGTTCATCGGCAGCGTGGGGATCACCGTCGACACGACGAAGTTCTTCGCGAGCGGCGCCAACAAGTTCTCGGCGGAGCTCTTCGCGTCGAAGGCGCCGGACGAGCTCCTGGTGAAGACCGGCAAGATGTCGCCGCGCGGGGCGAGCTACTTCGTGAAGATCCTGGATGCGTCGGTGAACGACGCGCTGTCGGGCGACTACCGCGCCAACAAGCGGATCGAAGTCGAGATCATGACCGACAAGACGCTCCCCGAGCAGGAGAGCGACGTCCTGCTCGCGACGTCCTCGGTCGGCCGCTACAGCGCGGCGTACGTGCTGTCGACCGGTGATGTGGAGCCCATGCAGGCTCCCCCGATCGTCAAGGCCGACGTCTCGGGCGCGGTCGGCGGCGCGGTCTCCGGCGCGGTCGGTGGCGCGGTCGTGGTGCCGGTGGTCGGCTCGGTTCCCGGGTACGTCGTCGGCGGCGTTCTCGGCGGCGTCGGCGCGTCGCTCGGTGAGTGGGTCGCGAGCTGGTTCTGACCTGGTAGGTCCCGGCCCGTCGAACGGGCGCACTCAGGGAGCTCGCTGCTCCGGGGTGCGCCCGTCGGCGTTGACTACTACGACGGAGCGACGATGGACTCGCTCCAGATCTACCCCGGTGCCCCGAATGGATGGAGCAAGTACGACCCGCGAGGCGGCGACGAGTTCGGCTACTACTCGGGTGCGTACGAGGAGCTTCGCAACCTCGTGCTCCACGGAGCCGAGCGCGGCTTGGGTCTCATGATCTGGCTCTCGTGAACGGCTGACGTCAGCGGCCAGAAGACCGAACGTCGCGCACGACGTCACGGGTGCGACGGACGCGATTCGCTGTGCGGGCGCGCGGTACCGGTCGCGGGCGTCTTCAGGTTCTTGCGGAAGACCTTCGTCAGCCGCGGCGGCAGCAGGTTGGCGATGAGGTCGATGGTGCTCGCGACCATCGAGTCGCCCCCCTTCGCCGTCTCGAGCTTCATCCGCTCGAACGCGGCGCCGATCTGCCGGGCCTCTTCGTAGTTGAATACCTTCGGGCGCCGCCGGCGCGCTGGATTGGACCGCCGTGCGGTGGATCGAGCTCCGGCTCGCCGCCGACGCGCGTCGTTGATCGCTCGACCGGCGCCGAACCGCAGCCCCCCCGGTAGGGCGACGACTCAGAAGATCCCTCCCCACGCGACGCCGAGTCGATCGGGCGCGATCACCGGCGTCGGTGCCCACGCGACGAACGCCGGCGCACGTGCCGACTTGGGCGCTGCGGTGGAGCGATAGTGGAAGAGCATGGGGATGCCGTACCCGAACCCGAAGCCGAGCAGCATTCCGAGCACGACGTCGCTCGCATAGTGCTTGTCGGCGACGACGCGGAGCACGCCGGTCGCCGTGCCGGACGCCAACATCGCCACGCACGCGCTCGCGTCTGCGGCGCCGCTCCCCCAGAGCGGGAGGCGTCCGTGATGCGCGCACATCAACCCCGCCGACACGAACGACGTCATCGCGTGACCGCTCAAGAAGCTCAGCGTCCGACCACCCTCCTTGCACGGGAAGTCCTCGCCTTCGCCTCGCTCACCCGCCTCGCGACAGCTGTCGAGGAACGGGCGAACGCGGCCGACGAGCCTGGCGGAGAGCAGCTGCACGAACCCTGCAGCCGCGTACGCCTCCGCGTTGATCAGCGAGAGCTGCCACGCGACGTCCCAGTTGCCGTGCGCGACACCCGCGGCGAGCGGCGCCTCCGTCAGCCCGATCACGAAGTTGAGCTCGTGGATGCGATCGCTCCACATCTGCGCCCGCTGTCGCGCGGGCCCGGTGCCGGCGCGGAGCGCGGTGCTCGCCTTGCCGTCGAAGGGTAGCGCTCCGTCCCACCGCGGATCGGGATCGGGCATCCACAGCACGATGGCGACGTCGGTCAGCACCAGCACGGAGGTGGCGAGGTACTCCGCCGTGCGGAAGCGCGCCCACTCCGGGTTCCACTCCACGGTCGGCTGACGCCGATCCGGCGATGGAGCGGTTGGCTTCGGTGGCGTCGAGGGACCGCTGTCCGCCGACGAGGGCGGAGCAACGAGCATGGCTAAGAACCAACCGAACAGCGCGCACACCGACGGCTTGGCGTGCATCCGATCCCGGAGCCCGCGCGACGATGCAGGAGGTAACGCGCCGACGATGATTCCTTACGATGCACAGCGGTCCGGCTCCGCTCGCGACCCTCCTCGTGGCGGCCGCGTCGTGGTCGGCGCACCGCATCGCGAACCCTCCGGCGCACGATCCTCTCACGATCCTCTATCGTGAGCGGGTGGGGAGAGAAGGGGCGTGGGCCGTCGTCGTGGCGAGCGCGCTGCTGTTCGCGTGCCGGCGCGCGAGCCCGACGGTGAAGGCCGATCCTGCGGAGGCCGGCGTCACCCGGGCGAGCGTCGAGTGCCGCGACGGTGTGGTGCTCGAGGGCGGTCAGCCGGCGCCCGACGCGGGGGAGATGACGTGGCCGCGCGTCGTCGCGACCGCTGCCGCACGGAGCGGCGCGCAAGCCGCGGCGCTCGCGCGTGTCTCGTGCGACAGGTTCGAGAACATGCGTGGCTGCGCGCGGGAGACGTGGAATCGTCTGTATCAGGCGAGCGACGGCGGCGTGAGCTTCCACGGGACGATCGAGCTCTCGGTCGAGCTTTCGCTCGGCAAGGTCACGAGCGCGCAGCGTGTCGCCGGCGACGACGTCCTCGCGCGCTGCGTGGCCGACGTGCTCCGCGAGTGCAAGCTCGACGACGCGACGAGCGCCACCGGCACGATCACGATCGCCTTCGCCGAGCGGAAGTGGAAGACGCACCTCCAGCAGCACTTCATCGAGATCCCGTCCGACATCGACGCGAGCGGGGTCATGGGCGCGATGGGCGCGAGCTACCCCGCGCTGACGCGCTGCTACGAAGACGGGCGCACGCGCGACCCGAAGCTCGCAGGCATGACGTTCATGCAGTTCGAGGTCGACGCGCTCGGCAAGGCGCGGAAGATCGATTTGGGAGCCGCGATGAAGGTCGACGCGATCACCGGGAAGTGCATGGTCGACACGATCGCCGGCATCGTGTTCCCGAAGCCGACGTCCGCGCCCGCGAAGATCGTGTGGCCGCTCGAGTACGAGTGGACCCCGGAGTGAGGCGCCGGGCGGCGACCGCCAGCGCGGCGAGGGCGAGACTTCGGGACGGCGACGACCGTGCTCGGCGTCGCCGCCACGAAGACCGTCAAAGGGCGCTACTGGGCTGTGACGCTGGCGGTGTGCACGCAATGCGGCTGCACGCAGTCCTTCACTGCGAACGCCGCGCAGCTGGCGCAATGGGTGCCCGGTTCGAGCCAGGCCGCCGTTCCGCCGCGCTGAACGGCGTCGGTCGCGACTTCAGCGGAGCTGCTCGGCGAGCGCGACGATGATGCCCTCTGGGCCGCGGACGTAACAGAGCCGGTACTTGTCCTCGTACTGCGCGACCTCGCCGACGAGCTCGGTGCCACGGGCGCGAAGGCGGCCGACGACGTCGTCGAGGTCTTCGACGGCGAACATGACGTTGCGTATACCCAGCGCGTTCGGCGGTGCGTTCTTCGGCTCGTTGCGGATCGCGGGCGGCGTGTGGAACTTCGTCAGCTCGAGCCGGCCGTGGCCGTCCGGGGTCCGCATCATCGCGATGTCGACTCGGACGCCCTCGATCGCGACGATGCGGTCGACCCAACTCCCCTCGATGGGCGCCTCGCCCTCGAGCTCCATCCCGAGCTCGACGAAGAACGCGATCGCAGCTGCGAGATCGTCGACGACAACGCCGACGTGGTCCATCCGCCGAATGGTCATGTCGTGAGCATAGGACGGGAACATCGAGAGCATCGACCCGGCTGGCGGTCGCGGCGGGTAGTGTCAGAGCGCCCGGTCTGTCTCAACGTCTCAACGAGCGTCGCCTTCGCGAACGTATGGCGACTCGAACGGCTCGAGGAAGAGCCCACCTTCGGTCGCGATCTGCCGCGCGCGCGCAGACAGCACGGGGAGCGTGAGGTGCGTAGATTGGCTTCGGATGCGCTCATCGTGCGATGTGTTCGATGCCCCGCCTCGCCACGCACTTCGCCCGCTCGTTGGTCAGCGCGAGATCGCTCTTCCAGTCGATGGCGCTTGCGAGAATGCCGCAGGCGAGGCACCTCGATCCGACGCTGCCCCAGCGAACCCAGTCACCGTCAACCTTGTCTTCACGGATGCAAAGTCCGAGGCCGACCTCGAATACCTGCCCACCGCAGGGACACGTCTGTCGCTCGATGACAGAGGCATCCCAGTGATCCTCGCTGTCTGCGACGAACGTCTTCGCGCCGCAGTGCACACATTGTGTCTGCGCGAGCTCGTCGTCTCGATCGACGTTCACGTGGAACGAAGTGCCACCGCACTCACACCGCGCTTCGATGACGCGATCGATCTGATATCCACCCGGCTCCAGCGCGACCAGGTAAGCGACGACATCAGGGAACTCGGTGCCCTTCCAGAACTCGTCACTCTCGTCGATCGTCATGGCAAGCGCGCAGCGTGCTCCGAAGAGATGGCGTCCGCAACCGCAACGGCTCGAGACGGCGGCTCGCGTACGTCTTCCTGCGACCAGACGGTCGCGCCGAAGGACAACCTGTCGTTCGCGATCAGTGCCGGCCTCACTTCTCGCCGAACCTCCGGATGAGTCGTCCCTTGAACTTGAAGAGGAACAGGCAGTGCTGGCCGACGTCCACCGTCGGATCGAACTCGCTCTCGTAGTCGACGTCGAACCCGAACACCTGCGCGCGTCGCTTGGCGTCGTCCGGGAGCGTGACGAGCAGCACGTTGCTCCACTCGCCGGCGGCGGTCGCCTGGATCTTCGCGACGTCGACCACGAGCGCGCCGCGCGCGTAGAGGTCCGCCACGATCGCTTCGGTCGATTGCAGATCGTGCTCTCCGAGCGTCCGTGGCGCCGCCGGCGTGGCCTTCTCGAGCCACGCACGAGCCTCCGCCGTCCGCCCGTTGGAGCGCGCGGTCGCACAGAGAGCGTCTGCGGCGCTCGCTCCGGCAGGGTCGTGGCGGGGAGCCGGCTGCGTTCGTCGACACGCGGTCGTTCCGAGTAGCGCGGCGATCACGATGATCAGCTCGAGTCGCATGCTGCCTGCACCAACCCCGTGGATGTAACCGTCGTCGATGGGAGATGTGGTTGACCTCAGCCCGGCGAGTCGGAAGAGCGACCGCGGAACTGCGCGTTCCGCTACGAGAAGTCCAGGTACACGCGTGCGCCCGTTACCGAGGCTTTCTCGGCCACGCGATCGAGGGCCTCGAGCTCGTCTTCGATCGGCCCCGCGAAAGTCTCTCCGAGCGCCCGCCGGAGTGTCTTGATCGTCGCACGAAGCTCGGTTGGCGAGTGCCACGTGGGTGGCCCGAGCAGCGCGCGTAGATCGTCGCGATCGCCCTCGAAATCCCCGGGGACACTGAACGTCGGCCAACCGTAGAACGACAAGAGGGTCCGCGCGCCGGCCTGTTCGGCGAGCTCGTTGAGCCAATCGAGTTGCTCGAACAGCGTCTCGCCGACCTCGGCCCACCACTCGATGTCGCGATCGAGCACGGGATATATGCCGAGGCTCATGCAGGCGCCGGCGTCAGTGTAGGTGCCAGGTGTATCGTGCGTCTACCTGTGCGATCGCCTCGGCGCGCAGGTCGGGTCGTCAGGAGGTCAGCGGCTACTCGGTTCGTCCAAGGTGACGTTCATCGAAGACCGAATAGGTTGCACTGCGTCAGAGTAACGCCGATCGGCGGACCGACCGTTTGGGGCGCCATGACACGGCGTTACGCCGACCGACACGCGTCGAGGATCTCTACGTAACCGTCGCTCCCGTGCACGCGGATGCGCTGGCCGTCGCGGATTCGTCGGGTGGCGTGCTCGACGCCGACCACGGCGGGCAGGCCGAGCTCCCGCGCGATCACCGCGCCGTGGGTCATCGAGCCGCCGACCTCGGTGACGAGGCCGCGGATCGCGACGAAGAGCGGCGTCCAGCTCGGGTCGGTGTACGCGGTGACGAGGATGTCGCCCGGCGCGAGGTCGGCCTCTTCCGCGTTCAAGACGACGCGCGCGCGCCCTTCGACGACGCCGGCGGAGACCGCCAGGCCGACGAGCGCGCCGGGCGGGAAGTCGTCGCGAAGGTACGCGCCGTCGAGGACCTCGCCGTCGGAGGTGAGCACGCGCGGCGGCGTGAGCGCGCGATACGACGCGAAGGCGGCGGCGCGTTGCCGGAGGAGCTGCTCGTCCACCTGCTGCGTGCGCACGACCTCGTGCAGCTCCTGCAACCGGAGGAGGAAGATGTCCTCCTTCGCGCGCAGCACGCCCGCGCGCACGAGGCGGTCGGCCTCTCCGAGCAGCGCCTGCTTGTACTCGAAGTAGCGGCTGATCAGCCCGAACTTCGGGTACTCGCGGTACCCGGCGAAGGTCCGCAGGCAGTCGATCTTCCGCTTCGTCTCCTCGGCTTTGCGCTCCCCGTCCGGCAGGTCGCGCACGCGCGCGAGCAGCTCCTGCTCCCTCTCCCGTGCCGCTCGCTCTCCGCGCTCGAAGCGTCGCGCCCTCTCGCCGGGCGCGAAGTTCGCGACGTTCGCGAGGATCATCGGCAAGAGTGCGCTCGGTCGTTCGCGCCAGCGCGGCCTCGTGACGTCGATCTCGCCGACGCAGCGCACGCCGTACCGATCGAGGTAGGCGACGATCGCGTCGCGCGCTTCGTTCCCGCCCGCGAGCTTCGGCAGCTGGTCGAGGAAGCCGTCGCCCGGACCGCGCTTCAGGAACGCGACCACCTCCGGGTGCGCGCGGATCACGTCGGCGACTTCGAGGAGCGCGAGCCCCATCTCCGACGTGACGTTGTGCGGCACCGACTGCGCGAGCGTGTCGGCCGCGTTCTTCTCGCCGTCTCCGAGCCAGGCGCGCAGCCGATCATTCAGCCACCAGGTGGCCTCCATCGCCGCCATGATCACCTGCATGCTTCGCGGAACGAACAGACCGCGTTTCAGCTCCTGCACGTCGGCGACGATGAACTCGATCAGCGCGGGGCCGGACTTCGTGCGGAGCTCGCGCTTCAACAACGCTAGCGAGGCCTCGGTTTGCGCGATCAGCTCGTGCACGAGAGCGACGCCCGCCGTCGCCGGATCGTCGACCACCGCCGGATCGCTCTCGAGCGGCGGAGGCGGAGCCGGCGCGCGGACGGGCTCCTCGACCTCGAGCGTGCGGAGGAAGTCGCCGCGGGCGACGACGGTCTCGAGCGCGTCGCGAATCAGCGGATCGGACTTGCCCATTCCGTCGAGCAAGGCCGCGCGGCGCGCGGGCGACGCGAGCAGCCGCGTCACGTCGACGAACAGTCTGCCGCCCGCTTCGACCATCGGCGCAGGGGTCGTCAGCAGAAAGAGCGAGAGCCCGAGCGGCATCATCGGATCGGTCATCATCTGCTGATGACCGACCGAGATGTACACGCGGTTCTCTCCGTCGGGCGCGGCGGGGATGGGATACAACGCGGTGATCGGCCGGCTCTGCACGATGTGGACGCCACCTTCACGCGTAGGCCCGAGACACCACTCGATGTCCTGCGGGCGGCCGAAGTGCGCTTCGATCCGAAGGCCCAGCTCGGCGAGCTGCAGGACCTCTGCGTCGGTCAGCGCCGGCTCGCGCTGTCGTGACGGCTCCACTTCGCATTCCCGCGTGCCGCCCTCGGGCGACGCATGAACGGCGAGCTGTTTCTCGCCGATCGCTCGGGCGACGATCGCGCCGTCCCGAACCTTGTAGACGTCGGCGTTCACGCGGCCGGAGACGAGCGCCTCGCCGAGCCCGAAGCTGGCCTCGATGGAGACGATCTTGCGATGGCCGGTGACCGGATCGGCGGTGAAGAGCACGCCGGCCGCGTGCGGGGAGACCATCCGCTGCACGACGACCGCCATGTGGACCTTGCGGTGATCGAAGCCGTTGCGCAGTCGGTAGGCGACCGCGCGCTCGGTGAAGAGCGAGGCCCAGCACCGGCGCACGTGCTCGAGGACCGCCGCGCACCCGACGACGTTCAGATACGTGTCGTGCTGGCCGGCGAACGACGCGGTGGCGAGATCCTCCGCCGTCGCGCTGGAGCGGACCGCCCATGCGGAGTCTTCGCCGACCCGCGCGAGCGCGGCCGCGATCTCGCCCGCGAGATCGTCTTCGAAGGCGAGCGCCTCGATCGTTCGGCGGAGGTCTTCGCTGATCGCCCCGATCGCCTCGCGATCGTCCGGCTCCAGACACGAGAGCCGATCGAGCCGCTCGTCGATCGACGGCACGCGCAGCAACATCCGCCGGAAGGCGTCGGTCGTGATGCAGAAGCCGGGAGGCACGCGGACGTCGGCGATTCGGCACAGCTCTCCGAGGTGCGCGCCCTTGCCGCCGACGCGCGCGACCTGCGTGTGACCGATCTCGGCGAGGTCCAACACGTGGCCCGTCGCGATCTGCGCCGGAGGATTCGTCATGTCGAGCACTATGCGACATGAAATGGGGCTTACGGCAAGCCCCCTGCTGTGATATACGCTGATGCTGGCGAGGACGAGAACGCGTGATTTTCGCGCTCGTCGCCGATAAAGCCTTCGTGCACCGCAGCCGAGGGCCCGACTTCCTCGACGAATCGAAAGCAAGCGTACTCGGCTGCGGGCCGCGAAGCGACGAATCGGGCGTGCGCGGCTCGTTGCGCAGCGTTCCGACGCGACGATAGGATCACGGCCATGACCGACTTGGTGGGGTACGCGGTCGAGTTCGCGAAACCGAAATTCAACAGGGGTGGCCCCGGCTCGTTCTACATTCCGCTCGAGCCCGAGATCGTCATCCTCATCGTCGTCGCCAGCTTGGCGCTGCCCTTGCTGCTCCTCGTGATCTTCTTCCGGAAGGGACGTGCCCGCCTCGCCAACGAGCAGCGGCTCCTCGCCACGGGCACGCCGGGGCAGGCGCGCGTCCTCGGCATGCAGCACGGCGGCGCGGTCATCAAGATCGGTGTGCAGCGATCCATCAGCCTGCTGCTGTCGCTCGAGGTGCATCTGCAGGGCCGCCCGCCGTACACGGCCCAGGTGCAGAAGTTCGTCCCGGAGCTGAATCTGGCCTTGTTCCAGCAGGGCGCCTGGCTCGACGTGCGGGTCGATCCGATGAACCCGAACAGCCTCGCGGTCGCCGGCGCGGCCTCGCCGCCGAACGCCGGAATGCCGGGCGGCGCGCCGCCCATGTACTGATATCGATGCGCTCGTGGAGCTGCGACCCGATGCCAGCGTCGAGGCTGCGGTCGCGTTTGAAGAGTGCCCGCACGCGGAGTCGTCACGCGACGCCTTACGGCTCGGCGTCGTCGTGTCCGATGCTTGCGACCTGGTCATGGAGGGCGTGATGCGTCGATGGATCTTGCTATGTCTCGCGCCGCTGCTCGTCGGCGGGATGTGCGGGTCGGTGCTGCGTCGGTACGATCCGGTGGGCTGGGAGTACGGCTCGTCGGGGTTCAAGCGTCGCGTCGGCGATCTCGACATCGAGCTGAGTGGGCTCGTGCGGCAGACCGGACGCCTCGGCGTCGCGATCGCGAACCGCGGCACCGCGCCCGTGGAGCTTCGCGGCGTGGAGCTGCGCATCGACGACGAGCGTGAGGTGTGGGCGCCCCCTTCGGGCCCGATCCGCATCGAGCCGGGCGCGCGGGCCGAAGCCGACGTCGGTTTCAACCACGCCCTCAGCGCGTCGAAGTGTCAGGTCGTGCTGCAGCTGTCGAGCGGGGACGTTCCGGTGGATCTCGAGATCCCCTGACGCGCGCGTGGTGCGCTAGCGGATGTCGGCGACGCGCACGCCGAGTCGCTCCGCGTACAGGCCGAGCGTGCGCTGCCAGGCCGGCCGCGCCTGACAGCGCTCGTGATACGCCCTGATCCTGGGGAAGGGCTCCATCAGGTCGGTCTTGCGGATGGAGCGCAGGACGCCGGACATCATGATGTCGGCCGCCGTGAAGTCGGAGCAGGCGATCCACTCGCGAGCTTCGAGGCGGCGCTCGAGGTCGCCGAGCCAGCGGCCTGCGAGCTTGCGCACCTCGCTGTGGAGCTTCGGGGCGGTCTTGTCGCCGTCGAAGATCTCGAGGAGGTCGCGGCAGGTGAGGGTCGGCTCGACGGTGCCGACCGCGGCGAAGCACCACTGGACGACGCGCGTGCGGCCCCGGAAGTCATTCGGGATCAGCTTGCCGGCCTTCTCGGCGACATAGAGCACCACCGCAGCCGACTCGGCCACCACGAAACCGTCGTCGTCGATGACCGGCACCTGGCGGAACGGGCTGATTCGCCGATAGGCATCGCCATCGAGATCGCCGGCGGTGTGGTCGAGCGCGTGGACTCGATAGGGCAGCCCCGTTTCCTCGAGCGCCCACTGCGCCCGGAGGTCTTTCGTCTCGCCGACGCCCCCGGGGAAGATTCGTCCGAAGCCATAGAGTGTGATCATGTCGATCCTCCCGATCGGCGGCACGTGTCGACTCCGGAGCGTACCAGCCGCCGAAGCGACGCTCGGGCCTCGTCGCCAGCGCGTCAGTCCCGCGAACAAGAGCCGACCCTCCCGCCTCGAACGTCCGCAGCCGCGATGTGCGCAAGCTGATCGGTGTGAGCGCAGCTGTGCGCGACCTCGTGCGTCGCGTGGGGCTTCGGCGATTGAAGCGTGGCGCGAGCCAGGTCTCCCAGCCGGCGACTCGCAAGGCGCGACGCGTGCACTGCGATCGTAGTGGCGTGGAGCGCGAGGAGCCCGGGCGGTCGGTCCCGGCGTTGCACGAGCGCGTGACATCATGCGACCGCGAGATGCGCTGGGGATCGTCATCGCGATGGTCGCCGGCTGCTCCGATGGGCCCGAGCACCAGGCGGAGACCGATCGCGAGGAGTTCGTCGACGAGGAGGCGATCGGGACGGATCGACTGTCCTCGCCCCTCGCCGCCGGGCCGCTTCGGTTCGCGCGCGCGTGCTCGCCAGGCGAGCGTGTCACCATCGCATCGGTCGGCGACATCATGGGGCACGAGGCGATTCAGAAGCAGGCCTACGCGCGCGGCTGGTCATCGCTCTGGGGAAACGTCACGAAGTTCCTCGACGACGCCAACTTGACGACCGGAAACCTCGAGGCCCCGACGGCCTACGGCATCGCCGTCGATGGCAGCCTGGCGCCCGATCCCGGTAGGGTGTTCGACAACTGGGTCTACACCGGCTCGCCGGTCGCGAACATGCACCGCTCGGTCGCGACCGCGCTCCGTAATGCGTCCTTCGACTACGTATCGACCGGCAACAACCACGCACTCGACCGCGGTAGGCTCGGCATCGACCGAACGCTCGACGCGCTCGACGCCGCGGGCCTGAAGCACAGTGGCACGGTGCGCTCGTGGGAGACCGGACCGTGGTCTGCGCGGGTCCACCGAAACGGCTCCGACATTCACTTCGTGAGCTGCGCGTTCTCGACCAACGGAATCGCGGACTCGAGCGATCAGGTGCTGCACTGCCTTCTCGAGACCGATCGGCTCGTCTCGACGGTGTCGTCACTGGCCCGGCGCAGCGACGTCGCCGCGGTCATCGTCACCCCGCATTGGGGCAACGAGTACTCCGACACCCCCAACGAGTGGCAGCGTCGGCTCGCGCGGCAGGTGCTCGACGCCGGCGCGACCGCCGTGCTCGGACATCACCCGCACGTGCTGCAGCCGTGGGAGAAGTACCTCACGAAGGATGGTCGCGAGACGTTCATCATCTACTCGCTCGGCAACTTCATCAGCCGGCACCCGACGCTCACGCTCGCGCGCCGAAGCTCGATCCTGCTGTACCTCGGGCTCACCCGCGGCTCGAATGGCAAGGCGTTCGTGAACGGCGTCCGTTACATGCCGCTCTACACGCGGTACACCGATCGGTGGAACGTGGTCGCGATCGATGACGTGGGTGGTTACCGGAGCAGCCGCGACCTCTCGACCTCGATGTACGGCGAGTGGAACGTCCGCTACCCGTGGCAACCGGTGAGAACGACGCCCGAGTGCAAGCAATCGAGCGGGATCGCTGAAGATTCGGCGCGCTGAAGAGATCACCTCACCGGCACGCTCCACGAGCCGTCGGGCTCCACGCGCGCTCCATGCGGGAGCGCGTAGAGCTGTCGCACCATGTCGATCTCGCGCTGATCGAAGGTCGTGCTTCGCTCGCCGATCTCGGACATGAGGCCGCGGGGGATCTTGTTGTGGGCGAGATATCCGAGCGCGTGCCCCAGCTCGTGGCGATAGATGTACACACACAACGGGTCGGACAGGCTGCAGCGCGCTGCCACCGAGTTGAGAACGACGAAGCCAGATCGCGCGCGATTGTCAGCGAACGTGCCGTCGATCCCCGAGCGCGCGCCGAAGCCCCTCTCCACGACGGCGATCCCGTCGGTTCCCTCTCGGAAGACGATCCGAGGCGACTCGTCGCTCCCGACAAACGCGAACCGGACGCCGGCGGCGGACTCCCAGTACTTCAAGGCCGCTTCGGCGTTGGCGCGCTCGACGGGCGGCTGGACAAAGACAGAAATGGGGAGCTCCCAACGACAGATGATCCCGAGCTGTCGAAAGGATGCGCTGCCCTCGGCTTGCTGGTTGAACGCGATGATGTCCGCTGCGATCACCGGATCGATCGAGCCGCTGCGGACGACTCCTCCTTCAGGAGCGGGGGCGTCCCCGCAGCTCGCGAGGGCAGCGCACACAACGACGACAGACAAACGGCACATGGAGCCTCGCACGTCCGGACGAACTACCGGCGAAGGCCCAGTATGCCGCGTCCCACTCGTAAACCGTAGCCCCGCGGACGCCTTGCGCTGCGCCTGTGCTGGCTGAGCGCGGAACGTGACGATGGTCGGGCACGCCAACGCGGCCGTCGGGCTAGCCGCCGCGCCGAGCGCGTGACCTGGTCAATCGCGCTCCGGCCACGGGCCGCCGGCGGTCCCCCCGTCGCGTTACCCCATCGATCGCGTCGCAGAGCGCCCGTCGACCCCTGCGGCTGCAGCGAGGCGACCACCGCAGGGCTCCGGCACCTTCCCGGACGTCGCGACGCACAGCGCGATGACGATCCTGCCGCCGGAGTTCGGAAACGTCGACCGCTCCAGTGCACAGAAGGACCACATCAACGACGAACACGTACTTCGCATCGATACCGACGAAAGACGAGCCGTTCTCGAAGGGGAAGAGGAGCGACGCGCCCGGCCAGACCGCGAAGCGGTTCTCGTTCGCGGAGACCGTCATGCCCGGGACCGTGCCGGCCGGGGGGCGAACGCGAGCGCGCTCAACACCTACGGCCTGGCGCTCTGACCCGTCGCTCCGCATCGCCATCACGAACGCGACACCGTCGCGGCGGCGGCATCGGACGACCGATGGCGGCGCCCGCCACCGCACCCCGGCTTGCGCTCGCGATCCTGCTCACGTCGTGCGGCGGGAAATTCGCCGGCGCGGGGCCCACGGCCTTGTCCCGTACTCGCCGGCGGACCGCGTTAGCAGAAATCAGGTCGGGCACCGCCGACCTGGGTCAACCACACCAGGGAGGAGGTCATCATGGTCATCGCCATCGTCACGTTCCAGCTGCCGAAGGCCACCACGGCCGAGGAGATGTCTGCTCAGTTCCAGGCAGCGGTGCCGATGTTCCAGGGCGTCGCCGGCCTGTTGACCAAGTACTTCTACGTGAGCGAGGACGGCCGCCGTGCCGGCGGCATCTACGTGTGGGCCTCGCGCGCGGATGCAGACCGGCTCTACAATGGGGAGTGGAGGGCGTTCGTCGAGCAGAAGTTCGGTTCGCCGCCAACGATCGACTTTCTCAACTCGCCGGTGATGGTCGACAATCGCGATAGGAAGAGCGCCTAGCCAGGTCGATCCGGTACCAAGTATCACCGACGCGCAGCCGTCGTAGCAATCAACAGCCCGCACATCAGCTCCGGCCTCGACGAGCTTCTCGAGGCTTCCGAACCCCCGCTCGAGTTGCCGCGCGGTGTTCGCGGGCCCAGCGACTGCGCGATATCTGCTCGAGAGGATGGCTGCACGAATGGCGTCATTGAAGCACCGGCGCCTTCCACTCGTTGCCACTCTCGGTTTCGACGATTACCTCGCCGAACCATCCATCCACGCGAGCCTCCATCCGCTGCACGACGACCGCCATGTGGACCTTGCGGTGATCGAAGCCGTTGCGCAGTAGGTGCGGCAATCCCCCTGCTCTGGTCTGAGATACGCTGGTGCCGGCGACGACGAGAACGCGTGATTTCCGCGCTCGTCGCCGAGGTTGGCGTCGCAACGGGCCGACCTCTACGACGCAGAGACCGTCTTACGCGAACGCCGGACGGTTTCGTCGCTACGCGCCCGGCGGTCGGTATCGGATTCGCGCGGCGTTGCTCAGGGCATCCATCGTCTCCTCGACCGTGAGGAGGACCGTCGTCTCGAACGAGCGGAGCGCTCCGCCACCGCTGATCGCAAGCGCCACCGCCGCCATCGACACGTTGTCGGGGGCCTCCCAGAGGTTGAACCCGTCGTGGGTGCCGAACGCGTACCAGAACCCGTGCAACTTCCCCCCGACGGACTCGATGTATGACTGAGCGGCCTTCCGGCGATCCTCCGGGTTGCCGATCAGCTTGGCCCAGGTCTCCGGCGTGTAGCTGAATCTCGACAAGTACAGCGGCATCTCCCCCTCCGGTTCGCAGGCGCCGCGAGCGGTGCGCCGCGCGAATCGCGCGTGGCGCATCCTCTCCGATGCTCGATCGTCGTCACGGACTCGGCTCGTCACAGCCAGCTCTGGTCAGCAAGACCGAGTGCGCGCGCAGTGACCCTCGCGCTCTGCCCCGGTCGCGCCTCTCGGCTTCGGGCAGAGCGCGGTGGCGACCACGCGTCTGCCGACTCGACGCCTCGATGAGGACTGAACGCTGCTGGCATACGCCGCGAAATCATGGTGAATCACCTTGCTCGCAAGTTGCAGGGGTGACCGCCCATGCATTCGCGTCGGCCCGCTTGGTTCGTCATTTCGTGTGTCCCGCTCGCGTTGGCCGGCGCGGGATCGTTCGGCTGCAAGTGAACGTACGGTCGTCACCGTTCTTCACGGACAGCAACCGCACGCAGTGTGACCACTGCAGCGGGAACGAGGCGCCTCGGATTTGGCGGACGCTGTCTGCCGAATGGATTTGGCGGACGATGTCGAACGACCAGCACAGGGGGGTGGCCGTGCGGATACGAGAATGCAGTTGACGTCGCCCACGCGTTCGAAGATCGAATACCATCGGCGACCGCGCCCATGTCCGACCATGCTGCGGGCTCGAGCCCCTATCGCGCGACCGAGTCGCTCGCTCCGCCCGATCTCAGCGTGCCGCTGCACGAGTCGGGCGGAGTTGGCTACGGGCGCGTGTTCTTGCCGATCTTGGTGGGCGGGCCGGTCGCGTGGCGCGTGGATCTTCGTTTCCAGGGACTGGTCGGTCCCTGCGGGCGTCGCGATCGCGCTCGCAATCGCGCTCGCGGTGCGCGCGGCGTTGCGGCTGCCGCCCAGCCGCGCGACGTTTTCGGTGCGCTCGGGCACTCTCCTCGTGAGCGCGGGTCGACGTCGCAGGCTCCGAGCCTCGCTCGACGACGTGATCGACGTACGCGTGCGCGCGCGCGTGTTGCGGAGCAACACCAAGGGAGACATTCCTGCGTTCGCCGCCGGACCGATAGCCGCACTCGCGACCCAGCACGTGGATCGCTCAGTCGGCGTCCTCGAGGTCGTGCTCGCCGATCACGAGCCCGCGTGGCGACCGACCGACGAAGACGAGCGCGCGTCGCACCTCGAAGAGGTCGCGCGAACGATTCGACTCCACTTGCGCAAGCATGGCTGGAAGCCGCACGACGAGCGCGAGCCCAGCGACGAATGACATGAACGCGCGCAGGGCCGACCGACCGTCGTGTCACGCTCCGTCAGCGTCGCCGTTGACGCGACGGCGGCGCGTGTGGGCGACGCAGTTGGACCGAGACGGCCGGTGAGCCCGAACCGGCGTTGATCGTCTGGTAATCGCATGCTGGCCGTACTCCTCGCAGGCGCTCTCGCGATCGCACTCGTCAGCGGTGGCTGGTTGGTCGTCGATGCGCTCCGTCGTCTTCGACAGTCGACCAGCAGGCGTGCGGAGCTTCCATACGCGGTTGCGCTATGCGCGGTCACGCTGCTCGCCCTCCGTCTCCGCTGGGCCGGATTCGATCCGCATCACGTGATGTACCTCGACGAACCGTGGTACCTCCACGCCGCGCAGTCGCTCCTCACACACGGGAAGGCGCTGCTGTGCGAGCAGGGATGGGAACGCATGGAGTGCGTTCCATACCCGAAGGCGCTCGGCTGGCCGGTGGTCCTTGCGGGAACGTTCACGCTGACCGGCCCCAGCGATCTCGCAGCCATCCGGACCGCTACTGTCCTGGGGGCGCTGACTGCGCCGCTCGCGGCACTGATCAGCCGTGGTCTAGGTGCAACGCGCGTGCAGCCGGGTCTCAACCATCCATCCGCGCCATCTGGCGCAGATGCCAGTTGTTCAAGATCGAGCTTCGACGCAGCTCGGTCTCCACGGCGACGACGCGCCGGACGTACAGCGTCGAGCCGACGAGCGCGACGAGCGTCGTGAGCAGACCTGGCGGAACATCGCGAGCAGGCCGCTGCGAGGCGTCTCTTCAGCCGCGTAGAGCACGTCGGCCAGCGTCCGGCCGGCGATGCGCTTCATGGTGAAGTACTCGGCGCCGCTCGAGTCGATCCCGAGGTCGTAGACCGGCACGATCGAGGGATGTTCGAGCTGCCCCTGGATCCGCACCTCGCGAAGGAACCGCGCGCGGCTATCGCTCGAGCGTCCGACGCCGGGCGCGATCGTCTTCACCGCGATCTCGCGCCCGATCATGACGTCCTCGACGAGGTGCACCTCGCCCATGCCGCCGCGGCCGAGCACACCCTGCGCGCGGTAGCGCTCCGGCTGACCACCGTCTGTCGACGCTCTCTCGGCAAGTCCCCTCGGATCGGGGAGCGCCAGACGTACGGTGGGTGCCAGTGCGGTCGGCACCGTCTCGGCCGAGCTGTCGGTCATCGGGCGATGATATGGCGCAGCCAAGCAGGCCGGGGGCGAGCCCTGACCGGCATCGCGTACGCCGCGCTCACGCGGTGGCCACCGGACGCGGCCGCCCCAAGCAAGTCCGGCCGCTCCAAGCGTCGTCCGCGACGACGGCGGAGCCGAGCGCGGCGCCGCGGGATGTTTCGTAGATTGCTCGGCGCGTCCCAAGTCGTCCGGTGTGGGATCGACCGCCTCGTTGCGCTGCGTCGGGCACGTCCCACCAGTACACGACGCCGCCGTCGCGGCTCGCGGTCGGTCGTGTTCGGAGGCTACTCCTCCTCGCTCCACGCGCGATACGACACGCCCGGAATCCTGGGCGTTTCCACGCGCCATCCCTGGTGGCGCGTCCATGCCTCCCATTGCCGGATCCGCACCGCCAGCTCGTCCGGTCCGCCGAAGTCGCCGCCCCAGGCGTCGAGCTGCGCGTCACGAGCCGCCGCGCTCGTGAACAGAGGCCATCCGCGTAGCGCGAGCGCGAGTGCGAACGTGCCGGGAGCCATGAACGGGATCTCGCCGTGCGCGCCGTCGTGCGGCGCGTCGAAGTGCTCGCGCCATTCGAGCAGGTCCGAACGGCGGCGGGCTTCGATGATCACGACGTCACGGCCGTCTTCATCGACGACGAAACGGGCCTCGTCGCCGTCGACGTCGACACGGAATCGGGGCAGATCCGCGCGCAGCACCAGCTCGAGATCGCGCTTCCACATCCGCAGCCACATCGAGGCGTTCAGGTAGAACGCGGCCGACCGCGGCCAGCACCAATCGGTCTCGAGTCGGATTCCACGCAGCCCGGCTGCGAGCACGGCGCCGTAGCATGCGCGCACCGCGCGACGGCCGACGCCCCCACCACGGGCGGCGGGCCGTACGTACACGCTCGAGACGCGGAGCGAGGCTGCTCCGGGCAGCGACGTCGAGAGCGCCAGCGTCCCGACGTGGCTCCCTCCGTTGCGAATCCAGTACCGTCGCTCGTACGCCGAGCGCAGCGGACCGACCCCGCGGCCTTGGTAGGTCGCGCGGGCGATCCAGCTGCGCCGCGACGCATCGTCGAGCTCCGCGGGCTCGATCAGCACGCCGCACCGGTTCTCGACGAGCGAGACGAGGTCGTGATCGGCGAAGAGCTGCGCCAGTTCGTCGGCGACCGGTTCGAACGAGCCCTCGGCGACGAGAGCGGCGTGCGCGGCCGCGACGCGCTCGTCTTCGAGATGCACGGCGCTCACATTCGTCCTCCCAGTTTCGCCTCGGGTACGGCTCTGTCCCTCGCTTCGTCCTGGATTCGTAGCCAAACCCGGAACGTCGCGCTAGGGTCAGCCGGGAGCGCTGCGGCGCAGATCCGCGTCGGCGGTGATCATCGGCATGGACCCGCGAAACGAGCAGGAGCTGCGTCGGCGCGTGATCGACGCAGGCTCGCGTGCAGCAAAGAAGAAGGGCTGGGTCAGCTCGATCGACGTTCTGGTCGGCCTCGGGTGGTTGACCCCGGAGAACGTCGCAGCCTGCCGCCGTGGCCAGGTCCCGTTCCTCGAGCGCGTCGTGAGCGCGGGCCTCGGCCGCGTGAGCACGGCGATGCGGGAGCGCGAGCTCGCGGAGCACGAGGAAGGGGCGCGCGAGCCCCTCGTGTTCGTGCCGCAGCGCGAGTCCCGCTGCGACAAGTGCCAGAAGGAGCTGCCGCGAGGGGCGTTCATCCGTCTACACGACAGCCGGGCGGAGTGCATGACGTGCGCCGGTTACGAAGACCTGCTCTACCTGCCTGCGGGCGATCCGACCATGACGCGACGCGCTCGCGCGGCGAGCGAGCGGTACGCGATCGTCATGAAGTGGAGCCGCGCGCGAGAGCGCTACGAGCGGCAGGGCATCCTGGTGCAGCGAGACGCGCTGACCACCGCAGCGAACAGCGTGGGCCGGGCCGATTGGCTCCTGTTGATCGACGACAGCGACAGCGCCACTTCAGGCCAGGGGCGGCCCGGGCGGCCGCCAGCGGTCCATCGTGGTGGCCAGAGCTCCCCGGACACAGCATCGCGAGCGGCCTCGAGAGGAATGACGTATCGCACGCCTCGTGGTCGCCCGGCGCGAGACCTGCCCATGCGGATCGGGAGATGAATTACAAGCGCTGCTGCGCCGAGCAGCGGCTGGAGCCACCCTGAGCATGTCCGACCCCACACAGAACCTCACACGACTTCGCGACGCGGGGCCGACGCTCCCTGGCGATCTTCGCACCGCGATCCTCGCGGACGCGTCGTCGCACCTCGCGGGCCTCATCGACACGCTCGACACCGAGGAGTGGTCCTACGAGGGCGAGGGCAGCGATGGGTGGGGACCGATTCACGCCGTGGAGCTCCTGGCCGAGATCGGCGCGCCCGAGGCGATCGAGCCGATGCTGCGCGCGTACGCGCGCTCGGAACCGGACGACATCCTGCACGACCGCATCGTCGTTCGGCTCCCACGCTTCGGACCCGCCGTTCTCGAGCCGGTGCTCGCCGCGCTCGAAGATGGGCGCGACCTTGGTCTGTGCGAGGTGTTGGCGAAGCTTGGCGTCCGCGACGAGCGCGTCTTCGCGTTGTTTCGAGCCGTGTTCGAGGAAGAGAGCGAGTTCGGCGCGATGCTGTTCGGCAGTTACGGCGACGTTCGCGCGTTGCCGCTGTTGCGGGCGGCTCTCGAAGAGCACCAACCCGATCTCGATGGTCGGTTCGGGCCGCGCGCGCTCATCGAGCTCGACGCCGCGTATCGCGATCTCGGTGGCGTGCTCTCTCCCGAGCTGCAGGCTCGCGTGGATGGATGGTTCGTCGAGGCCGAGGCGCGGCGCAGGGCGATCGCCGCGCCGCCTCCCTCCACGGCGTTCGTTCGGTCGGCACCCAAGGTCGGCAGGAACGATCCCTGTCCGTGCGGCAGCGGGCGCAAGTACAAGAAGTGCTGCAGCGGGAAGGAAGCCGCCGAGACTTGACGTTAGGACGCGGCGAGCGCCGAGCCTTCGGCGCAGTCCGTGGACTGACGCTCCCGCGGCCTCGTCGGCGAAGCGATCGCGCCCGATCGAGCGTCAGCACGAGGCCGCCCACCCGCACGGCAGGCAAGAACGGGCGCGCTACCGCCGGTTCAAGGGCGTCGACGTTGTACTCGAGGGCGCCGAGGCCGAGCACTGCCTCGATGTTCGCGCGCGCGTCCTCCCGGCGAGAGCCGCCGAACATCACCACGCGCATGGTTGCGGCTCGAGCGCGATGGCGCCAGTCGATCGGCCCCGGACGGCGCATCGTTGGTCTTCGACGGTCGTGCCTTGCGCGCCCGAGGGGGCAGGTCATCAGCCGCCTGCGCGCGCGGCTGCCCGACCTCTGCAAGGAGCTCGTTCATGAACTTCATCTCGAACTCGATCGGACTGACGTAGCCGATCGCCGAGTGCCGACGACGCGGGTTGTAGAACGAATCGATGTAGTCACCGATCGCGGCAATGGCGTCGCGCCTGGTCGGGTACTCCTCGTGCTCGATCATCTCGCCCTTGATGGTGGCGAAGAAGCTCTCGGCGACGGCGTTGTCCCAGCAGTCGCCCTTTCGGCTCATGCTCTTCACGGCGCCGATCTTCGTGAGCGCCTCGCCGTAGTCGCCGCTGGCGTAGACGCTGCCCCGGTCGGAGTGATGGATCATTCCGGCTGCGGGTGCCCTCGCGGCGACCGCGCGATCGAGCGCTCCCATTGCGAGGGCGCGATCGTTGTTCGCGCTCGCCGCCCATCCAACGACGCGCCGCGAGAACAGGTCGAGGATCACCGCGAGGTACAGCCAGCCCTCGAGCGTCCAGACGTAGGTCACGTCCGTCACCCACGCGGCGTCGGGCAGCTCCACGTCGAAGTTCCGTTCGAGCACGTTCGGCGCGATCGGATGGTTGTGGTTGGAGTCGGTGGTACGGCGGAACCGCCGCTTCTTGCGAGCGACAATGCCTTCGCGGCGCATCAGCCGCTCGATGCGCTTCCTGCCGACGCGCCGTCCCTTCGCCCTCAGCTCGCGGTGTACGCGTGGGCTCCCGTACGCCCCTCTGCCGGCCTTGTGAGCCGCTTTGATCTCCTCGACGAGCTCCGAGTCCTCCAGCGCCCTCGGAGGCTCTGGACGGTCCTTCCAGGCGTAGTAGCCGCTGCGCGAGACGCCGAGCACCTCGCACTGAACCTCGACCGGCCACTGCCCCTTCTCCGCGTCGATGAACGCGAACCTCACGCGTTCTCCTTCGCGAAGAAGGCCGTGGCTTTTTTTAGGATGTCGCGCTCCATCTCGACGCGTTTGAGCCGCTTTCGCAGCTCGATCAGCTCGGCGCGCTCCGCCGTCGTCAGCGCATCGGGCGGACCTGCACCCTCGTCGGCCTTCGCACGCTTGATCCACTCTCGCAGGGCGGTCTCCGTCAAGTCGAACTCCTTGACGACCTCGGCGACCGTCTTGGCGCCCGTGATCACGAGACGCGCTGCATCGGCCTTGAATTTCGGGGTGTAGTTGCGTCGCTTTCGTCTTGCCATGGGGACACTCCTCGCGCGTGCATCACGCTACACGGAATGTCCACGAAACCGGGGGATCTCCAGAGCTCGTCGTAGGTCGTGTGCGCGTCCCGCTCCCAGGAGCCTTGAACCGGCTCGTGGTCGATGCGCATCCCGTTCACGTGACCAGGACGCGCACTGGCGGCGTACTCCGGGAACCGCACGATGATGTCGCGCATGTCAACGGCGCGTGTCGCACGGAGGTCCGCCGCCTTGTCATCGGTGGAGGACCAGCCGGTGTGACGTGACGCACGACCCCCCGAGAGTGCCAGGTCACTTCGGGGCGCGCTTGGCGTCCCCAACGGGATTCGACCTTTTCTGTACCGAGTCCACGAAGCCGGACGAGCGAGGCGAGTCCGAGCGGAGCGCACGAGTACACGGAATGGCAGAAGCCCGTTGCGGTGGGAGGGCGAGGCGGTGGATGAGCGCCTCTTCGGCGTCGGACTCGGAGTACTCGTCCTTCAGGTCCAGGAACTCGAGGACGAGGGGATCCTTCAACTCCTCCTCCGCCGAGACGGCGTCGTCGCGCTTTCGCTCGGTGCCCCTGCTGAGCATCGCGGCCTTGTCTGCAACGCCGCCCTCGGCGTGATCCACTTCCGGCGCGGATCCAGATCCACCCATCCCGATCTCCGGCCACCGAGTCCGGCGACAAAACGACCGACGGCGGCGGGAACGAGATCCACGCCGCCGTCTTCGGGGTCGAGCTTGCTGCGAGCTACCAGGGGATGTCTTCGTCGTCGTCGTCGGGGTCGAGGTCCTCGAGTCGCTCGCGCGAGTCGCCCCGCGGCCCGAGCGTCCAGTCGGTGGTGAGCTCGCGTGCGTGCGCGGCGCAGGTCGCCTCGATGAGGTCGTGAAGGAGGTCGATGAGGCGACGCGCGTCGTCGGTCGACCAGGGCCGAAGGGGGCAGCTCGTCGCGATCGGGCATCTCGAGCGGCCGTCGCCGACGTGGTCCATCTCGTCGTCGATCATTCGCTGTCGTCCTCGCTCGGCTCGGCGTCGCCGCGCTCCTTGGCGCGCTCGTTGGCGATGTGCTGACGGAAGCTCGGCCCGTCGATGTTGACGCGGATGGCGTGCATCGCGAGCCGGTCGAGGATCGCGGAGGTGATCGTGGGGTCGCCGAGATGGCGGCCCCATTCCTTGAGGCGGATGTTCGACGTGATCGCCGTCGAGAGCTTGCCGTGCCGACGATCGAGCAGGTTGAAGAGCGCGTGCGCAGCGGTGGGCTCGTCGTCGCGCTTTCGGATTTGCCCGAGGCCGACGTCGTCGAGGACGAGCAAGTCCGGCCGGCGGACGGAGCGATCGGCGGCGCCCTGGATCACGATGGCGCCGCGAGGTGGATCACATCTTGGGCGCCGCTAAAGAGGAAATCGCAGGCGATCGGCGATCCGGTGTGCGGGCGTCCCCATCTGAACGAGCGGCAAGTCCCCGACCACACGAGCTCCAGCCCGGCCGGCCGACGACGATGCGCCGGCATCTTCGGCCTCGGCGTTTGCTGGGCTGGTTGCTGGGCTGAGCTGCCCCAAGTCGCCGCGTCCGGGACGAGCCAGGCGATCGCGGGCCTGCCGGTCGTAGGTGCTACGATTGGGGAGTGTCGCCCGACGTCCGCGCCGCGATCCGAAACATGAGCCGCGACGAGCAGCTCGAGCTCCTCGACGAGCTCTGGGCGCTCGTGCGCGATGATCGACTGTCCGTACCCGACAGCCACATCGAGGAACTCGAGCGACGCGTCGAGGCTGCGGAGCGCGACGGTGTTGTCGGCGACGATTGGGCGACGGTGCGTGATCGGCTTCGGCGATCGTCGTGACGCTGCCGATTCGGTTTCGACCCGAGGCCGAGGAAGATCTGCGGCTCGCGATCGATTGGTACGAGGAGCAACGCGAGGGGCTCGGTGACGACCTGATCGACGATGTCGGCGAGACGATCGAGCGCATGGAACGTCTTCCCGAATCGTACCGACTCGTGCACGGCGAGTTTCGACGCGCGCTGCTGCGGCAGTTCCCGTACGCGATCTACTTCCGCGTGCGATCGGCGATCGAGATCTTCGCGGTGTTCCACGCGCGGCGAAATCCGCGCGACCTGCGGCGTCAGCTGCGACATCGATAGCGTGCTCTCGCGGCCGGCGCGTCCCCAATGGGATGCCGAGCGCGCGGATGTCCCCAACGGGAAGAACAAAGGGACCCGCACGGTCGTTCGCGGTGATTGCGCGACGAGCGGGACACGCTCGAGCGCCTCTCGGTCCACCTTTGCCGGAATGCGCGACGTCGACTACAACGTGACAAGGATGCGCGCCGCGCCGGCCGATCTCCGCGCGCTCGCGTCCGAGGCGATCGACGCGAGCTCCCTTCGCCGGTTGCTCGGGCTGTCACCGTCCGCGCTCGAACGCTGGCTCACGCACCACGACGTGCGCCCGCATCGTCGCCGCCGAGGCGAGAACTTCTATCGGTGGAGCGCGCTGTTCGAGCTGCTGACGAAGGAGCAACTCCGCGCCGCACGCCGGTTCGCCGCGGAGGCGCGACGGCCCCCGAGCGGCTCGAAGTATGGCTCTCCGGCTACCGACGCCTCGTTGCCGAGTGGCATTTTTGCGGTGACTTACGCGGGTTTCGGGACGTTTCGTTGATTGTCGCGCGCTGCCACTGTTGCGGGCGGCTCTCGAAGAGCACCAACCCGATCTCGATGGTCGGTTCGGGCCGCGCGTGCTCATCGAGCTCGACGCCGCGTGTCGCGATCTCGGTGGGGTGCTCTCTCCCGAGCTGCAGGCCCGGGTGGAAGGATGGTTCGCCGAGGCCGAGGCGCGGCGCAGGGCGATCGACGCGATCCCGCCGGCCACGGCGTTCGTTCGGACGGCACCCAAGGTCGGCCGGAACGATCCGTGTCCGTGCGGCAGCGGGCGCAAGTACAGGAAGTGCTGCAGCGGGAAGGGGGCCGCCGAGACTTGACGTGAGGACGACGGCGAGCGGAGCGAGGAGTTTCTCGCGCCCGCGCGACGCGTCGCGAAGGCGTCCCGATCGACGCGTGGAGAGTGGGCCCTCGGATTTCGCAGACGCTGTCTGCGAAATCGACAGCGACGGCGACATCCCGTGAGACGAGCGGAGCGGCCGTCCGAACGGTCGCTCGTGGTTCGACGTACGTGACCTGGCGCCGTTGCGGACGCGCCGCCGCTATCTCCTGGCTCGCATGACACGCTGGAACAGCTCGGCGCTCAGCGCCTTCATCTGCCGCCGACACGCGACCCGCTCGGCGTCGCTCGACGCCAAGAGCTCTCGCACGAACCAGTTGGCCGGCGCGTGCGCGAAGCGCGCCGTCGTCAGGATGGCGGAGAACGACCGCGCGAATTGCCTCGATCGCGGCGACCAGATCGAAGGTCTCGAGCGCCCTGTGCGCCGCGGATGCTCGGAGCCACCGAGCGCCGAAGAGTTCCGACTGCCTCGCGTCGGCGGGGGCCGCCACGATCGGCCTCCGCGCCGGCGGATGGGGCGCCGGGGCCGGCTCGGGAGGGGGCGCTGGCTGAGGCTTTCGATCGAAGAGCCCGAGCTGGTCGGCCACGGACACCGCGATAGAACGGTCGCGTCGGCGGCGTCAGGTGCGCTATCGGGCGCGAGCAGCACGCGCGTCGACGTGCGGGGATCGCCGTAGGCAGCGTGCGCGGCCGGGCGCCGAGGGTCGCCCGTCAGGCTTGCGGGCTGTGCGTCGCGCAGGCAGACATCGGCCCGATGACGATCTTCGACTCGGGCCTGTTCGAACTTCCCTACGTCCAAGAGAAGACGCTGCGAGCCCTCGAGGACGCCGCGCGCTTCGTCGACCTGGCGAACGAGCCGGACACCACCAAGTGGTATGCGAAGCGGCTTCGGGAGCTCGCTAGCCCCGCGGTGACTCATCTCGTGGCCGCGGTCGCGCACGTCTACCAGGCCGGCGCCGATGCCGTGCGGGCGGAGCATGTCGACGCGATCCTCAAAGGGGGCACCTTTGCGCTGGCGCGCTGGTCGAAGGAGTTCAAGATCGTCGACTCCGTGCGCGTCGCTTTCGCGCCTTTCGCGCCGGCGCGGACCGACGAGGAGATCGACGAGAAGGCCGAGGCGGTGCCGGAGGCCCTGATCTCGGCCGAGGAGGCCCACGCGTTGGATCTGCGCCTCGAGGTGTGCGGAGCGATGGCGCGTGCGATGCTCCACCAGGACCTCCCCGACGTCTGCAAGCGGATCCTGTGCTGGCTCGTCATGGATCTCACGCGCAGCTCGTTCGCGGACGTCGTGGTCGTCTCCCGGAAGTTCCTTCCCGGCGACATCGACCGGACGGCCGAGGAGACCGCAGCCGCGTACCGCGCCCTCTACGAGCGTGGGCTCATCGAGCGGGTCGACGGCGTGCCGAACCTCCGCGACGACGCGATCGCGTTGCGCCTCGTCGCCGCGGGCCTGAACGGCAGCAAGCACCCTGCGCCGTTCCGCGAGGAGACTTTCGGCTACCCGGGCGCGCGCATCGCGGGGAAGCGCACGACGGGCAACGAGCTCTGGGTGTACCCCAACCAGGCTCTCGCAAAGGCTTCCGAGCGGTGGCTCGCCACGGACGCCGAGCTCCTGTCGCTGCGCGAGGCCATGCAGCGCGCGCTCGGCGAGGACCGGGCGTATGTCGAGACGGTGCAGCGTGGATCGACGGAGCGCGGATCGGTTCTACGCGTGCGAGTGCGCTTCCCGTATGAGGCCGACGAGGCGGTGCTGCAGGCGGAGCTCGAGGCTGTTGCCGACGCATGGCTGCGCGCGCTGGTGGTCCGAACACGTTGAGCGGCCGCCTCGGCGACGCGAGTCGAACGCGTCGACCCCCGACGCACCGTCCGGCAGCGGTTCCGTGTCCGCACAAAAGTAAACCAGCGGTTACCGACGAGCACCGCATCGTTCGAATCCGCGGCCGGACGCCGCGGGAGGTCCTCGCTGACAAACCTGCGGCGTTCAGAACGCCAGGCCGAACGTGCCGTACGTGTTGAGCGCACTCGCGTTGTCGACGACGACGACCTTGGCGTCGACGCCGATGAACGCCGAGCCCTGCTCGAAAGGGAACAGGAACATCGCGCCCGGCCACACCGCGAAGCGGCTCTGACTCGCCGTCACCTTGCCGCCGGCGAAGTCGCCGACAGCGGCGACGGTCACCGTGGCGTTGATGCTCGCTGCGCCGACGCCGGCGTACGGTCGAATGATGAACGGACCTGCCGCCACGTCGTAGCCGACTTCGCCGCCGCCGTACCAGACGTTGGCCTGGACCGGGCCCTGCGTCTGCCCGACGTGGTAGACCAAGCTGCCGCCCAGGTAGATCTTGTTCGGAACCGTGTAGCCGACGCGGGCGCCGAAGCCGGTGCCGAACGCGTCTTTGAAGCCGTGACCTGCCAGGAGCGCGAGGCTCATCGGCTCGAGCTTCGTCGACGGCGCCGCTGACGCGGCGGCGCTCGCTTCGTCGGTGATCGCCGGTTCGGCCGCGCCGGCAGGGGTGGCGATGACGGTGAGCAGGGCGAGTGCGGCGCAGGCCGAGATGATCTTCTTCATGATGTCGTCTCCTTTGGGGCCGGCGCAGACCGGCTTCGTCCGACAGGGCGAGCGCAGTGGCAGATCGCCGCCGCTGCCGGTCTTCAGGGCTGTATCGACCGAAGCCGCGCCTCAGTTGCTTCGGCGTCCACTACCGCCGGTAGGGCGAATTTCCGCAACCGAACGGGCGTCCGTGCCGACCTGCTTGGGTCACGCGGTCTGCTCGCCTATCACTAGGAGCCTTCGATGCGCCGGCTCGCTCTCGCCCTTGCTCTGCTCCTGACGCCGTCCCCCGTGGTCGCCTCGCCCGGGTACGCGTACGACAAGGAGTACAAGATTGCCGTGAAGCTCGAGAATGCCGGCGACCTCGTTGCGGCACTCGCCGCGTTCGAGGCCATCCCCGAATCCGCCCGCGACTACAACACCAAGCTGCACATCGCGAGCTGCAAGAAGAAGCTCGGACGCCTGAAGGAAGCGGCGCAGGACTACGAGAAGATCAAGAACGATCCGAAGGCGGACACACCGACGGTCGAGACGGCCGCGAGTGATCTCGAAGACGTCGAGCGCAGGATCCCGAAGATTCGCGTCCGACTCGCTGCCGCGACGACGGCAGTCGTCGTAATGGTCGATGGCGCCGAGGTGAAGCCGCCGGTCGACCACCCGGTGAACCCCGGCGAGCACGAGGTGATCGCCAAACGTGGCGCCAAGGTCGTGTACGAGCGGCGCGTGACATTGCCGGAAAGCGCGGCGGTCGAGGTCGAGATCGACGCACCCATTGCCGCCACTCCTTCGGCGCAGCCGGAGGTGCCCGCCCCGACGCCGGAAGGACGACCGAAGCCGCCATCGCGCATCAGCGCAACGCCGTTCTTCATCGGCAGCGGCGTGCTCGCCGTCGGGGCCGTAGTGTCGTTCGTGCTCGCAAGGTCCGCGCAGACCGACCTCGAGTCGAACTGCGCCGCGCAGAAGACCCCGAAGTGCGACACCGATCTGGCCGGCGCGTCGCGCGTCCGCACCTGGGAGACGATCGGCTGGGTCTCCGGGGGAGTCGCGCTCGCTTCGCTCGGCGTAGGGATTGCGCTCACGACCAGGTCGAGCGAGCCGACGAACAAGACCACGGCGATCGTCACTCCGCTCGTCGGACCGACTGTTGGGCTGTCTGTCGAGGGGAGGTTCTGATCATGCGCCCCTTCACGATGCTCGCCCGCGTGGTGTCCGCGACCGCCCTCCTCGTGGCAGGCGTCGGATGCCTCCGAACCGAGTTTCCGTCAGGATGCGAGCTGGACGAGTCGCAGTGCGAGGGCGTTGCGCCGTTTGACGCGGCGGTGACGGAGGCTGCCGAGACATCTGCCCCGTGCACGGTCGGCGAGGTCAAGTGTCGCGGCAAGGATGTCGTGGCGTGCGACGATCCGAGCGCCGGGTTCACGGTGAAGACCAGCTGTGGGTTCGGCTGCAGCGAGGGGGCATGCATCCTTGTTGCGCAGCTCGCGGCTGGTCAGGCGGCGTCGTGTGCGCGCCTCGACGACGGCTCCGTCCGCTGTTGGGGCGACAACCTGGGCGAGTTGCTCGGGATCGGCGCCTCGGTGCGCAACTCCAAGCCGACGCCAGTCCCTGGGCTCTTCAACGTCGTCGAGATCGGGATGGGCCGCGGCCTGAGCTGCGCGCGCATCGCCGACGGCACCGCGCGCTGCTGGGGTCGCAACACCTACGGTCAGCTCGGCGACGGCACGACGGTCGATCGGTCGTCGATCGGTCTTCGCCGGTCATCGTGCCCGGCCTGACCTCCGCCTCCCAGCTGGCCGTCGGGTATGACCACGCTTGCGCCCGACTCTCCGGCCAGACCGTTCGCTGTTGGGGTTACAACGAGAGCGGCGGCCTGGGCGATGGCACGACGACACGCCGCGCGACGGCCACCGAGGTCACAGGCCTGGCAGACGTCGCCGAGATCTCCACCGGGGGATTCCACACGTGTGCGCGCCTCACGAACGGATCCGCGTGGTGCTGGGGATACAACCTCAAAGGACAATTGGGCGACGGCACGACCACGAATCGTTCCAGTCCAGTCAAGGTTGCGGGCCTTCCGCCGATCGAGGAGATTGCCTGCGGGGAGGCGCACACCTGCGCGCGCCTGACGGACGCGACGGTGCGGTGCTGGGGTGAGAACGCGAACGGGCAGCTTGGGGACGGCACGTTCACCAACTCATCTTCGCCAGTCGTCGTCACCGGGCTTTCCGGTGTGACCATGCTGTCGGGCGGCGCGCGCTACACCTGTGCGGTTGCGGCAGGCCTCGGTAGGTGTTGGGGCAGCAACTCCTCTGGGGTTCTCGGTGATGGAGAATCGGGCGTCGATCGACGGGCACCCGTCACGGTGAAAGGCGTGTCCGACGCGCTTGAGATCCGCGCCGGAGTGTTCCACACGCTCGCCCGCACCACGACCGGTGCGTATGGTTGGGGAGTGAACTCATCGGGCGAGCTCGGTCGCGGCACCGAGACGGCCGGTGAGCCCGAACCGGCGTTGATCGTCTGGTAGTCGCATGCTGGCCCTAGTCCTCGCAGGCGCTCTCGCGATCGCATTCGCGCTCACGCTGATAGCGCTCCGTGTCCGCTGGGCCGGATTCGATCCGCACCACGTGATGTACCTCGACGAGCCGTGGTACCTCCAGGCCGCGCAGTCGCTCCTCCAACACGGGAAGGCGATGCTGTGCGAGCAGGGGTGGGAACGCATGGAGTGCGTTCCATACCCGAAGGCGCTCGGCTGGCCGGTGATCCTCGCGGGAACGTTCACGCTGACCGGCCCCAGCGATCTCGCAGCCATCCGGACCGCGACCGTCCTGGGGGCGCTGACAGCGCCGCTCGCGGCCGTGGTCAGCCGTGGTCTCGGTGCGACGCGCCTGCAGTCGCTGTTTGCGGCAGCGTTCCTTGCCGTGTACCCCGCTCACGCAGTCTGGTCCGCCACGGCGGAGACGAACGTGCCGGGCGCGTTCTTCGTGCTCGTCGCATTGGTGGGGCTCGTGCACGTACTGCGCAATGGCGCCGCTTCGGGCGTCGCGCTCGCCGCATCAGCGCTGTGCGTGGCGCCTGCGGTTCGTCCAGAAACTGCGCTGATGTTCGTGCCGGCGGTGATCGCGATCGTGACGAGCGATGCGCTGCCGCGACGACGACGTGCGACGGCGCTGGCGGCGCTCGCCGTGGCGCTTGCGGTGTCGGTCGCGGCGATCGTTCCCATGTGGCGGCTGAACGCTGCGATTGCGGGAGACGGGACGTTTCTTCGGCTCGCACGCGTTTCCGAGTCCCTGCGGGCTCTGCCGAGAGAGGTATGGGGGTTTCACGCGCTGCTCATCGCGATCGCGACCGTGGTGGCGTTCGAGCGTCGCTCGTGGTTCACCCATGGCCTACTGGCGGCAGGCGTCGGGCAACTGGTCGTCGGCCTCGCGTTTCACCAGTTCGCGGATCGACTGCTGTTGACGGGAACGGTCGCCATTCTGCCGCTGGCCGCCTTCGTGCCGGGCACCAGCGGCAAACGTGAGGAGTTCTCCGATGACGTACCCACTGCGGTTCGTCTGATCGCGCTCGGCCTCGGTTTCGCGGGTGTCGCAGCGATCGTCGGAGTCGCACTCCGGAGCCTGAGCCTGCAAGGCAGGTCGACCGAAACGCAAGTCCTCGAAACGCGCTTGCCGGCCATCGTGCGCGCATCAGTGCGGTCACCCAAGGCACTGGTGGTGACCGAGATGCCTGCCGTGCTGTCTCATGCGAGCCCCGCGCCCGTCATGGCGACGCGAACGGCGCTCGTCGGCGGTGCCGAGCGGCTCGCGGCAATGGCACGCGACAGGGACGTCTACTTCGTCTGCGACATGTACTGCGAGTCCGGGTTCGGCGGCGGCCAGGGTCCGACCTCGTGCGCGCGGTTCGTCCGTGAGCTGAAGCTCGAACCTGTAGCAAGGACGTCGCTCCACGCGCGCCAGTACGGGATCTTCCGCGTACTCGGACTCCGTCCTGTCGAAGAGCCGATGGCATCCCTGGGGTGCCCCGGACAGTGACGTCCCCTGTCGAATCGCCCTCGGCTTTGCAGGAGCGATGGGCGTCTGCAAGCGAACCAGGCTCCGCTGCGTGCGTTCATCGGGAGGCCGCGATGAGCGTTCGTCGAGACAAGCGCCGTGATCCGACGACCGGACGGACTCGCGAGAGATGGATGGTCGACGTCGACTTTCAGCATGCCGACGGCCGACGTGAGCGGGTCCGGAAGATCTCACCGGTGCAGACGCAGGAGGGAGCCGAGGAGTACGAGCGCCAGCTCCGCGCTGCCCTCCTCGATCCTCGTCGTCCCAGGTCTGCATGAGCGCGCTCCGCGCGGCGTAGCGGGCGGTCCCGAGGCGCGGACGGCGATGGAAAGAAAGGCGCCCCCTCGCAGAGCTTGACCATCAAGCCTGGAGGGGGCGGTCTCCTTCCTTCCGAGCAAGGACGGAAAGGAGATCTGAGATGTGCCCCACCGTGCTGGGAGATTCCAGGCTGTACGAGATGTTGCTTCGTTGCGACCACGGATGGTCGGCGTCGGGCGGAACATCGAACGTGGGCGCGCCGTCGAGGTGATCGAGGTAAGCGCAAATCAGTGCAGAGTCCTCGAGCCCGACGCCGTCATCGCGCACGAGGTAGGGAACGCGTCCCGATGGATTGATCTCGTAGTAGGGACTCTGCTCGGTCCGCGTCCTCGCCGTGACGACCTCGACGCGATCCCCGAGACCCTTCTCGTGCACCATCACGCGCGTCATGCGCGCGTACGGCGAGCCGGGCGTGATGTAGAGCTTCATCGGTGTGCGAGATCTAGCTGCTGATGTCGACCATCTGACCATCCGCGATCGGTGCTGAAACTCCGGACTCTCCCGGGGCCGCGCTCGATGCGGCTCGGAGGTCAGGATGGCGAAGCGGAAGCGTCGTGTCTACACGCGCGAGCAGCGTGAGGCG
>JACPFM010000186.1 GCA_016182965.1 Deltaproteobacteria bacterium | reverse complement strand
GTAGGTCGGCGCCGCGTCGGGGTCGGGCGCGAGGTGCAGCGCGCCGAAGATCTCGACCTCGTCGCCCGGGCGCACGTCGACCGCGGCGACGCGGTCGAAGGGGATCGCCGGCTCCTCGTCGCCGGGCGCCCACGCGGGATCGACGCTGCGGAGGTGCTCCTCGAGCCGCTCCGGCGCGTCGTCTTGGGCGCCGCCGGTCGCGAGGAGGAGCGGCCCGGCGGGGACGTGCGCGACGCGTCCGTCCTCGAGGCGCACGTCGAACCCCAGGCTCGCGCCGTCGCGCAACATGACCGCGTTCCCGGCGAAGCGCTCGCTCGAGAGCTCGATCGCCCAGCCGACGCACGGCGCGGACGTCAGCGCGGAGACGCCGCGCGGCTCGCCGAGCACGACCCCACGCACGCGCCGCCGCGCACCGTGGCGGGTGGGCGGCAGGAGCGCGCCGTTCGGCTTGGGCATGTTGCGCCGGGCGCGGACGTACGCGATCAGCTTGCCGATCGCCCACACGAGGACGACGGCGATCAGCGCGACCGCGAGGATCACGAGGATCGCTCCGACGAGCTCGCCGAGCTCGGCGCCGGCGCCGAGGCCGGAGCAGCCGTCGCAGCCGCCGCAGCTGCCGAGGGCCTCGCCGAGGCCTCCCGCGGCCGCGCCGCCGCCGCCTGCGCGCGCGAGGCGACGCCGCTCGCGTCGCCAGGACGGCGGTCCCCACACCTCGTCGACGAGCGCCGCGCGCGCCGGGCTCGCGAGATCGACGACGCGGTGGTTGGCACCGCCCGGGCACGCAGGGAGATCACCGACGACCAGCCGACAATCGAGGCAGACGCGCGAGCGCACGGCCGCAGGCTAGGCTCACTCGGCGCCGGCCGCGATGGAGGGGGGCGTGACGGACGCGGCCGAGGCGGACGCGGTGCGCTCGATCGCGCGCAGCGCCGCCACGTCCATCGGATCGACGCGGCGGCCCTCGCGCGCGGCCCACATCGCGGCGCGCACCGCGCGGAACGGCACATCGCGGCCGAGCAGCGCCTCGACCACCTCGGTGACCTTCACGCCGCCCTGACCGGACAGCGCCACGTCGATCTCGACCGGGACCAGGTTTCCGACGATGCCGGCGCGCGCGAGCGTCTCGGCGCCGCCGTGTCGGGAGTCGGCGCGCGGCTCCGGGGCGACGGTCACGCGGTCGAGCCAGCGACGGACGTCGATCTTCTTGCCGATCCCCTCGCCGATCTTCTCTACGGTACGCACCACCGTCAGCGAGCCGCCCTCGAGCTGCCCCTCGACCTCGGCGCGCAGCGCGCCGACCCAGTCGTCGCCGATCGGGCGCGCGACCATCCCGAGCTGCGGCAGCGCCTGCTTGGGGATGCCGACGACGTATCGCGCGAAGGCGCCGTCGGAGAGGATGTTGGCGATGCCGGCGTCGGCCTGCTCGAGGCGCACGACCTTCTCGATGGTCACGCCCTCCTGCGAGTGGCGATCGAGGAGCTCGGCGAGCTCGTCGACCTCGAGGTCGGCGGTGATCTTCGCGTCGACGTACTCGTCGAGGCTGGCGACGCCGAGCGACAGCGCGGGGCCGAAGGAGAGGTCGGGCTTCGGATGGAACCCCTGCGAGTAGAAGAGCGGCACGTCCATGCGGCGGAAGACGCGCGGCAGGGCGCGGATCAGATCGAGGTGCGAGACGAACGCCGCGGGGCCCGTCTTGGTGTACCGCAGGCGATAGCGGCGCGGCTCGCCCTGCGTGAACTTCGCGCGCGGCCGTCGCTCCTCGGGGCTCCGCGGACGGCGCTTCTCGAGATCGATCGGCACCGGTCCGTCGGCGCCGAGCTTCTTCAGGGCGACGAGCCGCTCCTGTCGCATCGCCGAGAGGTCGCAGGCGATGCCGCAGTCGTAGCAGACGATCTTCCGCTTGTCGGCGACCGCGTTCTCGACGTTGGTGTGGTGCACGAACACGCCGGCGGCCTTGCCGCACGGCGGTGAGAGCTGATCCTTCAGCGCCTTGCGGTACTCGCGCGCGAGGAAGCCGTCCTCGAGGCCGACGTCGATGTGCGTCCACGGCAGCCGCGCCGAGAGCGGGATGGTCCCGACGTAGCGCTGCATGTCGACGCCGGCGTCGGCGAACGCCTGCTGCCAACGAGCGAGGTCGAGGTGCTCCTCCCACGAGTCGAACTTCGCGCCGCGCCGGTAGGCGAGCAGGACCGCCTCGCCGACCTTGCGATCGCCGCGCGCGAGCACGCCCTCGAGCACCGAGCCCGGCGCGTCGTGCGTCTTGAGGTCGACGCCGGTGCGGCGCGCCTCGTCGTGCAGGATCGACTGCTTGCGGCGGATCTCGGAGAGCGCGTCGAGCGCCGCCCACTGGAACGGCGTGTGGGGCTTGGGGACGAACGTGGAGACGCTGACGGTCACCGAGGGGCCGCGCCCGCGCTGCGCGCGCTTGCCGAGCTCGAGGGCCTTCTTGCCGGTGTCGATGATGCCGCGCACGTCCTCGTCGCGCTCGGTCGGCAGGCCGATCATGAAGTACAGCTTCATCTTCGACCAGCCGCGCGAGAACACGCGCTCGGCGGTGGTCATCAGCTGCGCCTCGGTGACGTTCTTGTTCACCACGTCGCGCATCCGCTGGGTGCCGGCCTCGGGCGCGAAGGTGAGGCCGGTGGCGCGGACCTTCTGGATCTCGTCGAGCAGCTCCTCGTCGAGGCCGTAGGCACGGAGCGACGACACCGAGAGCGACACCCGCTCCTTCTCGAGGCGGCTCATCACCTCGCGGACGAGCGGCGACACGCAGGAGTAGTCGGCGGTCGAGAGGCTGGTGAGCGCGACCTCGTCGTAGCCGGTGTGCTTGAGCGACTTCGTGACCGTCTCGATGACGCTCTCGGGATCGCGCTCGCGGACCGGCCGATAGATCATGCCGGCCTGGCAGAAGCGGCACCCCTCGGTGCAGCCGCGGGCGATCTCGATCGACATGCGGTCGAAGATCGCCTCGGCGACCGGGATCGGCCCGTCGGCGGGGAAGGGGTAGCGATTGAGATCGGGCACCAGCGCGCGGCGCACCGGGAAGGCCGGCTGCAGGCCGTCCTTGGCCCGATCGACGACGACGAAGCCGGTGTCGGGATCGACCGCCGTCTCGTAGAGCGCCGGGACGTAGACGCCGCCGATCTCGGCGAGCGCGCGCAGGCGATCGGCGCGCGGCTGCCCCTTGGTCGTGGCCCACGCGCGGATCAGCTCGGGGAACGCCTCCTCGCCGTCGCCGATCACGAACGCGTCGATGAACGGCGCGAGGGGCTCGGGGTGCGTCGCCGTGGGGCCGCCGGCGACGACGAGCGGATCGGTGTCGGAGCGCTCCTCGTTGCGCAGCGGGATGCCGCCGAGGTCGAGGATCTGCAAGCAGTTGGTGTAGGTCAGCTCGAACTGCAGGCTCAGCCCGACGACGTCGAAGTCGCGGAGCGGGCGAGCGCTCTCGAGCGAGACGAGCGGCAGCCCGCGCTTGCGCAGCTGCGCGTCCATGTCGACCCAGGGCGAGAACGCGCGTTCGGCGAGCACGTCGGGCTGCGCGTTGATCAGCGAGTAGAGGATCTTGAGCCCGAGGTGGCTCATCCCGATGTCGTAGATGTCGGGGAAGCCGAGGCAGACCTTCGCGGTGATCGCCGGATCGTTCCAATCCTTGGTCGTCGTGCCGTACTCGCCGCCGAGGTAGCGCGCGGGCTTCTGCACCTCGGCCACGAAGTCGGCGTACGGATGGGCGGAGCGCTCGGCGGATCGGATCGGCGGCTTCATCGGCGGCGCAGACCCTAGCACGCGAGGACGATCCAGGGCCGCGGCGGCGCCGGGCGCAGGCGACTTCTTCAGCGCTTGCGGAGCACGGCCGCGACGCGCTCGCGGACGACCGGCGCCGTCCACTGCGGCACCATGGCGCGCAGCCGCCCGGCGTGCTCGCTCTCGGGGCAGAGGTCGTCGGCCGTGCCGCGGAGATCGCGCTTGGTGATCGCGTACGCCTCGGCGGGGTGCCTCCCGAGCGTGGTCAGGCGCGCGCGCGCGGCGGCCTCGACGTCGGGGACGATCTCGTCGACCAACCCGAGCCGGCGCGCGGTGTGCGGATCGGACAGCCCGGCCCCGAGGACCACCCGGTCGAGCGCGATCACGCGCCGGCGCACGATGGCGAGCACGCGCGGCGGGAAGCGCACCCCGAGCGCGACCTCGTTCAAGCCGATGCGGACCTCCGGCACGTCGACCGCGACGCGGTGGTCGCAGCACAGGGCGAGGACGCAGCCGCCGGCGATCGCATGGCCGTTGACACAGGCGACCGTCGGCCCCGGGTACAGGTAGATCGAGGTCATGCAGCGCTCGAGCAGCTCGAGGAACGCGAACATGTCGTCGCCCTGCCTGGACGCCACCTCGTTCAAGTCGAGGCCCGCGCAGAACGTGTGGCTCGCGCCGATGAACATCACCGGCGCGCCGTTCGCCCGATCGAGCTGCTCGAGGATCGACCGCATGTGCGCGGTCGACAGCGCGTTCTTGTTGGGGGCGTCGAGGGTGATCGTGATCATTTCGGGCTGGGTTCCACGGTGATGCTGGTGAGCGTCGCGGCGTTGCCTCCCGCCGGGCATGCGTAGGACGACGAGAGCAACGGGACGAAGCGACGCATGGTTCCGAGCGTACGCGGTCGGTATCCTGCACGCGATGGCTCGGAAGCTGAACGTCCTCTACTGCGGGTCGGGGTGGGCGGACATCGTGCCGGCGTTCGCCCGCGCGATCGCCGCGCTCGGCGTCGAGGCGGAGGTGCGCACGCGCGACCCGCGCGCGGCCGTCGCCGCGCAGCTCGGGGATGTCGACGTGGTGCTGCCGTCGAACGCGCGCGTCGGGGCCGAGGAGCTCGCCGCCGCGCCGCGGCTTCGTCTCATCCAGCAGCCGGCGGTGGGACACGAGACGATCGATCTCGCCGCCGCGCGCGCACGCGGCGTGCCGGTGTGCAACGCGCCCGGAGCGAACGCGGACTCCGTCGCGCAGGCCGCGCTGCTCCTCTTGTTGTCGCTCGCGCGTCGCTTCAAGGGCGCGCAACGTGCGTTCGCCGAGGCGCGCATCGGTGCGCCCGCCGGGGTCGAGCTGACCGGTCGCACGATGGTGATCGTCGGCCTCGGGCGGAGCGGCTCGCGGCTGCGTGCCGCGGTCGAGGCGCTCGGGATGAAGGTGATCGGCGTCGACCGCGAGGACGGGCGGGCCGGCCTGCTCGCGGCGCTGCCCGGCGCCGACGCGGTGTCGTTGCACGCGCCGCTCACCGAGCACACGCGCGATCTCCTCGACGACGCCGCCTTCGCCGCGATGAGGCCGGGCGCGCTGGTGGTCAACGTCGCCCGCGGCGGTCTCGTGCAGCGCGGCGCGCTCGAGCGCGCGCTTGGCTCGGGCCGCCTGGGCGGCGTCGGGCTGGACGTGTTCTGGGAGGAGCCGTGGGATCCGCGCGATCCGCTGTTCGCGCGCGACGACGTGCTGGTGCTGCCGCACGTCGCCGGATCGACGGAGGAGTCGTTCGGGCGGATCGCCGCGATCGTGGCGCGCAACGTCGCCGCGGTGGCGCGCGGCGAGGCGCTGGTGCACCAGATCGCGTGATCCGCGACCGCTCCGGGCCTGCCTCCGATCGCCGCGCCGGCCACTCGCGCGAATGCGCGGTCAGACGCGCCCGTAGACCGGGATCGCGGCGCCGGTGACCTCGCGCGCGGCGTCGGAGAGGAGGAACGCGATCACGTCGACGAGACCCGCCTGCGAGACCCACTTGCCGGGATCGGCGTCGGCCATCGCGGCGCGGTTCGCCGGCGTGTCGATGACGCTCGGGAGCACGGCGTTGATCCGCACGCCGTGGTCGATCGTCTCGGCGGCGGCGACGCGCGCCATGGCGACGACGGCCGCCTTCGACGCGGCGTAGCTCGCCGCGCCGGCGCTCTCCCACGGTCGCTCGACGGCGCGCGAGCCGACGACGACGACGCTCCCGCGCTGGCGCGACACCATGCCGGGGAGCAGCGCGCGGAGCGAGCGATGGACCGTGTCGAGGTTGGCTGCGCGCATGCGGTCGAACGCGTCGTCGTCGGAGGTCGCGTGTAGCGGCGCGCCTCCCGCCCAGCCGCCGGCGATCAGGGCGGCTGCCGTCGGCGTGCCGAGCCGCGCCTCGATGTGCGAGAGGGCGGAGGCCCATGACTGCGCGCTCGACACGTCGGCGGCGAGCGGCAGCACGAGCGCGCCGAGCTCTCCCGCGAGCGCCTGCAGGGCATCGTGCGCGCGCGGCACGTCGAGCGCCGCGACCGGGTCGCCGCGCGCTGCGAGCGTGCGCACCAAGGTCGACCCGAGCGCGCCGGCGGCGCCGGTCACGACGACGATCTGATCGGACATCTCAGGGCTTGGGGATGCGGATGGTGCTGATCATGAAGCTGCCGCTGACGGCGTAGAGCAGCGACAGCGGGTGGAGCTTCCAAGGTCCGAGCTGCAGCACGCCGAACCAGACGTTCTCGCCGACGCGGCCCTGGCTGAACGCGATCGCCCACACCAGCACGAGGGCGAGGCTGGTGGGGATGGGCGTGCCCTCGTAGTACTTCACCTTGCCCGTGTCGTCGGAGAGCGAGGACGCGGTGACGTTGTAGCGGGCGAGGCGGCTGATCCCGCAGCCGACGAAATAGAGGAGGATCGCGGCGTCCCACCCGCCGCGCAGTCCCAGAGTGAAACCGAGGACCGCCGGGGCGAGGCCGAACGACACGACGTCGGCCAGCGAGTCGAGGTCGGCGCCGAGCGGCGAGTGTCGGCGACGCCAGCGCGCGATCGAGCCGTCGAGGACGTCGCACACGAGCGCGACCGGAAGCAGCGCCAGCGCCAGCCAGAGCCAGCCGGCGTGGCGTTCGTCGAGGTACGCGAGGCAGGCGAAGATCGCGCCCGTCCCGCAGCTCGCATTCCCGAGCGTGACCACATCGGCCAGCGCGAAGGAGCGGATCATCGAGAAGCTCTTGCGGGGCGCCGCGTCCATCCGGTCGGAGGATAGACCACTCGCGGTTCGCCGGGGCGGAGCAGAGTCATGCTACGGTCGAGGAGAGCCCACGCATGCAATTCGTCCGGTCCGTCGCGCCGCTTTCGGCCCTCGTCCTGGCCGCACCCCTGCTCGGTGCTGCTCCCTCTCCGCCGCCGAGCTCCGCCACCGCGTCGAGCTCCGCCATCCCATCGAGCTCCGCGGCGTCGAGCGCGACGCCGGGCGCCCCCGCCGCCGTCTCCGCGGCAGCGACGTCCGCGAGCCCAGTGGGCGACACGGCTCCGCCGGCGAACGCGCCGATCGTGCTGTCGCCCGGCGTCAGCGAAGGGCCGATCGCGCCGGCGAAGTCGAAGTCGTTGCTCGACGAGGCACCGGCGGAGCCGCCGCCGCCGCCGCGCGGACCGTGGTTCGGCTACCAGGTCCTCGTCGTCGATCTCGCGATCGCCGGCACGACCGCGGCGCTGCTCCGCACGAGCCCCGAGAAGAACCACCTCGCGATCTTCTCGGTCGGGTCGGCGCTGTTCCTCGCGGGGGCGCCGCTCGTCCACTTCGCCAACGACAGCGGGCAGACGTTCAACAGCTTCCTGATCCACGCCGGCGCGCTCGCCATCGGCTCGGCCGCGGGCGCCCTGGTGATCGAGGGCTTCAGCGGGTGCACCGAGCTGACTCCGTGCAAGCTCGAGCGGGTCGACTTCGCCGCGATCGGCGCCGCGGCCGGCGCGATCATCGGCACCGCCATCGACGCCGGCGGCTATGCCTTCAAGAAGGCGCCGCTCGGCGCGACGGCGATCCGCCCGGTGGTCCGCGCGTCGGCGAGCGGCGCGTGGCTCGGGCTCTCGTTCTCGCTCTGACCGTTCATCCCCGATCGTGACGTCGGATCGTCACGTCGGATCGGCGCAGCAGCGGAAGCCGGTCGAGTAATCCCAGTGGCTGAAGCCGTGCGCCTTCGTGCGGTAGAGGCAGCCCTCGCCGTTGATCTTCGTGTCGGCGTAGAAGCCGCCCCGGAAGTCGATGGCGTCGAGCGGATCGGCGTAGGCGGTGGGGTCGTCCCAGATCCACTCGTGCAGGTTGCCCATCATGTCGTAGAGGCCCTCGGCGCTGACGCACCCGGCGTTCTCGCCCGTGCGATCGACGGTCGACGGCTGCTGGTTGATCCCCGGCCAGTCGAGCTCGGAGTAGATCCACGACGCCGTCGTGCCGAAGCACGAGGCGGCCGGGTGCGTGGAGCGCGCGTCGTTGCAGACGCCCGGCTTGCGAACGTCACCGTACGGATACGTGGTCGCCGACGGTCCCCGGCACGCGCGCAGCCACTCCTCGTTCGTGCACAGCCGCTTGCCCGACGCCTCGCACGCGCGCTTCGACTGCGCTCCGCTGACGTAGCCCTGCGGCACCGCGCCGCGCAGCGACACCGCGCGGTACGTCTTGTCGCTCGGCGGCGGGTAGTGGGGCGTCCACGATGACTCCTTGGTGCCCTCGACGATGACGATCGAGGCCTCGAACCGATCGACGCAGAACGTCGCGACGCGCACCATTCCGCGCGGGCACCCGGGCGATCCGGCCTCCTCGACCAGCCCCTCGTTCGGCCGCGCGGAAGGATCGGTCGGACACCACCCGCCCGCGTCCGCCTTCGCATCCGCGTCCGCCCTCGCATCCGCGTCCGCCCCCGCGTTCGCGTCCGCGTTCGCCTCAGCGTCCGCGTTCGCCTCCACTCCCCACGGCTCGTCGATCGCCCCCGAGCACCCGAGCGCGAGGCACGCCGAAAGCACCAGCTCAAGACGGATCGACACAGCACCGGAACCCGGTCGAGTAGTCGCTGTACCCGCCGTGGTGGGCGGTCGTGCGGTAGCGGCAGCCGGGCGCATTGACGTGATCGTCGCGATAGTACCCGCCGCGGAAGTCGCCGTCGGCGGTCCACTCGTGGAGGTTGCCGACCATGTCGTTCACGCCGAAATCGTTGGTGCATCGCTCGAACGCGCCGGTCTTCGCCAGCGTGCCCGGGAAGGTGTTCAGCCGCGGGTGGCGCATCGCGGTGCCCCACATGAACGTCTTCGACGTGCCGAGCAGCATCGGCAGCGGGTTCTTCCCCCGCGTGTTGCACGCCGTGCGGTCCTCCGCGTCGCCGTAGGGCCAGGTCGTCCGCCGCGGTCCCTCGCAGGCGGTGCGCCACTCTTGCCCGGTGCAGAGGCGCTTGCCGGCGTTCTTGCAGGCGAGGGCGGCCTGGTGACGGGTGACGTAGGCCTGCGGGACGACGGCGGGCAGCGACACCGCGACGAGCTTCACGCCCGCGCGGGCCCGCGGCGTCACGTACGGCGAGTAGGGGCGTCGCTCTCCCGACGGGCGCTGCTCCACGATCGACGCCTCCCAGCGGTCGACGCACACCCGCACGTCGTCGCGCGCGACGAGCGCCATGCCCTCCGGACAGGGCGTCAGCAGCTCGACCGAGTCGTCTTCGGGCGCGGCCGCCGACGCCGCCGCGACGGGGGAGCCGACGGAGGAGGCGGTCTCGGAGGCCGAGGGAAGCGGCGCCGGCTCGACCGCCCTCGGCTCGATCGCCATCCGCGCGTGGGCCAGCCCCGAGGTCGGCGCGCTGCGCCAGAGCAGCCCGAGGGCTGCGAAGAGCACCGGCAGCACGGCGATCGGCGCGAGGCGGTGACCGAGCGACGGGCGCCCGTGCGACGCGCGGGCCGGGTCGATCGCCGGGTCGATCGCCGTGTCGATCGCCGTGTCGATCGCCGTCTCAAACGCCAGGGGCGTTCTCGACGACGGCGGCGGCTCTCCGAGGGGCGCGGTCACGTAGAGAGCATGGCCTAGCAAGCGCGAGGCCGTCGCCCGTCGCCCGTCGCGAGCACAAAAAACCGCCGGCAAGAACGGTGGCCGCCGATCGTGGGGCGTCATCTCGTCGTGACGGCGTGCTCGCGTCGGTGTAGACGCAGAGCGCCGTGGATCCCCAGCCGTCCGTCAGCGTGCTCTCTCCGTCGGCGCCGCTGCCCGCGCCGTCCTTGGTGCCCGGGGCGCCGCCCGCGCTCTCCGCCGCGCCCGCCGCGCCGACCGTCCCCCCGGCGCCGCCCGAGGCGATCGCGCTCGACCTCGCCTCGGTGAAGAGCGCGTTCCAGGGCACGCAGGCGCGCTTCCTCGATCTGAGCGGGCGCTTCTCGTTCGACGAGCGCGCCAGGATCACGACGGCGGCGACCGAGCTCTCGCAGAAGACCGGCGCCAAGGTGTGGGTGCTCGCCCTGCCGGGCAAGACCGACGTCAACACGTACGCGCCCGTCCACGCCGAGCTGAAGATGCAGAAGAGCGACGTGCTCCTGATCTTCAGCGCCGAGCGTCGTCACCTGCACTCGCAGGCGATCCCCAAGTCGACGGGCAACGACATCCTCAAGGAGACGAACACAGCGTTCTACAAGTCGTCTCCGGCCGAGGGGGTGCTCAAGACCCTCGACGCCGTGGCGACGCGGCTCGCGCCCTCGACCGCGGCGACCGCGCAGACCAGCGCGGCGCCCGGAGCAGCCCAGCCGTCGACGCCGCGAGCGCCCACGATCCCCATCGACTGGGTGCTCATCGCGGCAGCAGTCGCGGTCATCGTCTGGATGCTGCTGAAGAGCCGCAAGACGCCGACGCGGCGCGCACCGACATCGCACCACGTCGACAAGGCCGACAAGGCCGACAAGGCCGACAAGGCCGACAAGGCCAACGAGCAGGGCGAGCCGGAGCCCTGAGCCTCGCCGCGGCGGCGGCGCTTGGTTAAGGTGCGCTTGTCGCTGGGAGGCGCGCGGTGGTCGACGAGCACGACTTCAACGAGGCGCTCCGCGAGTCGGAGGAGCGGTACCGCACGCTCTTCGAGCAGGCGCCCTTCGGCGTGTTCCTCTACGAACGCTCGCTGCGGCTCACCGAGTGCAACGCCGCGTTCGTGAATCTGGTCGGCTCGTCGTACGAGGAGCTCATCGGGCTCGACATCCGCAAGATCCGCGATCAGCGGGTGATCCCGGCCATCGAGCGCGTCCTCGAGGGCGAGCCTTCGTCGTACGAGGGTCCCTATTTCGCGACGACCAGCGATCGCTCGGTCACGGTCCAGCTTCGATGCACGCCGCTGCGCGACGGCGACGGCGAGGTGGTCGGCGGGCTCGGAGTGGTGGAGGACGTCACCGAGCGGCTGCGCGTGCTCGAGGCGCTGCGCGCGTCGAAGCAGCGGCTGTCGCTGCACGTGCAGGCGAGCCCGCTCGCCGTCATCGGGTGGACGCCCGAGGGGCGCTGCATCGAGTGGAACGCGAGCGCCGCGCGCATCTTCGGCTGGTCGGCCGACGAGATGTACGGCGAGTCGATGGACCGACTCGTGCCGGAGAGCGCGCATGCGCACGTGCGGAGCGTGGCGCTGCGGCTCGTCGCGAGGCGCGGCAGCCAGCGCAGCACCCACGAGAACGTCACCAAGGACGGGCGGCGCATCGTCTGCGACTGGTACAACACGTCGCTCGTCGACCCGCAGGGGAACGTCATCGGCATCGCGTCGCTCGTCGCCGACATCACCGAGCGCATCGCGGCCGAGGAGGCCCTCAAGCGCTCCGAGGCGCGCTTCCGCGCGCTGATCGAGCGAGCGCCCGAGGCGATCGCGGTGGTCCGCGCCGGCGTGCTGCTGTACGCCAACCCGGCGCTGGTCGCCTACCTCGGGTACGCCGACGCCTCCGAGCTGATCGGGACGCCGTCGCTCGATCGGGTCCACCCCGACGATCACCACGCGTTCGCTGCGCGCGAGGACGCCAAGGCCTCCGATCCACGGCACGCCGCGCGCGAGGTCCGGCTCCTGCGGCGCGATGGCGTCGCCGTCACGGCCGAGGTCGTCTCGATGCTCGTCGACTATGACGGGGCGCCGGCGCTGCTCGTGTTCGCGCGCGACGTCACCGAGCGGAAGCAGATGCAGGTGCGCCTGCTGCAAGCCGATCGCATGGTCTCGGTCGGCACCCTCGCCGCCGGCGTCGCGCACGAGATCAACAACCCGCTCGCGTACCTGCTGGCGAACCTCGAGCACGTCGTCAAGCGCAAGCTCCCGCAGATCTCGGTCGAGCTCGAGCGCCTCCAGGGAGAGGACGTCGATCCCGCGCTGCAGCCGCCCGTCGCCGAGGCGCGGCGCGTGCTCGGCGAGGTGCTCGAGATGCTCGACATCGCGCGGGAGGGCGCCGACCGCGTCCGCACCATCGTGCGCGACCTCAAAACGTTCTCCCGCGCCGACGAGGAGCGTCGCGGTCCGGTCGACGTCCATCGCGTGCTCGATGCCTCCATCAACATGGCCTGGAACCAGATCCGCCACTCGGCGCAGCTCGTGCGCGAGTACGGCGAGGTCCCCCTGGTCGACGCCAACGAGTCACGGCTGGGGCAGGTGTTCCTCAACCTGCTGGTGAACGCGGCGCAGGCCATTCCGCCGGGGCACGCGGCGGAGAACGAGATCCGCGTCACCACCTGCACCGATCCGAGCGGCGACGTCCGGGTGGCGATCCGCGACAGCGGCTGCGGCATCCCGGCCGAAGCGGTCGATCGCATCTTCGACCCGTTCTACACCACCAAGCCCGAAGCCGTCGGCACCGGGCTCGGGCTCTGGATCTGCCAGGGGATCGTCACCGGCCTCGGAGGAGCGATCGTCGTCGAGAGCATCGTCGGGCGCGGCACGACGTTCACGGTCACCCTGCCCGCCCAGCGAGGCCCCGCGAACGAGGACGACCGGGTGACGCCGCCTGAGCCCGCGCCCCGTCGTGGCCGCGTCCTGATCGTCGACGACGAGCCGGCGCTCGCGCGTGCGCTCCGCATCGGCCTCGGAGACGAGAACGACGTCACCACCGCGGCGAGCGGCCGCGAGGCCCTCGCGCTCCTGCTCGGCGAGGAGCGACCGTCGTTCGACGTGATCCTGTGCGATCTGATGATGCCCGACCTGGGTGGGGTCGAGCTCTACCAGCAGCTGAACGCCGCTCGCCCCGACGCGGCGCGCGCGGTGGTCTTCGTGAGCGGCGGCGTGTTCACTGCGCAGGCGCACGATTTCGTGGAGAGGACGGGCGTACCGCACCTCGAGAAACCCTTCGAGATCGAGCGGCTTCGATCGCTCGTGCGCGCGCGGATACGGACCTGATCGAACGCATGTCGCGTCGCGACCACGCCCCTCCGGACGTGTCCATGCGTGCTACGATCTCTGCAAAAGGGGGCCAACCATGCGCTCTCGTTTCGCCTTGCTCCTGGTCGTCGTCGCAGGGTGCGGCGGCGCCGCCACGCAGAAGCCGGCCGACTCCGCCGCGGCGAAGTCCGGCGATCACGAGGGAACGGCGAGCGCCGTTCACCTCCCAGGTGAGTGCGTCGATCCCGCCGTCGACGGCGACCGACACGATCCCGCGCGCCCGTTCGACAAGCACGTGCAGAGCGACGTCCGCGACGACGACCTCGACGGCGACGGCGTCGTCGACATGTTCGTCAAGCCCGGCTGGGCTTGCGGCGACGCGTGCCGTCGCTCCGCGTATGTCATGCGCGGCACGTGCGGACACTGGGTGGGCACCTTCCCGTCGGTCGACCGCTACGAGGCGCTCGACACCAAGAGCCACGGGCTGCGCGACATCTCCACGCGCCCGCGCCGCGTCGAGGACGACGGGCAGATGCACTGCTACAACGTGATCCTCCGATTCGACGGCGAGCAGTACCAAACGGCCAAGCAGCGCGAGTGCGAGTGCAAGGACGAAGGGGCCAAGTGCACGGCGTGGAATGAGTGAATCTCGCAGGTCCATCCGCGCGCTCGCCACGACGCCGATCTCGATCGCGCCGCGTCCGTCGAAGCGCCCCCGCGTCGCTCTGGTGCTCTCGGGCGGCGGCGCGCGCGGGGCCTACGAGGCCGGAGTGTTGCGCTACATCTGCGAGGAGCTCCCGCTCGAGCGCGGCGTGCGCCCGTGGTTCGACGTCGTGTGCGGCACCAGCGTCGGCGCGCTGAACGCGTGCTACGTGGCGGCGACCGCCGACGTCCTCGATCGCTCGGCGGCGCTCTTGTGGGCGCGCTGGCTCGAGCTGCGCGCCGACTCGCTGCTCAGGCTCCGTCCGCTCGACGCGTTCCGCCTCGTGCGCTCGATGCTCGGCGGTCCCCCGATGCAGATCGAGCGCACGCCCGACGAGTCGGGGCGTCGCCACGGCGGGATCATCGACACCAGCGAGCTCGAGCGGTTCGTGCTCCACAGCGTCCCCTGGTCGCGCATCCGGCGCAACGTCGAGTCCGGCGCCCTCGAGGCGCTGTCGGTGTCGGCGACGCACGTGACCTCGGGCAAGACGGTGGTCTTCGTCGACAGCGCGCGTCCGCTGCCGCCGTGGAGCCGTGATCCGCACGTGATGCCGCTGCACACGCGCATCGGGCCGTTCCACGCGCTCGCGTCCGCGGCGATCCCGGTGCTGTTCCCGCCCATCGCGCTCGACGGCAGCTGGTACGTCGACGGCGGCCTGCGGCAGAACACGCCGCTGTCGCCGGCGATCCGCCTCGGGGCCGATCGGGTGTTGGTCGTCTCGCTGCGGCATCGGCGGCCGCACGGCTTCAACCCGGAGCCGACCGTCGACGTGAGCGCCGTGCCGAGCCCCTTCTTCCTCGCGGGCAAGGCGCTCAACGCGCTGCTCATCGACCGCATCGACTACGATCTCGATCGGCTGCGGCACATGAACGCGATCATCGACGCCGGCGTCGAGATGACCGGCCCGGAGTTCGTCGCGCGCCTCAACGAGCGGCTGTCGGTCCGCACCGGGACGCCGGTCCGCCACGTGCGCGACATGTTGGTGCGACCGTCGCAGGATCTCGGCGCGCTCGCCTCGGAGTACGCCAAGAGCGAGCGCTTCGCCGCGCGCGCCGGGGTGACCGCGCACGGCTTCCGTCGGCTCGCCGAGCGCGACGCCGGAGACGACTCCGATCTGCTCTCGTACCTCCTCTTCGACGGCGACTTCAGCAAGCAGTTGCTCGAGCTCGGACGCGACGACGCGCGCGCCCGCCGCGACGAGCTCGCGGCCCTGTTCACCGAGTGATCACCGAGTGACGCAGCGCTGTGGCGCCGAGGTCGCGATCGGGCCGTAGAGCGCGTGCTGGCGCGCCCAGCCCTGGATCTGCTCGCGGGGCGCGACCTCGCCCGCGCCGACCCACGCGTCGTCGCGCAGATCGAGGAGCAGCGTGCGCCCGTCGCAGCGCGCGCGGTCGAGCGTGGTGGCCGGATCGTCGGGCCAGTCCCATCCGGGGCAGAGGAGCGCGACGTCGCGCGGCGCGCCGGTCTTCCGGGCCTCGATGGCGTGGGACAGGCGCACGTGCGGGCAGTAGTGCCCCGGCACGATCAGCGCCCGATCGGGCAGCGATCGTGCGGCGAAGCGCGCCGAAGCGTCGACGCCGCGCGCGGCCACCGCGCGGGTGCGCTCGGTCGCGAACCAGGCGATCGCCAACGGGACGAGGAGCGCCGTCAGCGTCAGGCGCGGGTTCCGCGCGAGCGCCGCCGCGGCCGGCAGGAGGAGCGCGATCGGCGCGGTCGAGAGGACGTAACGCGGGCTGTAGGCGCCGAACGGGTAGAGCAGGAGGAGCGCCGTCGCCGCGGCGGCCGGCCAGGCGACGATCGCGGTGTCGCCGCGGACGGTCCGCAGCGCGCGCGCGCCGAGCACCACCGGCAAGGGGCCGATCGCGAGGACCCACCCGAGCGAGATCGCGACGTCGATCGGGCCGAGCCGCGACGAGCGACCCATGGCCGACGTCCAGCCCGTGAGCGACGGCGGCAGGCCGCGGTGCGCGAGGACCACGATGGCCGCCGCGCACCCGACCGTCGTCGCGGCGGCGGCCCACGCCGCCCGACGGCCGTTGCGCATGGCGAGCAGGACCAGCGCGACGAGGTGCACGGCGGCGGTCTCCCGCGTCGCGATCGCCGCCGCCAGGATCGCTCCTCCGGCGATGGCCCGGCCGGTCGATCCGGGGCGTGCCCCCGGCCGAGCGACGACCGCGAGCGCGCCGATCGAGAGGGCGAGCGCGGGCCCGTCGGTCAACGCCTGGTGCGCGGTGTGCGCGAACGCCGGCGAGAGCGCGAGCGCGAGGCCGGCACACGCGGCGGCGCGACGCTCGAGGCCGAGGCGGGCGCCGAGCAGCGAGAGCAGCGGCGGCGCGGCCGACGACGCGAGCGTCCACGACCACCGCAGGATCGGCTCCGCGTGCGCCGGATCGACGCCGACGCCGAACGCGACGCGCAGGATGGCGCGCGAGACGAGGAGGAACAGCGGCCGGCCGAGGAGCAGGCCGCTCGGACCGCCCTCGAGCGCGAGGCGGACGTAATCGCCCGCGTCCCAGTAGACGAGACCGTGCGTGCCGACGAGCGCCGCGGCCGCGAACGCGATCGCGAACAGCGCGAGGAGATCGCGCCTGTCGAGCGAGCGGCTCGGGGGCGGCACGTCGCGTCAGTCGAGGCCGAGTGCGGCGGTGATCTCCTTGACCACCGCGACCTCGAGCGGCGACAGCCGACCGTCGGCCGACGCGGCGCCGATCAGGGTGTCGAGGAACGCGCGCCTCTCGTCCTCCGACAGCTTCGCCACGACGGGCTCGGCCTCGTCCCAGCCTTCGAGGTCGATGACCCGCCGCCGCTCGTCGTCGTTCAAGCCGAGGCGCTTCATCGACTGGTCGAGGAAGGCGCGCTCGTTCTCGGTCATGATCCCGTCGGCGACGAGCACCTTGGTCACGAGCAGACACTTGGCGATGCGCTGGTCCATCGGCGCGAGCCTACATCACCGCTCGCGATTGTGGGACGTCCGCCGTGTCGCTGCGCGCGAGGGCTGGGCATCGGTCGTCAGCAGTCGTCAGTCGTCAGTCGTCAGTCGTCAGTTCGAGACGGAGGACTTCTTGCCGAGCGACGACGCGCGGTCGATCAGCTCGAGGAGCTCGGCGTGCTCGGCGGGGACGATCGCCGCGGACTTCGCGATGGTCGCCACCCGATCGAGCTTCCACTCCTTGGCGTAGGGGCTCTCGCGGAGGATCTCGGCGAACCCGGTCACCGCGACCGCCAGCCGGAAGCTCGCCTCGGTGCCGTCGAACGACTTGGCGACCGCCGACGCGGGCATCGGGTGGACGTCCTCGACCGACGGCGCGCTCCCGAGTGGCTTCTTGTAGCGCACGTGCACGGTCAGCGGCGAGGCGTCGGTCTTCTTCAGCACCACGTCGTAGATCGCCGTCACCGCGTGGCCGGCGCCGATCTCGCCGCCGTCGACCTTGTCGTTGCGGAAGTCCTTGTCGGCGACCTCGCGGTTGTCGTAGCCGACGAGGCGGTACTTCTCGACGACCGCCGCGTCGAAGTCGACCTGCACCTTCACGTCGCGCGCGATGACCTGGAGCAGGCCGTCGAGCTGATCGACGAAGACCTTCTTCGCCTGCTTCTCGTCGTCGATGTAGCTGTAGTTGCCGTCGCCCTTGTCGGCGAGCTGCTCCATCATCGTGTCCTGGTAGTTGCCGTTCCCGAGGCCGACGGTCGAGAGCGTGATGCCGTCGTGCTTGTACTGCTCGATCTGCTTCAAGATCTGCTCGTGCGACGTCGCGCCGACGTTGGCGTCGCCGTCCGACAGGACGATCACCCGGTTGACGTGCCCCTTCACCAGCGTGCGCTTGGCGAGCGAGTACGCGAGGTCGATGCCGCTCGCCATCGCGGTCGAGCCGCCGGCGGTCAGATCCTCGATCGCCGAGTGGATCTTCCCCTTCTGATCGACCCCCGTCGGCGCGAGCACCTCGCGCACCGAGCCGGCGTACGTGCACAGCGCGACCGTGTCGCCCTGGCGCAGCGTGTCGGTGAGCAGGTGGAGGCTCTTCTTGGCGAGCCCGATCTTGTCGGGCGACTGCATCGAGCCGCTGGTATCGACGAGGTACACGAGGTGCACCGGCGCGCGCTCGGCGCCCTGCACCTGCTTGCCCTTGATGCCGACGCGCACGAGGTGGTGCCCCTGATCGTAGGGGGACGGCGCGGCCGCGAAGTGCACCGAAAACGGCGCGTTGCTCCCGGCGCCCGGGCCCGGGTAGCGGTAGTCGAACGAGTTCACCCACTCCTCGACGCGCACGGCGGCCTTCGGGGGCAGCGATCCTTCGCGGAGCTTGCGGCGCGAGATCGACCACGACGCGGTGTCGACGTCGACGGCGAACGTCGAGAGCTTGTCCTGCGCGGCGTCGACGAACGGGGTCACGCCGTAGTCGGTGTACTTCTCGGTGCTCGGCGCTGGCTCGGCGGGCACCCCCGCGGGCGTCGGGTAGGACGGCGGCGCCTTTGCCTCCGCGTACTTCGCGGCGGAACCCGCCCATCGACCGCCGCCGCAGGCGAGGGGGAACAGCATCAGGGCGAGGGCGGTGAGCGAACGAGCGTGCATGGTCTCCTCCGGGCTTTCGCCGAGACAACGGAGGGCGACCTCCCGGCCTTACACGCGCCTGCCGCCGGGCGGCTGCGCTCGTCGAAAGCACATCGGATCTTCGTTCCGGGTTCGGCCTCGCCGAACGCTCGGCTTCGCCGCTCGGCGACCTCCCCGGAACGGCGTTCCGGCGTCGGGAGATGAACCAGGTACGAACCTTCCCTGCGCCGTATTAGCGTGGGCCCGCCATGGCCGCCCAACCGCATCGCTTCCGGTTCTTCCGCGCAGGCGGGTTCGATCAGGTCCGCCTCGATCGTGGCGCCGACCTCGTCGCGCTCGATGAGCTCGACCAGAAGCTGTGGGCTGCCCTGAGCTGCCCCGTCGAGGGGCTCGAGTTCGACGAGCGCACGCTGGCGCTGCTCGACACCGACAACGACGGCCGCATCCGCGCGCCGGAGGTCATCGCCGCCGCCAAGTGGGCCGGCGCCCTGCTGGCGAAGCCCGAGGACCTGGTGACCGGCGGCGACACCATCGCGCTCACGGCGTTCGCCGACGACCACGACGAGGCGAAGAAGGTCCTCGCGTCGGCGCGGCAGATCCTCCGCGATCTCGGCAAGGAGGACGAAGGCCGCATCTCGCTGGCCGACGTGACCGACACGGCGAAGATCTTCGCGCAGACGAAGTTCAACGGCGACGGGATCGTCCCGCCGGCCTCGGCCGCCGACGAGCCGACGAAGAAGGCGATCGAGGACATCATCGAGTGCGTCGGCGGCGAGCCCGATCGCAGCGGCGCGCCCGGCGTCTCGCTCGCCAAGGTGAAGGAGTTCTTCGACGCGGCGACCGCGTTCGACGCGTGGTGGAAGAGGGCCGAGGCCGACGCCGCGGTGGTGCTGCCGCTCGGCGATCGCACCTCCGCGGCGGTCTCGGCTTACCAGGCGGTGAAGGCGAAGGTCGACGACTGGTTCACCCGCAGCCGCCTCGCGGCGTTCGACGCGCGCGCGATCGCCCCGCTCAACTGCGACGAGGCCGAGTACGCGGCGCTCGCCCTGAAGGTGCTCTCGGCCAAGGCGACCGAGGTCTCCGGCTTCCCGCTGGCGCGGATCGCGCCCGACGCGGCGCTCCCGCTGGAGACCGCGATCAACCCGGCTTGGGCCGACGCGATGGCCGCGTTGCGTGCCGAGGTCGTCGAGCCGCTGCTCGGCGCGCGTCCGCGTGAGCGCGTCGCGACGCTGACCGCGGCGGAATGGGCGAGCCTCTCCGCGAAGCTCGCGCCGTACGAGGCCTGGTCCGCCGCGAAGGAGGGCGCGGTGGTCGAGAAGCTCGGCCTGACGCGCGTCCGCGAGCTGCTCTCCGGGGGCGCGCGCGAGGCGATCGAGGCGCTGATCGCGAGCGACGAGGCGCTGCGGCAGGAGGCCGAGGGCATCGCGCTCGTCGAGAAGATCGTGCGCCTGCACCGCGATCTCTTCCGCTTCCTGCAGAACTTCGTGTCGTTCACCGACTTCTACTCGCGGAAGCGCAAGGCGGTCTTCCAGGCCGGCAGGCTGTACCTCGATCAGCGCAGCTGCGATCTCTGCGTGCGCGTGCGCGACGCCTCGGCGCACGCGGCGATCGCGACGCTGAGCAAGACGTACCTCGTGTACTGCGAGTGCACGCGCAAGGCCGACGGAAAGAAGATGACCATCGCCGCGGCGTTCACCGGCGGCGACTCCGATGCGCTGATGGTCGGCCGCAACGGCCTCTTCTACGACCGCAAGGGCGACGACTGGGACGCGACGATCGTGAAGATCGTCGAGCACCCGATCAGCATCCGGCAGGCGTTCCTCATGCCCTACAAGCGCATCGGGAGCCTGGTCGGCGACCAGATCGAGAAGATCGCCTCCGCGCGCGACAAGGCGCTGCACGACAAGGCCGCGGTGAGCGCCGCCGGCGCCGCGCAGACCGCCGAGGGCGCGGCCGCCGCGCCGCCCGCAGCCGCGCCGCCGACCGCGCGCGAACAGGCGTTCGACGTGGCGAAGTTCGCCGGCGTGTTCGCCGCCATCGGCCTGGCGATCGGCGCGCTCGGATCGGTCCTCGCCGCCGTCGGCGCCGGGTTCCTCGCGCTGCGCTGGTGGCAGATGCCGCTCGCGGTGGCAGGCATCATCCTGCTCATCTCCGGCCCCTCGATGATCATCGCTTGGGTCAAGCTGCGACAGCGCTCGCTCGGGCCGATCCTCGACGCCAACGGCTGGGCGGTGAACACGCGGGCGAAGATGAACATCCCGTTCGGCGCGTCGTTGACCGCGGTCGCGGCGCTCCCGCCCAACGCCGAGCGTTCGCTCGACGATCCCTTCGAGCAGAAGAAGACCCCGTGGGTGCTCTACCTCTCGCTGCTCGTGCTCGTCGCGGCCGCGGTGTGGGCGTGGAGGCACGGGTTGGTGCAGCGCTGGCTGAAGATGTGAGCGTTTTTCGTTCGCGGTCGCGCCTCGCGGCCGTATCATCCGCGCGCTCTTCATTGGAAGCCCTTCGAGGAACCGCCATGCGCAAACGACTCCTTGTCCTCTCGGCCCTCGCGTGCACCACGGCGACGAACGTCGCGAACGCCCAGCAGCAGGGGTTCTCGCTCGATCGCTTCGACCCCTCCGAGCGCGGCAGCGAGTGGTTCGCCCAGGACACGCTCGATCTGCGTGGCCACGTGCGGCCGGCGATCGGCGTGGTCGGCGACTGGGGCTACAAGCCGCTGGTCGCGTACGCGCCCGACGGCGAGGAGCGCACCTCGATCGTCAAGCATCAGCTGTTCGCGCACGTCGGCGCGTCGCTCGTCATGTGGGAGCGGCTGCGGCTCGGCCTCAACGTGCCGATCGCCGCCTTCCAGCAGGGCAACGCCGCGACCGTGGGCGGCGTCGCCTACTCGCCGGCCGACAAGAGCGCGCTCGGCGACGTCCGCCTCGGCGCCGACGTGCGCCTGCTCGGCACCTACGGCAGCGCGTTCACCCTCGCGTTCGGCACGCAGCTCTTCCTGCCGACCGGCTCGCGCGAGCAGTGGACCGGCGACGAGAAGGTCCGCGTCGTGCCCCGCCTGCAGGCCGCGGGCGACGTCGGCATCTTCGCGTACGCGGCGCGCGTCGGCGCGGCGTACCGCGCGCTCTCGGAGGACCTCGCCGGCAGCAAGATCGGCAGCGAGCTGACCTTCGGCGCGAGCGCCGGGCTGCGGGTCGCCGATCGCAAGCTGCTCCTCGGCCCCGAGGTGTTCGGCACCACGGTGCTCTCGGCGGCGTTCGAGAAGAAGACGACGCCGTTCGAGGTGATCCTCGGGGCGCACTACACGATCGGCGATTTCCGCGTCGGGGCGGGCGTCGGGCCCGGCCTGACCCGCGGGTTCGGCGCGCCGATGGTGCGCGGCCTGCTCTCGTTCGAGTGGGCGCCCGCGTTCGTCGAGCCGGTGAAGGAGCCGGTGCAGAAGGCGCCCGTCGATCGCGACGGCGACGGCATCTTCGACGAGAAGGACGCGTGCCCCGACCGCAAGGGCGTCGCCAGCGACGATCCGAAGCTCAACGGGTGTCCCGACGGCGACAACGACGGCATCTTCGACGCGCACGACGCGTGCCCCGCGGTCGCCGGCGTCAAGAGCGACGATCCGAAGAAGAACGGCTGCCCGCCCGACAAGGACGGCGACGGCATCGTCGACGCCGAGGACGCGTGCCCCGAGGTCGCGGGCGTCAAGAGCGACGACCCGAAGAAGAACGGCTGCCCGTCCGACCGCGACGGCGACGGCATCGTCGACGCCGAGGACGCCTGCCCCGACGCGCCGGGTCCGAAGAACGAGGACCTGAAGAAGAACGGCTGCCCGGCCGCGGCGATCGTCGAAGGCCAGATCAAGATCCTGCAGCAGGTGAAGTTCAAGACCGGCTCGGCGGAGATCCTCAAGGAGTCCGACGAGATCCTCGGGGCCGTCGCGAAGATCCTCGCCGATCACCCCGAGATCAAGAAGCTCAAGGTCGAGGGCCACACCGACAACGTCGGCGGCACCGCCAACAACCTGAAGCTGAGCAAGGCCCGCGCGGCGAGCGTGATGAAGTGGCTCACCACCAAGGGGAAGATCGACAAGAAGCGCCTGGCGAGCGAGGGCTTCGGCGAGAGCAAGCCGATCGACGGCAACGACACCGAGGCGGGCCGCCAGAACAACCGCCGCGTCGAGTTCAAGATCCTCGAGCAGGGCGACGCGGCCGGCGCGACGAAGGTCGAAGAGAAGCCGAAGGCCGGGGAGAAGCCGAAGACCGGTGAGCCGCCGAAGCTGCCGCCCACGGTCGAGCCGGCGCCCGGCCCCAAGCCGTGAGCGTCCGGCGCCCGCGGCGGCCCCGCGGGCGTCGCCGCCTCCGAGGCGCTACGAGATCTCCGTGCTGCGCGTCGGGATCGCCGTCCTGGTCCTGACGACGCTCGGCTGTCGCCGCGCGCCGGCGCCGACGACCGAGCCGCTGCTGTCGCGCTACCCGATCCGGGCGCACGTGCGCTGGACCGAGAACATGCAGCGCGGCGGTGAGCTCTCGGTGCGAAGACGCGAGGAGCGCTGGACGAAGGTCGCGCCCGACACGTGGGACGTGCTCACCCGCGACACCGCCTCCGGCGCCGATGCCAGGCCGTTCCGCGCGCGCTACGCGCTGCTCCCGGCGGGCCTCGCGCAGGTCGCGGTGCTCGAGGGCGAGCGCGTCCTTCCGGTGACGCCGCCGAAGATCGCGCTGCCCACCGGCGCGCGTCCCGGCCTCTCGTGGGGCGACGAGCACGACATCGACGGCCACCTGTCGCGCCGGACGTGCCGCCTCGTCGCGTACGACGCCTGCGCCGACGGGCTCGAGGAGCAGTGCACGACCAGCTTCGCCGACGGGCGCGTCGTCGAGGTGCACAACCGCTGGTGCGGCCGCGTCGGGCAGGTCGGATACGCGTCCACCACGCGCAAGGCCGGGCACGACGACGTGGTGCGGATCTGGAGCGAGGACCTCGCCGACGTCCGCGACTGATCAGCGCACGATCGCGCCGAGCACGTTCAGCGGGCTCTGGCCCTCGCCGATCGGCTGTCCGAGCTCCATCGCGCGGCGCAAGAGCGCGCGCGCCTCGTCGATCGCGGCGCGCAGACCGCAGCCGCGCGCGAGATCGGCGGTGATCGCCGCCGAGAGCGTGCAGCCGGTGCCGCGCGTGCACGACGTCACGAGCCGGGGCCCGGCGAAGGTGTGCACGCCGGCCTCGTCGACGAGCACGTCGACCGGGTCGCCGTCGAGGTGACCGCCCTTGGCGAGCACCGCCTTCGCGCCGAGGGCCCGCAGCCGCTCGGCGCCGCGGATCAGACCGTCGACGTCGCGCGGGGGCTCGGGATCGCCGAGCAGGATCGCGAGCTCCGGCGCGTTCGGCGTGATCAACGCGGCGCGCGGCATCAGCCGATCGCGCAGCACCCGCACGCCGAGCTCGTCGAGGAGCGCCGCGCCGCTCGACGAGCTGATCACCGGGTCGACGACGAGCGGCAGGGCAGGGTGGCGCTCGAGGATGCGCGCGACCTCGGCCGCGATCGCGCCGGTCGCGAGCGCGCCGGTCTTGGCCGCGTGCGGGGTGACGTCGTCGAGGACGACCTCGAGCTGCGCCCGCACCTGCGCCGGATCGAGCGGCCACACCGCGCGCACCCCGCGCGTGGCCTGCGCGATGATCGCGGTGATCACCGACAGCCCGTGCACGTCGCGCGCGAAGAACGCGCGCAGATCGCCCTGCACGCCCGCGCCGCCGGCCGGATCGCTGCCGGCGACGGTGAGCGCGATCAGGGGGTGTTCGGTCATCGGCATTTTCACGGGCACTTCGGCGCCGCTTGGAGCGCGCGGCGCACCGCGTCCTTCACCACCAGCGACGTCTGGTCGATCGCCGACAGGCGCTGCGCGAGGTCGGGCGGGTGCAGCTCGCCGAGCGCGTCGATCGCCGCGAGCGCGAGCTGGTGCGCGCCGTCGCTGCTCGAACCGCGCTTGACGAGATCGAAGAGATCGTCGACCGAGGCCTTGTCGCAGAGCTTGCCGAGCGCGCCGATCGCTTCGGCGCGGACGTCGACGGTCTCGCGCGGATCGAACGCGCGCTTGCGGATCGCCGGCAGCTGCGATCGCCCGCCGCGCGTGACCAGCGCGCGGACGGCGGCGCCGCGCACCGCGGGGAGATCGTCCTTGGTGGCCTCGCCGAGCGCGACGTCGACGTCGCCGCCGCCCTTGGCCTCGCCGAGCGTCTCGGCGGCCGCGACCCGCACGAACGTCCACGCGTCGTCATGCAGCAGGGCGATCAGCGGGCTCGTCGCGCCCGACGGGCCGGCGCCTTGTCGCAGGGCGACCACCGCGGCCTTGCGCACCCGCGGATCGCCGTCCTTCAGCGCGGCGACGACCTCGGGCCGCAGCGCGTCGACCTCGCCGCTGACCTCCACCGCGCGGGCGCGCAGGTAGCGGTCGGGGCTCTTGTGCAGCGCGCGGATCCACGCGAGCGACGCCGTGTCGCCGCGCGCGGCGAGATCGGCGATCGGGCGCGCGGCGAGCCAGCGCGCGGCGAAAGGGCGATCGCCGGCGGCGTGCGCGAGGAGCGTCTTCGACAGCGCCGGCACGAGCGGCGCGATCTCGGGCGCCTCCGCGATCGCGCGCGCGAGCTCGACGACCGCGTCGTTCTCGGTCGGCGCCGCGGGCTGTGCCGGTGCCGACGTGAGCCACGCCGCGATCGCCTCGCGGCCCGCCTCGCTGCGTGGGACCCGCGCGAGCGCCGCGCGGTAGGTGTGGCGGCGCGTCGCCGGCGCGGTGCGCACCTGATCGAGGATCGCCGGAAGCGCGCCCTTCGGATCGAGCTTCGCCCAGCGCTCGGCGAGGATTTCGCGCGCGGCGTCGGGGCCCTTGCTCCACGCCGCCGCGATCGCCGGCGCCGCCGCGGCGCCGCACGCGTCGAGCGCCTCGCGCGCGCGCCGGGTCACCGGCTTCGGCGCGTCCCACGTGAGGGTCGCGAGCGGTCCGGCAGCAGCCGCGCACGGCGTCGCCTCGAGGACGTCGACCGCGCGCGCCTTGCCCGCCTCGGCGACGCTCGCGAGCTTGCGCGCGATCGCCTCGGCGCCCCGCGCGCCCGCGTTCGAGAGGAGCGTCTGGGCGAGGTCTCCGTCCTTGCCCGGCACGTCGAGCAGGGTCACCAGATCATCGAGCGAGTGGACCGACTTCGGGATCACCGGCACCCCGTCGATCTCGACGAAGCCGATCTTCCGGTCGGCGCCCTCGCCGCGGTCGATCGACACGGCGACGCACGACGTGGAGATCGGCTTGGGCAGCGGGACGTCGACGCGCGTGAGCGTCGGATCGGGCGGGATGGCCACCCGGAACGTGGCGTCGTCGACGGTGATCCACAGGCTCACCGGGTGATCGAACCCGGCCATCGCCGGCTTCGGGTGGAGCGCGAGCGAGAAATGCTCGATCGGGATCGCCTTGGGCGCGGCGAACACCACGAACTCGCCCTTGCCGTCCCCCTTGAGCGTCTCGTGCCAGACGGTCGACTCGTCGTCGTCGGTCAGGGCGGTCGACGCGCCGTCGTTCACCGAGGCGCCGCGGACCGTGAGCACCGAGCCGATCGGCGCCGCATCGGCCCGCTCGGCGACGATCGTGGGCGCGGCGCTCCGCACGCTGCTCGGGAGGCGGTGCATGGCGACCCGATGGAGCTGGAGCGTCTTCGGATCGAGCCGCCTGGGCTCGAGCAGCGTCTCGTCGTGCCCGCACAGGGTCAGCTCGCGTCGCAGCTTGCCGACGTAGAGCGTCGAACCCTCGACGACGACGCGGCCGCCGCTCGCCTCGCCCGTCGCGCCGAAGCCGGTGCCCGACGCCCACAGCACCCTGGCCGAGCCGTCGGGGGCGCCGACCACCAACGCCTCCCACGCCACGCCCGGCCGGCTCGCCGAGGGCGCGACGACCCGCATCGCCTGCCGACCCGCCCCGACCGCGGTGGCGTCGAAGCGCGTCTTGCTCGGATCGAGCGTATCGGCGAGCTCGATCGCCACCTCGCTGCCGGGCCCGCCGGCGGCGTCGCAGGGGAGCGCCGCGCACCCGCGCACGAAGAGTCTCTTGGACGCGAAGTCGATTCGCGCGCCGATCGCGGGCAATCCGCCGCCTGCCGTCAGGCTGCCGCTCTTGACGGCCGGCGTCATCGAAGAGGCCGGCGCGGCCGGAGAGCGGGCGGGCGACAGCAGCAGGGCCGCCATACAGAGCAGTACCGACGCCAGCCGGCGCCGCCGCCGGACGACTCGCTCGTTTGGCTCGGGACGAGAGGCCGATCGCGCGCGCACCCGACCGTTGTAGCAAATGCGCACGACGAAGTTCCCGACTTCGGGCGCGAATCGCGTAGACTGATGGTCGGATGTCCGGCCCCCGGCAACCGACGCACGCTGCGCCGATCCCCCGGATCCTCGACCGGCTCCTGGGCGAGAAGAAGCTCGGGCGCGATCACTACGAGGCGATCGCGCAGGAGCTCCGCCGCGGGAAGAAGTCGCTCGACGAGGCGATGATGGACGTCCTCGGGCTTCCCGAGCAGGAGGTCCTCAAGGCGCTCGCCGCGGTCTACCGCACGCGCTTCGTGTCGACCGAGCGCCTGTCGAAGGCGCAGATCGATCGCACGCTCCTCGACATGGTGCCGCGCAAGACGGCCGACCGATACACGGTCGTGCCGATCCTCTTCGACACCGCCAACGCCACGCTGTCGGTGGTCATCGCCGATCCGGACAACGTCGCCGCGCTCGAAGAGGTCAAGCTCGTGTCGCGCGTGCGGAGCGTGACCGCGCTGATCGCGCGCGCTGCGGCCGTCGAGGCGTTGCTGAAGAAGGTCTACCACGGCGAGGCGAACACGTTCGCCGGCCTCGATCGCGCGGCGATGCAGTCGACGTCGTGGGGCATGGTGGACGTCTTCGAACGCCAGCACGCCGCCGCGGCGCAGAGCGAGCAGCTCGGTGCTGCCGCGCTCAAGAAGCTCGCGTCCGTCGGTCCCGGGATGATGCCCGGCCACAACATGATGGGCGGCGGGCTCACGCTCGATCTCGACACCGGCCCCGGTCAGAACATGCCCGGCCCGCCGATGATGCCGCGGGTCGCGACGCCCGAGCCGGCGCCGCCTCCCGCCAAGGTGCCGTCACTCGCGCCGCCGCCCGGGCCGCACGCCGCTCCGCCGCCGAGCCCGCCGCCGCACGCCGCGCCGCAGCTCGCGCACGCGCCGGGCG
>JACPFM010000185.1 GCA_016182965.1 Deltaproteobacteria bacterium | reverse complement strand
GTCGACGCGCGCGCCGATCTCTACGCGCTCGGGGCGATGTGCTTCGAGATGCTCGCCGGGCGGCGTCCCGTCCAGCACGACGACGCGCGCGCCATCGCCGCGATGGTGATGGCCGGTCAGACGCCGCGCCTCGACAGCGTCGCGCCCAACGTGCCGGCGCCGATCTGCGACGTGGTGGCGATCGCGCTCTCGTCGAAGCCGCAGGACCGCTTCACCAGCGCGACCGCCATGCGACAGGCGCTGGTGCACGCGGCGCGCGAGGCGGGCATTCCGCTCGACGCCCCGCAGGCGGCGCTGCGGTCGCGCGCGGGGCTGCCGGTGGTCGATCCCGGCGCGCCCATCGCGGTGCTCGGCGGGGTCGGTCTCGGCGTCGCGCCGCCGGCCATGCTCGGTCCGGGCAACCCCGCGGCGATGGCCGCGTGGGACGCGCGGCAGTCGTCGGGCGAGAACCCGATCGTGCGCCCGCCCAACGGCTCGCACGCCGAGGCGTCCGGCGGGTTCGCGCCGGTGGTGGCCGCGCCGCCCGTCGTGGCGGCTCCGGCCCCGTCGCCGCCGCAGGTCTCCGCGCTCCCGCACACCAACGGCGACGGCGACCGCGGCGGCACGCTGGCGGCGATGCCCTCGCCGTACGCGCCTCCGTACGGCTACGGCGAGCCGCCGTTCGCGCCGGAGCCGGCGTTCGCCCCCGAGCCTCCGCCGATCAACTCGCCGAGCGGCACCGACGCGGGGATGATCTCGCCGTTCGCCACCGATCGGTCGTTCCGGCCGGAGGCCATCGGCAGCGGCACCGCGATCGGCTCCGCGATCCCCGGCGGCACCCCGCTCGAGTCGTCGCCGTACACGCAGGAGCCCGCCTCGCGTCGCGGCGCTCCGTGGCTGCCGATCACCCTCGGCGTGCTGCTGGCCTCCGGCATCGTGGCGCTCGTCGTGTGGGCCATGCGTCCGGCCGCCGCGCCGGCCCCGCCGGCCGCGCCGACGACGACCGCGACCGACGACGAGCCCGAGGCGCCGAAGAAGAAGAAGCCGAAGCCGGAGCCGACGACCGCCGAGTCTCCCGCCACCGCGACCGCGCCCAAGCCGCCGGCGCCGACCACCAAGCCGACGGTGAAGCCCACCGCCTCGACCAAGCCGTCGACCAGCGCGTCCGTGCCGCCGGTGCCCTCGACGTCGGCGAGCGTTCCTCCCAAGCCGCCGCCGAGCAACAGCGTGCCCGACATCATCCCGCTGCCGCCGTTGCCCTGGCCGCCACCCGGCATGCCGTGAGCCCGAGCGACGAAGATCACGATTTCGTCGTGGAGCCGGGCGAGGCCGGTCGGCCGCTCGACGGCGTGCTGCGCGCGCGCCTCGGCGGCAGCTGGAGCGCCGTGCGCGCGCTCGTCGAGCGCGGCAAGGTCAACGTCGACGGCGCGCGGGTGACCGACGGCACCGTGCGCGTGCGCGCCGGCGCGGCCATCGCGGTCCGTCCGCGCGCGCGCCGCGTCGAGCCGGGCATGCTCGACGACTCCGCCATCGCGTACTTCGATCCGCACGTGGTGGTGGTGCGCAAGCCGGCCGGGATCTCCACCATCCCCTACGAGCCCGGCGAGCGCGGCACGCTCGAGGAGAAGACGCGCCTGTGGCTCGTGCGCCGCGCGAAGCACGCACCGCACGCGAGCCTCGGCGTCGTGCACCGCATCGACAAGGAGACCAGCGGTCTCGTGGTGTTCGCGCGCACCTTCGCCGCGAAGAAGGTCCTCGGCCAGGCGTTCCGCGTGCACGCGATCGAGCGCCGCTACGTCGCCATCGTGCACGGCGTGCTCGAGGGCAAGCGCACGTTCCGCTCGCACCTGGTCGACGATCGCGGCGACGGGCTGCGCGGCACCGCCAGAGATCCGCGCGTCGGCGAGCGCATCGGGCAGCTGTCGATCACGCACGTCGCGGGCATCGAGGTCCTCTCGCGCGACGTCGCGCAGGACGGCGCCACGCTCCTCGCGTGCGCGCTCGAGACCGGGCGCACCCACCAGATCCGCATCCACCTCTCCGAGGCGCGGCACCCGCTGGTCGGCGATCGCGTCTACACGCGCGATCGACTGCGGGCCGAGCGCCCCCTGATCGAGGCCCCGCGGCTGATGCTCCACGCCATGGTCCTCGGCTTCGAGCACCCGGTGACGAAGAAGCCGCTCCGGTTCGTCGAGCCTCTGCCCGAGGACCTCAGGAAGGTCGCCTCGAAGCTCGCGCGCCACGACGTCGACGTCGCTGCGGACCGGCTGCCTCTCTAGACGACGCGCCGGACCTTCGTTCCGGGCTGCGCAGAGCCGCGGGTACCTGGACACTCAGAGGGGGCGCCGCGCGCCCCCTCGCTCCTCGCTGCGCTCGTCGCTTCACGACTTCGCTAGAGCCCGTTGCGGAAGTCAGCCCGCTCGCTGCGCTCGCGGGCAAGTTGCCCTCACCCCGCCCCCTCTCCCAGAGGTAGAGGGGCCAGAAGAGCAGGAATTCTCGAGCCCTCTCCCACCGGGAGAGGGTTGGGTGAGGGCAAATGACCGGGGCCGCCGAAGGCGGACCCGGGCGAAATCGGATACTTCTGCAACAGGCTCTCGCCAGTACGGCGCCCCAACGTTCGGCAAGCATCCAGTTACGAACTACCGTTGCGCCGTACCAGGAGTCCGTCCGGCCCGAAGGCCGACTACGGCTCGGCAGCAGGTTCGAGCACATCCGTGGATCGCGCGAAATCTGCGGGAAATGCCGCTGATTTTTGCCCGTCGAGAGCTTGTCGTCGGCGCATGCGGTCACTATGGTGCGGCGCAACAAACCCTCCCCCTCGAGCGGCGCGCGAGCGCCGAGAGCGGCGGCGCACGATGAACATCCTGGTCCTCAACTGTGGCAGCTCCTCGGCGAAGTTCGCCGTGCTGGAGACGACGCACGGCGGCGAGCTGATCTCCGGCATCGCGCAACGGCTGGGCTCTCCGGAGGCCTCGCTCGACTGGAAGCTCAGCGGCACCAAGGGCACCCGCGCGCTGCCGGGCGCCGATCACGCCGTCGCGCTGCGGGCGGTCGTCGACCTCCTCCGCGCGCACGGCCTGGCCGACGCGCTGAGCGGCGTCGGGCACCGCGTCGTGCACGGCGGCGCCAGGTTCTCGGGCTCCCGCGAGCTGACCGCCGAGGTGATCGCCATGGTCGAGGAGTGCGTGCCGCTCGGCCCGCTCCACAATCCGGCGAACCTCACCGGCATCGCCATCGCCCGCGAGCTCTTCCCGGATCTCCGTCAGGTCGGCGTGTTCGACACCGCCTTCCACCAGACGATGCCCCCGAGGGCGTTCCTCTATCCGGTCCCCTACGCGTGGTACTCGGATCACCAGGTCCGTCGCTACGGCTTCCACGGCACCAGTCACCGGTTCGTCAGCCAGCAGGCGATCGCGCAGCTCGCGCTCGACCCTGCCGACAACGCCCTGATCACCGCGCACCTGGGCAACGGCTGCTCCTGCGCGGCCGTGCGCAACGGGCAGAGCGTCGACACGACGATGGGCCTCACGCCGCTCGAGGGGCTCGTGATGGGCACCCGCTCGGGCTCGATCGATCCCGCGATCATCGGCCACATGGCCAAGACGTTGGGCGCGAGCGAGGCGGCCATCCTCGACGCGCTCAACAAGAAGTCGGGGCTGCTCGGGGTCTCCGGGCTGTCGAACGACATGCGCACGCTCGAGGAGGCGGCGAGGGGCGGGCACGCGCGCGCCGCGCTCGCCATCGAGATCTTCTGCTTCGTGCTCTCCAAGAGCATCGCGAGCCTCGTCGTGCCGCTCGGTCGCCTCGACGCGCTCGTGTTCACGGGAGGCATCGGCGAGAACTCGGCCAACGTGCGCGCGCGCGTGATCGACCAGCTCGGGTTCCTCGGCCTCTCGATCGATCCCGAGGCCAACGCGCGCCACGGCCGCGAAGAGGGCGGCCGCGTCTCCCGAGAGACGAGGCCCCAGGCCGTCGTCGTGCCGACGAACGAAGAGCTCCTCATCGCCCGCGACGCTGCCGCGATCGTCGCAGGGAGCGCCGCTGTCTGAGCGGCGCGCCACCGTCAACCCGAGGTCCCCGATGCCCCGTACCCTCCTCGTCGCTCCCGCCGGCCGCAACGTCGGCTTGACCACCGTCTGCCTCGGCCTGGTGCGCGCGCTCGATCGACAGGGCGTGCGCGTCGCGTTCGCCAAGCCGATCGCGGCGCGCTCCGATCGCTCGGTGCCGCTCGTGAAGCTCGGCGCGCACCTCGATCCGCCCGCGCCGATCCTGCGCCAGGTGGCCGACGAGCTCCTGGCCGACGGCGACGATCAGACGCTCATGGAGCACGTCGTCGAGCTCTGCGGGAAGGCGGCCGCGGGGGCCGACGTGCTGATCGTCGAAGGCATGGTCCCCGAGGCCGGCATGGTCTACTCGCAGCGCGTCAACGCCGCGATGATGAAGGCGCTCGACGCCGAGCTGGTGCTCGTCGCGTCTCCGCTCGATCGCGAGCCGGCCGAGATCGCCAGCGCGGTGGCCATCGCCGCGCGCGGCTTCGGTGCGTCGTCCGAGGCTCACGTCGGCTGCGTGCTCAACCGCATCTGCGTCGGGCCCAAGGGCAAGGAAGGGCAGGCCGGTCGGTGCAACTGCCACGGCGAGGGGCGCCCCGTCGAGAGCGACGCGGCGCCGTGGCGCAAGGCGCTCGCCGACGAGCACATCCGCCTGCTCGGCGCGGTGCCGTGCTGGAGCCTCCTCGGCGCGCCGCGCGTGAAGGACGTCGCCAAGGCGTTCGACGCGACGGTGGTCCGCAGCGGCGACATCGATCGGCGGCGCGTGCGGCACACCGTCGTCTGCGCGATGACGGTGCCCAACGCGATCAAGTCCTTCAAGCCCGGTGCGCTGCTGATCACGCCCGGCGATCGCAGCGACATCATCCTCGCCGCCGGCCTCGCCGCGCAGGGCGGCATGCCGCTCGCCGGCCTCCTGCTCACCGGCGGCTTCGCGCCCGACGACGCGGTGCTCGGCCTCTGCAAGCCCGCGCTCGACGCCGGCCTCCCGGTGCTGCTGGTCCCCGACAGCAGCTACGAGGCGACCGCCAAGGTCTGCAACCTCGACACCGAGATCCCCACCGACGACGGCGACCGCGTCGAGCTGGCGGCGTCCTTCGTCGCCGATCGCATCGACACCGCGTGGATCTGGAGCCTCGCCGGCTCGAGCCGCGAGTCGCGGCTCTCGCCCCCCGCGTTCCGTCACCGCCTGGTCGAGGTCGCGCGGGCGGCCAACAAGCGCATCGTGCTCCCCGAGGGCGCCGAGCCCCGCACGGTGACCGCCGCCGCCACCGTCGCCGAGCGCGGCATCGCGCGCTGCGTGCTGCTCGCCGATCCCGACGAGGTGTGGGACGTCGCGCGCAAGCAAGGCGTGCGCCTCGGCGACGGCATCGAGATCTACGACCCGGCCAAGATCGCCGAGCGCTACGTGGAGCCCCTGGTCGAGCGGCGAAGGGCGCGCGGAATGACCGTCGCCCGGGCCCTCGAGGAGCTGCACGATCCGATCATGGTCGGCACGATGATGATGGCGCTCGGCGAGGCCGACGGGCTCGTCTCCGGCGCGGTCCACACCACCGCCCACACGATCCGGCCCGCGCTCCAGATCATCAAGACGGCCGCCAACGCGAGCCTGGTCTCCAGCGTGTTCTTCATGTGCCTGCCGGACCAGGTCGTCGTCTTCGGCGACTGCGCGGTGAACCCCAATCCGAGCGCCGAGCAGCTCGCCGACATCGCCATCCAGAGCGCCGACTCCGCCAAGGCTTTCGGCATTCCGCCGCGCGTCGCGATGCTCTCCTACTCCACCGGCGCGAGCGGCTCGGGCGAGGACGTCGACCGCGTGATCCACGCGACCAGGCTCGCCAAGGAGCTGCGGCCTGATCTGCTGATCGACGGCCCGCTGCAGTACGACGCCGCCGTGATGCCCGACGTGGCGCGGCAGAAGGCGCCGCACTCGCAGGTCGCCGGGCGCGCGACGGTGCTCATCTTCCCGGACCTCAACACCGGCAACGTCACCTACAAGGCCGTGCAGCGCAGCGCCAACGTGGTGAGCATCGGTCCGATGCTGCAGGGCCTCGCCAAGCCGGTGAACGATCTCTCGCGGGGGTGTCTGGTCGAAGACGTCGTCTTCACCATCGCCCTCACGGCGATCCAGGCCGATCAGGCGCCGATCTCCGAAGAGGTCGCTGCCGCCCAGTGACGCTCGCCGGTGCCCCGCCCCGCGAAGAGCGGAACGCGGGGTGGAGACGCGTCCGGTGAGAGCCGTCCAGCGACGCGGCGATCCAGGTCGGCACAACTTGCGACACTGGCCCGCTGCAAGAAGCCGGCAAACCCGCGCGGCATCCTTGTTGCTAAGTGCGCCGCCATGCGCAGCACGATCGTCCTCGTGGCACTCGTCTTCTCCGGCGCCGTGGCGTGTGGTGGAGCCATCAGCGCCGATCCGGGGGACGGCGGCGCCGACACCGAGGGCGACGCGCCGGTGCGCCCCGAGACGTCCGTCGAGGGCGGCGTGATCCCGGAGGCGGGTGGATGCGGGTGGGGCGCGTGCTCGGCCGGCACGAGCTGCTCCGACGGGTGCAACACGTGTTACTGCGAGTCGTCGGGGCGATGGTCGTGCACCACGATGTGGTGCGAGGACACGGGCCCGCTGCCGGACACCGGGCTGCCGCCGTGGGACGTCGAGCCGCCGCCGCCGGACACGTGGCCCAGCTGCCCGAGCTACCAGCCGGCCGAAGGCACGTGGTGCCCTGGCGCGCTGTCGTGCAGCTACCCGAACTCGTGCGGCTTGCTGAATTTCGCGAGCTGCTACGACTACGGCGGCAGGTGGAAGGTCTCGGTCACGCCGTGCCCCGGCGCCTGTCCGTCGACGCTGCCGAAGACCGGGACGAGCTGCAGCGCACCGGCGAAGTGCGAGTACCCGAAGCCGTGCGGCTCGTGGGACTTCGCGTACTGCAACACGGGCACCGGTCGGTGGGAGACCTCGATCACCCCGTGCCCGCCTCCGCCTCCGCCGCCGCCGCCGCCCTCGTGCCCGACCACCGTCCCCAAGCACGGCTCGGCGTGCGCGAGCCCGTGGGTGTCGTGCGCCTGGAACAACGGGTGCGGGTCTCTGATCCACGGCTCCTGCGAGAGCGGCTCGTGGTGGATCTCCGACACCGGGTGCGTCCCCGGCTGTCCCTCGTCGAAGCCGCCGAGCGGCACCGCGTGCAAGCCCCCGAGCTCGACGGCGTGCACGTACCTCACGTCCTCCGGGCCCGACGGCTACTGCGCCTCGAGCTGCTTCTGCGCCGAGGACTACCGGTGGGCGTGCCTCCCCGGCGAGTGTTCCTCGAGCGGCGGCGGCTGGGCGGACGCCGGCACGCCGTGGGATCCGGACGGCGGGCCCTCGTACGACGCCGACTACTGACGGAGCGGAGCTCGAGGCGATCGACGCCCACTGGAAGGTGCTGGGACGCGCACGTCGGGCGCCGAGGTCGCTCGAACGATTACATGGCGGGCTCGACCGTATCGGTGCACGCTTGCGGGATGAAGCGACTCGCAGTCGGCGTGCTGGTGGCGATGGTCTGGGGTTGCGGCGGCGCGGACACCACGAGCGGCGGTGCCCTCGACGACGACACCGGAGGAACCGGCACCGACGACGGATCGTCGAGCGACGACACCAGCGATCCCTTCAACCTCGACGCGGGGGGCGACGACGCCGGCGGCGACGACGCGACCGTCGGCGACAGCGGCACCGGCGACGGGCTCGTCTTCGACACGCCCGAGGACACGACCTGCGCGACGAGCGAGGTCGTGGCCGCCAAGCCGCCGGTCGACGTGATCGTCGTCGTCGATCAGTCGGGCAGCATGTACGACGACAACGTCCGCGTGAAGAACGGCATCAACAAGCTGTCGGACTACTTGAAGGCCACCGGCCTCGACTACCACGTGATCATGATCGCCCGCGTCGGCACCTGCAGCACCACCAGCTGCACCAACGTGTGCGTGCCGCCTCCGCTCGGCGGCCCGACGACCGACTGCGACGCGACGAGCAAGCCGCTGCGCAACTCGCTCCCGCCGATCTACCGCACGAGCAACAGCACCGTCAGCTCGACCAACGCGCTGTCGATGCTGCTCTCGACCTACAGCAGCACGACCACGGGCATCAAGTGGAGCGACGCCGTACGCCCCGAGGCGTTCAAGGCGATCGTCCCGATCACCGACGACAACTCCGCCCTCACCGCGGCGAGCTTCGACACGCAGCTGCTCGCCAAGGCGCCCGTCGGCATGTTCGGCACCGCGTCGGCGCGCAAGTACGCGGCGTTCCCGATCATGGGCGCGTCGACCTATCCGTCGGAGACCAAGTGCGGCTCGACGATGGTCAACAACGGGTCGCAGTACATCCAGCTCGTCAAGCTGACCGGCGGGAAGTGGTTCCCGCTGTGCGCGACCGACTTCGGCCCGCTCTTCACCGACATGGCGAAGAGCATCGCGAGCGCGGTCGCGTGCGAGGTCGCCGTGCCGTCGCCGCCGCCGGGCGAGGTGTTCGACCCGGCCAAGGTCAACGTCGTCTACATGCCGTCGAGCGGCGGGTCCGTGCCCGTCGTGAAGGACGAGAGCAAGCCGTGCGCGTCCGGCGCCAACGGCTGGCAGATGTCCTCCGACGGCAAGAAGATCCTCCTGTGCGGCACCGCGTGCACGGGTCTCAAGGCCGATCCGGGCGGCAAGGTCACCGTGCAGTTCGGGTGCGCGGGCAAGCCGCCGCCTCCGCCGCCCGACGGCGGCACCTGCACGCCCTTCGGCGCGAAGTGCGGCGACGCGGACATCTGCTGCCCGCCGCTGTCGTGCCTGCCCGGGCCCGACGGATCGAACATCTGCCGCGCGAAGGGTCCGGCATAGCGATCGAGGACACCGGCACCTCGCGCGACACCGGCACCTGGCGCCGGTCAAGGAGTCCTGCGCGCGCGGGTGCCTCGCCGCGGCGCCCGGCAAGGACGATCAGTGCATCTCGCCGACGAGCGCCTGGTCGTGCGGCAGCTCGGCGTACGGCGGCGAGCAGTGGTGGACCTGCTCCGGCGGCAACCTCTACAAGTGCGACTTGCCCGCGCGCAGGTCTTTCGGCCCCGACCGGCGCGCGCGCCTTCACCCGCGCGGCGGGCCGGCCTTCATGGCCGCGGCCAGATCGTCGAGCTCGTCGGCGCGCACCCCGCGCGCGGCGAACGCGCTGCGGAGCTCCGCGGCGGTGCGCTCGAAGAACGCGTCCTCCGCGGCCCACGCGCAACCCGCCCGATCGTAGAGCGCCCGCGCACGATCCATCCGGTACATGCGGTCGACGCGCACCACCGAGGCGAACGGGGCGACGCGATCGACGAGCCGCTCGACGTTCATCGGCAGCATCGGCTGGATGACCGCGCAGGTGCGGAGCCCGTGGCGGTGCGCCTCCTCGAGCGCCTCGAGCCGCGCCTCGACCGGATCGGCGCCCGGCTCGAAGTGCTGGCGCATGCGGTCGTCGTCGGTCGGGATCGAGAAGCCGACGATCGCGCCCGGGGCGCGGGAGAGAATGGAGAAGTCGTCGCGGATGCGCGCCGCGCGCGTGAGGACCATCGGCGTGAACCCCGCGTCGACGAGCACCTCGAGGCACTGCCGCGTCACGCGATAGCGGCGCTCGAGCGGCTGGTACGGATCGGTCACGATCGGGCTCATGCGCACGATGCCCGGCGGGTGCTCGCGAACCTCGCGCCGCAGCACCTCGGCGGCGTTGACCTTCACGTCGACCCAGCGCCCCCACGGCAGCCGCGGCAGGCCCTCGAGCTCGCGCGAGAGGTCGGCGCGCTCGTCGACGTAGCAGAACTCGCAGCCGATCATGCAGCCGACGTACGGGTTGACGTAGTAGTGCCCGAGGCCCTCCGGGATGAGCACCCGATCGACCTCGATCTCGCGCACCGCGGCGCCGCGGCTGGTGGTCGGGCGCTCGGGGAGCAAAGGCAGCCGCACCTCGCGCGCTCGGATCATCGCGACGAACGCGTCGACTGCGCGTCGCTCGGCGTCGCCGAGCGGGAGATCGGCGCGGAACGTGCGGCGCGCGCAGACGTTGAACCGCGCGGTGCGGGCGTAACAGTCGCGCGCCTCGTCGCGCCGCTCGAGCTCGACGAGGAGCATCACGTCGCCGCGCCCGAGCGTGACCTGCACGCCCTGCTCGGCGTCCCACGCGACGAGGCGCCACTGCGAGGGCTGCGGGCGCGCGCGCAGCAGCGGCTCGAGGAGCTCCCGCGCGAGTTCGTCGATCCCCCGCTCCAAAGCGCGCCTCCCGTCTCCGGCCTCGCCGGTCACTCGGCGTCGGCCGTGCGCAGGCGCGCGGACCGACGCCCGATCGCGGCGCGCATCGCCTCGACGCAGGCGACGTTCTGCTCCTCGGTGCCGACCGAGACGCGGACGTAGCGGCGGTCCATGTGGTGGGCGACGAGCGAGCGGATCATCACGCCGCCTTCGAGCATGAGCTCGACGAGCGCGTCGCTCGTGACGCCGGAGGCGCGCGCGTCGCACAGCACGAAGTTCGCCTCGCCGCGCACCACCTCGATGCCGGGGATCGCTGCGAGCTCGCGCTCCAGCCAGGCGCGGCCGGCGCGCAGCGCGGCGACGCGCGCGGCGTGCTCCTGCTCGTCGTCGAGCACCGCCTCGGCCGCGGCGAGCGACACCGCGTTGACCGCCCACGGCAGCTTCGCGCGGGACAGGAGGCGCGCGACGGCCGGGTGGGTGAGCGCCCAGCCGAGGCGCATGCCGGCGAGGCCGTACGCCTTGGAGAAGGTGCGCAGGACGATCGCGTTGGGGAACTCCGCGATGGCGCGCGCGTGCGACCGCGAGCCGGCGAGGTCGACGTAGGCTTCGTCGATGACCGTCGGCATGCCGAGGCGCAGCACGCGGCGTACGGCGGCGTCTTCGAGCACGTGCCCGGTCGGGTTGTTGGGCGTGCAGAGGAACACGAGCTTGGTGCGCTCGGTCACCGCGCGGAGGATCGCCGGCACGTCGAGGCCGCCGTCGTGCAGCGGAACGAGCACCGGCACCCCGCCGACCACCCGCGCGCGGGCCTCGTACATCGAGAAGGTGGGGACGCTGATCAGCACCTCCTCGCCGGGCGCGACGAAGGTGCGGATGGCGATGTCGACCAGCTCGGTCGCGCCGCCGCCGATGACGACGCCGTCCGGATCGACGCCGTCGCGCGCGGCGAGCTTCTCCTTCAGCGGACGGGTGACCACCGGGTACTCGTTGGCGCGCGTGGCGGCGGCGACGATCGCCTCGACGACGCGCGCGCTCGGCGCGTAGGGCGACTCGTTGGCCATCAGGCGCGCGACGCCCCGCTCGGCCGCCCCTCGCTCGGCCGCGAGCAGGAGGTGCTCCTCGTCATACGGTCTGGCGGCGCGCACCCAGGTCGGCGCGAACTGCTCGATGGCCTCGGGATCGATCGTGGTGATCGCCGGGGGATCGTCGCCGAGCGCGTCGCCCCAGACGCGGATCATCGCCTCGGCGCGCGCGTGCGCCTCGGGCGTGTCGACGTCGATCCAGCGGGCGTCGCCCGCGTCGACGACGACGAAGCGACCGGTGGCCGAGAGCGCACGCACGCCGTCGGAGAGCGACGCGTCGCCGCGAGTGTCGTAGACCACCTGCAGCGCGTCGCCGAGCAGCGCGTTGACGCGGAAGACGCCGGTATCGATGGCGTCGTAGACCTCGAGCTCCTTGGCGATGCCGGTGATGCGGTTGCCGTCGAGCTTGACCTTGGTCGCGTCGTCGATGTCGAAGCAGCCCGGGATGTCGCGATCGACGGCGAGCGCGCAGCCGCCCGAGAGCTCGGCCTCCTGCAGGCGGCGCACGATCTCGGGGGCGTAGAGGTGGTCGGCCATCGAGAGGATGCAGTCCTCGTCGAGCCACTCGCGCGCGCAGAGCAAGGACATGCCGTTGGCGCCGCGGTCCCACCCGGGGTTCTCGACGAAGTTCAGCTCGAGCGCGAGCGACGGCTCCGCGAGGAGCGCCCGCTTCAGCTGTTCGCCGCGGTAGCCGACGACGACCACCGCCTGGGTGATTCCTTCGCCCTGCAGGGTGCGCAGGATGCGGACCAGCAGCGGGACGCCCGCGACGGGCTTGAGCGGCTTGGGGATCTCCTCGCCCATCACCAGGCGGGAGCCGCGGCCGGCGGCGAGGATGATCGCGCGGCGTACCGCGCGCGAGCTCTGGATCCGATCAGTCATGCTCAACCTCGCGACGCTTCACCGCGTCGGCTCCTGCCGAAGCGCACGGCGCGTCGGCTCCTCCAAGCGGTCGGGGGTTACCACGTCGGACGTGGGTGCGGCAACGGAACATCGAACGAAATGGCCGGATTTCCGGTGTGCCGCAGAGCCACACCGTCGATCCGTGCGACAGGCTCGTGCAAGAGGCACGGTCGCCCTACTGCAATGGCGGTGCCCGGCCGCGTCGCGAAGCGATCTACGCATGGACGCTCCGTGCGAGCTCTTCCGCCCGCGCGAGATCGTCGGGCGTGTCGATCTCGGTCCACCGCAAATCGCCGCATGGAACCGCGGTCGCCGCGACACGCTCGAGCACGCGATCGTAGACGTCCTCGTAGTAGAGCGACGTCTCGCCGGCCGTGACCGCACGGCCCACCTCGTGAATGACCGTGGACACCGCGCCCGTGCCGAGGCGCTCGATGCCCATCGACTCGCCGTGCGCCCGGCGCGGATCGAGCTGCTTGCCGAAGGCGACGATGCGCTCGCGATCGAGCACGACCTTCATCTCCTCGGCGCCGAGGACCCGGCCGCGCGCGGCGCCTCGGACGTCGACGGCGCAGAGCAGCTCCTGCGAGGCCAGGGGCAGGGCGCCGATGCGCGCGAGCACCGCGTCCTCCAGCCACAAATCGCCGTCGAGCTTCCAGGTCTCGCAGGGCTCGTCGAGCAGCGCGTCGGCGCAGGCGTGGAGCGAGACCACGTTCTGGGTCGTGTCGAAGCGCTCGTTGCGCCGCACCTGCCAGCGTAGACCGTGCAGCGACGAGAGGGCACGAACGACCGCCTCCTCGGCGTGCCCGGTCGCCACGATCAGCTCGTCGACACCCACGGCGGCGAGCTGCCTTCCCATGCGCAGGAGCAGCGGCTCGCCGGCCACCTCGACCAGCGCCTTCGGGCGGTCGTCGGTCCACGGGCGCAGGCGCGCGCCCACGCCGGCCGCGAGCACCACCGCGCGGATCACGACGAGGCCTCCGCGAACGCCGCGCGCGACGCGCGCCGCTGCCACGGCAACAGCACGAGCACCGCGAACAGGTTGAGGAACCCGACCCGGAACAGCAGGTAGAGATCGATGCGATCGAACGCGCAGGCGATGGAGAACACGAAGATGTGGGTGCCGAGGCCGTAGAGCGATCGCCACACGCGCATCGGCCCGAGCGCGTGACGGGCCCAGATCGCCGCCCGCTGCGGATCGTGGCCGCCGAGCGCCTCGAGGCGCACCGCGGTCTGCGGATCGCTCCAGCGCAGGAGCCAGGCCTGTCCGTCGACGTAGACGATGTACACCCACCACACGAAGCGCATCAGCAGCCCGGCGCGCGCGTGCGCGGCGGCGCGACGGGCGCGCGCGACGTCGGCGTCCTCCCCCTCGCGGAAGGTCGGCTCGGTCATCCGGAGGTAGACGTTCTTGTAGTGATCGTACCAGCCGAAGTGGAACGAGCAGGTCGGCGCCGCGATCACCGCGAGGACCATCGCCCACCACGGCTTCCCGGTCATCGCGAAGTGCACGAGCGTGCCGAGGAAGGTCGCCGCCATCACGAGCGAGTCGGAGACGCCGTCGAGCATGCGCCCGAACGCCGACGATCGCCGGCGCATGCGCGCGAGCTGGCCGTCGGCGCAGTCGAACGCCGCGGAGAACTCGAGCAGCACCGCGGCCGCGAGCATGTGGTGCGCGAACGGCGCGGCGATGCACAGCCCGGCGACGACCCCGACGGCGATCGCCACGATGGTCAGCGCGTCGGCGGAGATGGGCGTCGGCTCCGAGGCCCGCGCGATGGCGTAGCCCGCGAGCCGGTGCCAGACGACGTCGATCGGCTCCTCGACCGAGAGCGGCTTGAGGCTCGCCCTGTATTGGTTGAAGAGGCGGTCGAACGCACCCACGCTCGGAGAAGCTTACGCGAGATGCCCCCGCGACGAGCGTTTCCGGTCGAACGCGGCCGCCGTTTGGAACCGTGGAACTGACAATTGACTCGGCTGGCCTCGGGCCCTAGCAGGACCCCATGCCGACCCCCGAGCCCACCGCAGACTCCATCCTGGCCGCGCTCGCCGAGCTGCGCGATCCGTCCGCGGCCGGCAACCCGCAGCTGGTCGCGGCCGGGCGCGTCCGCGTCGTCCTCCATCCTGGGACCGGCGTGTCCGTCCGGCTGACCATCGAGACCGGCGCCGGCGACGACACCCGCGGCGCGATCGAGGTCGCGGCGCGCGACGCCATCCACCAGGCGTTTCCCGGGGTGAGCAAGCTCGAGGTCAAGTTCGTCCAGCAGAGCGGCTCGCGCGAGATCACGAGCGAGGACCCGCTGCCCGGCGTCAAGAACCTCATCCTCGTGATGGCGGGCAAGGGCGGCGTCGGCAAGTCCACCGTCGCCTCCAACGTGACCATGTCGCTCGCCCGCAGCGGCTTCCGCGTCGGCCTGCTCGACGCCGACATCTACGGCCCGAGCGTCCCCACGATGTTCGGCGTCGGCGGCCGCCCGGTCTCGCACGACGGCAAGCTCATCGAGCCGCTCGAGCGCTTCGGCATCAAGCTGATGTCCATCGGCTTCCTCCTCGAAGACCCGCGCGCCGCCATCGTGTGGCGCGGTCCGATGCTCCACGGCGCGCTGCAGCAGTTCCTCAACGACGTGAACTGGGGCAAGCTCGACTACCTGATCATCGACCTGCCGCCGGGCACCGGCGACGTCGCGCTCACCCTCTCGCAGAAGGCGCGGGCCACCGGCGCGATCATCGTCACCACCCCGCAGGAGGTCGCGCTCATCGACGTCTACAAGGCGGTGTCGATGTGCCAGAAGCTGAACATCCCGATCCTCGGCGTCGTCGAGAACGAGAGCTACTTCATCTGCGACGGCTGCGAGAAGAAGCACCCGCTGTTCGGCGTGGGCGGCGGGCAGAAGGTCGCCGAGATGGCCGAGGCGCCGCTCCTCGGGCAGATCCCCATCGAGCCGAACGTCCGCATCTGGGGCGATCAGGGCACCCCGGTGGTCCAGGCCGTCCCGCAGAGCGCGATCGCCAAGGCCTTCCAAGACGTCGCCGACGCCGTCGTGACGCAGGTCGCCAAGGCGAACGCCTCGCGGATCGGCACGCTCTCCATCTCCCGCGAGGGGATGCCCACGCGCCTGCCGATCATCCGGTAGTCTCGGTCCGCTGGGCCGGGCACCGTGGCGAAGGACGACGTGCGCACACGCCTGAAGACCATCGAGGCGCTCGCCGCGCGCGCCGGCGTGCCCGTGCGCTACGAGAAGCTCGAGCTGCCGCGCGCTCGCGAGCGCTCCGGCGCCGTCGCGCGCGGAGGCCTCGTGCGGCTCGGCAAGCAGCGCTTCGTGCTGTGCGAGGCGGGCCTGCCCGCGATCGACAAGATCGCGGTCATCGCCGAGGCGCTCGCCTCGATCGGCGTCGACGTGCTCGATCTCCCGCCGGTGCTCCGCGCGCGCATCCACGGCAAGCCCGCGCGCCCGGCGCCGCGCCCGAGGCTCGTGCTCAAGCCGATCGTGAAGGCGCGCCGAACGGCGTGAGGGCCGGAGCGAGGTCTCCAAGGGCCCCGTGTCGCCGTCACCAGCCCGTGCCCTCCAACCTGTGCTACCGTGAGGAGTACAATGGCGAAGCGCGCGGGCGTCACCGAGAAGATCAGCGTCTCCGTGAACCGGGACGACATGGCGATCATCAGGAAGCGTGCGAAGCGGCTCTACGGCGGCAACGTCTCGGCCGTGATCGCCGAGGTCATCGCTCGCGCGAAGGCGCAGGAGCAGCTCTCCGATTTGCTCGATTGGCTCGGCGGTCCCGCTCCGATGAGCAAGGAGGTCGAGGAGGAGATCGACCGAGAGCTGGCCGGGCAACGAAGGAAACGAAGGACGCGCGCGGCATGAGCGAGGCGACCTTCGACACGGGCGCGCTCATCGCGCTCGAGCGCCGCAGCCAACGCATCCGCCAGGTCGTGACGAGAGCGGTGGTCCTCGGCGTCCGGATCAGCGTGCCGGCGGCCGTGGTCACCGAATGGTGGCGCGCGAGGACCGATGCTCGCGAGCGGATCCTGAGCCTCCTCGAGGTGGAGCCGCTCTCGGAGCGCATCGCGAAGGCCGCCGGCGAGGCCCTCGCCGCCGTGCCGGGGGCCTCGGCGATCGATGCGATCGTGATGGCCTCGGCGGCGGCACGGGGCGCCGTGGTCTACACGTCCGACGTGGACGATCTCGAGCGACTGCGTTCGCACTTCCCTGCCGTTCGCGTCTTCGGAGTCGGTGGCCCCGGGGCGCGCACGTGAGCGCGACTCGATAGTTCGCGCGCGTAAAAGAGGCCCACGCGCGCAGCATGGACCCGAGCCGGCTTGCCACTCCGCAGGACGCCCGGAGGGGGTGACCGGCACGTGCCTACCTCAGAATTCCCCCGCCGTTTGCCTCCAAACGTACCTCACAGATGCGTGACGCCTCCGCTCGCGCTACACTCCCGCCCACCGTGCAGCGCCTCCGCTTCCTCGCGCCCCTGCTTCCCCTGTTGCTCCTGACGGCCTGCGGCGATCCCGGCGATCAGCCCGACGATCCGTACGGCAAACCGCCGACGGTGCCGCCGTACGACGCCGGCGACTGGGACGGCGGCGGGTACTACGGCGACGGCGGCGGCACCCCGACGGAGGACACCGCGGTCGACACGCGGCCGACGTGCGACGATGCGCTCAAGCGCTGCGCGGCGGAGTTCACTTACGAGAGCGCGACGGCGACGAGCGTCGAGCTGCGCGGCGACTACCGCGACGACTCGTGGACCAAGGGCGATCCGCTGACCAAGACCGGCTCGACCTGGAAGGTCACCGTGCCGGTGCCCTGGGCCAAGCCGGTGCAGTACAAGTTCGTGGTCGACGGATCGACGTGGATCACCGATCCTGCGAACCCGTCCACCGCGCCCGACGGCGTCGGCGGCTTCAACTCGCTGCGCACCGCGACGACCTGCCCGACGGATTTCACCTGCGCCGAGCCCGACGTGCCGCCGCCCGGCGTGTTCGACTGGCGCGACTCGGTCATCTACTTCGTGTTCGTCGATCGCTTCCTCGACGGCGATCCGAGCAACAACGGCCCGCCCATCTCCGGCGTGCAGAAGCCGGCCGACTACCAGGGCGGCGACTGGGCCGGCGTGAAGAAGAAGATCGACGAAGGCTACTTCACCGACCTCGGCGTCAACACGCTCTGGCTCACCGTCCCGGTGCAGAACGCCGACACCTTCGCCGGCCTCGGCGTCGGTGGCGACACCAACCTGTACTCCAGCTACCACGGCTACTGGCCGCTCGACGTCAACGCGCCCGAGAAGCGCTTCGGCACGCTCGCCGAGCTCAAGGCGCTGGTCGACGCCGCCCACGCGAAGAAGCTCAAGATCCTCTTCGACTACGCGATGGTGCACGTCCACAAGGACGCCGCCGTCTACAAGAGCAACCCGAGCTGGTTCCATGCGACCGGCTGCATCTGCGGGTCGGGCTCGTGCCCGTGGGAGACCACCGGCGATCGATGCTGGTTCACCGACTACCTGCCGCACTGGAACTACACCAACGCGTCCGCGCGCGACTACTCGGTCAACAACGCCATCCAGTGGGTGAAGGACACCGGCGCCGACGGCTTCCGCCTCGACGCGATCAAGCACGTCGACGGCTCCTGGCTGACGACGCTGCGCTCGCGCGTGCAGAGCGAGATCGTCTCGAAGATGCCGGTGCCGCAGCGGTTCTACATGGTCGGCGAGACCTACGACTTCGGAAACCGCGACTATCTCAAGTCGTTCGTCGATCCCGCGACCAAGCTCGACGGGCAGTTCGACTTCCCGCTGCGGCTGCGCATCGTGCAGTCGGTCCTCATGCGGCAGAAGCCGATGAGCGAGCTGTCCGGGTTCATGGATTCGAACGACGGCTTCTACGGCTCGAGCGCGATCATGAGCACCTGGGTCGGCAACCACGATCTCGGGCGCATCATCCACCTCGGCGAGGACACGCCGCTCTGGGACAACCCCTACAGCGACGGCAAGGACAAGGCGTGGTTCAACAAGCCGGGCCTGCCCTCGTCGGCGTCGGCCTTCGAGCGCGTGGCCAACGCGTTCGCGGTGATCCTCACCAACAAAGGCGCGCCGCTCGTCTACTACGGCGACGAGATCGGCCTCCCCGGCGCCGGCGACCCCGACAACCGCCGCTTCATGCAGTGGACGGGGCTCAGCGCCAACCAGACGTGGTTGCGCGACCGCGTGAAGAAGCTCCTCGAAATCCGCGGCAAGCACCCGGCGATGCGTCGGGGCACGCGCTCCACCAAGGTCGCGAACACCGATCTGTGGGTGTACTCGATGAGCACCGCCGGCGACACGGTCTACGTCGCGATCAACCGCGGCGACTCCCCGCAGACGGCGACCGGCCTGCCGAGCGGCGCGCTCGACGAGCTCGTCACCGGCACCGCGGCGACCGGACCGACCGCCTCGATCCCGGCGCGGCAGACGCGCGTCTTCGTGGCGAAATGATCGGCTGAAGTGAACAGCTGCAGGAGAATCCCCCGGACTGAAGTCCGGGACACCGACTGCACCTCAAGTCCTTCGGACTTCACCGACTCGCAGGTCTGGCTTCGGCGTGTGGCCGCAGCGATGGCGAGCACCGGCCGAGTAGTGGAAACAAGCGTCGACGGCAGCAGCTGCCGGCCTACGTCTGCTCGGCACGAACCTCTCGCCAGCCCGAAGGGCTTCGCCCTGTTGTCGGTGCCCCGGGTTTCAACCCTGACCATTGGTCTCATCCGGCGCCTTAATTCAGCAGCGCCAGCATTCTCGCTGCT
>JACPFM010000178.1 GCA_016182965.1 Deltaproteobacteria bacterium | reverse complement strand
CCGATGTCAGGGCGGCACCGTGTCGAGATCGAGCGCGCGGCGGCCGCGCGGGAGGGCACGTGACGCGGCTCGCGCGCGGCGCGCGCGGTGCTGACGAGCGCGGACCGCGCGCCATGGCCCGTCCACCGGCGGCGTCTGCGCGCGTCGCGGTGGAGCTCGCGGTCGAGCTGCTCGATCCCTCGCTCGCGCCGGCGCTCGTCGCCACCGGCGCGCGGCTCGGCGCGCAGGTCCGCGTGTCGGCCGGCGCGACGCCGCTGATGATCGCGCCCGAGGACACGCTCGCGCACGTCGTCCGCTCGGAGGTCCTCGCCGGCGTCGACGGCAGCGTCGATCTCGAGACCGCGGCCTCCGCGCGCGCGCGCCGCGCGCTCGAGGGGCTCGCCGGCGCGGCGTCGAGCAAGAGCGCGGCGATCGTGCGGGAGGAGCCCGACGGTCGCATGTCGCTGCACCTCCGCGATCGGCTCCCGGTCGATCTCGGCGAGCCGCCGGAGGCGGCGGCGGCGATGCGCAGCGCCCGCGCGCGGAAGCTGTCGGCGCGCCTCGCCGCGCGCGAGGTGCAGATCCCCGACGGCGCCGAGGCGCGCGCGCGCGCCATCACCTTCGGGCCCTCGCGCACGCTCAGCGATCCGTCGTCGCGTCGCGTCCTCGAGGCGTTCGGCATCCACGCTGCCGCATGGCGCCTCGCGGAGAACGCCGCCCGCGCCGCCGCGCACGCGCGCGTGCTCGGCTACCCGATCGATCTGCGCGTCGCCAGCCCCGACGTCTCCGCGATCGACGAGCCGCGATTCTCGGCCCTCGAGCTGCGCGCGCCGGGCGAGGTCCGCGAGGGGTTTCGCGCCATCGCGCGCGAGGTTCGCCGCCTTTCGCCGAGCGCGCGGTCGCTCGGCGTCACCGTCAGCCGGCACGTGCCGGGCGCGCCGCGACTGCGCCTGTCGCTCGAGCGGGGCACGCCCGATCGCCTGCGCATCGCGCTCGACGACGCGATCGGTCGCCGCCTCACCCGGCCGCTCGTCACGGCGATCCCGACCGACGCGTCGTCCGCAGCCTCGGCGCTCGCGATCTTCGAGGGGCGCGACGTCCTGCCCGATCTCGACACCGCCTCGGGGCGCGCCCTGCTCGAGGTCCTCGTGCGCTTCTCGCGGCTGTCGCTGGTGCTCGCCGACACGCTCACCGGCGCCGAGATCGCGCCGCTCGCGCCGCTCGGCGACAGCTGGGTCGTGCTCGGCACGCGCCTCTCGGTGCGCGGCGTCGACGTCGCTACAGGCTCTTGATGAGGAACTGCGCGAGCAGGTCTTCTTCGCTGTTGTTGGCGGTGGGGCTCTGCACCGCCGCGGCGCCGATCGGCTCGCCGACGAACCCGGGCACGACGTCGTAGGCGTCGTCGCCGATGATCATCGAGGCCTCGAAGACCTCGGCGCCGAGCTCCTGCAGCTGATCGCGCGTCTTCACCTTGCCCAGCAGCTTCATGCGATCGCCCCCGCCGGCCGCGTCGCGCAGCACGTGCACCGCCTCGGCGATGGTGTAGCGGCGACCCTCGTCGCGCAGCTGCAGCTCGTCGCCGTGCAGCTCGACGCGCTCGTCGGCGATCCACGCGTCGAGCAGGGGTTGCGGGAAGAAGACGCGGTTCGGCCGCATGCGCGCGGCGAGTCTACCGCGACGCGGGGTCGGGCGCGAATGCGAACGTCCCCTGGTCGGACAAGCGGCGGATGCGCACGCCGAAGGCCGCCCCGAGCTTCGCCTCCTCGAGGACCTCGGCCGGGGGCCCGACCGAGAGGACGGCCCCGTCGACCAGCAGGGCGACGCGATCGGCGAACCGCGCGGCGAGCGACAGATCGTGGACGATGGCCGCGACGGCGACCGATCGGGACGCCTCCTCGCGGGCGAGCTCGAAGACGGTCACCGCGTGCCGCAGGTCGAGGAACGCGGAGGGCTCGTCGAGCAGGAGGACGCGCGCGCTCTGCGAGAGCGCCTGCGCCACCAGCACGCGCTTGCGCTCTCCGCCGGACAGATCGTCGAACGGTCGCGCGGCGAGCGCGCCGAGGCCGCAGCGCTCGAGGGCCGCATCGACGGCGACCACGTCGCCGCGACGCTCGCGGAGCCAGGCGTCCTGGTGCGGTGCGCGGCCCATCGCGACCACCTCGCGCACGGTGAACCCGGGCGCGCGCGGCACGTCCTGCGGCACGACGGCGATCACGCGCGCGATCTCCTGGCGCGAGAGCGCGGACAGCGGTCGCTCGTCGAGCAAGACCTCGCCCGCGGTCGGGGGCACCACGCCGGAGAGCGCGCGCAGGAGCGTGGTCTTCCCGGCGCCGTTCGGCCCGACGATGGCGAGGACCTCGCCCGCGCGCACGTCGAGATCGACGCCGTGCAGGACCTCTCGCGCGCCGTACGCGGCGCGGAGACCGACGGCCGACAGCGCGCTCACCGCGCTCACGCGACGGAGGACTCGGGGCTGTCGAGGCCGCGGGCGAGCGCCTCGAGCAGCGCGCGCACGTCGCCTTCCCGTGCGTCGAGGCCTTCCCGAGCGCCTGCGCCCTCCTTGGCGCCGAGGCCTTCCCGTGCGGCTGCGCGCAAGGCGCGCTCGACGTCGGCGAGGATCTGCCCGCGATCGAGCTCCGCCGGCGGCGAAGCCCGCAGGATCGCGCCGCACAGCGCCGCCGTCCTCGCGCGGCCGTCGCCGCCCGGCTCGACGGTGAGCACCCGCGCGTTCTTCTCGCGCAACGCGCTGCGGACGTTCGGCGCCAGCGCGCCGGTGACCACGGCGACGCCGCCGTCGCCGAGCGCGCCGATCGCCTCGAGCACGCGCCCCTCGTCGCGGAACGAGGCGCCGTCGAGGACGACGACGTCGAGCTCCGAGGCGCCGTGGTGCGCGCGAATGGCCGTGTCGGCGAGCGTGATGTCGAACAGCTCGTCGCCATCGCCCGTGACCAGCGGGGTCGCGCGGACCTGCCCGCCGTACAGGTCGACGAGCAGCTCGATCGCGAACGTCGGATCGCCGGCCCACCGCAGGGTGAGCGAGTCGGGCAGGACGCGACGCTCGCTCGCGGGGGCGACCACGTCGACGCCGTGCTCGGCGCCGCGCGCCACGCGGAACGCGCGGCGGCCCTGCTCGCCCTGCAGCGCGTTCTCGACCACCGCGAGCAGATCGCCGGGCGACGCCTCGCGCGCCGCCGGGTCGATGCACGCCGAGAAGACAGTGGGGATGCGGCCGATGCCCGGGTAGCCGGGCGCCCACGTCAGCGCGTCGGCGAAGGCCGCCTTCACCTCGGTGGCGAGCGGGTTGGACTGAGAGAGCGGCGCGTCGGCGCGCTCGATGACCGCGACGCCGCGCGCGCGGCCGACGGCCTTCACGATCTCGGCGCCGGGGAAGGGGCGGAGGACGAGGACCTGCACGAGGCCGAGGTGCGGCTCGGCGCCGGAGGTCCGCTGGTGCTCGACCGTCGCGCGCGCGGACTCGGCGATCGCGCCGGCGGCGATCATCACCACCTCGGCGCCGTCGGTGCGCACGGGCTCGACGACGTGCAGCCGACGCCCCGACTGCCGCTCGAAGGCGCGCATCGCCGAGGAGAGCGCGAACGGCACCCGCGCGGCCGCGCGTCGATGCGGTGCGACCACCCGCTCGCTGCTGGCGTGCCGCGCCGGCGCCGGCTCGAGCGCGGCGCGGACGAGCGGCACGTCGGGGAGGACGACGCGATCGCGCGCGAACGCCGACGGCCAGCCGTCGTGCACGATGACCACGGGCGTCTCGGCGTCCTCGGCCGCGCGGTGCGCGACGACCGTCAGATCGGCGGCGTCCTGCGCGTCTCGCGCGACGAGGATGGCGACGCCGATGTCGCCGATCGCGTGCAGATCGGCGTGTGACGCGACGCTCGGGTGCTCGCCGCGCAGGGAAATCACGGCGTGGATCACCACCGGGACTCGGCGCTCCACCAGCTCGACGAGCCGGCGGCGCGCGTCGACCAGCGACGGCAGGCACAGCACGGCCGCGGCGCGCCCGCCGCCGCTCACGAGCTCCGCGCACGCGGCGAGCGCCGCGGTCGAGTCGCGCAGGTCGTGGCCGAGGTGCCGCGGCACCTCGCCGAACGCGTTCCCGCCGTTCGCGCCGTTCGCGCGCGAAGCGGGCGGGCCCCACCACCCGCTCACGCAGAGCGCTTCGGTGCGGACGGCCGCGTCGATCGCGTGCGCGATCACGACGGTGCCGCGCCGCTTTCCTCGTGCGGAACCGGTCGCATCACGGTCAGGGGTTTGCGCCATCGACCCCGGTGATAAGAGGCGTCGAACGGGGCGTCCACAATCGGCCGCGGCCGCGCGTTCGGCGACGCCTGCGCCGCGATGAAAGGACCCTCGCGCTCCGCGCGATTCCCGGTCATACACCCCAGGGTGAGCGTGTTCCAGCTACGCAGCAGCTTCACGCCGACCGGCGACCAGCCGAAGGCGATCGCCGAGCTGACCCGCGGCATCGATCGCGGCGACCAGCACCAGGTGCTCGTCGGCATCACCGGCAGCGGCAAGACGTTCACCGTCGCCAACGTCATCCAGCACGTGGGCGCGCCGACGCTGATCATGGCGCCGAACAAGACGCTCGCCGCGCAGCTGTACAGCGAGCTGCGCGAGCTGTTTCCCGAGAACGCCGTCGAGTACTTCGTCAGCTACTTCGACTATTACCAGCCCGAGGCCTACGTCCCCTCGAGCGACACGTACATCGAGAAGGATTCGATCATCAACGACGCGATCGATCGCATGCGCCACTCGGCCACGCGATCGCTGCTCTCGCGGCGCGACGTGATCATCGTCGCGTCCGTGAGCTGCATCTACGGCATCGGCGCCGCCGAGACGTATTTCGGCATGCGCATCGACGTCAAGCGCGGCGAGGAGCAGCGCCGCGACGAGTTCCTGCGGCAGCTCGTCGAGATCCAGTACTCGCGCAACGACGTCGACTTCCACCGCGGCACCTTCCGCGTGCGCGGCGACGTGGTCGAGGTGTTCCCCGCCAACGAGCAGGACACCGCCATCCGCGTCGAGTTCTTCGGCGACGAGGTCGAGGCGATCAAGGAGGTCGACCCCATGCGCGGCGTGGTGCGCCGCGCGCTCGACGCGTACTCCATCTACCCCGGCTCGCACTACGTGGCGGCCGAAGACCAGCGCGCCAAGGCGCTGCAGTCGATCCGCACCGAGCTGAAGGACCGGCTCATCGAGCTCGAGCTCGCCGGCAAGCTGCTCGAGCGCCAGCGCCTCGAGCAGCGGACCATGTACGACCTCGAGATGCTCGAGCAGGTCGGCTTCTGCACCGGCATCGAGAACTACTCGCGGCACTTCTCCAGCCGCGCCGCCGGCGAGCCGCCGCCCACGCTCATCGACTACTTCCCGCCGGACTTCCTCCTGGTCCTCGACGAGTCGCACCAGACGGTCCCGCAGATCGGCGCGATGTACGTCGGCGATCACAACCGCAAGCAGGTGCTCGTCGACTACGGGTTCCGCCTCCCGAGCGCGCTCGACAACCGCCCGCTCAAGTGGGAGGAGTTCCAGAAGTACATGCGCCGGACGATCTTCGTCTCGGCGACCCCAGGCGACTACGAGCTCGAGAGGACCGAGGGCGTCGTGGTCGAGCAGGTGATCCGCCCGACCGGCCTGCTCGATCCCGTGGTGCACGTGCGCCCGGTGTCCGGGCAGGTCGACGATCTGCTCGCCGAGATCCGCGCGCGCGCGGCCCGCTCCGAGCGCGTGCTGGTCACCACGCTCACCAAGCGCATGGCCGAGGACCTGACCGAGTACTACCGCGAGCTCGGCGTCCGCGTGCGCTACCTGCACTCCGACGTCGACACGCTCGAGCGCATCGATCTGCTCCGCGACCTGCGTCGCGGCGAGTTCGACGTGCTCGTCGGCATCAACCTGCTGCGCGAGGGCCTCGACCTCCCGGAGGTCTCGTTGGTCGCCATCCTCGACGCCGACAAGGAGGGCTTCCTCCGCTCGCCGCGGTCGCTGATCCAGACCATCGGCCGCGCGGCGCGCAACGCGGGCGGCGAGGTCATCATGTACGCCGACAAGGTCACCGCTGCGATGAAGCACGCGCTCGACGAGACCGCCCGCCGCCGCACCCTGCAGCAGGTCTACAACGCCGAGCGCGGCATCGTCCCCCAGACGATCGTCAAGCCGATCCTCGAGATGGCCCCCGGCAGCCCTGAGCGCGACTACGTCGCGGTGCCGCGCCTCAAGCCGGGCGAGGCGGCCGATCCGGCCAACGTGCACGATCGGCTCGAGCTGCTCCGCGAGCAGATGCTCGAGGCCGCCGAGGCCCTCGATTTCGAGCGCGCCGCCGCGCTGCGCGACGAGCTGCGCGCGCTCGAGAAGCGCGCGGGCGTCGAGGCGCCGCCGGCCAAGGGCAGCGGCGCGTACGCCGGCGGCGTCGGCTCGGCGGCCTACGGAGGGTCGGCGGCCACCGCGAAGAAGCGAACGCGGACGGCCGTCTCCCGGCGCCGCAGATAGTCGTCAGTCGTCAGTCGTCAGTCGTCAGTCGGCAGTCGTCGGTCGTCGGTCGTCAGTCGTCAGTCGTCAGTCGTCAGTCGTCAGTCGTCAGTCGTCAGTCGTCAGTCGTGAGTCGCAAGGCTTGTGGCTGGTCGAGGGTCGAAGGTCGAAGGTCGAAGGTCGAAGAGACGGACCCCTTCGCGTTCGCTTCCGCGTCCGCTTCCGCGTCCGCCTTCGCTTCCGCTTCCGCTTCCGCGTTCGCGTTCGCGTCCGCGTCCGCGTTCGCGTTCGCTTCCGCGTTCGCGTTCGCGTTCGCGTCCGCGTTCGCTTCCGCGTTCGCGGGCGACCTTCGACCCCGTCCGAGCGCCTACGATCAAGCCGAAGGATCGATTGCGCCCTCGACGATCTCGATCTCCGCCCCCTCCGGTCCCCACGTCACCGTCGCCAGATCGATGCGCACCACCCGCACGGTCTCGTCGCGCGAGAACCGCCGGCTCCACAGCGTGCGCGCCGCCCTGGCCAGCGCGCGGCGCTTCTTCCAGTCGATGCTGTCGGCGGCGCTGACCAGCGCGTCGATGCGTCGGCCGCGCACCTCCACGCACGCGACCACGTCGCCGAGGCGGGCGAGGACGTCGACCTCCAGCTTGCCGACGCGGACGCGGCGGCCGAGCACGATCCAGCCGTCGGAGAGCAAACGGGCGGCGACCGCGTCCTCCGCGGCGCCGCCCGTGGCGTGTGCGAGATCGTCGATCAGGGCCTGGGGCGATCGGTGCCGCAGGCCGCCTCGGCCTGGGCCGGGTTGAAGCCGACGCCCTTCTTGTCGTCACGCACGCAGTAGCTGCCCCACTTGCCCTTGGGGACGAGCGAGCAGTTGCCGGTGGTCTGGTTGCAGAGCGGCTTGCAGGCGTAGCCCTCGGGGCACTCGCAGAGCGTGACCTTCGAGCGGTCGATGTCCGGATCGTTCGGGACGTCGCAGCGGCAGGAGCAGTAGACCGCGTCCTTCGGCTGGCGGTCGGAGCACTGCGCGTCGACCGGCAGGTTGGTCGGCTTCTGCGCGACGTCGCCGAGGACCGGGCAGCAGAGGGTGCCTTCGCGCGTGCCCTCGAGCGTGTAGAGGCCGCGATGGCCCTCGACCGCCAGGCACTTGGCGTCGGGGGTCTGCTGGCCGCCCTTGCCGCCGTTGCCGAACGGGCAGCTGACGCGCCCGCGGAAGTAGTGAGCCAGGCAGACGCGCGTCTCGCACTGCACCGAGTTCACGTCGATGACGAGCTCGTCGAGCGTCAGCTGCCCGAAGTCCTTGTTGAACTCCCGCTCGGGGATGCACGGATCGCCGACGCCGCTGACGGCGCAGCCCGTTCCGAGCGCTCCGAACACTCCGAACACTGCGAGGCAACACGCTCCGACGAGACGATTCATTCGCGGCTCCGATTCCAGGAGGACGACGGCCCTGCGAGGGCGCGCACGAGCAGTTTGCGCGGGTGCCCGCGCACGAAACGCGAGACGAGGCGCGAGGACGATGGCGCCGTCGCGCACGGTACCCGCCGCGCATTGTACGCGTCAACAGGAACGATTGTCCGCCTCCTGCAGCTCCTTGGGCGCTCCGTCCGTCGTCCGTCACGCGGAATGCGGTGCCGTGCGCGGGAGATGATGACAAGAGACGGCAACGGGAGCGGAAGCGGACGCGAATCACCAAACCAAGGGTGTGCTGGGACAGGTGTCGGAGCGTCGTCGGGGGTCCGCGTCCCTCGACGAACCCATTTTCCCTCGCCGCGAGCGCCAACCGCGCAGCGCCCACACAGCAAGGTTGCCGTTGACACAGCGGAACGCGGACCCCTAACATCGCACGCCCTAGGCTTAGAACCCAAGGTTTTCAGGCTGTTAGCCACGCCGAGCGTCACATTCGCGTGACGTCGAAGCACCAAAGCCGGCACCTTTCTCCGCGCACTCGACATCGTGCGCGCGACCAACACGAGGGGCTCACCATGCGGTCGCGATGGGGTCGTTTCATGCTGTTCACGTCGGCGCTCGGTCTGCTCGCGACGTCCGCGTTCGCGCAGCCGAAGGGTAAGAAGCCGAAGGACAAGGCCCCGGCCGAAGCTCCTGCGAAGGACAAGGGCAAGGCCGGTGCGAAGCCTGCGACCCCGGCCAAGGGCGGCGAAGACGTCGAGGACCTCGGCGGCGACGAGCCCGAGGTGAAGGCGGGCGCGCCGTCGCCGCAGTTCCAGAAGGCGAAGAAGTTCCTCGACCAGGAGCGCTGGGCCGACGCAGCCGTCGAGTTCCACAACGTCCTGCGCAACAACACCGACGACGCGGGCAACACCCAGCACGCGAAGTACTGGCTGGCCGTCGCGCTCTATCACCTCGAGTTCTACCAGGCCTCGTACACGTACTTCTACGAGATCGCGAAATCGCCCAAGCACCTCGACTTCGAGAAGACCCTCGGCTGGCTGGCGCGCCTCGCGACGCAGCTGCCCGAGCCGGCCGACATCATCGGCCACCTCGGCAAGTACACCGAGGAGCAGGTCTCTGCGACCGCCAAGGGCTCGCCCGAGCTGCTCGCGCAGCTGAACTACCTCTACGGTCGCTACAAGTACCGCAAGGGCGAGTTCGAGAAGGCGCAGGCGCTGTTCGGCAACGTCGCGCAGGGCAGCAAGTACTACGTCCGCGCCCAGTTCTTCTCGGGCATCACGTCGGTGCGTCAGCGCAAGATCGCGCCGGCGGTCAAGGCGTTCGAGAACATCCTCAACTACCTCGAGAAGAACCCGAACGCGCTCGAGTCGAAGGAAGAGTCGCAGCGCTTCAAGGACCTCGCGCACCTCTCGATCGCCCGCGCGTACTACTCCGCGGCGATCAAGCAGCCGACCGAGGGCGAGTTCGTCCCCGATCCCGAGCGCCTCACCGCCGCCGTCGTCGCCTGGAACAAGGTCGACGTGGCGAGCGAGTACTGGCTCGACGCGCTCTTCGAGGAGTCGTGGGCGTACTTCATGGCGTCGGACTACCCGCACGCCCTCGGCAACATCCACACGATCGAGTCGCCCTACTTCCCGAACAGCTTCTATCCGGAAGCGCAGTTCCTCAAGGCGATCATCTACTTCACGAACTGCCAGTACGAGAACGCGAAGATCATCGTCGCGCAGTTCGTCAAGAAGTACGAGCCGATCCGCGGCGGTCTCGGGAAGATCCTCGACAACCGCTGCCCGGGCCCGAAGCCCGACGACGAAGGCAACATCGCCGACCTCTCGCCCGAAGAGGCGAAGAAGTGCCTCGGCTTCCTCAACGACGTGCGCGACGGCAAGGCGGCGGAGCTCCAGGGAGCGAACGGCAAGCTGCTGAAGCCGGTCGTCGAGGGCGCGTTCGACGATCGCGAGATCCTGAAGAACCTCGAGTACCTCAAGGTGATCAAGGCCGAGCAGGATCGCCTCAAGTCCGCGAAGCAGCCGATCAAGGGCTCACCGCTCGCAGGTGAGCTCGCATCGACACTGGAAAACGCGTACGGCGACGCAATTTCGAAGGCGGGCGCTCTCGCCCGTGGTCGTTTCCTCCGCGCCGTCGACGATTTGGACGAGCACCTGGGGAACGTCCAGACCATGCTGATCGACATTCTCGCCGGCGAGCGTGGCCAGCTCGAGAAGGTCGGCGAGGCGAAGGCTGCCGCGATCAAGCAGCAGCAGACGGCGCTGAAGGGCCTCGGCGACGTCAAGGCCGACGAGGAGCACTACCTCTGGCCGTTCGATGGCGAGTATTGGCGCGACGAGCTCGGCTTCTATCGCCAGCGCGTCGTCAACGTCTGTGGTGGCAGGAGCTGAGTTCGTCATGAAGCGTTGGTTCGGATCAATTGCGACGGGGGCTCTCGTCCTTCTCACGACTGCCGGTGCGCAGGCGCAGGCGAAGGGCGCGAAGGACGCAAAGGCTGACGAAAAAGGACCGGCGGTCGCGACACAGGCGCCCGTCGGGTCGAGCACCCAGGCGGGCTGGCTCAAGGCCGGCGCCGGCGAGTGCATCGCGAGCGACGCCAAGAAGGCGCTGACGGCGTGTCCCGGCGGCGCGATGAAGAAATCGACCGGCAAGAAGGCCGGCCCGACCTTCCTCGAGACCGACGTCGGTCAACCGAAGAAGGCCGACAAGAAGATCGGCAAGCCGGTCGAGATCATCATCGACCGGCCTTCGCCCCAGATCCAGAAGAAGCTCGAGACGAGCCTCATGACCGAGATCGTCGCGCTCGAGCAGCAGCTCGCGAAGACGAAGGTCACGAGCGACAAGCACGTCACCATCGCGCGCCGCCTCGCCGAGTCGTACTACGAGCTCGAGCGCCTGAAGCAGAACGAGGCGCTCGATCTGACGACGCAGATCCTCAACGGCGAGAAGGCGAAGAAGAACGTCGCCGATCTGAAGACGCGCCGCACGAAGGCCGAGAGCCTGCGCGACAAGAGCCAGGGGCGCGTCACCGAGCTCTACCAGATGATCATCGAGAAGCACGATGATTATCCGAAGCTCGACGAGGTGATGTACTACCTCGCCTACGAATACGAGCAGCAGAAGGCGACGGATCCGAACAACAAGGATCAGATCAAGAAGGAGCGCGAGAGCAAGGAGAAGGCGCTCTCGACGTACCTCCTCCTGATCAAGAAGCGCCCCAAGTCGAAGTTCGTCTCGGCCGCGTACATCGCCTACGGCGACCTCTACTTCGAGGACGCGCTCAACGGGAAGATCGACTGGAAGATCCCCCTCGAGGCCTACGATCGCGTCATCCAGTCCGGCGAGCCCCCGGAGAACAAGCAGTGGGGCTACGCGCAGTACAAGAAGGGGTTCATCTACTGGAACCTCGGCCAGTACAAGGACGCGGTCACCGCCTTCAAGAAGGCGATCGAGTTCGGCACCAAGTTCAGCGATCTCCCCAAGGCGCCGCAGATCGCCGAGGAGGCGCGCAAGGAGCTGGTCCCGGTCTACGCCGAGTACGGCAAGGCCGAAGAGGCGTACGGCTTCTTCAGCGCCGTCTCCGGCGACAAGCCGGGCGACAAGACCAGGACCATCGGCTTCCTCGAGAAGCTCGGTGAGGAGTACCTTGGTCGCGCGCACCCGCTCGAGGCGAAGAAGCTCTTCACGGAGCTCAAGGGCCACAACCCGATCAACGCGTGCTTCTACGACACGCGCATCACCGAGGCGGTCATCAACCTCAACCCGAAGGACAAGCCGTCCATCAAGGCGCAGCTCGCGCAGCTGACCAAGGGCTGGTCGACCTACCGGGACAACCCCGCCGCGCCCGCCGACAAGAAGCTGGCGTGCGGCAACCAGACGGCGTGGCTGCTCTCCGAGCACGCGATCGCCTGGCAGTACGAGGCCATGGGCGAGCTCGGTTGCCCGCCCGATCCCGAGAAGAAGGCCGCCAACCCGAAGGCGCGCCCGGGTACCTGCAACAAGGACACCCTCAACGCCTCGATCGACGTCTTCAAGCTCGTGCTCTCCACGTTCAAGACGTTCGAGGGCTACAAGTTCAACGTGAAGCGCCCCGAGGACGCGCCCACGATCCCCAAGCTCAAGTACGCGTACGCCGACCTCCTCTACGGTCAGAGCCGTTGGGCGGAGTGCGGTCCCGCGTTCGACGAGGTCGTCGCGCTCGATCCGACGAGCGATGTCGCAGCCGACGCCGCCTTCGCGGCCGTCCTCTGCTACCAGAACCAGTACGACCAGGAGTACAAGGGCAAGGACAAGACCGAGACCAGCAAGGGCAAGGGCACCGTCGGCGGCAAGGAGAAGGGCGTCGACGAGTCGATGAAGAAGGCCAACGCCCCCAAGGCGATGGAGGAGAAGCAGGCGAAGATGGTCGGCGCGTTCGACCGGTTCGTCTGCTACGTGAAGCCCGAGCCCTCGAGCAAGACGTACAAGGAAGACCAAGAGAAGCTCATCGAGATCAAGCACCGCCGCGGCTTCATCTATTACGAAGCGCAGCACTGGGACGAGGCGGCGGAGGCCTTCAAGGAGGTCGCCTTCTCGCACCCGGAGCACGAGTACGGCGTGCTCGATGCCGGCTTCTATCTCGACAGCGTCGTCCGCATCTACCTGTACGCCGATCCGGCGCGCAGCAACTGCGGCATGCAGATGGGCGACGACGTCGACAAGCTGGTCGGCCTCTACTGCGACAAGGACAAGGTCACCGCGCGCCTGAAGGGCGACAAGAAGCGGGCGGAGGAGTTCCTCAACACGACGGCCGGTCAGTGCGACCGCCTGCTCCAGGCCCGCGCCGACCTCGACGCGATCAAGGCGCAGGACATGGCGAAGGCCGAGAAGTACGAGGAGGCCGCCGACCGGTTCATGAAGCTCGCCGACGACGTCTGCACCGGCGCGCTCGCGCAGGCCGAGGCCGACAAGAAGGCGAGCGAGACGGGTGGCAAGAAGGGCGCGCCGAAGAAGAAGCCGGGCGCCAAGGACGACACCTCCGCGGGCAACGCCTGCGACGAGCGCGGCCACGTCTACCTGTACAACGCGGCGCTCAACTACCAGAAGGCGTCGAAGATCAAGCGCGCGATGGACATCCGCAAGGACCGCATCCTCTCGAAGGACGGCTGGAAGTCCAAAGAGACGTACCGCATGACCATGTACGATCTGGCGGAGGACTACCGCCGCATCGCGGTCTACGGCCTCGCGGCCAAGTGGTACGAGGAGTACGCCGCCGCCGACGTCAACGTGTCCAAGCTCCTCGAGCTCGCGGGCAGCAAGATCGAGCAGGAGAAGGCGCAGCACCCGGAGAAGTACGCCGGGAAGAAGAACGAGGAAGTCGCCAAGGAGTTCACCGAGGAGCAGCGCGCCTCCGCGCTCTCCAACGCGGTCGTCCTCCGCCTCGGCCTCGGTCAGGAAGAGGAAGCGATCAAGGACAGCGAGACCTTCGACAAGCGCTTCGGCGCGAAGCGCAAGGAGCAGGCTCGTCAGATCTTCCTCGCCATCGGCGAGCACTACGTCGAGCAGGGCGACTGGAAGAAGGGCCTCGATCGCCTCGAGAAGTTCATCAAGCAGTACCCCGACGCGCGCCTCGACGAGAAGCTCCGCACCCGCGCCCTCGCGGGCCGCGCGAGCAAGGCGCTCAAGCAGGGCGCCCAGGCCGACAAGTACTTCGGCGACATCCGTGAGGGGTGGGCGAAGAACCGCGGAAAGCAGCAGGAGGAGATCGAGGCCGCCGCCAAGGCGCAGCCGAACAACTCCAAGATCCGCCCGAACGCCTACGGCGCCGTCGCGGAGGCGTACCTCCACTTCGCCGACAAGGAGTACGAGAAGGCCAACGCCGTGAAGTTCGAGCCCTACAAGGGCGGCGGCGACGACAAGTCCTGGGAGGCGTACTTCAAGGACAAGTTCGGCCCGTACATCAAGAAGCGCGTCGAGATGAACGAGCCGGCGTTCCGCGCCTACCAGCGCGTGTTCTGCCTCGGCGAAGAGGTCACCTCCGACAAGGGCTGCACCCGCGAGTGGAAGGACATCGGCGAGGCGTTCGCGTCCAAGTTCGTCGTCGAGGCGGCGAGCAAGGCCGGCGACCTCTACGCCGACACCTACGACAAGGCCCGCAACGCCCCGCTCGGCAACGCGCTGACGGAGCTCCCGGGCGACGCGAAGTCGATCAAGGACCAGAAGGCGGCGCTGCGCTCGCTCTTCTTCCGCAAGCTCGACCAGGTCGCCGAGCCGATCAAGACCCCGGCCCGCACCGCCTTCAAGGAGTGCCTCGAGGTCTCGACGCAGGCGAAGTTCTTCGACGAGTACTCGGAGCGCTGCGAGAAGTGGCTCGCGAAGGTCTACAAGAACGAGTACCGCACCCTCGAGGAGAAGCGCCCCGAGGCCGGCCTCGTCGGCAGCGGCATCAAGGACCGCGCGTTCCTCGTCGACTCGAAGCTCGTTCCCTTCGACGTCACCGGTCGTAAGTGAAAGCCCAAGCAGGTCATCAGGGAGTACGGACGATGAAGCAGATCGTGCTGGGTTCGCTCGCGGAGCCGCCGAAGGCGGGACGCGTGACTGTGATTGCACTGCTCGCCCTCGTCGCAGCCGTCGGCTGCGGCGGCGGCGCGGCGGCTGGTGGAGCGAAGGCGGGCGGCGCCGGCGGCACCGTGGGCGGCAAGGAAGTCGCCAAGGAGCAGCCGGGTGGCGCGCCCGTCACCAAAGAGGCCGCCGACGCGTTCACGCAGGCGACCCTCGAGTTCAAGCAGAACGAAGAGGGGCGCAGCTGGGACGACGCCAAGTGCACGGCGGTGTCGGCGAAGTTCCTCAGCGCCAAGGCGGCGCAGGGCGGGAAGTTCCCCGCCGCGCACTACAACGCCGGGATCACCCTCCTCCGCTGCGGCCGCGAGGCCGACGCCGAGAAGGAGTTCCAGATGGCGCTCGACGAGAAGGCGGTCCTCGACAAGAAGGACCCGATCTTCCACCAGGTCTGGGTGCAGAAGGCGATGATCCGCTTCCGCAAGGGCGACGTCGCCGGCATCAACGAGGCCATCGACACCATCCGCAGCAAGGGCTTCGACCCCGACGGCTCCCAGAACGTCGAGGCGTTCGTCAGTCTCGGTCTGCTCTATCGCGAGCGCTGGACCAAGGACGCCAAGAACCCCGACACGCGCAAGAAGGACGACTTCGGTCTCGCCGACGACCTCGAGCGCGCGCAGTTCTGGCTCCAGAACGCGCTGTCGATCAACGACGCGTTCATGCCGGCGTACAACCAGCTCGCGCTCTTCTACCTCGACAAGGCCCGCGCGGTCGCCGCCAAGAAGGGCAAGGGCCCGAAGCTCGCGCTCGCCAAGGGCAAGGAGAAGGACGAGAAGAGCAAGGCCGAAGCCGCGGCGAAGGCCGACCTCCAGACCCTCGAGCTCGGGCTCCTCGTGAGCGAAGAGGCGAGCCGTCGCGATCCGAACTACGCCGGCATCTGGAACACGCAGGGCCTGATCCTCCTCGAGATGGGGCGCACCGGCTCGGCGACGAAGGCCTTCCAGAACGCCACCCAGAAGGACCCGAGGTTCTTCGAGGCGTGGATGAACTACGCGGCCATCAACCTGCAGTTCCGCGGGTACGGCGAGGCGTCCAAGGGCTACGAAGAGGCCAACAAGCTGCGTCCGAAGGACTACGACGCGAAGCTCGGCCTCGCGGTCGCGCTCCGCGGTCAGCTCGATCAGTACCTGACGGCGAAGCAGGACATGGAGCGCAGGATCTCGGAGTGCACCGATCCGGACAAGGCTTCGTCGCCCGTGTGCCAGAAGGCCAACGCGGAGTTCCCGCCGAAGATCAAGGACTTCAACGGGAAGTTCGTCGACTACTACAAGCGCGCCTCCGCCGCGTACGACGCCGCGCGCGAGCTCGACCCGGCGCGCATCGAGGCGTATTTCAACAAGGCGCTCCTCGTCGAGAAGTACAAGGCGAAGGCGGAGACCTCGGTCTCCACCGGCGTCGCGTACCGCGAGGCCGAGAAGCTCTACAACGAGATCGTCACCAAGTTCTCCGGCCAGGAGAAGTACTCGAAGCTCGTCGCCGACGTGAAGGACCGCGCCGAAGAGGCGCGCAAGTCGGCCGAGTTCGAGGAGAAGGCGATGGCCGCTCCGCCGATCCCGCCGCCTCCTCCGGCTGCGGCTCCGGCGGCGTCGGGCTCCGCGGCTCCGGCTCCGGCTGCGGCTCCGGCTGCGGCTCCGGCTGCTCCGGCGGCGCCGCCCGCTGCGCCCAAGAAGTGACGTAACGCGAACGTACGAAGATCGACGCCCCGGCCCCTCCAAGGTCCGGGGCGTCGGCGCGTTTTGTCCGGGAACTTCCCGGCGCCGGCCCTGTCGGTGCTCATCGTGACGCACGCGAGGCGCGGGAGACCGGGCCTGAGAGCGGCGTGAAGCGCACCGACGCGATCGACCAGGCGATCGCGAACCGAGGTGCGCTCGACAAGAAGAACGCGCGCGATCCGAGCGCGCGCAGGCAGGGGTGCGCCATGGACTCGAGCAAGCCGATCTTCGCCAACGCGTTCTACGCCGAGAACCCGTTCCTCGTGCAGCAGCCTTCGCTCGCGCGAGCGACGCAGCCGCAGCGCCCCTCGCGCGAGCACGTCGAGCCGGGCGAGAAGACCTCGCTGTCGATCGAGATCCTGTGGGGCGACCAGCTCCTCCACGTCGCGCATCGCGCGCTCGGCGCGCAGAAGCCCGCCGGTGACGTGTGGGTCGGCGACGACGCGGAAGGCGCCGTCGAGTACCGCCTGCCGACGCCGCGCACGCGGGTGGCGCGCGTCGAGGGTGACGCGGTAGTCGCGCTGATCGACGGCAGCGAGCGTACGATCGATCGCGGCGAGCGCGTCGCGGTGAAGCACGGCGAGTTCACCATCCGCCTCGCGGTCGTCGCCGCCGCCCGCCCGCTCGAGAAGGGCCGCTCGCGATCGCGCACCGCGCTCGGCTTCTGGGTCGGCTCGGCCGCGGTGCACCTCGCGATCATGGGCGCGCTGGTGATGTCGCCGGGCGCGTCGCTCGATGACGAGGCCGTGGGGCTCGACAAGTCGACGCAGGCCTACGTGATGCAGCTGCAGAAGAACCACGCCGAACGCGAGCTCGCCGAGCAGGAGGCGCAGCAGACCGCGGCCACCGAGTCGGAGAAGCCGGGGGGCAGCGGCAAGCAGCACGCCGGCGACCCGGGCCAGATGGGCGATCCCTCGAAGAAGGCGAACAACGCGCACTACGAGATCAAGGGCCCGCCGGACACCCAAGAGGTGAAGATGGCGAAGGTGCACGCGATGATCGAGAGCAACTCGTACGGCGCGATCGGCGCGCTCGCCTCGGTGTTCGGCGCGACCGCTGGCCCCACGGCGTTCGACACCGACTCGCTCGAGAGCATCGGCCGCGACAAGAACAACTTCATGGGCAACCTGACCGGCGCGTACGGCGGCGATTCGTTCGGCTACAACGGGCTCGGCATGTACGGCACCGCCCTTGGCGGCGGCGGCTTGTTCGACGGCGTCGGGCTCGGCACCATCGGCGACTTCGGCCACTCCGGCGGCAGCGGCGACGGCACCGAGTGGGGCGGGGGCAAGGGCAAGAAGCCGATGAAGCACGAGACCAAGCCGCTGAAGGTGATCGACGTCGACGTGCAGGCGACCGGAACGCTGCCTCCCGAGACCATCAAGCGCGTGATCCGCGCGAACTTCCCGCGCTTCCGACAGTGCTACGAGACCGGCCTCAAGAAGGACCCGGGCCTGCGCGGGACGGTGGTCGCCCGGTTCATCATCGACAGCACCGGCGCGACCGAGACGGTGTCGCTCTCGGGCGGCACGATGGGCGACGCCGGCGTCTCGAGCTGCGTGCTCGGCGTGTACAGGACGGTGTCGTTCCCCGCGCCGGAGAACGGCAAGGTGATGGTGACGTACCCGATCGACTTCCAGAACGACTGAGGGCGCGGGGAGAGGTCGAGAGTCCGGAGTGGCTTTGCACCAGAGCTCGCGAGGTGCCTCTCGCCGCGGAACACGGCTAGCGGGAACCTGACGCGGGCTCCTGAAACCGGAGTGCTTCGCTGGGACCTTTGCCCCCACCCCGACCCTCTCCCAGAGGTAGAGGGAGCGAGAAATGCCCGCAGTTCTCGGCCCTCTCCCTTCGGGAGAGGGTTGGGTGAGGGCAATTCCCGGGACCGCCGAAGGCGGTCCCGGCCCTCCCTCGAGACCGCATCTCGCGTCGGACGGAGTTTGGTGCAAAGCCGTCGCGATTCTCGTGCTGGGCGGGGCGTCTGCTCGTCCCTACTGGGTCGAAGGTCGAAGGTCGAAGTGCGTGCGGGTCGTGCTCCATCGGGCGCGGCCCGCGCGCGTTCTTTTGTCCTCGCGTGCAGCCAAGCGTGCGGGCGCTTCCGGGTCCGACTCCTGCGCGTCGCTCGCGCAGGAAGGTCGGTTCACATGCGTGGAAGGCTCGTGCTGGCGCCCCTCGTCGTCGTCGGCTCGCTCGTCTCGCTGGAGGGCCTCGCGGCCGCGCAGACGGGGGCGAAGCGCGCCGAGCAGCCCATCGAGACGTGGGTGTTCCCCGACGACAAGCTGCTCGACGTGAAGCCGCTCGGCGGGGAGGGGAAGGTCATGGCCGGTCCGCACGTCGTGCGGATCATCCTCACGCGCCCGCGCACGCAGTTCGTGCCGGAGATGTTGAAGTCGATCGAGTCGCTCTAGAGAGTCGTCAGTCGTGAGCTGGTAGGACGAAGCGCGACGCTCGCCCGCGTCTTGCGCGTTCGCGTTCGCGCCGCCCGGTGCACGCTCGCGCTCGCTTCCACGGCCGCTGCCGCTCGGCGCCCCTACACCGTCGCCTCGGGCTGCCCCGCCCGCGGCTGAAATTTCCATCCCCTCTCACGGAACTTTTTGGTTCGTGGGCGGTCGGAGACGCTCGACAGGTCCGCAAGGCTTCTTGACCGACCCGGGTAGGCCCCTTTACGCTGAGACTGTAATCAGCGTGGATTGTTCCAGGAGGGTTTTCATGCGTCGCTCCGTCGTCGCGATTGTCGTGGGTGCCGTCGGTCTTCTTGCGCTCGAGGGCGTCGCCTCCGCGCAGGGAAAGAAGAAGGGCGGCGGCGGTGACGTCGAGGAGATGACCTTCGAAGACGACAAGCTGCTGACCTCCAACCTGGGCCCGGACCAGGCGAAGATCACGACGCGCGGCGGACCCGTCCGCACGATCCTCGTGCGTCCGCGGACCTCGTTCGTCCCCGAGATGCTCAAGTCGATCGAGAACCTCTGATCCTTTCCGCGGCCGCACGGTCGCTCCCGCTTCCTCACCGCGTTTCGCGGCGGATTCCCAACGTGTGACCTCGGCTGCGGGCGCAGCCGAATGGGTGGTTCATGGACGCTGGCAAGACGAAGACGACGTTGACCTTCACGGTGACCTCTGCGGCGGGCGCGCGGCAGGAGGTCGTCACACAAGACATCGTGAAGATCGGGAAGGACCCGAAGTCCCATCTACGCCTCGACGACGAGGCGGCGTCGCGCATGCACGCGGTCGTCGAGGTCGCCGGCGTCGATGACATCACGCTGATCGACCTCGGCAACGAGCCGGGCACGCTGGTCAATGGCCAGCGGATCAACAAGACCAAGGTCAAGGCCGGCGACGAGATCCGCATCGGCGAGACCCGCATCGTCCTGTTGAGCGCGGCGCCGGCCGAGCTCGGCGCTCCCGTGGCCGCGCCCGCCGCCGCTGCGAACCCGTTCGCGGCCGCCGCGCCCGCGGCGAACCCGTTCGGCAGCGGCGGCGACGTCGCGGCGAACCCCTTCGGCGGCGCGAGCCCCTTCGGCGGCGGCGCCTCGCCCTTCGGCAGCCCGTTCGGCGCGCCGGGTGCCGGCACGACGAACGGCCACGGCCACGGCCACGCCCACGCCGAGGACGATCCGAACGCGGAGTACACCTATCGCCTGGTCAAGACCGGCCCCGACGTCTCCTCCGACGAGGTCGAGCGCGCGGGCGTGCCGGCCGTCGAGGTGATGGTGCTCTGGGACGCGACCATCCTGCACGTCGCCCACCTCACCCCGCCGCGTTCGTTCTACGTCGGCGAGGAAGAGGGCAAGAACGTCGGCGTCGACTACCGCATGCCCTCCGAGAAGCTCGGGAGCACCCGCATGCCGGTCCTCGTCGCCGCGGGCGGCTCGGCGGCGGCGGTCCTCCCGCCCGGCGCCAAGGGCTCCATCGACGTCCCGGGGCAGGGGAAGCTCACCCTCGACGAGGCCCGCGCCAAGGGAATGGTGCAGCCGTGCAGCGAGCTCTCCGGCGCCGACCAGATCGTGCTGCCGCCGAACGGCCGCGTCCGTGTCGAGTTCAACGGCTTCGTCTTCCAGACGGCCGCCGTCGCCGCCGGCAAGAAGCCGAAGGGCGCCCTCAACAAGTCCTCGCGCGCCGGCCTCGTGTTCTGGCTCGCGTCGTTCGCGCTGCACGCCGGCGTCATCACCGCGCTGATGATGTCGCCGGGCGAGTCGCTCGACGACGATGCCGCCGGCCTCGACAAGTCGACGCAGGCCTACATGCTCCAGCTGCAGAAGAACGCAGCCGACAAGGAGATCCCGGAGCAGGAGGACACGTCGCAGAACAACGCCCAGCAGGACAAGTCGGGCGGCACCGGCACCCGTCACAAGGGCGCCGAAGGCATGATGGGCGACCCGTCGAAGAACATGACGGGCGGCTACTATCAAATCAAAGGTCCGCCGGACACGGCCGAGGTCAAGATCGCCAAGACCCGCGCCCTCATCGAGGCGGGTAACTACGGCGCCATCGGCGCGCTCTCGAGCGTGTTCGGTTCCACGGCCAACGCGCCGATCGCGTTCGACAGCGACTCGAACGAGACCATCGGCCGCGATCCGAACAACTTCAACGGCAACCTGATGGGCGACCACCCGGGCGACAGCTTCGGGTACGGCGGCCTCGGCATGACCGGCACCGGTCCCGGTGGCGGCGGCTGGGGCGACGGCATCGGTCTCGGCACCGTCGGTGGCTTCGGTCACGGCGCGGGCACCGGCACCGGCATGGGCTACGGCGGCGGCGGCGGTCGCGTCGGCACCGGGCGCAAGACCAAGGTCGTGAAGATGATCGAGACCGGCACCGACATCCAGGGTCGTCTGCCGCCCGAGGTCATCAAGCGCATCATCCGCGCGAACTTCCCGCGCTTCCGCGCCTGCTACGAGCAGGGCCTCAAGAAGGACCCGGGGTTGAAGGGAACGGTCGCCGTCCGCTTCATCATCGACACCACGGGCGCCGTCGAGTCGGCGAACCTCTCCGGTGGCTCGATGTCCGACTCGCAGGTCTCCAGCTGCGTGCTCGGCGTCTACCGCACGCTGTCGTTCCCGGAGCCCGAGGGCGGCAAGGTCATGGTCACCTACCCCATCGACTTCCAGAACGAGGAGTGATCGACCTCGTGACGATCCCGACCGCCTCGCCTCGTGCGGGGCGGTCGTGTTTTTGGCGTCCGCGACGCGCTCGTCCGCGTGGGATCGCGCTGCGCTCGGTGAGCGTTCGCGGGAGAGTGACAGAGAGTGACAGGACGCGAGCTTGGAGCGCGCACCGAATGCGCGCGCGCGTCTCGTGTCGACGAGCCCACGCGCGCCGATGCGCGACCTGCAAATGCGCCGCGTTCCGGGCGAGGCCTGCCGGCGCGCGAAACCAAGCGATTTCCGCGGGATTTCGCCGCGAATCGCTGTTTACATCAAATCCGCGTCCCCCTATGCTCCGTCCCCGGTGCGCGTGTCGCGAGAGTCCTCGTTCGAGCGGTTCGCGTCGAGCGAGCGATGCGCGGTGCGTTGTGCCCGGGTAGTCCGGTAGTCCCCGTGCGTTCGCGTTCCAACCTTCACGGTCCCGAGGAGACGGCTTCCATGCGCGTTCGAGCTGCGTCCGTCGTCATCAGTGTCGTTGGTCTGATTTCGCTCGCCGGTTGCAGCAAGAGCGCAGTCGACGCCCAGAAGCTCGCGAAGCACGCCCAGTCGATCCAGGGCGAAGACCCGAAGCTCGCCTCCGAGGAGTTCAAGCAGGCGGCCGGGCTCGATCCGTCCAATCACAAGATCCTGCACGCGCTCGGCACGCTCTACGAGAAGCAGAAGGACTGGCAGAACGCGGCCGAGACCTACGCCAAGGCGGCGGCGGTCGACGAGAACTTCGCCAGCTACCACTTCCGTCGCGGCCACGCGCTCTACGAGCTCGCCCGGAAGGACCCGGGCCACCAGGGCTTCGACAAGGCGATCGATCCGCTGAAGAAGGCGGCCGCCAAGGACGCGAACCTGTCCGACGCCTACTACTACCTCGGCAAGGCCTACTACGAGACCGACGAGGAGCAGAGCGCGCTCGAGGCGTACACCAAGGCGATCGACACGCGCTCCGATCAGCTCGCCTACTACGTCGACCTCGCGAACCTCTATCTCGATCTGGGCTTCGCCGAGGAAGGCCTGAAGGTCGCGACCGAGGGCCAGAAGATGGCCCCGAACGTGCGGTTCGCCGACGAGAACGAGAAGGCCGAAGGGGCGAACAACCTCTACAACCTCGTCCTCGACGAGGCGCGCGCCTACGAGTTCCTCGGCAAGCGCGACGAGAAGATCGCCGCGCTCAAGAAGGCGCGCAACGTCCCCAACCCGAAGAACGTGGCGCGCGAGTCGGAGTACCAGCTGGCGATCGCGCTCTACGACAAGGGCGAGGCGATCGAAGCGTGCGACGCGCTCCGCAACTACTTGAAGAGCCCGGCGGGCAAGACGATGGAGTCGGTCGAGAACCGCAAGGACGCCGACCGGAAGAAGTTCGACTGGGGCCGCTCCGGGGGCGGGTGCGCCGGTCTCTGATCCTTGGACTTGGGGTGTGGTCGCGGAGCCGCCCGGGCGGTCCGCACGCGGGACTGCGAAAGGACTGAGGAGTCGCCGCCCCATTCGCGCGCGACTCGGAGAAGCCGAAGATGGAATTGACGGAACGCCTCGCGTACCTCGAATCGGTCCGTGACTGGCAGCAGCTGCGCGAAGAGCTCGAGAAGCAGATCAGCGGAACGAAGTCGAACGAGCAGAAGGCGCAGCTGCACCTTCGTCTCGGGCGCCTCCTCGACCAGCAGTTTCTCCTCGGCGCGAAGGCGCTGAAGCACTTCCAGGACGCCTACAAGCTGAACCCGCAGCTGACGGAGTCGCTGGAAGAGGCGCGCCGCATCTACTGGGATCTCGGCAAGCTCAACATGGTCCAGAAGCTCCTGGACCTCGAGCTCAAGGCGAACCCGCAGGGAGACGTCGCCAGCGCGCTGCTCCTCGAGCTCGCCGACGTGCTCTGCGATCTCGATCAGTACGAGCAGGCCACGCCCGCGTACGCGCGCTCGCTCGGTGCGAGCGGCGGCAAGAACTCCAACGCCTCGGCCTCGCTCGAGGACGTCCAGGTCGTCGAGAGCGGCTGGGACGAGCGCGTCGGCGAGCTGGTCCGCGCGGCCAACGAGTCGACGGGCGATCAGAAGGCGCGGCTGTTCCTGCGCGCCGCCCGCATCCTGCGCCGCTTCCAGGGCGCCGAGGCGACCGAGGGCTTCCTCCGTCAGGCCTACCGCGAGGCGCCGACCAACCAGGCGGCCGCGGCGTTGTTCGAGTCGCTGCTCGTCGATCAGAAGCGCTTCGACGAGATCGAGCGCACCCAGTCCGAGATCCTCGCCGGCGTCGCCGACGCCGCGCAGCGGGTAGATCTCGCGCTGGCGTTCGGCCGTCGCTGGGCGATGCGCCACCAGAACCCGGAGATCGCCGCGAAGTTCCTCGAGGAGGCGCTCAACCGCGATCCGGGCAACGAGGCGGCGTTCCACAAGCTCGCCGAGATCTACGGCGCGAAGGACCGCTGGAACGACGTCGTCAAGCTCGGTGATCGCTGCATCGATGCGGCGCACGGCGATCGCGACAAGCTCGTCTTCCTGCTCGCCGAGGTCGGCACCGTCGCGTGGAAGCACGTCGGCGACCTGATGCGCGCCCGCAACTACTTCACGCAGCTGAAGGCGATCGAGCCCGAGCACCACCAGCTCAAGGCGTTCGAGCGGCAGATCGGCGAGGAGCTCGAGGCCCCCGGCGCGCCCGCGCCCGCCGCGATCCCCACGCGCGTCTCCGAGCCGCCGGCGCGCATCACGCCGGAGCCGCCGGCCGCGCGCGTCACGCCCGAGCCGCCCGCGCCTCCGT
>JACPFM010000196.1 GCA_016182965.1 Deltaproteobacteria bacterium | reverse complement strand
TGCGCCGCGTCGCCGTCCACCTATGGACGCTCGAGTGCGCGACCCACACCGGGCGGTGGGAGAAGACGGGCTTCCGCGACCGACTCGAGCCGCTACTTGAGTTGCTGGTCACGACTCTCCCGTGGGTAGTCGCTCCGCTCGAGTGATCCCGGTACGAACTTCAGGCGCGCAGTACTAGAACGCGCCGCCCAGCCCGACGTACGCGCCGTTCATGCCGACCGTGAAGGTCGGCTGGAACGCGCTCGCCTTCGGCGGCGCCGGGGCGGTCGCGAGGCGCAGCAGGCCGACGCCGAGGATCATGAGGCCGACGCCGCCGGTCACCCACGACGCGGTGCGCACGCCCTTCCAGGTGGCGATCGCGTCGTTGTCGGACTGCGCGGCGGCCTGGTACTCGGGCTTGCCGACCGCGCACTGATCGGGGTCGTCGGTCTTGAACGTCTGACAGTGCGCGCGGAGCGCGGCGAGGCGATTGTCGAGGCCGCGGCCGGTCACGAACACGCCGACCGCCGCGCCGACCGTCAGGACGCCGCCGGTGACGACGAGCGACCAGCCGAGCGTGCGCGCGCCGGCGCCGGTGTCGCCGAGCGGCACCGCCGCCGTGTCACCGGGGCTCGGCGCGGTCGCCGACGCAGACGCGGCGGGCGCGGTGGCCGGCGGAGGAGGCGCGAGCTTCGCGCTCAGATCGATGCCGACGGTGACGCCCTCCTTCACCGTCATCGATTCCTCGGCGACCCGACCCGAGGCGACGACCTTGAGCTTCACCGGTCCGGCGAACACCACGATCGGCGGGCGAGGCAGCGTGCCGCGGCTGCGCGGGCCGATGAACACCTCGGCGCCCGCGGGGCCGCGCACGTCGAGCCGCGCCATGATCGACTGGTGCGCGGCGAGGAAGGTCTGCGCCTTCTCCTTGGGCTTGCCCGAGAGCCCGAGTGCGATCGCGTTCTCGTACGCCTCGAACGCGAGATCGTCCTCCTTGAGCTTCACGGCGGCGTTGGCCACCTCGTACTTCGAGTCCTTGGTGGGCTTGATCGCGTCGGCTTCGATGAACAGGCGCAGCGCCTCGTCCCAGGCGGCCGGGTCGTTGCTGTCGATCGCCTTCTCCTTGGCGGCGATCGCGCGGGCCATGGCGGCGTCGTACGCGTCGGCGAAGCCCCGGGGGGCGACGGCGGTGACGGCGAGCACGGCCGCGAGCACGCACGCGACGCCGCGCAGGGAGGAACGGGTGGTGGTCAATTACATGCCTCGGCGATGCAGTAGCCGCTCGCGCACTCGTTGGAGCGCGAGCACGGAGCACCTTTGGGGAGCTTGCCCTTTTCCGGCGCGGGGGTCGACGTCGCCGTGGCCTTCGGCGCGGTCGATGCCGTGGTCGCCGCGGAGGCCGTGGTCGTGGCCTTCGGCGCGGTCGCCGGCGTCGTGACCTTCGTCATGCTCGTCGCCGCGGTCTTCGCGGCGGGCGCCGTCGCGGGAGGCGACGCGGTGCTCGAAGGCTCGGCCGTCTTCACCGGCTCGGACGCGGCCGCCTTCGACGTCGTGACGGGGGTCGACGCCGTCGCCATGTTGGACGGCGGTGCCGTCGTCGTGTTCGATGACGCCGGGCTCGCGTCCGGTCTGCGGAGGGTGAGCGCGCCGCCGACCACGCCCGCGAGCGCCAGAACGCCCGCGAAGACGAACACCCACGCCGATCGACGCGGCGGCGTCGCCAGGGGGACGCGCGTGATGTTGTCGTCCATCGTGCGCGACGAGGGCGACGCGGTCGTCGCCTGCCCCGAGGAGATCGGGCGCGGCGCCAGCGAGGCGACGTCGACCGTCTCGGCGACGGCGAGGTTCGACTCCGACTTCGGCACGGGCGGCGGGCGCGGCTCCGTCACCGACAGGACCTCGGCGAGCGCGGCGACCTGCTCGCCGGCCGAGGCGAAGCGCTTCATCGGATCGCGCTCGCACGCGCGGAAGAACCACGCGTCGAACGCCGGCGGCAGCGCCGACATGCGTATCGACGGCGGGTCGAGGGGATCGTTGACGATCTTGAGCAGCAGCTCGGTTGTGGTACGCGCGGTCGAGAAGTACTCGCGGCCGGTCAGCGCCTTGAAGGCGATGAGCCCGAGCGCCCACTGATCGGTCTGCACCACGACGTCGGTCGAGGAGCGCGCCTGCTCGGGCGCCATGTACATCGGCGTGCCGACGGTGGTGCCCGTCTGCGTGCCGAGGGCGCCGGTCATCATCAGCCCCGCCTCGTCGCCGGCGAGCTTGGCGATGCCGAAGTCGCACACCTTCGCGATCGGCTCGCCGTCGTCGTCGAGCGCGACGAAGACGTTCTCGGGCTTCAGATCGCGGTGGACGATGCCCCTTCCGTGGGCGACGTCGAGCGCGCGCGCGACCCCGCGCAGCACCCACACGACCTCCTCGGGGTCGAGCCGGCCGCGGCTCTGGACGATCTGCTCGAGGTTGGCGCCTTCGAGCAGCTCCATGACGAGGAACGGCAGCGGGTGCCCGTGCTCGTCGACGTGGGACATCTGCGCGTCGACGACCCTCACGACGTTCTTCGAGCGCAGGGCGGCCGCGGCGCGCGCCTCGCGCAGGAACCGCTCGACGGCGAGCCGATCGCTCGCCGCGTGGACGTGGAGCGTCTTGAGCGCGTACTGCTGCAGCGACTCGGTGTGCTGCACGAGGAACACGGCGCCCATGCCGCCCTGCCCGATGCGACGCATGACGCGGTAGCGCCCGGCGATCGTCGTTCCAGTGAGGTCGCGGCGATCCATCACGGCGCGTCGAAGCTACCCAAAGCGGAGTCGGGCCGAAAGTGCGCGACCGCGAGCGTGGGTGCGTCGCCCGACGGCCTCGGCGGAAGATACCCGAGTGGCTGCAAAGCTACTCGGGTGGCTCCGCCCGGCCGCTCGTCTCGACCGCGCTCGTCCGCGGAGCTGGAGCTACGGGATGGTCGTCGACGCCTTTCCGACGCCGACCTGCCCGCTGAAACTCTGGGCGACGACGGTGACGTCGATCTTGCCCGGGATCATCGGACGGACCTGGATCTTGAGGTCCTCGACCTTGTCCCACTTCACCTGCAGCGGCAGCTTGAGGACCGAGGTCTTCCCGCTCGGATCGACGATCGTGTACTGCGGCTCGAAGGCCACCTTCGAGGCCGGCAGCTTGCCGGGCTGGAACGGCGTGTAGAACTCCTGGCCCTGCACCTTGTCGATGAAGTACCCGGTGAGGAGCTTGGAGCCGGCGTAGCCCGCGGCGCCCTTCGGCATCGCGAAGCGGAGCATGACCGTCTCCTCGGGGCCGCCGATGATGCGGAGGCCGACGTCGGCGTCGAAGGATCCGGAGTCGACCCGGCGGCGGTTGACCACCAGCGGGAACTCGATGCCGCCCTTGCCCTGCAGCGTCGCGTACTGCGGCGTCCACTTGGTGGAGACGGTGTTGGTTCCCTTCTTCCACGCGGTGACGCCCGGCCCCTCGGGGAGCTTCTTGAAGAGCGCCGGATCGGTGATCGCCACCACCTCGACCGGCACGCGGTTGCCGAGGAAGTCCTGCGAGATGATCATGATGACGCCGCGAACGTCGCCCTCGATCTGCGCGGTGATCGGGCGCTCGCCGAGGAACGGGTTCGCCGCGTTCTTGCCGACGACGATGTTCGACACCTTCGGCGCCGCGGCGACGGAGAACGCGTTGCCGTACATGTGGAGCATGTCGGCCCACGGCGACGCCTTGCCGAACGGCGTCTTGCGATAGTGGAGGATGCCCTTGGCCACGACCTCCGGCGGCGGCATCCACACCGTCATGCCGCGCGCGTTGGGGCGGTCGTCGCCGTTGTATTTGTCGACTCGCGCGGCGTCGAGCGCGGCGATCACCGCCTTGGCCGCGGCCTTCGCCTCGGCCTTCGGGTTGGTGTCGCGCACCACCGCCGCGACCTGCACCAGATCGGCGAAGCCGTCCTTCGGACCGCTGATCGGATCGGTCTGCGCGCCGAAGAGGTCGACGACCTCCGAGGCCATCCCGAGCGGCACCTTCCCGTTCTCGATGTCGTTGGCGAGCGCCTTGCCGAGCGAGTCGACGGCGGCGCGGAGCGCCGGGACCTTGCTCATGTCGAACAGCGCGCTCGTCACCGTGGGATCGTGCGCCTTCGACTCCTTGCCGTAGCCCACGCGCATCGCGTTGACGAAGGCCTTGCCGAGCGCGGCGCCCTCGAGCTTCGGGTCCTTGGCGAGCGCGCCGAGGGCGAGGGTGTACTCGAAGCCGGGACCGGGCTGCAGCTCCTCGCTGGCGACCCAGTACTTCACCGACGGGGCGATCGCGTCGGCGACCTCGATCGTCGACATGAGGCACGCGTCGGTCGCGAACAGATCGATCTTGGGGATGCCGGCGGCCTTCACGCCGGCCGCGAGCCCCGCCCCGAGCTCCTCGAGGCTCATCATGATCGGCGTGGGCTCCGGCGGCGCCTTCTCGTCGACGAACGCGCCGCGCCACCCGGAGCCGTGATCCTCCATCACCAGCGCGTAGCGCTTGGCCGGGAACTGCTTGACGCCCCACTCGATGAACTTGGCGAGCTCCTTCGGGTGCGACATGTCGACCTCGCCCAGGCTCTGGAGCGGGACCGAGTTGATCTGGATGGAGCCGTCGTCGCGCGTGACGAAGTAGCGGCGCGCCTCGTCCCAGTCGCCGTTGGACTTGTCGTCGCGGCTCGCGGCGGGCGAGCCGGGCTTGGGACGCCAACGATCGATCTGCATGACGACGTTCACGCCTTTGACGGAGCCGATGCGCTCCATCTCGTCGAGGTCGTCGAGGATCGGCTGCTCGAGATCGTTGTCGGCGTCGGCGTAGACCAGGACCGTCCACTCGGCGACGCCGGACGTCGGCGGCTTGTCGACCGGCACGCCGGGGAGCGGACCGCTCCATTTGCCGGAGGAGGTCGGGACGCTCGGTCCGGCGGCCGTGGCGGTGGGCGCTGCCCCGCCTGAGATCCCGGGGATGAGCCCCACGGGCAGCTGCTTGGCCAGATCCGGCGGGATCGGCGGCAACGGCTGCGCTCGCGTGGTCCCCCCGACGGTCGCCGCGGCGGTCGCCAGCAGCAGGCCCACTCCCGCGCGAATCCTCCCACCCGAAACCTTGCGCATGTCCGTTGCTCCCTCCGGCCAATAGAGACGGCCGGACGGGCGACAGACTTCAACGCAATCGGGTGCGCCTCAAGTTGGGCCGGGAATCTTCGAGCCGCAGGCGCGCGGCAGCACGACCCGGAAGGCGGAGCCCTGGCCGGTCTCGGACTGCACTTCGATGCGGCCGCCGCTGGCCTCGACGATCTGTCGGGCGATGTACAGACCGAGCCCGAGCCCCGCGTAGTCGCGGCCGTAGGTCGCGCGCTCGAAGCGCTCGAAGATGCGCGTCTGGTCTTCGAGCGAGATCCCGATCCCATGGTCGCGCACCGTCAGCACCGCGACCTCGCGATCGCCGGCTTCCTCGCGGACAGACACCTCGACCGGGCGTCCCCGGCCGTATTTCGTCGCGTTGGAGAGCAGGTTGGTGACCACCTGCTCGAGGCGGCTCCGATCCCAGCAGCCGCGCAGCTCGGCCGGCGCGTCGAGCGACAACGCGCAGCCCGCGCTCCTGGCCTGCGGCTCGTAGCGGGTGACCACCTCGCGCACCAGGGCGACCAGGTCGATGTCCTCGGTCTCGAGCTCGAGCCGGTGGGTGGCGATGCGCGAGACGTCGAGCAGCTGGTTGATCAGCTTCTCGAGGCGCTCTCCCTGCCGGAGCACCAGATCGAGCCGGGTGGCGACCGGCGGCGGAAGCGAGTCGCGCACCCGCGCCTGGCGCATGATGCTCTGGGTCTGCAGCTGCAGCGCCGTGACCGGCGTGCGCAGCTCGTGGGCGGCGATCGAGAGGAACTCGTCGCGTGCGTGGAGCGCCTCCTGCGCCTCGTTCAGCGCGCGCTCGCGCTCGTGCTCGACGCGCTTACGCTCGGAGACGTCGACGAAGGTGACGACGCAGCCGACGTGGCGCCCGCGCCGGAGGACCGGGGAGGACCAGATCTCGACGGGGAGCACCGAGCCGTCACGGCGACGCAGCACGTCGTCGAGCACGTGCACGCCGGGGGAGCGCGTGTCGTGCAACCGGCACTCGCTGCGCGCGATGTGCTGTCCGTCGCGCGTGGTGTGGTGCACGACGTCGTGCATGTATCTGCCGAGCAGCTCGCCGGCACGGTCGTAGCCGAGCATGCGGACGGCCGCGGGGTTCACGAACGTGCACCTGCCGTCGGGGCCGATGCCGTAGATCCCTTCGCCGGTGGACTCGAGCAGCACGCGGACCTCGTCGCGGCTCTCCTCGACCTCCTGCTCGAGGCGCGAGCGTTCGGTCTGATCGCGGAGGATCAACACCGCGCCGCCGCGCCGGAGGTCGTGGCGATGGAGCGGCGCGGCGCTCACCGAGAGGACGAGGCGCCCGCCTCCCGGGCGCGGCAGCTGCCAGCGGTAATCCCGGATCAGCTCGCCGCGCAGCGCGCGCTGCACGGGCGCCTCGGCGGGGCGGAGCGCCTCTCCGTCGACCGTCATGCCGACCGGCAGGGCGCCCACGCAGCGTTGGCCGTCGGCGCCGAGCTGGTGGATGGCCGCGGCGTTCATCTCGACGTTGCCGTGCTCGTCGACGATGACGATGCCGTCGGCGCATTGATCGATGACCGTCTGCAGCGTCGCCGTGGTGCGCTGCAGGTCGAGCCACGCCATCGCGTGCACGGCGAGGGTCACCAGCGCGCCGATCTGCGCCTCGTCGAGCGCGCGCGGCTCGTAGTCGAGCACGCACAGCGTGCCGATGGCGTATCCGTCGCCGGTCACCAGCGGCGCGCCCGCGTAGAAGCGGACGTGCGGATCGCCGGCGACGAACCGTGTGCTCGCGAAGCGCGGATCGGCCGAGAGATCCGGCACGATCAGCGGACCCCGGTCGCGGATCGTGTGCGGGCACATCATCGCGTCGCGCGGAGCCTCGGTCAGATCGAGCCCGCGACCGGCGCGGACCCAGACGCGATCCTCCTCGACGAAGTTGAGCAGCGCGATCGGCGTACGGCAGACGTACGCGACCAGATCCGTGAGATTCGCGAGCCCGTGATCGAGCGGCGCGCCGAACGCGGCGTAGCTGCGCAGCCGATCGAGGCGTCCTTGCTCATCCGCAGATGCGATGGTCGCCATTCCTCCCCCGACGGTGAGACCGTTCCGACCTGATGCTCCCGCTTGGGGAGCGTGACGCGGCGGTCGCGACAAAGGACGACCATGCGACCTACGCTGTCGCGAAAAGACACCGTGCGACGAGCGGACGCTGCCCGGGACGTGCTCTCGATGCGCGCGGCGAGCGCTCGAGGCTGTGGTTCTCCACGGCCGAGGACGAAGCTCGGACGTGCCCCCTGACACGTGCCCCGAATCACACCCCGAATCACACGTGGATGTAGACGATCGTTCCCTTGCCGCTCGAGTCGGCGGCGGTGACGCCGTGCCAGCCCGCGGGAACCGGCGGATCGGTCCACAGGAACACCTTGCGCGCGTCGATCGGCGAGAGGTTCACGCAGCCGTGGGAGCGCGCGGTGCCGTAGACGTCGTGCCAGTATGCGGCGTGCAGGGCGTAGCCGGCCTCGAAATACTGCACCCACGGAACGTCGCGCAGCTCGAATTTGTTGCCGACCTCGTTGGCGTCCATGGTCGCGGTCACGTGCTTGTCGCGCATGCGGAAGGTGCCGCGCGGGGTCGACTTGGTCGTCTTCGGATCGCCCATCCCGTCCTGACCGGTGGAGATGAGCGTGACGAACACCGGCTTCTCACCCTCGTACAGCGTGAGGGTCTGCTTGATGATCGAGATGTCGATCCACTTCTGGGTGCCCTTGGCGAACGCCGCGGGCCACTCGTCGGGCTTGCGCGCGATGATGATGTCCTGCTTGCGGAGCCACTTGCCGCCGGCGCCCGAGGCGTCCTTGAACTCGAAGTAGCGCGTGTCGCCGACGGTCTTGTCCTTGCCGGTGAGCGCGACCGCCTGGCGGAAGAACAGCGCGGCGCCGCTCTCCTTCGCGCTGCCGCTCTCGAGGCCGGTGTAGACCTTGATCGGCTTGCGCGCCTTGGCGTCCTTCTTCGCGTCGGGCGCGTAGGAGAAGGCGATCGGCAGGGTGAGCTTGTCGTCGAGGGCGAGGCCGTGCCACGGCGAGCCGACGTTCGGCTTCAGCTTGCTGATCGGCACGAGGCGCAGATCGGTGGTGACCGCGAACTTGCGGTCCATCGACTCGGGACCCGTCTCGAACGCGTCGATCAGCGCGAGCCCGGTGTGCCGTCGCACGCGGCCGGCGATGACCGCGCCCTTCGGGGCGACGAACGTCGACAGGTGGGGCACGCCGCGCTGCGGGCCCTGCAGCCACCACGGCGCCTTCTCGTGCGCGGTGTCGGCGCCGAACAGCTCGAGGACCGAGAGCGCGGTGGAGGGGGCCGCGCCCTCGCCGCCCTCCTCGTGCGCGAGCTGCTGCTCGTCGTCTTCTTCGCCGTCGTCGCTGGAGGTGGAGGCCTTCTTCTTGTGCACCTTGGGCGGCGCGGCGTCGGGGCTGACCTGCGGCTTGAGCAGCGGCGCCTCGCGATCGGCGTCGGCGACCTCGTTGGCGCCGGGCCACACCGCGTTGATCTCCGCCTCGTGCTTTCCGTAGTAGGCGAGGTGCGGCAGCAGCTTGAACTCGTACTGGAGCTGCTCCTCCTTGGTGGGCACCTTCAGATACTGCGGCGCGACCGCGCGGATGAACCCGTAGCGGTAGGGCATCGGCTTGGTGATGTCGGGCCGGCGATGGCTCGTCACCTTGACGATGGGGTGCTCCGGATCGGTGGTCGCCTGCTCGCCGACGCACACGTAGCCGAGCGGCTTGATGCCGTACCAGCCGCCGGGGCAGCCGTCCTTCGACGCAGGGTTCTCGCTGCGGCCGACGATCGCGCCGGCGCGCAGGTAGCCGAGCCGCGTGGAGCTGCGCCGCGGCTCCGCGTAGATGAACGTCTGCATCTGGATGCTCGCCAGCACCGGGCCGCTGGGGACCGCGGAGGCGAGCGAGGGCGCCGGAGCGACGAGGGACGCGACGCCGGCCGGCTCGACGGCCGAGCCGCTCGCCGACGCCGAGGGCGCCGCAGCCGTCGCCTGGTCGCGCTTGCAGCCGAGCGGCGCGAGCACGGACGCGATCATCGGGACCGCGGCGATGGCGAGCACGATCGTGGCGCGCATCGTCGCGCTCGGGCGAACGGTCGTCGGGACGGACGGGCGGGGCAGCACTGAGACTCCGGAGACGCGTCGAGGTCCCCCTTGGACCGGGCGGCCAAGGAGCAGGCGCCGTTGTGCATCGAACCGGCGCGGGACGCCAGCCGTCCGATGTCTCGGGGGAGGCGTACCCGTGGCCGCGATCACGACCCGTCGAGCGAATGGTGTGCTTTTCGGTGGCGGCCCGGACCCTCGGGTATCATGGACGCTCTCATGGAGGCCTACCCTTCCGTCGGCTCGTACGTGGCCGGACGCTACCGGATCGACGCCGTCCTCGGCGAAGGCGGCATGGGCGCCGTCTTCCGCGCCGCCGACGCGCAGGGCCACGCGTTCGCGCTGAAGTTCCCCGCGCCGGAGATCCGCTCTCGTCCCGGAATGATGAGCCGGTTCGCCAACGAGGCGCTCGCCGCCTCGCGCCTCGCTGGCGATGCGCGAGGCAGCGAGCACGTCGACCGAGGCCGGCGTCCCCTTCATCGTGATGGAGCTGCTCGAGGGCACCGATCTCGATCAGATCATCGAGCGCGAGGCGCCGGTCGCCATCCCGCGCGCCGTGCATTTCGCCCTGCAGATCCTCCGCGCGCTGCAGGTCGCGCACGCCGCGGGCGTCGTCCACCGTGACATGAAGCCGTCCAACTGCTTCGTCGTGAACAACGCCGGCGAGCCCGACTTCGTGAAGCTGATCGACTTCGGCATCACCAAGCTCCTCGGCGACGACGCGCAGAACCTCACCCGCACGTCGGTCTCGATGGGGACGCCGGCGTACATGGCGCCGGAGCAGGCGCGCAGCGCCAAGTCCGCCGAGCCGCGGTCCGATCTCTACGCGGTCGGCGTGATCCTCTACGAGCTGCTCACCAAGAAGCGGCCGTTCGACGGCGACTCGAGCAACGAGCTCGTCGTGAAGATCTGCACCGAGCCGCCGCTGCCGATCCTCAGCGTGCGACCCGATCTGCCCCCCGCCCTCGCGTCGGCCATCGAGCACGCGCTCGTGAAGATCCCCGCCGGTCGCTACGAGGGCGCACAGGCGTTCGCGCGCGCGCTCGCCCCGTTCGCCGACGCGCGTTCGGCGGCGGTCCTGCAGCGCATCGACGCCGGCGTCGCCAACATCGCGCCGCTCGCAGCGGCGCTCGCGCCCACGCCGCCGGCGGGGGCCCAGGGCCACACCGCCGAGATGCAGCCGTTCGCCTTCGGCGGAGATGCTGCCAATCCTGCCATGGGCGCCGCCTCCGGCGCGCCGCCCGAGCGTGCACCGCAGCGGACGGTGGTGGCCGATGGTCCGATGGTGTTCGCGGAGACGTCCGCCCACGCGCCCGCGCCGGCGCAGGTGCTTCCGATGGCCGTTCCCCTCGCCGCGTCGTCGGCGCCGGCGATCGTTCCGGCCCCGCCGGAGTACGACGAGCCGAGCGGCGGTGGCCGCGGGGCGCTGTTCGCGATCCTCGGCATCGTCGGCCTCGGCCTGATCGGCACCGGCATCTACTTCGCCGTCGGCACCGGCGGCTCGTCTCCGCCGCCGGCGGCGCCGGCCAGCCCCGCCGCCGAAGAAGACGAGTCGGCGGGCGGCACGAAGAAGAAGAAGAAGTCCTCCGACGAAGAGCCCTCCGAGCCCGCGCCGACCGCGGAGGAGCCCGGCGCCGTCGCGCCGCCGACGCCCGCGGGCCCCGGCTCGCCGGCCAAGCCGAAGCCGACGACCACCACGACCACATCGACCTCGGCGTCGCCGACGGCCTCGGTGCCGCCCGGCACGAAGCCGAGCGGCACGACGACGTCGCCCACCATCGTCTTCCCGCCGGGATGGCCGTTCCCGGGTGGCTCGCCGAGCGGCACCGCGCCGCCGCCCGCCACCACCACCGCGCCGCCCGCGCCCACCACCCCGCCGCCCGCCACCACCACGCCGCCCGCGACGACCACCCCGCCGCCCGCGACGACGACCACGCCGCCGGCCACCGGCACCGTGCCGCCGCTGAACTTCCCGAAGAAGCCGAAGATCGGCGGGTCATGAGCGACGAGAAAGGTCAGCCCGGGCCCGCGCCGTGGGACGTGCTGACGGCGGAGTTCCTCGCGGCAGCCGCCGATCCCTGCTCGCTGCCCGCGCCCGCGATGGCAGAGATCGCCTTCGCCGGACGCTCGAACGTCGGCAAGTCGAGCATGCTCAACGCGATGATGCAGCGGCGCGGCCTCGTGCGCACGTCGTCGACGCCGGGGCAGACCCGCAGCGTGAACCTGTTCCGGGCCGTCACGCGCAACGGGCTCGATCTGCACCTCGTCGATCTCCCCGGCTACGGCTTCGCCAAGCGCAGCAAGGCCGAGAAGCGTCAGTGGGGACCGCTCATCGAGGCGTACATCGTCGGGCGACCGACGCTGCGCGCCGTGGTGGTGCTCGTCGACGCCCGGCGCGGCGTCGAGGAGGACGATTTGCAGCTGCTCGAGTTCTGCGCCGCCCCACGCAAGGGCAACGCGCCGCTGACGACGATCGTCGTCGCGACCAAGCTCGATCTGCTCCCCAAGGCCAAGCGCAAGCCGACGCTCGCGACGATCGCCCGCGCCGCCGGCACGCGGGTGGTCGGCTTCTCCGCCGAGACGAGCGAGGGCCGCGCCGAGGTGTGGACGGCGATCGATCGCCTCGTCCGAGGACCGGGGTGAGGCGCGTCCTCACGCGCATGGTCTTGATCACCGGCGCCGCCGCGGCCCTCGCGCTCGCTGTGCGCGATCGGGTCGCCACGCGTGTCGCGCGCGGCCTCGACGCGCCGGTGCACGCGCTCGCCGACGCGGCGCGGACGCTCTCGCCGCGTCCCACGACCGCGGCCCCGCCCGCGGCTCCGAACTCCGCGCCGAGCGCGGCGCCGTGCGCCTCGTCGGCCTTGCTGCCAGGGCTGCCAACGCTCCCGTTGCTGCCAACGCTGCCAACGCTGCCATTGCTGCCGTCGTTGCCAACGCGGCCAGCGCCGGGGAAGCTCGCGAAGGCGGCCCCCGCGAAGCCCCACCGCATCACGCGCAAGGAGCTCGAGGACGCCATCGCCACGCGCGTGTCCGGCGCGTCTGCGGTCCTCGTGCGCGACGTCGACGGCGGCCCGGCCGGCCTGCGGCTCGGCGGCGTCTCGCGCCTCGCGCCGTTCGGCGTGCAAGAGGGCGACGTGCTGGTGAGCGCCAACGGCATGCCCTTGCGCACGCCGGACGAGGCGCTCGCGGCGCTCGGCTCGCTGAAGGACGCCTCGCGCGTGGTGGTCGTCCTGCGCCGTGGCAGCAGCAGCTACGCGGTGCCGATCGAGCTCGGGGACTGATACTCACACGACGCTGCTGCGCGCGAACGCGTCGATGCGCGCGCCGAGCCAGGCGCGATGGCGTAGCCAGACGTTGCGCTGCGCGCGGATCGTCGGCACGAGCCCGTCGGGCAGCCGCGTCATCGCCTCGCCGAGCCGTCGCGCGGCGAGCTCGGCGTGCTGACGCAGCGCACGGAGCGCGGACCCGGGCGAGGTCATTCGCTCGGTCGAGATGCCGGTCTCCGGGTGCCCGCGCGGACGAGGCAACTTCGCGGCGATCGCCTCGAGCGCGATGCGGTGATCCTCGTGCTCGACGGCGAACGCGAGCAGCGCGCCACGGGTGAGCGGCTCGCCGGAGATCAACGTTGCCGCTCGACGACACGCTTCGGCCGCGTCCGCCTCCGTGCGGCGGAGCAAGTCCACGGTCTCGGCCGTGCCGGGTTCCTTGCGAAAGATCGCCATGTGATTCCGTGGCCAGGCGAGTGGCAGCAATGACAGCAGCGCTCGCGCCCGCGCCTGCCGGCGAAGGGACGACGCGACCACGAGGGATCGAGTCGCACGAAGCACGCCAACGCGACTGCGCAGCGCGCGAGCGCGCAAGAATCAGAGGTCCGTCCACAGGTCAAGACGAAAAGCGGCGCACGCGAGCGCAGACGAATACACGTGCGATTCCGTGGACTTCCCGCCACGTCCTGCAACTCCGACCTGGGCATGCTGTTTTTCCACTACAAGTTGTCCACACCCCCGGTCGGACGCGGCAGTGGCCTCGACGGGCGCCCGCCATCACGGTAGCGATCGCCCGATGATCCTGCGCACCGCGGTCCCGCTCGCCCTCGCAGTCTCCGCGCTCGCGTGCCGCTCGATCTCGCCGCCGCCCTCGGCCATCCCCGATGCGCGCTCGGCGGTCGATCGGCTCGACGCGACCTACGCGTCCGTCACCGGAATCTCGGGGTCGGCGAAGATCGACTACCTCGGGGGCCAGGGTCGCGTGCGCGGCGACGTCTCGGTGCTCGCGAGCGGTCCGGCACGGCTGCGGTTCGCGCTCACCGCCGACGTGGTCGGCGCCGCGGGCGAGGTCGCCTCCGATGGCGTCCGCTTCGTCGCCGACGACAAGGGCCACGGCCGTTACATCGTGGGCGCGGCCAAGCCGTGCAACGTCGCCAAGGTCACGCAGGTGCCGCTCCCGCTCCCGGAGCTCGTGCCGATGCTCTGGGGCATGCGACCGCACCTCGACGGGCCGATCAAGTGCGACTCGATCTCCTGGAGCGGCGACGGCCACTACGTCGTCATGATGTCGCGTGGGGGTCCGGGGGCGCGCGCGCACGAGCTGCACGTCACGCCTTACCCGTCGGACTGGGGCAAGCCGTGGGCGCAGCAGCGCCTGCGCCTGCTCGGCGTCGTCGCTTGGACCCAGCCCGGCGACGGAGATCTCGTCTACCGCGTGACGATGAAGGACCACCAGGCGACGGGCACCGCGAAACCGATCGTCGATCCCGACGGGCTGTCGCCGGATGTCGCGCCGAGCGGCCCGCAGGTGAGCGTCGAGCTGCCCCGCCAGATCCATGTCGAGGTGCCGAGCAAGAAGAGCGACGTGATCTTCAAGTACAGCGAGGCGTTCGTGAATCCGCCGTTGATCCCCGGCGCGTTCGAGCTCGTGATGAAGCCCGGGGTGCCGGTCGAGGAGTCGGTCTGCGAGTAGAAGCGGTCAGCGCACGCGCACGAACGGGTTGGTGCGCTTCTCGGCGCCGAGCGTCGTGTCGGGGCCGTGGCCGCAGATGACCCGCGTCGGATCGGGCAGCGCGAAGAGCTTGCCGCGGATCGACCGCAACAGCGCGTCGTGGTCGCCGCCCCAGAGATCGGTGCGGCCGACGCTCTGCTGGAACAGCGTGTCGCCGGCGAGCACCACCACCTGCTCCTCTCCGCGCGTTCGCACCTCGAAGCAGCAGGAGCCCGGCGTGTGACCGGGCGTGTGGAGGACGTGCAGATCGACCGCGCCGAGCGAGATGACCTCGTCGTCCTGCAGCCACGTGTCGAGCTCGGCGGAGGGCGGCGGCGTGCCCATGCCGAGCAGCGACGCCTGGATCGGGAGGATCGAGTAGAGGAACTGGTCGGCCTCGTGGATGCGTGCAGCCGCCCTGGTGCCGCGCTGCAGGTCGGCCGTCGCGCCGACGTGATCGATGTGCGTGTGCGTGTGGACGATCGCCTTCACGACGGCGCCGTGCTTCGCGAGCCGCGCCTCGATCTTGGCGAGATCGCCGCCGGGATCGACGACGATGGCCGTCTTGGTGGTCTCGTCGATCACCAGCGTGCAGTTGCACCCGAGCGGACCGGCCGCGAAGCTCTCGAGGATCATCGCGAGCCTCCTAGCGCGCGCGCGCCGAGGGCGCGAGCCTTGCCGCTCGGGCCCGATCGCGAAACGCTGCCCCCGTGGACCCCGCACGGCTGATCCTCGTCCTGGCGATCGCGCTCGGCGGCTGCCGCGGCGACGAGGTGCAGGCCGCGAGCGACGGCGCGGTCGGCATCGACGCGCTCGGCAACGACGCCGCGAACGACGCCGCGAACGACGCCAAAGACGACGTGACGACCCCCGACACCTGGTCCGACGCCTGGCCGCCCGGCGCGGTGGTCGCGAGCCCCGGCTGCGGCACGCGACCGGGGCCGAAGATGGTCCGCGTCGAGACGCTGGGTGACGGCGGCGTCGTCGCCTTCTGCGTCGACACCACCGAGGTCACCAACGAGCAGTACCAGCACTTCCTGACGTGGGCGGCCTCGGCGGCGAAGCCGTCGCTGCCGTCGTACTGCGCCGTCAACGCATGGCCGGCGCCCGTCATCGACCTCACGCGCCGGAAGCGCCCGCGCGTCGACGTCGACTGGTGCGACGCGTGGGCGTACTGCGCGTGGGCCGGCAAGCGGCTCTGCGGCGCGATCGGCGGCGGTCATGCCTCGTACTACGACTGGCTCCGCGGCGACGTCTCGCAGTGGTCGTTCGCGTGCGGCAACGGCGCGGCCGACACGAAGTTCCCCTACGGCTCGGCGGAGCTCGCCGACGCCTGCGTGACCAAGGCGAGCGAGCCCGTCGACGTGGCATCGTTCGACAAGTGCCGCGGCAAGACGGCGCCCTTCGATCAGATCTACGACATGGTCGGCAACGCCGGCGAGTGGGAGGACGCGTGCAGCGCGTACGAGGGCACCGGGCCCGACACGCGCGTGTGCAAGGTGCGCGGCGGGTGGACGCCGAACACCGGGCAGACCTGCGACGACGAGCACGAGTCGAGCGCCGACTTCGCGGCCGGCGACCTGTCGTTCCGGTGCTGCGTCGATCTCTGAAGCAGCGGTCGCAATCGTGGGACACCGCGTGGCTGTCGCTCTGTCGGCTTGGTCGTCAGTCATCAGTCGTCAGTCGTCAGTCGTCAGTCGTCAGCCCAGCCGGACGGAGGACAGGAAGTCCTCAGTCTCGCCTGACGCCTGAGAGCAGGTGAAGCAATCGGACCGGCGCGGTTCCGAGGTCGAAGGTCGAAGGTCGAAGGTCGATCGAACCAGGGGCCAGCCCCTGGAACCCCGCGGCAACGGCGGCAACGGGCTCTCGATCTTCGACCTCTCGACCTTCGACAAGCTCGACGAGAGATTCACACTCTCTGATCTGACGACTGACGACTGAGGACTGACGACTGGGTCTGCGCGGCCAGCCACGATCCGACGTCCCGCAATTGCGAGCGCTGATTCGGAATCACTTCGTGTTGTACGAGGTGTTCTCGAGCAGGATGACGTTCGTCTTGCTGCGGGTCTCGCCGACGCTGGTCACGTACACCGCGGGCTGATCGACGACCGGGCAGACCTTCTCGCAGGCGCCGCAGCCGACGCAGAGGGTCGGATCGACCGCTGGCTGCTGCACCTTGATCTTCTCGCCTTTGCGGTTCTGCACCTCGGCGTCGACGGTGTAGATCGCCTTGGGCGACGTCGGGCAGAACTCCTCGCAGACGATGCACGGCGTGGCCATCGACCACGGCAGGCAGCGGCCCTTGTCGTAGAAGGCGGTGCCGACGCGGATGGGAGCGACCTCCCACTCCTTGCCCATGGCGCCCGGCTTCCACTTGCCCATCTTCTGCGTCTCGTTGATCTTCTGGATGGCGCCGGTCGGGCAGACGTCGCCGCACAGCACGCACGACGGCTCGCAGTAGCCGATGCGCATGACGAAGATCGGCGTCCACATGCCCTCGACGCCCGCCTCGACGAACGCCGGGTGCAGCGCGTTGTTCGGGCACACCTTCATGCACTCGGCGCAGCGGATGCACTTCTCGAGGAACGCGTGCT
>JACPFM010000180.1 GCA_016182965.1 Deltaproteobacteria bacterium | reverse complement strand
CTGATGACTGATGACTGATGACTGATGACTGATGACTGATGACTGACGACTGATGACTGATGACTGACGACTGATGACCGGGCCTGCGCGAGCAGCGACACGTCGGCCATCCGAGAATCAGCAGCGACCGGCGACGCGGATCAGTTCGGGCGGGCGAGCGAGATGGCGGTCGTCCACTCGGTCGCGCTCACGCCGCCGGTCCAGCGGTAGCGGATCGGCGCGCCGCCGCCGTCGACGATCAGGCCGACGGGCCCCGAGCCGAGCCCGCCGCCGGAGGGCGCGCGCGTGTCGGTGGCGCCGTGCGGCGAAGCGCTCGCGTCGATGACCAGGACCAGCACCTCGTCGGCGCGCTTCGGGTTCGGCGTCGCCTTGGCGCGGACGATCATCACGTGACCCGTATTGGTCGACACCTGCTCGGGCGGCTTGAGCCACGCGATGACGTCGCCGGGCTCGAGATCGCCCGCGCGCGCGACGCCGGTCCAACCCGACTTGGTGCCGTCGACCGGCAGCGCGGCGAAGAAGGTCTGGAAATGCTTGGCGAGCGGCCGCGTCACGCCGGAGAAGGTGCGCACCGCGACGAGGTGATCGGGCAGCACGCGCTTGAGCGCGTAGCCGAGGAACCCGGAGCAGTCGTAGCGGAACGTGCCCGTCGCCTCGTCGACCTCGGTCGGGTGCTGGTACGAGGTGACCTTCATCGCCGAGAGCTGCCGCGCGGCCTCGCCGACGAGGAGCTCCGCGGAGGCCTTCTTCGGAGGCTCCGCGACGCCGACGTCGGCGCCACCACCAGCGCCACCATCAGCGCCACCACCAGCGCCAACTTCGGCGCCGGCGTCCGGCGCGGAGGCGTCGCCGGAGAGGCCTGCGTCACCGCTCGGGGCGGCGCCTGCGTCACTCGGGGGAACGCCGACCGAGTCGTCGGCGGTGAAGAACGGATCGTCGCCCTGTTCGCCGTTGGTGCCCGGCAGCTGCTCGGTCGGCGCCGCGCCGAGCGCGGGATCCGGATGCGGCGCCTTGACGCCCGCGTCGTCGGCGCTCGAGCACCCGAACCAGAGAGTGGACGCGACGAGGACGCCGACGACGCCACGACACCGCATGGCGTTGAGCTTGCGTGCGCGCCGGCGCACCGGTCAAACACACATGCGTCCCATCCTGCGCACGAAGTCGGCCGAGCCGGGCCGCAGATCACGCCGAGAAAACCACGGGATCGACGGCGATCCCGCGAAGTGCGACCGTTCTCGCCGAACGATTCCGCGCTCGCGGACCCGTTCGGGAGCTGGGTTTCGTCAGCCTCGGCAGAGTCCGGCGCGACGAATCACCTTGCAGGCGCGCGAAGTTCGGTTCGAGGCTGCGGCGCGCCGACGCCTCGCCGTCGCGAGCAAGAGGATCGCGAGCCCCAGCGGCGCGCTCGACGAGCCCGCGCCGATCGAGCAGCCGCTCCTGCTCTCCGACGTCGGTCCGCCGCGGGCATCGGCGCCTCCCGGCGTGCCCGCGTCGATCGCGCCGCCCGCGCCCCCCGCGCCCCCCAGGCCGGCCCCGGCCTTCTCCGGATCGTAGCCGGCGCCCGGATCGGTCCCCGCAGGATCGGGCGGAGGCTCCGCGGGCGGGATCGGATCGGCGCCGGTCCAGCGCTTCATCACGTTGGTCATCATGCGATCGAGCGCCGGGCTCGCCGTCGAGCCGAACCCACCGGCGCGCGCGGCGGAGTCGTCGAGGCCCCACGCGGCGAAGATCGCGCTCATCGCGATCACCTCCACGTGCCGGCCGCCGAGGGCCTTCTGGTAGTAGCCGGCGGCGCCCTTCGGCGTGCCGTCGGAGACCTGCTTGATGGTGCCGAGCCTCACCTGCCCCGCCGGACGGAACGGGTCGAGCTCCGGACTGCCGCGCATCGTCGAGTCGACCTCGTAGCCGAACACGTTCGGGATCTTGTCGCCCGCCTTCAGGCCGGTGCCCTCGAAGATCCAGAACGACGGCGCGTCGACGAACAGATAGGCCCACGGGTACAGCCCGCCGTGCAGCGGCTGGCCCGCGGCGTCGCGGATGATCCCCGACGACTGCACGCCGGTCAGCAACATGCCCGGGCGACGCTCGTCGATGCCGAGCGCCGGATCGTGCTCGAGGTTCTTCCAGCCGCGGGTGACCTTGCGGAAGTGCTTCTTGGCCTCCTCGACGTTCCCCGACTCGCGCAGCCGGTAGGCCTCGCGCTGCTCGGGGTCCTTCACCCACGACTCCTTGTAGCCGATGACCGTCGAGTGCGGCCCGCCGGCGCCGGCTTCGAGCCGCACCTGCCACGACCAGGTGTCGCCGCTGAGGAAGAGGAAGTTCGAGCCCGCGTCGCGCGCCGACAGCGCGTGATCGAACATCTCCCAGGTCGTGTACTCCTCGTGACCGCTGAACGCGACGACACGGCGGCCCTGCGCGATGGTCGGATCGCGATGCAGATCGAGGTCGGTCGCGTACGCGACGTCGTAGCCGTTCTTCTCCAGCCAACGCACGAACGGCACCTCGTAGTTGGCGAGATCGGCGGTGCCGCCGCCGACGAAGAACGGCCGGTCGAGCGACACGCGCGTCGCCTGGACGAGCGATCCGACGGTCTCGGTGGGGTGGGTCGGCGAGGAGTTGAAGCCGTAGAGGCTCTTGCCGCCGCGCTCCATGCCCGGCCACGCGTTGTAGGCCGCGTGGGTGAGCACGCCGACGACCAGCAGGATGGGCAGCTTCTCCATGCCGTCGTCGCGGATCACGAAGAAGCTCACCGCGTCCTTCCCGGTGCTCTGCTCGACCCGCACCACGTAGAGCCCGGGCGTCCACGACAGGTCGGTGGGGATGGTGACGCTGTCGCTCCACCGCGCCTCGGCGAGGCCGTACTTGGGCTCCGCCGCCGGGTACGCCTGCGGGCTCGGCGGCTGCGCGGTCACCACCTTCACCTCGCGCGCGCCGCGGCCGCCGTACCAACCGACGCGCATCACGCGCGCGTTCCACGTCGCGGTCGAGCGCACCTTGAGCTGGATCGGCTCGCCGCGCTGGATCGACCACTGCGCTGGGTACACGTCGACGACGCCGTCGAACCGCGCGGTGCCGTCGTTGCGCGCCGCCCAGGAGCCCTCGATCCCGGGCTTCGCGTTCTCCGCCTGGATGATGCCGGCGGCCGTCGCGGCCTCGGCCGCGCAGAGAATCGTGGCCCCGCAGAGGATCGCGACCGCGGAGACGAGAGGTCGATGCATGCGTCGGCCACTCACAAGGTCCGTGCCGCTGCGCGCTGCGACCGCGAGGCGCAAACGAGCTACGTCCCGAGCACGGTCAGCCGGAAGTCGCGCAGGCGGATCTTGCGCGGCTGGAACACGTGGATGCCGATCTTGCCGGTGCGGACGAAGGTCTTGTCGACCTTGTCGAACACCAGCTCGCCGTCGACCCAGCTCTGCAGGTGATCGCCCTCGGCGCGGACCCGCAGCTCGATCCACTTGCCGAGCGGCGCCTCGGGGAACTTCGGCGTCACGATCTGCACCCAGTACGGGTTCTTGAACATGAGCGAGAGGCGTTTGTCGTGGTGGGTGCCGCGCGTGTACCACTCGTACTGGTAGAAGGTCGCGTCCTCGTAGAAGTCCTCGCCGCGCTCGCGGAAGATGATGCCCGCGCTCGACTCGACGGTGAGGAAGAACACCTCGATCGACGCGTCGAAGTCCTTGGGCTTCGCGTGCTTCCAGTAGAGGAGCGAGGAGGTCGCCTTGCACTCGCAGGACGCCTCGCCGTTCTCGAAGGTCCACT
>JACPFM010000179.1 GCA_016182965.1 Deltaproteobacteria bacterium | reverse complement strand
TGACGACTGCTCTCGCTCGCGCCGGTCTCGGCTGACGACTGACGACTGACGACTGACGACTCACAGGAGCTCGGACAGCTTCTGCACGAGCCCCCCGCCCCCGAACAGAGCGCGCGTCGCCTTGAGGATCACCTTGTAGGTGGTCGCGTCGTAGGGGTGCCAGAACGGCTCGCGCTCGAGCGAGCCGAAGCGGTCGACGTTCACGTGGCGGGCCTGGCACATGTCGCGCAACGCGTCGTCGCCGTGCACCCGCCCGATGCCGGACGCCTTTACGCCCCCGAACGGCGCCTCGGGGTATGCGTAATTCGCGAGCACGTCGTTCACCACGACGCTCCCGGCGACGACGCGCTCGGCGATGCGGCAGCCGCGGTCGCGATCGCGGGTGAAGACGTAGGCGTCGAGGCCCAGGTGGGAGTCGTTGGCGAGCGCGATCGCCTCCTCCTCGCTGCCGACCTTCATGAACGGGACGATCGGCCCGAAGATCTCCTCGGTCATCACCGTCATGCGGTGATCGCACCTGGCGAGCACCGTCGGCTCGAAGAACATGCCGGCCCCGGGGCGACGCTTGCCACCGGCGCGCAGCACCGCGCCCTTGGCCAGCGCGTCCTCGATGTGGGCCTCGACGACCTCGACCTGGCGCGGGAAGGTCATCGCCCCGACATCGACGTCGCCGGTCGCCGGATCGCCCTGCCGCAGCTCGGAGACGAGCCCGACCACCCGCTCGAGCAGGAGATCATGCACCGACTCGTGCGCGTAGACGCGCTCGACGGAGAGGCAGATCTGACCCGAGTTGGCGAAGCCGCCGAAGACGATGGCGCGGGCGGTGCGCTCGATGTCGGCGTCGGCGCACGCGATCAGCGGCGCCTTGCCCCCGAGCTCGAGGACGCACGGGACGAGCCGCTCGCCGCATGCGGCGGCGACCTTGCGCCCGGTGGCCACGCCGCCGGTGAACACGACCTTGTCGACGCCGGCCGCGATCAGATCGGCGCCGACCTCACCGTGGCCGTGGACGACCTGGAAGAGATCCGGCGGGAGCCCGGCCGCGTCCCAGATCTCCTTGCACTTCTGCACCACCAACGGGGTGATCTCGCTCGGCTTGCACACCACCGCATTGCCGGCGATCAGCGCGGTGAGCGTGTCGCTCAGCGAGAGCACGACCGGGAAGTTCCACGGGCTGATCACCGCGACGACGCCGCGCGGCACGTAGTGCACGTACGAGCGGCGGTGCTTCATGCGCACCATCTCGATGGGCTGTGGCGCGAGCAGGCGGCGGGCGTTCTTCGCGTAGTAGGTCGCCACGTCGGCGACGACGAAGACCTCGGAGATGAGCGCCTCGTGCCGCGTCTTGCCCGTCTCGCGGACCTCGAGGTCGACCACCTCCTCGGCGCGATCGACCAGCGCGTTGCGGTAGCGGAGCACCCGCTCGGCGCGCTCCTCGACCGGCAGGAGCGCCCAGGCCTCCTGCGCGCGGCGCGCGCGGGCGACGGCGCGCTCGACGTCCTCGGTGGTCGCAACAGGGACCTCGCCGAGCAGCGCGCCGGTCGCCGGCGCCCAGCTGCGCAACGTCTCGCGCCCGGCGCGGTCCCTCGTCGACGAGCGAGCTTTGTCCTTGCCGGTCTCCGACGCGTTCGCCATGCGTGCCCCTCCCGAGCTTCGTCTCACGCCCTCTCACGCCGGCGAGCCTGCGACCGGCTGCCGGCCATCGGCTCTCGAACCTAGCTGCCGCTCCAGGACCGGGCAATCGAGGCACCGCCCGGCGGGTGCACGATTTTCGACGCGGCTCGTCGAGCGGTTGTGCAATACTCCTCACCCGACGATCGGGTTCCCCGGTTGCACTCGGGCGTGGCCCGCTGCCATCGGCCGAGTGGGATCAAGCGTCGGCGCTCTTCGATGTCCTCCTCCCAGCCGCCGTCCATCCAGGAGTTGAAGCGGACGCTCGTGGCCGCAGGGCTCGAGATCTACCGCACGCGCCCCGACGCCGTGCACCTCGCCGAGCGGCCGCGCGACAACCAGATCCTCGACGCGGGCATCTCGGTGCGCCCCGCCGGCGAGCGAGAAATCGAGGTCCGCGTCGTGATGCGCGCGCAGCGCAGCGACTTCCCGCGCGACCCGATCGACACGCTCTATCAGCGCGTCCGAGAGCACGCCGAGGGCGATCTCCTCGCGCGCGGCTTCACCGAGATCGAAACGCGCGAGCAGCGCATGCTCGATCCGGGCGACAAGACCAAGACGCTCGACACCTGGTACGAGCTCGTCTTCTCCCGCACCTTCGCGGACCTCGAGAGCGCCATCGCCGACGTGAAGCGCGTGCTGCCCGTCGAGAAGTTCGTCAAAGGTCCCGGGCAACCGTGACGGTCACTTCGGGCCGCGCCAGCGCTGCACGCGGCGCGACCACGCGCCGCCACCCTGCTCGGGCGGCGTGCGCACCGCCTGTCGCCAGAGCTGGGTCCCGAGCGACTTGAGGAACGTCACGTCGCCCGCGTCGAGCTCGGGGATCTCGCCGCCGGGGTCGCGCGACGCGGCGGGGACGAGGTCGACGTTGGCCTTGCCGGTGTCGACCTCGACGACCAGCCGCACCCGATAGCGCGCCGCGGGCGTGAACGCCTCGCCGGCGTAGCAAGCTGCCCTGGCGTCGAGCGCCGAGAGCTCCAGCGCGACGCGGAAGCCGGCCTCGGGAAACGTACCGGCGACCGGCATCAGGGCTTCACCACCGACGAAGCCGGCGGAGGCAGCGGCGCCTTGGTCGCGGGCGGCAAGGCCGGCGGCTGCGTCGCGACGCCTGGCTTCGTCTCGTCCTGCTTGATCGTGTAGCGCACGATCGCGCGCAGCACCTGGTTGCGCTCGACGTTGCCGAGGATGCTCTTCATATCTTCGTAGAGCGACGGATCGGTCAGGAGCGCGCCGAGCGTGCCCTTGCCCGCCTTCACGTCGGCGACGATCGTGCGGATGTCGGCGGTGATCCCCTCGATGTCCTTGGCGAGCTTGCCGCCCTCCTCGCCGTAGACGAGCTCGTGGGCGGCGCCCTTGCCGGTGCGGATCGCCTCGAGCGTGTGCGCCAGCTCCTCGCTCGCGGTGGCCAGCGACTTGGCGATCTTCTCGCCGTCTTTGCTGTAGAGGAGCGTGTGCGCGAAGCCGGGGCCGTCCTTGGCTTGCTTGATGATGAGGCGCACGTCGTTGGCGACGGCGTCGAAGCTCTTGCCGGCCCTGGCGGCCTCGATGAACACGTGGTCGAGGTGCTCGGCGAGCTTCGGATCGGTCATCAGCCGCTTGACGAAGCCGTCGTGCGTCGCCGCGTCGTGCAACAGGACACGCACCGCGCCGAGGGTCACCTTGAGATCGTCGGCGACCTTCGGATCGGCGGCCACCTTGGTCGCCGCCTCGATGTTCTGCAGCGTCTTCTTGGCGAGGTCGGCGAGTTCGTCGGCCTTGGCGACGAAGCGCCCGAGCTCCTGCGGCGGGACCGCGGTGATTTCGCCGCCGTCGGCGATGTGCGGGCGCCCCTCTGTGCCCTGCGTCACCTCGAGCATCTTGTCGCCGAGGAGGCCCTTGTTGCTGATGGTGACGCTCGAGTCGTCGTGCACGCGGTTGTAGGCGACGCGCACGATCGTGAAGTACACATGCAGCCGCTTGTCGTTGAGATCGCCGGAGAACTTCACGTTCTCGACCGTCCCGACGTCGACGCCGCCCATGCGCACCGGCGCGCCGGGCTTGAGGCCGGCCACGTCGTCGAACGCGGCGTGCAGCCGGAAATGCTTGTCGAACACGCGGCGCTCGTCGCCGATCATGAAGATGATCGCGCCGGCGACGATCAGTCCCAGGAGGACGAAGATCCCGACCTTGATCTCGCGCTTGAGGGCCACTCGACGTCCTCTCTAGCAAGCGCGGGCGTGGGCGGAAAGCCGCGCGCGACCTGCTCGGCGTCGCTCGCGCCCGGTGGGGAGCATGGAGTCCCCCGGACTGAAAGTAACTTCAGTCGGGGGACTCTCCGGTCGGCGTCAACCCTGCTGCAGGAGCGTGGCCACGTCCTCGCTCGGCGGGGCGATCCCGTGGATGAAGTTCTTGATCCGCGGGTCCTCGCTCTCGCGGAACATGCGCGGTGTCCCCTGGAGCAGGATGCGCCCGCGATGGACCATCGCCAGCCGATCGGAGACGTCGAAGGCGGTGCCCATGTCGTGGGTCACGACCATGATCGTGACCTTGAGGGCCTCGGCGATCGCCTTGATCAGGTTGTTGATGCGCGCGGTGTTGATCGGATCGAGCCCGGTCGTCGGCTCGTCGAAGAGGATGACCTCGGGCTGCACGGCGATGCAGCGCGCGAGGCCGACGCGCTTCTTCATGCCGCCCGAGAGATCGGCCGGATACATCTCCTGCACGCCGGGCAGCCCGACCAGCTCGAGGCTGCGGGCGACGCGGTGCTCGATCTCGTCGTCGGTCAGCGACTTGAGGTGCTGGTGCTCGTGGAGGCCGTAGGCGACGTTCTCGGCGACGCTGAGCGAGTCGAACAGCGCCGCGCCCTGGAACAGCATGCCGATGCGCCGCCGGATCACGCCGTACTCCCGGTCGTTCAGCTTCGTGAGCTCGAGGCCGCCGAAGGTGATCGACCCTTCGTCGGGGTGGAGGAGCCCGATGAGCATCTTGAGCATGACGCTCTTGCCCACGCCGGAGCCGCCGAGGATGGTCAGCGTCTCGCCCTTGTTCACCGTCAGATCGAGGCCGTCGTAGACCACCTTCGGGCCGAAGCGCTTCCTGACGCCGCTGAAGACGATCAACGGCTCGTCGGTGACGATGCGCGTGCTCGGCGGCGGCTGGATGGGATCGTGGGGCGAGGTCATCGGCTGCTGCGGAGGGCGGTCGGATCGCTGCGCGAGCTCCGCACGGACGTCGGCGCGGCCGACGACGGGGTCGCTCCCGTGATGGTGCCGCGCCGGAAGACCGGTTGCTCGAGGCCGTTCACGAGGGCCTCGACGACCGGCAGGTCGTGGCCCTGCAGCGCGAGCAGCCGGCCGCCGTCGACGCGACCGACCAGCCCGTAGCACGCGTGCTCGGCGAGGACCCCGACCACCTCGAGGCCGCTGAACTGCGCGAGCTCCGACAGCCGCGAGACCCCGGTCATCAGCGAGAGCACGTCACGATCGCGCTCGACGCGCATCGGCAGCGAGCCGAGCGAGGCCGACCCCATCGCGTCGATCGTCGCGGCGCGCACGCCCTGGGCGAGGCCGAGCGACAGCTCGGTGGAGTCGAGCGGCGCGTGCAGCGCGATGGTCGCGTCGCCGGCGCGCGTCGCCTCGCGTACGATCGTGTCGAACAGCGCCCAGCCGTCGCGCAGCGGGACCTCGATCGGGATCAGCGGGCCGACGCCCTGCGGGGAGACCTCGCCGGCGCGGTGCGGCTGCCCGAGCCACGCCACCGCGTCGCGCAACAGCCGGGTGACCTGCGGCGTCGAGTCCCACGAGCACCAGCGCTCGGCGCGGCGGCGCGCGATACGCAGCAGGCGCGACAGGTCCTCGCCGTCGAACGGGAAGCTCGCGACGCCGACGCGCACCGGCAGCGGCTTGTTCGGCCCGATCTGGTGCTGCACCCGATCGAGCACGCGACGGCGCAGCGTGCGCGCGCCCTTGGAGCCGGTCTCGGGGAGCAGCAGCAGGAGCTCGCGCTCGTCGGCGCGGGCGACGACGTCGGTGTCGCGCACCGCCGAGAGCACCACCTCGATGAGCTGATCGACGTCGTAATCGCCGATCGCCCCCCCGAGAGGCGACGCAATGGCCCCCCCGAGAGGCGACGCAATCGCGTCGACTGTGGCGAGGGCGAAGCGGCGGCCGTGGCGGCGCGCGAGGTCGATCTCGCGGCCGGCGAGGTCGACGAAGTACGCGAACGAGTACGCCGAGGTCGAGGCGTCTTGGATGGTGGCGCGCGTCGAGCGCTCCTCGGCGACGCAGCGCTCGACGGCGGCGCGGACCTCGCGCGCAAGCGTCGCCCGCGGATCGGCGGTCGGCAGCGACGCTTGGATCGCCACGAGGCTCGCCTCGAGCTCCGCGAACGAACGCGCCTCGCCGATCGGACCCGCGCGGCGGGTGGCCGGCTCCTCGTCGTCGGACGGCGCCGGCGGCGGCGCGACCGGTGGGGGCGGCGCCGAGCGGGCGAGCGACGGCGCCACGCGCCCGAACGCGCGGAGCACGTCGTCGCCGGTGAGCTCGCCGAGCAGCACCCACGACGCGCCGAGCGACGCCGCCTGCTCGACGAGGCGGACGTCGTGGTCGGCGCCCTCCGGGACGATGGCGACGACGACGATGCCGGGCACCACCGACTGAAGGAAGTGCACGAGCCCCACGCCCGCGCCGCCGCCGATGGTGACGTCGAGGAAGGCGATGCCCGGCTGCTCGGCCGACGCGATGGAGAGCGTCTCGGAGGCGCCGTCGGCGCGCAGGAGCTCGACGCGCGACTCGGCGCCGTCGCCGAGCAGATCGAGGGCGCGCGCGATCGTGACGTGCACGTCGTCGCGCTCGGACGCGGTCAGCACCTTGGTGACGGGGAGCGGCTCCACCTCAGCTCCGCGCCCAGGCCGAGTCGGGGACCGAAACGCGCCCGGCGAACACGCGGCGGGCGGCGCCGCGCATGTTCGCACGCCCCTCTGCGTCGAGGGTGATCTCGAGCGGGCCGCCGGGGAGCACCACGGTGATCTTCTGGCCCGGCCGCGCCGCGCCGCGCGCGACGAGCGCCGCGGCGACCGCGCACGCGCCGGTGCCGCAGGCCATGGTGCGGCCGACGCCGCGCTCGAAGACGCTGACGGAGGCTTCGGCCCCCCCTCCCGGCGGCGAAGGCTGCATCACCACGCGCTCGAGGTTGACCCCGCGCGGGAACGGCTCCGACAGCTGCAGCTGCGCGCCGAGCACGTCGAGATCGTCGTCGTCGAGCCCCTCGAACGCCACCGCGTGAGGGTTGCCGGCGTCGACCGGGACCAGGTTCACCCGGCGGTCGTGGAAGGGCACCGTGATCGGCTCGCCCACCGTGATGGTGCCCATCTCGATGGTGACGTGGAACTCGGTCTCGCCGTCGTCGCGGCGCGTGGCGTCGAGGCGGCAGGTGCGCAGGCCGGCGTCGGTCTCGAGGTGCAGCACGCGCGGATCGCCGCGGCGGGTGGCCAGGTGCAGCGCCACGCAGCGCAGACCGTTGCCGCACATCTCGGGGCGCGAGCCGTCGGCGTTGCGCACCACCATGCGACCGTCGAGCCCGAACGACGAGGGCGTCACCAACAGCACGCCGTCGGCGCCGACGCCGCGGTGCCGATCGCACAGCCGGGCGACCACCTGGGGATCGAGGTCGGCGTGCGCGTCTTCGACCTCGAAGAGGATGAAGTCGTTCGCCGTGCCCTCGTACTTCCAGAAGTCGACCGTCGACACGGCCGGTACTCTAACAGCTTCCCGTCACATCGCGCGCGACAGCCGCGCGGCGGCGGTGTCGAGATCGATCCCCGTCACGTCGACCTGCTTGCTCCGGCCGGTCTCGCCGCGGGCGATCGCGACGGCGCGCCGCGGGACCCCGAGGACCTCCGACAGCAGGGCCACGATCGCGTCGTTGGCGGCGCCCTCGACGGGCGGGGCGGCGACCGCGACCTTCAGCGCCGCGCCGCCTCGGCCGTCGTCGATCACCCCCACGATCGCCGAGCGCGACGCTCGCGGCTGGGCCCGGACCAGCACCCGCACGCCGCCCGCGATGGCCCGCAGGGCGCTGTGCGGAGCTCCCTTACCGGCGTCGGTCATCTGCGTTACATCCCTCCGAGCCGTGCCCGCGTCCACCCCTCGTCCGTCCCCTCATCCTCGCGCACCGGCGGCCGAGCTCCCCCACCCGCTCGTCCGAACCCCGGAGCAGTGGAAGGACGCGCTCGTACGCATGGGCGAGCGGCCCTACCGCGCGCTGCCCCTCTTCCAGTGGATCCACCGCCGCGGCGTCACCGACGCGCAGGCGATGACCGATCTGCCGGTGACGCTGCGCGAGCGGCTCGCCGCCGAGGGGCTCTCGCCGGTCCTCGAGGTCAGCACCATCCGACGCTCGCTCGACGACACGCGCAAGCTGCTCGTCCGGTTCGGCGATCACGCCACCGTCGAGACGGTCCTGATTCCATCGGTCAGCGGGCCCTCGGTCAGCGGGCCCTCGATCAGCGGGCCTGGCGGCGCCGCCAGGGCGAGCGACGACGCCGACGCGGCGACCGCCGATCTCGACGAAGACTCCGCCGTCGAGGGCGAGGGTGGCGACGAGGTCCGCCGCGTCACCCAGTGCATCTCGACCCAGGTCGGGTGCGCCATGGGCTGCGTCTTCTGCGCCTCGGGCGTCGCCGGGCTGCAGCGGCACCTCGGCGCCCACGAGATCGTCGCCCAGGTGCTCGCCGGGCGCTCCCTCCTCGACGAGGGCGAGCAGCTGCGGAACGTCGTGCTCATGGGCATGGGCGAGCCGCTCCACAACTACGAAGAGACCGCGCGCGCGCTGCGGCTCCTCTCGCACCCGGCGGGGATCAACCTCTCGTCGCGCCGCGTGACCGTCTCGACCTCCGGCCTGGTCCCCGAGATCGATCGCCTCGGGCGCGAGTTCGGCGGCCAGGTGACGCTGGCGATCTCGCTGCACGCGACGACCGACGAGCAGCGCTCGGCGCTCATGCCGATCAACAAGAAGTACCCGCTCGGCGAGCTGCTCGCCGCGCTGCGGCGCTATCCGCTCCCCAAGCGCCGACGGTTCACCATCGAGTTCACGCTGGTGGCCGGTCAGAACGACGATCTCGCCGAGGCGCGCCGGCTCGTCGCGCTGCTGCGCGGCATCCCGGTGAAGGTGAACCTCATCCCGATGAACCCGATCTCGGCGTCGGTCCTCGCGCCGCCCGACTTCCAGCGCGTGCTCGCCTTCCAGAAGGTGCTGCTCGACGCGGGGTACTCCTGCTTCATCCGTCGCCGCCGCGGCGACGACGTCTCCGCCGCGTGCGGGCAGCTCGCGCTCATCGGCGCCAAGCCGCGGCCGCGCCGGCCGTTCGCGGCACCCGAGGGCCCCCGAGACGAGACGACCGAAGTGGATCCGCACGAGAGCGACGAGCGCTGATCGATGGCGAGGCGGCGCGCGCTGCTCGTCGTCGCCGCGCTCTGCGCCGTGGCCGCGGTGGTCGCGGCGATCGCGGTGGGCGAGCCGGTCGACTGGTCGCGCGCCCTCACCGATCCGACCTCCGTCGATCACGCGATCGTGTTCGGCGCGCGCGTGCCGCGCGTGCTCCTCGGCCTCTTGGTGGGCGCGGGGCTCGCCACCACCGGCGCGGCGTATCAGGGCCTCCTCCGCAACCCGCTCGCCGAGCCCTACGTCCTCGGGGTCTCCGGCGGCGCGGCGCTCGGCGCGTCGATCGCCATCGCGGTCGGCTCCGTGCTCGCCATCGCGCCGCTGGCGAGCGCGACGATCGTGGCGATCATCGCGGCGGTCTCCGGCGGGCTCGCCACCCTCCTCGTGTGGGCGCTCGCGGCCCGCGCGACGACGCAGACCGGGCGCGAAGACGCGCTGCGCGGCCACGCGACCTCCATCCTGCTCGCCGGTGTCGTGGTCAACGCGATCGCCTCCGGGGCGATCACCTTCGTCAAGACGGTGGTGCGCGCGTCGACCGCGCAGCAGCTCCTGTTCTGGCTCGCCGGCTTCCTCGACGTCCCCACGCCGGCAGCGCTCGCCGTCGTCGCGGTCGCGGTGACGGTCGGCGGCGCGCTGCTCGTGATCGACGCGCCGCGACTGAACCTCTTGACGATGGGCGACGAGCACGCGGCGCACCTCGGCGTCGACGTGCGCGCGCTCGAGCGCCGGGTGTTCCTCGCGAGCTCGATCGTCGTCGGCGCCGTCGTGGCCACATGCGGCATGATCGGCTTCGTCGGCTTGCTGGTGCCGCACGTCGTCCGGCGCCTGGTCGGCCCCGATCACCGCGTGGTCCTCCCGCTCTCGTTGGCGTTCGGCGGCGCCACGCTCGTTGCGTGCGATCTGATCGCGCGGGCGACCTTCCGGCTGCTCGGCACCGAGCCGCCGGTCGGGGCGATCACCGCCTTGATCGGCGGCCCGTTGTTCCTCGTCCTCCTCTCGCGCCGCCGAGTCGGGTAAGTTCGTCCGGGGAACATGCGAGAAGGACGACCGAGCACCACGGCGGCGTGGGTCGCGGCGTGGCGCGGCATCTCCGGGCGCGCCGCGCGTCCGGTGGTCCACGATCCGATCGCCGAGCACCTGGTGCCGGGCGGCTACGCGTCCATCCTTCGGCTCGCCGGGCGGTACCCCGGGGTGATGGCGCAGGTGCATCGCTTCGCCGACGCGGTGTCGCTCGGCCGCTCGCGGCACCTCGCGCTGCGCACGCGCGCGATCGACGACGGGACGCACGCCGCCATCGAGGGCGGCGCGCGGCAGCTGGTCATCGTCGGCGCCGGCCTCGACGCGCGCGCGTGGCGCCTGCCTTCGCTGCGCGACACCGTGGTGTGGGAGGTCGATCACCCGAGCACGCAGGCGTGGAAGCGCGCGCGGGTCGCGGAGCTCCCACCGATCGCGCGCGACGTGCGCTTCGTCGCGTCCGATTTCGAGCGCGACGACATGCGCGAGCGCCTCGCCGCCGCCGGTCACGATCCGACCGCGCCGACCGTGTTCGTGTGGGAGGGCGTGACGATGTACCTCTCGAGCGCCGCCATCGACCTCGTGCTCCGCGGGCTGCACGTCTGCGCGGCCGCCGGGTCCACGCTGCTCGCCACGTACTTCGAGCCGCGCAGCAGCCCCCTCGCCCGCACCCTGTCGATGGTCCTGCGCGGCGTCAGCGAGCCGGTGCGCAGCCGCTTCTCGCCCGACGAGATCGCCGGGCAGCTCGACCGGCACGCGTTCGAGGTGATCGAGGACGCCGGCGATCCGGAGTGGTCACGGCGCTATCTCTCGATCGCGCAGCCCTGGAGCCTCGAGCGTCTGGTCACGGCGCGGCGGCGGTGAAGCGGCATCCGCGCCGACCCGTCGACGGAGCGCGGCGCCTCGCGATCACTTCGGCCGCTCGGTCGGCGCGCAGGTCGAGACGCCGGCGCCGACGATGACGAACCCGAGGCCGGTCTTGGCCGTCTTGGTGGTCATCTTCTCGAAGTCGTATTCGGTCACCTGCGACGAGCTGCTCGGCGCGTGGAACAGCCAGAACGTGCCGCCCCAGTGGGCGAACGCCCAACCGCTGCCGATGGTGACGCCCGTGAGGTTGCGCACGGTGCCGAGCTTGCCGGTCATCTTTTCGATCATCGCGACGCGGGTCGGCAAGCCGCCGGTGCTGTTGAAGAACCCGAACAGCTGCTCGCCGCGCGCGGTGAGCTCGCCGGAGCCGGCGGTCGTGCCGTAGCTGCCGATGAACGAGAGCTTCAGCGTGGTGGTGTCGATCTTCGCGATGCCCTTGCCGTTGTAATCGGCGACGTAGAGCGTCTCGCCCGCGCCGTCGCGCGCGAAGGACATGCCGAAGGTGGCGAAGCCGGACTGGCCGACGGCGAACGACGTCGCCTTGCACGACGCGTCCTTGGTCGACACCTGGTACATCTTGCCGTCGCTGAAGAGGACCCACGCGGTGCCCTTGCGATCGACGGCCATCGAGAAGGGCGTCGCGAAGCCTGCCGGGCAGGAGAGGTTGCCGATCTTGGTGAAGGTGACCGTCGCCGGCGCGAAGCGGTAGAGCGCGTTGCCGTTGGTGACGACGTAGATCTCCTTGAGCTCCTCGGGGCACGGGTCGACGACGACGCCGCCCTCGACGTCGCCGTCGGTGGTCAGCCCGCCGCCGCCGTCCTCCGGGATCACGAGGCCGCCTTCGCCGCCCGCGTCGCTCCCGTGCGTTCCCTGGCCTGCGTCCTTCGCCGCGCTACACCCGAGAAGGCACCCGAGAAGGCCGCCGACGAGACCGCCGGGGAGGAGGGCGAAAGGAAGGGTGAAAGAGCGCCTCATCCGCGGCAGCGTACCGCCTGAGGCGTCGGAAAGGCCACGGGGGCGGAGACGCGGTCACCCAACGACCGAGCGCCCCGAGCGTGGGCTCGAGGCGCTCGATGCACGACCGCGGGCGCTTCAGGGCACCGGGACGAGCGAGCGGCGCTCGGCGCGGCGACGGGCGATCTGCTCGTCGATGAGCAGGACGGCGACGTACGCGTACCCGAAGGTGAAGAGCGCGGCGAAGGGCGCGGCGAACCAGTGGCCGTTCTGGACGGCGGCGATGGTGCTGCCGAACGAGATGAGCGAGAGGATCGCCTCGGCGAGCGGGATCTTGATCGTCGCGCGGTAGCGATCGCCCTCGGCGCCCTTCTTCGGGGTGCGCACGAACTCGCCGGCCATCGTGCGCATGCCCTCGATGACGGCCTTGGTCACCCACGGAGCCATGCCGGTGCCGAGCGCCATGAGCGACGGGAGCCGGCGCAGCGCGACGAGCGGCGAGCGCCCCTGCACCGACTCGGCGTGCATGTAGAACGCGGCGAGCGAGCCGGTCGTCGACAGCGCCAGCGGAAGGTCGATGATGAACATCGAGCGCGGGTCGGTGCCGGGCAGGATCGCGAGCAGCGGCAGGAGCAGCACCGACAGCATCAGCATGAGCGGCGACGTGAAGTGCGGCGTCAGGTGGTAGGTCGCCTCGATCTTCTGGGCGAGCGAGATGCTCGGGTCGTTCCAGATCGTCTTGAGGAGCTTGCGCGCGCTCTGCACGGTGCCCTTGGCCCAGCGGAACTGCTGCGCGCGGAAGGCGGACATCTCCTCGGGGAGCTCGCTCGGGGTGACCACGTCGGGGCGGTAGATGAACTTCCAGCCCTTCATCTGCGCGCGGTAGCTGAGGTCGAGGTCCTCGGTGAGCGTGTCGTGCTCCCAGCCGCCGGCCTCCTCGATCGCCTTGATGCGCCAGATGCCGCCGGTGCCGGAGAAGTTGAAGAACTTGTCGTTGGCCCAGCGCGCGCGGTTGTCGACGAGGTGGTGGCCGTCGAGCATCAGCGCCTGCACGCGCGTGAGCATCGAGTACTCGCGGTTGAGGTGGCCCCAGCGCGCCTGCACGCAGCCGATCTTCGGGTCGCGGAAGTTGCCGACGACGCTCTTGAGGAAGTCGGGCTGCGGGAGGAAGTCGGCGTCGAAGATGGCGACGAGCTCGCCCTTCGCGCTCTTCAGGCCGTTGGCGAGCGCGCCGGCCTTGTAGCCGGTGCGATCGACGCGGTGGATGTACTCGGCGTCGACGCCCTCGGCAGCGATGCGCTCGCACGCGTGCCGCGCGATCGTCGCCGTCTCGTCTGTCGAGTCGTCGAGGACCTGGATCTGCAGCCGGTCGCGCGGATAGTCGACCCGGGCGACCGTCTCGATCAGGCGCTGGGCGACCGTCGCCTCGTTGAAGAGCGGCAGCTGGATGGTCACCCGCGGCAGCTCGTCTTCGGGAACCTCGACGACGCGCTCGATCTGCGCGAGCTTGCCGCGCTTGCGCCAGCAGGTGGAGACGAGCATTCCGCGGTGGAGGCCGAAGGCAGCGAGGATCGCGACGAGGATCACGTAGACGCCGACGAGCGCCCAGATGGCGAGCCCCCACGCGCCGTGCGCGACGACGGGGCCGTGCATGGCCGGCGTGGCGGCAGCGGTGGTGAGGACGTCGGCGGACTTCTCGGTGGCGGTGGACGCGAGCTCGGCGAATGCGGAGAAGGACGCGAAGGCGCTCATGTGCGCCCAAGAAGTAGCTCCGCAATTGTCACGAGAATGTAAAACGTTGCACTTGCTTGTCGTGACGCGTCATTTTGTTGGCCGTCCCGGCAGCCCTGGCGTGCGGGTCGGGATCGTCACGTCGGGCGGTCGCACGTAGAGCGGCTCGAGGACGTCGACCTCGTCGACGAACGCGCGACCGTGGCGCCGAGCTGCCAGCGCCGCGACCGCGGCGGCGCGCGGCACCTCGCGCCCGACGTGGCGGCGTCGCGCCGACGAGAGCTCGGCGACCAGCGGCACGCCGTCGCCGACGGCGACGAAAGACGCTCCGAGCGCCGCAGACAGGCGCTCGAAGGCGCGGGCGGGAGGCAGGTGCGCCGGCGCGACGAGCACCTCGACGAGGTCGTCGCGATCGAGGCGCGCGCGGACGGCCGAGACGTAGACCTCGCCCTTGCGCGCGTCGATCGCGACGGCGATCGGTCGATCGACCTCCCCCGCGTCGAGCGCGAGCGCGGCGAAGGAGTCGACCCCGCGCAGCGGGCGACCGGTCGCGATCGCGATGCCCTTGGCGGTGGCCACGCCGATCCGCGTGCCGGTGAACGAGCCCGGTCCGATGCCGACCGCGAGGAGATCGATCGCGGAGAGCTCGAGGCGCGCCGCGCGCAGCGCGCCGTCGACGAGGGGCAGCAGCGACTCGCCGTGCGCGTTGGAGACGCTGGCGGACGCCGAGGCGATCACCTCGACGGCCCACGGGTCGTCGCCGGCGTCGACGATCGCGACCGAACCCGTCGAGCTGGAGGTCTCCAGGGCGAGCACGCGCACCGGCGCCGGTTAGCACAGCCGCCGGCGGGCCGAGCGGCGGACCCCGTGCTATCTGGTCGGGCGATGCTCGCGCGACGCGTGATTCCCTGCCTCGACGTCAAGGCGGGTCGGGTGGTCAAGGGCGTGAACTTCGTCGGCCTGCGCGACGCCGGCGATCCGGTGGAGTGCGCCCGCCGCTACGACGAAGACGGCGCCGACGAGATCACCTTCCTCGACATCACGGCGACCTCCGACGCGCGGCCGATCCTCCTCGACGTGGTGCGCCGCACGGCCGAGGTCGTCTTCGCGCCGCTGACCGTCGGCGGCGGCGTGCGCTCCCTCGAAGACGCGCAGGCGCTCCTGCGCAGCGGCGCCGACAAGGTGTCGATCAACAGCGCCGCGGTCGCCGATCCCTCGCTCGTCGCGCGGCTCGCCGAGGTCTACGGCAACCAGGCGATCGTGGTGGCGATCGACGCCAAGCGGGTGGTCGGCACCGATGCGGCGGGGGCCGAGCCGCCGCGGTGGGAGGTCGTCACGCACGGCGGCCGCACGCGCACGGGCATCGACGTCGTCGAATGGGCGACCAGGGCCTCGGCGCTCGGCGCCGGCGAGATCCTGCTCACCAGCATGGATCGCGACGGCACGCGGTCCGGCTACGATCTGCTGCTCACGCGCACGATCGCCGACGCGGTCCCGGTGCCGGTGATCGCCTCCGGCGGCGTGGGCACGCTCGACGATCTCGCGCATGGCCTGCTCGAAGGCGGCGCCGATGCCGCGCTCGCGGCGTCCATCTTCCACGACGGTCAGCACACGATCCGCGAGGCCAAGCAGCACCTCGCCGCGCGCGGCGTCCCCGTCCGCCTCTAGAGCACCGAACGGTTTGAAGCCTGCTGCAACCCGCGATGTTGCGCGATCTTCGCGTCGTACTCCCTCCGGTCTCCTCGACGTACTGCCAGTACGCCTGCGTCGCCCTCCGGTCCGGGCGACGCGAATCTCACGCAACCTCACGTGTTTCGCGACGGATTCAAACCGTTCGGTGCTCTAGTACCGCCGGCCGGAAGTGTCCGCATACTTCGAGCGATGGGCCGCGGTACGCGGCAGCGGCAGCGGTAGCGGGCGCGGGAGCGGAAGCGTGAGCGGCGGCGGCAGCGGTCAGCGGGATGGGCTCGCGATCCGTGGTC
>JACPFM010000184.1 GCA_016182965.1 Deltaproteobacteria bacterium | reverse complement strand
GACTGGGGCTACTCCGATCGTCGCTGGATGATCGACTGGAACGGCGACGGCAAGATCGACTTCTGCCGCGCGGTCGGCAACACGGGCGGCTACGGCAGCTACCTGCAGTGCACGATCTCCACCGGCGACAGCTCTTACGAGCAGAACGTCGGCGCCATCGGCGACTGGGGCTACTCCGATCGTCGCTGGATGATCGACTGGAACGGCGACGGCAAGACGGACTTCTGCCGCGCGGTCGGCAACTCGAGCGGCTACGGCAGCTACCTGCAGTGCGCGTTCTCGAGCGCCAACGGCGCCGTCGACGTCAACGTCGGCGAGATCCAGGACTGGGGCTACTCCGATCGCCGCTGGATGATCGACTGGGACGGCGACGGCAAGACGGACTTCTGCCGCGCGACCGGCAACTCGAGCGGCCCGGGCAGCTACCTCGATTGCGCGATGTCGACCGGCACCCGGCGCAACCTCGTGCGCGTCGGCGAGACCCAGGACTGGGGCTACTCCGATCGTCGCTGGATGACCGACTGGAACGGCGACGGCAAGGTCGACTACGTTCGCGCCGTGGGCAACACCAGCGGGTGGGGCAGCTGGCTGCTCGGGTCCTTCGCGAACGCGCCGAACGGGTGAAGCTCGCGCCGACGTTTCGGTGGCAGGCCGAACCTGCCTTCGGCTAGGCTCCGTCCGGGAGGCCGGCGGACGTTGCGATCGCTCTCGCGCAGGGCCTTAACCCGCGCCGGCGACGGCCGTTACCCACCCAAGACCCGGAGGGATTCTATGACTCGCGACGTCGTCTTCGGCCTCTCGGTCCTCTCGATCGCGCTCCTCGCCTGCGGTGGCGGCAACCGGCCCGCCACCGAAGGCGGCGGAGACATCGTGCGGATCGTGCGCAAGGACTTCGGCTCCGACGCCTACAACATGCCGGCGACGTTCGCGCGGCTCTCCCGCAAGCACGGCTGCAACGTCGAGGAGAAGTCCGACTCGGCCGTTTCCTTCTGCAACGCCGGCATCATCGCCCTCGTGCGCGACGGCACGGTCGTGAGCGTCGGGTGCAAGGGAATGTCGTACGACAACTGCTCGCACCTGTTCAGCGCGATCGTCGACGAGGCGAAGCACTGAATCTCAGCGACCGGCTCGGGCCGGTCGTCGAAGGTTGACGTCCGGGGGCGCGTCACCGTGGCGGCGCACCCCGTTCGTTTGTGATTTCGCGATGCTCGCATCCTCAGTCCTCCCCGCATCGCGGCTGTTTCCCGCGCCGAAGGTGCCCTTCGACACCGAGATGGCGGTGGTCACGGCGGGGAACGTCGCCTTCCAGGAGATCGGCGGCGTCACCTACGTCGCCGCCGAAGACGGTCCCTCGCACCCGCGCTACGCGCTCGTGCGCACGACGCTGGCGATCGATCCGGTCGACGCGGCCCACGCGATCGTCACACGGCTGTCCTGGCGCTCGCCTGGTCCGGCGATCCCGACGCAGCGTGTGATCGTCGTCGAGGACGGCGCGTCGGTCGAGTCGATGGCGCCGGTGTTCGCCAACGCGGGGCTGCGTCGCGAGCGCATCACCTTCTTCGGCGCGCGCACCCACGAGCTCGCGCGCGGCACGCAGCTCGAGCTCGAGCCGCTGATCGGCGACGACGCGTGGCGGCTCTGGGCTTCCGTCGAGCGCGAGGTGCTCGCCGAGGCGATCGCGCCGGAGGCGCTCACCGAGGCGCAGCTCGATCGTTCGGTGCAGTTCAAGCGCAAGCAGCAGCGCGAGTCGCCGCCCATCCGGAGGTTCGTCGCGCGGCTCCCTGCGGCGCAGGGTGGGTCGTCCGAGCCGATCGCGATGATCGGGTACGCGCCGTTCGGCGCCTGCGATCTCGGGCTGGGCGCGCCGGGGGTGCTGGCGCGGTTGCGCGACGTCGCCGTCCGGGCGTCGCACCGGCGCCGCGGCGTCGGGGCTGCCTTGCTGCGCGGCCTCGCGGCGCGGGTCATCGACGAGTGCAACGCGACCCAGCTCCTGATCGGCGGCGTCGCCGGCCCGGCAGCCGCGCTCTACCGGAGGATCGGGGCTCGGGCGCTCGACGGCTGCACCATCTTCTCGGGCCGCCTCGGCTGATCGGGTCCCGCCGCGGGAGCGCGAGGGCGGCCTCACGGCGACAGCTCGACGCGTGGGCGCGAGCTCGCCGATCTCGAGCCGGATGATCTACTCTCGTCGGAGGTGGATCGCCGGCAAGAGCGCGCCTCGTCCGCACAGATCGAGCCGCCGGAGGTCGCGCGCCTTCGGCACCGGCTCGCGCTGTCGGTCACGTACCTGACCGGCGTGACCGTCCTCGCGCTGCTCGCCCTCTCGTACGCGGGCGTCGCGATCACGCTCTCGCGCCCGGCGCTGTGGGGCCTGCTCGCCGGCAACGTCGCGGTCGCGGTGTTCGTCGCGAAGGCCCCGGTCCTCGGCCGCAACGCGCTGCCGGTGCTCGCGGCGTTCGCCATCGCGTTCGTGACGCCCGATCCGTACGTGCACCACCAGGTCGCTCCGAGCCTGTTCTTGCCCGCGATCTTCGCGCTGCTCGTGGCGGACGACTGGCTGGTCGGCGCGTCGCTGTTCTTCACCATCGCCGGCTTCGTCATCCGCGGCGGCGTGCGCTCGCCCTACCTCCACCCCGAGCTGCTGGTGGTCGCGTCGCTCGCGGCGGTGGTGCTCGTCGCCGCGCACCGGCTGCGGCTCGGCCTCTACACGCGTCTGGCCATGTCGGAGCGCCGCACCCGCGCGATCGCGGCCGCGACCGACGACGTCGTGCTGATCCTGCGGCCGGACGGCGCCGTGCTGAAGCCGACGTTCGTGGGCGAGGCGAGCAAGCGCGTGCTCGGTCGGGAGCCCGACGAGATCGCCGCGATGACGCTTCGTGAGCTCGTGCACGGCGAGGACCGCGCGCGCGTCGGGCAGGTGCTCGACGACGTCCGCGCCGGCGAGCCGCACCCGGTCGCGGTGGAGTTCCGCGCGATGCACTCCGACGGCGACCCGCGGTGGGTCAACGCGCGGGTCATCAACATGCTCTCCGATCCTGACGTCGCCGGCGTGCTCATCACGCTCCGCGACGTCACCGAGGTGCGCCACGTCCAGCAGGAGCTCGAGCGCCGCCTCGCGCACCAGGCCCTGCACGATCCGCTCACCGGCCTCGCCAACCGTCGCCTGCTGCTCGAGGAGGCGAACGATCGGCTCGCCGCGCTGCGCGAGGGCGGAGCGCCGTTCTGTCTGCTGTTCTGCGATCTCGATCGCTTCAAGGTGGTCAACGACAGCCTCGGCCACGAGGTCGGCGATCGACTGCTCGCCGACGTGGCCGCGCGCCTGATCTCCACGTTGCGGCCGGACGATCTCGCCTCGCGCTTCGGCGGCGACGAGTTCGTGATCCTCCTCCCGTCGACCACCGCCGACGCGGCGTACGCCATCGCGTCGCGCATCGTCGACGCGTTCCGGGCGCCGTTCGAGGTCGCCAAACAGAAGCTGCACCTGCAGGTCAGCGTCGGCGTGGTCGCCGCGCGCGCGGGCCACGAGACGGCGGAGTCGATCCTGCGCGACGCCGACGTCGCCATGTACCGCGCCAAGGAGGCGGGGCGCGATCGCGCGGAGGTGTTCGAGCCCGAGATGGGCGCGCGCGTGTCGCGTCGCCACGAGCTCGAGCAGTCGCTGCGACGCGCCATCGCGCAGCGCGAATTGACCGTGCACTACCAGCCGAAGTACCGCCTGCGCGACGGCGCCATCGACGGCTTCGAGGCGCTGGTGCGCTGGACCGATCCGCTGCGCGGGACCATCGGCCCCAACGAGTTCGTGCCGCTCGCCGAGGAGACGGGGCTGGTGGTGCCGCTCGGGCTGTTCGTCCTCGAGGAGGCGTGCCGCTGGTTCATCGGCTGGCGGAGGGAGCACGACGTCGAAGAGGCGCGCATCGCGGTCAACCTCTCGGGGCGTCAGCTGCAGGATCCCGGGCTCGCCGACGACATCTCGCGCGTCCTCGCCCATACCGGGATCGATCCGTCGTGCGTGCAGCTCGAGGTCACCGAGAGCGTCGCGATGACCAACGCCGCCGCGAACATCGAGACGCTGCGCCAGCTGCGCGGGCTCGGGCCGTCGATCGCCGTCGACGACTTCGGCACCGGCTACTCGTCGCTCGCGTACCTCCGGCGCCTGCCGGTCGACACGCTGAAGATCGATCGCGCGTTCATCGCGAGCCTCGAGCGGGGCTCCGAGGACGAGTCGATCGTGCGCTTCCTGCTCTCGCTCGCGAAGACCCTCGGGCTGCGCACGGTGGCCGAGGGCATCGAGACGGCGGACCAGCTCGAGGTCCTCGCCGATCTCGGGTGCGACGCGGGGCAGGGCTTCCTGCTCGGCCGTCCGAGCCCTGCGGCCGAGGCGCTGCGCGTCCCGCTCGTGGCGGACATTCCGGGCAAGTCGCTGCGCCGCGCGGCGCGGGCGTTGCGCGCGATCACCACGCCGACGCCGCGCGACGTCTGACGCCGAGGATCCCCTCACGCCCGCTTGGCGGGTGACGTATGCTGCTGACCCCCGAATGTCTGCTCAAGATCGCCTCCACTGCGACGTGCTCGTCATCGGATCCGGCGCCGCCGGGCTCACGCTCGCGCTCGAGGCGTCGAAGTGGGCAGACGTCATCGTGGTGTCGAAGCGGGCGGCCTCCGAGGCCAACACCAAGTACGCGCAGGGCGGCATCTCCGCCGTGCTCGCGCCCGACGACTCGTTCGACGAGCACGTGAAGGACACGCTCATCGCCGGCGCGGGCCTGTGCAAGGAGCCGGTGGTCCGCGCGATCGTCGAGGGGGCGCCCGCGCGCATCAAGGCGCTGCAGGATCTCGGCGTCGAGTTCGACATGCGGCCCAAGGGCGACGGCTCGCAGTTCGAGAGCGGCGAGCTCGACCTCGGGCGCGAGGGCGGTCACAGCAAGCGCCGCGTCGCGCACTCGGGCGACATCACCGGTCGCTCGGTCGAGGCCGCGCTGCTCGCCGCGTGTCAGGCCAGCCCGCGCATCCGCATCCTCGAGGACCACATGGCGATCGACCTCATCGTCCCGGCGCGCTTCGGCGGGAACGATCGCTGCGTCGGCGCCTACGTCCTCGACTGCGCGACGTCGCCCGAGCCGGGCACGCCCGAGGCCGACGCGCGTACGGCGCGCGTGCTCACCGTCACCGCGCACGCGACGGTGCTGGCGACCGGCGGCGCGGGCAAGGTGTACCTCTACACGTCGAACCCCGACGTCGCCTCGGGCGACGGCGTGGCGATGGCCTACCGCGCGGGCGCGGTCATCGCGAACATGGAGTTCTTCCAGTTCCACCCGACGTGCCTGTACCACCCCCAGGCCAAGTCGTTCCTCATCAGCGAGGCGCTGCGCGGCGAGGGCGCGATCCTCCGCACCATCGACGGCACGCCGTTCATGAAGAAGTACGATCCGCGCGCCGACCTCGCGCCGCGCGACATCGTCGCCCGCTCGATCGACGCCGAGATGAAGCGCACCGGCGCCGAGCACGTCCTGCTCGACATCACCAGCCAGCGGCCGGAGTTCACCAAGGCGCGCTTCCCCAACATCTACGCCGAGTGCCTGCGGTGGGGCTTCGATCTCACCGCGCAGCCCATCCCGGTCGTGCCCGCGGCGCACTACATGTGCGGCGGCGTCGCGGCCGACGTCGACGGGCGCACGAGCGTGTCGTGGCTCTACGCCATCGGCGAGGTCTCCTGCACCGGCCTGCACGGCGCCAACCGCCTCGCCTCGAACTCGCTGCTCGAAGGCCTGGTGATGGGCTACCGCTGCGCGAAGCTCCTCGAGGAGAAGATGGGCGATCGCTCGCAGCGCCCGGCCATCCCCGAGGTGCCCTCGTGGGACGCAGGCGCCGCGGCCCCCTCCGACGAGGCCGTCGTCGTGACCCAGAACTGGGACGAGCTCCGCCGCGCGATGTGGAACTACGTCGGCATCGTGCGCAGCCAGAAGCGCTTGGCGCGCGCGCTGCACCGCATCAACATGCTGCAGGAGGAGATCCGCGAGTACTACTGGGCCCACCTCGTCACCCGCGATCTCCTCGAGCTGCGCAACCTGGCGACGGTCGCGGAGCTCATCGTCAAGTGCGCGATGGCGCGCCGCGAGAGCCGCGGGCTGCACACCATGCTCGACGCGCCGAACACCGACCCGCGCATGCAGCGCGACACCATCCTCCGACGCGGGACGCTCGCCACGCTCGACGGCGTCTGATGGGCGCGACCGAGCGCGAAGGCCCCGACGCGAAGGCGGCGCGCGCGCCGTTCCCCTGGGTGTCGGCGACGTTGATCGCGACCGCGGTGCTGGTGTTCGCGCTGCAGACCTACGTCGAACGACGGTGGCCGCCGAAGACGAGAGCAGACGAGCTCGCGCTCACGCTCAAGTTCGGCGCGCTGTTCGGGCCCTCGGTCCGCGACGGCGAGTGGTGGCGCATGCTGTCGTTCGCCTTCGCGCACGGCAGCACGCTGCACCTGGCCTTCAACATGATGGCGACGAGCGCGCTCGGCGTGCCGCTGGAGCGCCGCATCGGCTCGCTCAGGTTCCTCCAGCTGTCGTTCGTGGTGTGCCTCGGCTCGGCGGCGCTCGTGCTCCTCGCGCCGCGCGCGGTCCCCGCGCCGACGGTGGGCGCCTCCGGCATCATCTTCGGCTGGGCCGGCGCGCTCCTGTTCCTGCTCGGGCGCGCGCAGGTGCGCGAGCTGCTGCAGATGCTGATCCTCAACGCCGCGATCAGCCTGCTGCCCGGCATCAGCTGGCAGGGCCACCTCGGCGGGTTCCTCTTCGGCCTGCCGTGCGGGCTCGTCCTGCGCCGCGATCCGCAGGCGTTCTCGGCGCGCGCGCCGATCTTCGCCGCCGCCGCCGGCGCCCTGGCCATCTACGCGACGTATCGATGAGTCGAGAGTAGACTCGCACGCGAGGAACCGAACGGATGAAGCTGCTCGTCGCCGACAAGCTCGAGGGACACGCGGTCGAAGAGCTCCAGCACCTTGGCTTGGAGGTGGTCTACGAGCCCGAGCTCTCGGCGGAGACGCTCCCGTCGAAGCTCTCCGGCGTGGGGGTCCTGGTGGTCCGCAACACCGGCGTCACGTCGGTCGCGATCGACGCGGGCGCGCAGCTCCACCTGATCGTGAAGGCCGGCCCCGGCAGCGCCGGCATCGACGTGCAGGCGGCGTCGGCGCGCGGCATCTACGTGGCGAACTGCCCCGGCAAGAACGCCATCGCCGTCGCCGAGCTGACGATGGCGCTGATCTCGGCGATCGACCGCCGCCTGCCCGACGCGGTCGCCCAGCTGCGCGCAGGGCGCTGGGAGCGCGGCGAGCTCTCGCGCGCCGACGGCCTGTTCGGCAAGACGCTCGGCCTCGCCGGCTTCGGCGCGATCGCGCGCGAGGTCGCCGTCCGCGCGAAGGCGTTCGGGATGAACGTCGTCGCGCAGGGGCGCTCGCTGTCGGCGCAGCGCGCGGCCGAGCACGGCGTCGCGCACGCCCGCAACCTCGAGGAGCTCGCCAGCCGATCGCAGATCTTCTCGGTGCACCTGCCGCTCACCGGCGCGACCCGCGGGATCATCGGAAAGTCCGTGCTCGAGGCGCTCCCGCAGGGGGCGATCTTCGTGAACACCGCGCGCGCCGAGGTCGTCGATCAGGCCGCGCTCGCCGAGGCCGTCGAGAAGCGGGGCTTGCGCGTCGGCACCGACGTGTTCCCCGACGAGCCCGCGGCGCCCTCCGCGTCGTTCGAGAGCCCGTTGTTCCAGCTCGACGGCCTGGTCTACGGCACGCCCCACGTCGCGGCGATGACCCGGCAGGCCGAGCACGCGATCGCCACCGAGGTGGTGCGCGTCGTCCGCTCGTTCGTCCGCACCGGCGACGTGCCCAACTGCGTCAACGTCATGGTCAACACGCCCGCGCGCTACCAGATGGTCGTGCGCAGCCTCGACAAGGTGGGCGTGCTCGCCAACGTGCTCGGCGTCCTCAAGCGCCACGGCCTCAACGTCGAGGAGCTGTCGTCGACCATCTTCGACGGCGCGATCGCCGCGTGCACCAAGATCCGCGTCACGGGTCGCCCGGGCGAGGCGTGCGTGCAGGAGATCAAGGCGTTCTCCGAGGTCCTGCACGTCGACGTGGTGGCCCTGCCCAACATGGCGTGATGAGCCCTGGTCGCTGGGGTCGCGGCCTGCGACCGTGACCTACTGGGCGGCGGTCGTCGCGTACGTCGCCGCGTTGTTCCGCGCGCCGCTGCTGCCGCTCGTCGACTACCCGCAGCACCTCGCGATGGCGGCGATCGTGCGCCGCATCTGGACGGGCGACGCGGCGGCGCGCGCGCTCTACGAGACCAACCTGCTCGGGTACAACTCCCTCTTCCACGTGCTGGTGGCGGCGCTCGGGGCGGCGATGTCGATCGAGCTCGCGGGGAAGCTCGTCGTCGCCGGATACGTCGTCCTCTCCGCGTTCGCGATGCTGCAGCTGCTCGACGCCGCCGAGCGGCCGCGCTCCCGCGCGCTGCTCCTGTTGCCGCTGGTCGCCGGCTACGCCTTCGCCCTCGGGTTCGTGAACTTCTGCCTCGGCATGTCGGTCCAGCTGATCGTGCTGGCGCGCACGCTGCGTGCTCTGCGGGAGCCACGTCCGTCGCGTCGTTCCGCGCTGATCACGGCCGCGCTCGCGCTCGTCGCCGTCTACGGTCACGTGCTGGCCGTCGCCCTGGTCGACACGATGATCGCGGTCGCGCTCGTGTCCTACGCGGCGACCACGGCCGCGCGCAGGGCGTCGCTGCGCGCGGCCATGCGTGCGGCGGCGCCGCTCGTGCCGTCGGTCGTCTACGCCGCGACGGTGTTCGTGCTCCAGGGCGCCACGCGCGTGCAAGACGACGTGTACACGCTCGAGGAGGGACGCGCGGTGCGGCTCGCGACGAAGGCCAGCGAGCTCCTGCGGTTCGCTTCCGGAATGCGCGCCGACAGGGTCGACGAGCTGGTCGTGGCCGCTGCGATCGCGCTCGTGTCGATCGCCGCCGTGGTGCGGCGTCCGCGCGATCCGGGCGCGCCGCAGGAGGGCTTGTGGCGAGGCGCGATGGCGCTGGCGATGTTCGCCGCGTACTTCGCGCTGCCGCACGTGTTCTTCGCCAGCCTCTTCATCTATCAGCGCGTCGCCGTGCTCGCCTTGCTCGCGGCCTTCCTGTGGGCGCCGGCGCCGCGCCCGACCTTCGAGCGATGGCTCGACGGCGGGGCGATGCTGGTCGCGATCGGCGCCGCCGCGCTGTTCTTCCAGCTCCATGGTGCGGCGCGCCGGGAGCTCGCCGACGTCGACGCGGCCGTCTCGGCGGCGCCGCCGGGGCGCAGGGTCGTCGGGCTCGTGTTCGAGCCGTACGTGCCGTCGTTCGCGCGACGCGTGCTGCTGCACGTGCCCGCGCTGTACGTCGCGCGAAAGCCCGGCGAGGTGGCGTTCCTGTTCGACACGCGCAGCTTGCCGGTCCGCCGGCGCCCGGAGCGTCGAGTGCCGCTCCCTCCGTTCTTCGAGCTCAACCCGCAGGCCTACGACCCGCGCGCGCCGTACGCCGGGTACTACGACCTCGTGCTGATGAAGACGCCGCCGCGCGTCGCCGACCCGCGCGCGGCGTTCGGGCCGGCGGGACCGTCGCTGCCCGTGCTCGCCCGCCACGGCGCGTGGTGGCTGATCGACACGAGCCCCGCGCGATGACGCATGGCGTCGCCGCCCGCGACGCGCAGTGGTAGGCCGGCCGGCATGCGCCCGGTCGTCGCCAAGTTCGGCGGCACGTCGCTCGCCGACGCCGCCCAGATCCTGAAGAGCCGTGACATCATCCGCGCCGACGAGCGTCGAAAGTTCGTCGTCGTGTCCGCGCCCGGCAAGCGCACCGACGCCGATCAGAAGATCACCGATCTGCTCTACCTCTGTCACGAGCACGCGCGGCGCCGGCTCCCCTTCGAGGAGGTCTTCAAGGTCGTCCGCGAGCGCTACCTCGGCATCGTCCAGGAGCTCGGGCTGAAGGTCGACCTGCGAGAGCAGCTCGAGGAGGGGCGCGCGCGCATCGCCGAGATCGGCGCCGCCGGCGGCGCCCCCGACTACGCGGCGAGCCGCGGCGAGGCGTGGAACGGACCGATCGTCGCCGAGCTCCTCGGCTACCCCTGCGTCGACGCCGCCGAGATCATCTTCTTCGACGAGCAGGGGCGCCTCGACGCCCAGCGCACGTACGCGACGTGCGGCGAGCGCCTCGGCGTGCTCGGACACGCGGTCATCCCCGGCTTCTACGGAGCGATGCCCAACGGCGCCGTGAAGACCTTCAGCCGCGGCGGCTCCGACGTCACCGGCGCGATCGTCGCGCGCGCGGTGCTGGCCGAGACGTACGAGAACTGGACCGACGTCCCCGGCATGCTCATCACCGATCCGCGTGTGGTGCCGGGCGCGTACACCATCGAGGTCGTCACCTACCAGGAGCTGCGCGAGCTCGCGTACTCCGGCGCCAAGGTCCTGCATGAGGAGGCGGTGTTCCCGGTGCGCGAGGCGGGCATCCCCGTCAACGTGCGCAACACCAACGATCCTCGGCACGACGGCACGCTGGTCGTCCCCGAGGGGCACCCGAAGGCGAAGGTCGGCTTCGACATCACCGGCATCGCCGGCCGCAAGGGCTTCAGCGTCATCCTCATCGACAAGGCGATGATGAACGGCGAGATCGGCTTCGCGCGCCGGGTGCTCTCGGTGCTCGAACAGAACGGGGTCAGCCTCGAGCACATGCCGACCGGCATCGACACCCTCAGCCTGGTGGTCGAGGCCAAGGGCCTCGAGGGCAAGGCCGAGAAGGTCCTGCGCGAGATCGAGATCGCCGTGCAGGCCGACAAGGTGCAGCTGCAGGGCGAGCTCGCGCTCATCGCGGTCGTGGGCCGCGGCATCTCGCGCCACCCGCGCTCGGCGGCGACGGTGTTCCGCGCGCTCCTCGACGCGGGCATCCACGTGCGCATGATCGATCAGGGCTCGAGCCAGCTGAACATCATCGTCGGCGTCGACGGCGCCCGCTTCGAAGACGCGGTGCGCGCGATCTACCGCGTGTTCGTGCACGACGACGAGCGCCCGGCGCCGGTCGCCTGAGACGCTGGTCTAGAGTCCAGAGTCTAGAGTCTAGAGTCTGGATGACCGATTCGCCGCCCGTTCGACTGTGGAGCTCGGGTCGGAAGGTCAAAGGTCGAAGGTCGAAGGTCGAAGGGAGTGAGCCCGGCGTTCGACCTCAACCACACTCTCGACTCTCGACTCTCGACTCTCGACGCGGCTTCTCGACTTCGCGACTCTCGACTCTCGACTCTCGACTCTCGACTCTCGACTCTCGACTCTAGACTCTAGACTCTAGACTCTAGACAGACCCCACCCCATGAGCACCGAACCCGATCGCGCCGAAGCCGTCGATCGCCAGTTCGCCGAGGTCGTCTCGCGGCTGCCGCCAGGCGAGCGGCGCGCGGTCGATCTCGACGCGCCGGTCCGCGAGGGCGCGCGGCTGACCGCGCGCGGCGCGCTCGACCTGTTCGACGCGCAGGTGGCAAGCCGCCACCTCGATCTCGCCGCGCGCGCGCTCCGGGCGCGCGAGAGGTCCTACTACACCATCGGTTCCTCCGGTCACGAGGGGAACGCCGCCGTCGCCCGCGCGCTGCGCGTCGACGATCCCGCGTTCCTCCACTACCGCTCCGGCGCGTTCTTCCTCGAGCGCGCGCGCATGGCCGGCTACCCGCACGGCCCGCGCGACGTGCTGCTCGGCGTGGTCGCCTCGCGCGAGGAGCCCATCGCCGGCGGGCGGCACAAGGTCTTCGGCAGCAAGCAGCTGCACGTGCCGCCGCAGACCTCGACGATCGCCTCGCACCCGCCGAAGGCGATGGGCATGGCCCTCGCGCTCGGCACGCGCAAGAACGTCGACCCGCGCTACCGGCCCGACGCGATCGTGCTCTGCTCGTTCGGCGACGCTTCGGCGAACCACTCGACGGCGCTCGGGGCGATCCACACGGCCTCGTGCCTCGCGTTCCAGCGGCTGCCGGTGCCGGTGCTGTTCGTCTGCGAGGACAACGGGCTCGGGATCAGCGTCCCCACGCCGCCGGGGTGGATCGAGGCGAGCTTCGGCAACCGCCCGGGGCTCCGGTACTTCCGCGCCGACGGGCTCGACGTCGTGTCCACCTACGAGGGGGCGTGCGCCGCCGTCGAGCACGTGCGCGCCTCGCGCAGCCCGGCGTTCCTCCACCTGAGGACGGTGCGGCTCATGGGCCACGCGGGCGCCGATCAGGAGCTCGCCTATCGTTCGCTCGACGACATCCGCGCGACCGAGGCGCAGGATCCGCTGCTTTCCACCGCGCGGCTCCTGGTCGAAGCCGGCGCCGCGTCGCCCGCCGGGCTGCTGGCCCGCTACGAAGAGGTGCGCCGGCAGGTGCGCGCGCTCGCCGAGCAGGTGACCGAGCGCCCGCGCCTGCGCGACGCGGCCGACGTGATGTCGACGATCGCCGCCCACACACCCGACGCGATCGCCGCCGAGGTCGCGCGGCCGGTCGAGCCTTCGGCGCGCGCGCGCTTCTTCGGCGACAAGCTGCCCGAAGACGAGGGGCCGCTCACCCTGTCGGTCGCGATCAACCGCGCGCTCGGCGACCTCTTGGTGAAATACGCCGAGCTGCGCGTGTTCGGCGAGGACGTCGGGCACAAGGGCGGCGTCTACGGCGTCACCCGCGGGCTGATCAAGCGCGCGGGCGTCGCGCGGGTGTTCGACACGCTGCTCGACGAGCAGTCGATCCTCGGCTTCGCCATCGGCGCGGGGCACGCCGGGCTGCTCCCGATCGCCGAGATCCAGTACCTCGCCTACCTGCACAACGCCGAGGATCAGCTGCGTGGCGAGGCGGCCACGCTCTCGTTCTTCTCGCAGGGCCAGTACCGGAACCCGATGGTCGTTCGCGTCGCCGGCTACGGGTACCAGAAGGGCTTCGGCGGCCACTTCCACAACGACAACGCGATCGGCGTGCTGCGCGACATCCCCGGGATCGTCATCGCCTCGCCCTCTCGACCGGACGACGCCGCGGCGATGCTCCACACCTGCGTCGCGGCGGCGAAGGTCGACGGCGCGGTCTGCGTGTTCCTCGAGCCGATCGCGCTCTACAACACGCGCGACCTGCACGCGCCGAAGGACGGCGAGTGGCTCGCGCCATACCCCCGGCAGGACGCGCACGTGCCCATCGGCAAGGCGCGCACCCACGGCGATGGGCGCGATCTGCTGCTCGTGAGCTTCGCGAACGGCGTCGCCATGTCGCTGCGCGTGGCGCGCCGCCTGGAGGCGTCCGGCATCCGGGCGCGCGTGCTCGATCTCCGCTGGCTCGCGCCGCTGCCCATCGACGATCTGCTCCGCGAGGCGAACGAGGTCGGGCGCGTGCTGATCGTCGACGAGACGCGCCGCACCGGCGGCGTCTCGGAGGGCGTGGTGGCGGCGCTGGTCGACGCGGGGTTCCGCGGGCCGCTCCGGCGCGTGGCGAGCAAGGACTCGTTCATCCCGCTCGGCCCCGCGGCGGAGCTGGTGCTCCTCTCGGAGGCGGAGATCGAAGCGGCCGCGCGCGCGCTGCTCGAGCCGTAGACGGCTTCAGGCCCCTGCCTGCGATCTCGGCGCGCGCGCGGGCGTGACGAACAGACCGGCGCCCCATGCCCACACCATGACCAGCGTCAGCACGAGGTTCCCTGCGGACATGAGCCACCAGCGCCACTCCGGCCGCACGCAGCTCACGAAGAACGAGGCGAAGAACCCCACGGCGGCGACGGCGAAGCGGCGCTCGACGGTCGCCGCCACGGCGGCGGCGATCGCGCCCCAGAGGAGCATGCAGAGCGACGACGCGGCCGCCGGAGACACGCGGAGCATGGCGGCGCCGACCGTGAGCAGCAGCTGCGTGAGCAGCGTCACGAACGCGACGCCGAGCAGCGCGCGGTTGATGCGCGTCTTCGTCATCGAGTCGCGCGCCCACGAGGCGACGCCGAAGAACGCGACCATCAACGCCACCGGCGCGGCCACCGCGTTGCGGTAGGTCGTCTCGGGCGTCTCGAGCCAGCCCATGATCGGAGGCAGCGCGGTCCACGCGAACCCCGCGAGCAAGCCGAGGAAGGCGCGCGTGCGCTGCCCGGTCTTCTTGTCGTACTCGCGACCGAGCCGCTCGAGCTCCCGCGTGCGGAGCGCCTCGGCCTCGCGCTCCTCTGCGAGCGCGCCCACGCGCGTCGCGAGGTCGGGCGGCACCGCGCCGAGCTCGCCGAGCTCGCCGAGGAGCACGCGCGCAGCCCGGACGTCGCGCCCCTCGAGCTCGAGCTCGATCATCGCGGTGATCGCCGCGCGGAAGCTCGCGCGCGCCTGCTCGTTGCCGGGCCAGATGCGCAGCGCCTCGCGATAGCCGAAGCGGCAAGCGCCGAACGCGTCGTAGACCCGCTGCCTTCGCTCCGACGTTGCCGCGCCGCGGTCCGACGACTCCTGTCGCATCACCGCGAGGCTCGCGTCGGCCTCCGCCGCGAGCGTCTCGCTCTCGCGGTGCTCGAGGTAGTCCTCGAGGGCGCGGCGGAACTGCTCGGCGGACTCCCAACGCGCGCCCGGATCGCGCGAGAGGGCGTGGGCGCAGATCCGCGCGAGCTCGGAAGGCGCTCCGTCGGGGAAGGTAGGGTCCTTGGAGAGGATGCTCGCGACCACGGCGACCGCGTCGGCGCCGGTGTGCGGCGGCTCGCCGGTGAGGATTTCGTAGAGGATCGCCCCGAGCAGGTAGACGTCGGTCCGCTCCGAGATCACCGACTGATCGACGGCGAGCGACTCGGGCGCCATGTAGCAAGGGGTGCCGGCGGGCTCGCGTACGTCGCGCGCCAGCGGGAGCCGGCCGCTGCCGTCGTCGCGCAGGCTGACGGCGATGCCCCAGTCGAGGAGGTAGACCTCGCCGAACTCGCCGATCATCACGTTCTCGGGCTTCAGATCGCGGTGCACGATGCCGCGGCTGTGCGCGAAGTGCACCGCGTTGCACACGTGCATGAGGATGCCGAGGTTCCACTCGAGGAGGTCGCGCGCGCGGAACCGCGCGCGGACGGTCGCCTCGTCGCCGAGGAGCTCGCCCCAGTGCACGCCCTCGATGCGCTTGAGGACGATGACCGGCGCGCCGTGCTCGTCGAGCCCGACGTCGTAGACCGGCACGACGTTCGGATGCTCGAGCGTGCCGGTGACCCACGCCTCGCGCAGCAGGCGCAGCGTCGCGCCCTCTCCATGGTGGTCCTTCCGCAGCGTCTTGACCGCCACCTTGCGGCCCATGGAGACCTGCGTGGCGAGCTGCACGATGCCCATGCCGCCCTCGCCGAGCGTGCGCTCGACCTCGAGCGGGCTGCGCTTGCCCGCGCGGTCACCGCGCAGCGCCTCGAGCACGCCGAGCGCTTCGCGCGCGGAGATCGGGTGGCGCGGCGGCTCGATCGTCGCCCGCGGGTCCTGGGCGATGGTGTCCCTCAGCGACCCGAGCGCGACGAGACCTGCGTCGAGCGTCTCTTGCAGCGCGGTCTCGTGCGGCGTGGGGGGTGCCCTCGAAGGCATCGGCGCCAAGATACCGCCTCGCGGCACGAGCCGCGCTCGCATGCGCGGGCGGGCTCAGGGGGCTGAGGGAGCGGGGTCCGCCGGGGCCGGGACCGCGAACGTGGATTGGCACCGAGGGCGTGAGCGATTCTTCATGACATCGGCGCAGGGAGGCTGTTGCCCGCGTCATCGACGGATGGCCCCGTTCGTGCTGTCGTCGGGGCCATGCAACGCCAGAGCCTTCTTCGTTCCTTCCTCGCGTCCGGTTTCGCGCTCTCCATGGTGGTCGGGGGGGTGGTCGCGGGCGTCGCCTGCAGCAGCGGCGGCTCGGACTCCTCCAGCGAGTCCTTCATCTCGGCGATGTGTCAGGAGTACATGCCGTGCTGCGCGAAGGCCGGCCGGCCGAGCGACGGCGCGCAGTGCCGCGCCTTCCTCGGCGCGTTCGCCGGGACGGGCTACGACGCGGCTGCGGCCGACAAGTGCCTGGCCGACGTGCGCGCCAACAGGTCGAGCCCGACGTTCTGCGAGGACGGTATGTCGCCGGCGTCCTGCGACGGCGTGTTCAGCGGCGGATCGGGTGGCACCAAGAAGCCCGGCGAGACCTGCAGCGGCGAGGACGAGTGCGCGCCGTCGGCCGAGGGGAAGGTCCGGTGCGCGAGCCTCTACATGAGCGGCGGCAGCACCATCAAGAAGTGCCAGGTGACGATCGTCGGCAAGGCCGGCGACTCGCCCTGCGTCGGCACCGTCGACGGCAACGTGACCTGGTGGACCACGTCGACCGCCACCGACATCCCGCCCAAGGGCTACACCTGCAACGTCAAAGACGGCATCCGCTGCGACTCGACGACGTACAAGTGCACGACGATCCCGAAGATCGGCGAGACGTGCGAGAGCTACTCCTCGAACTCCTGCACGAGCGACGCGTACTGCGACTCGTCGACGAAGAAGTGCGCCGCGCGTAAGGCGATCGGTCAGCCCTGCGAGACCTATTCCTCGGACCAGTGCGTCGACGGAGCGTACTGCGACAGCACGACCAAGCAGTGCACCGCGGCGCTGGCCGACGGCGCTCCCTGCACCTCGACCGAGTCGTGCAAGTCGCGCAGCTGCGTCAACAACAAGTGCGCCGCGTCGGGCTCCGGCGATCTCGGCCTCGCGTTACTCTGCGGCGGCGGCTGACCCTCAGGCCGCGCGCCGCTTTCGCCGCAGCGCGACCACGACGATGGCTGCGAGCGCGGCGAGCGCCGACGGCGGCGCGTGGGAACCGGGTGTCGAGCATCCGCAGCCAGACGACTCGGCTGGGCTCGCCGCGTCCGACGGCGAGGTGGTCGCGTCCGTGCCCGCAGCGTCCACGCCGCCGGCGTCGGGCGCGGGTGCGTCGGCTGCGGCGTCGCTCGTGCTCGCGTCGGTCGTTCCGGCGTCTCCGTCCGGCCCGATGATCGGCGCCCACCTGGCCGCGCGCACGACGAACGTCAGCGTCGCGTCGGGCGAGGTCGCGTTGCCGTCGGACACGACGACCGAGACGCGGTGGGGGTCCTCGTCCGCCATGGCGAACGAGAAATCGGCGCCGGCGCCGGCGGCCTTGCCGTCGACGTTCCACGCATAGGTGAGCGCGTCGCCGTCGGGATCCGTCGCGTCGACGTGGAAGCTCGTCTTGTCGCCGACCTTCGCGAACGGCGCTGGATCCTTCGGTGCCCATCCGGTGATCGTGGGCGGCTCGTTGACGGAGGTGACGTCGACCGTGCCCCAGACGACGTCGATCCTGCCGGCGGCGTCGGTCGCGCGCACCGCGACGAGCGTCTTGCCCGGCGCCTTCGGCACGAACGCGAGGGTCGCGCCCTTGCCGTCGTCGAACGCGCCGTCCATGTCGGCGTCCCAGTCGAACGTGAACGTCGCAGCCGTGTCCCACGAAGTGGCCGAGGCGCTCAGGCTGGCGGCCGTCCCGACCTTCGCGGACGTCGGCAGGGTGAGCTTGGCGACGGGCTGCGGTCGGAACGTCTTCGACGCCGAGTCGGAGCGGATCGCCTCGGCCTGCTTGGCGAGGTTCGTGAGCGCGGGCTGCAGGTGCGCGTACGAGGCGCGCAGGCCGTCGAGCACCGCCTTGTACGAGAGCGACGGCGGCACCGTCAGCTTGGCCATCTGCGCCTTGACGGTCGCGAGATCCGCGTCGGTCAGCCCGAACGATCGGAGCTTCGCCTCGTCGGTCTTCGAGAACCCGGAGGCAGCGACGGAATCGAGCGCGCCCTTGACCGCGGTCGGATCGACGCCCTTGTCGAGCACGCCGGCCCCGGAGAGCCACGCTTCGAAGGCGGTGATCTCGGTGATCATCCGATCGCCCGCCTCCGACGCGAGCGAGACCAGCGCGGCGAGCTTCTCGGCCTGCAGCAGCATGCCGAGGTTGGAGTTGGCGATCTTCGCGCCCTGCAGCTTCTCGACCGCGGAGACGATCGCGCCCCACGACGCCGACTGGATCGCGACGAGCTGCGCGATCGCCGTCTGCCGGCGAGGCGGCTCGGCGGCGGCGCGCGGCGCCCACGGCGCGCCGAGCGCGATCGCGTCGGCGAGCGAGGGCGGAACGATCTCGAGGAACTTCGAGTCGGGCGGATCGGCGATCAGCGCGCCGTACTTGCGCGACAGCGAGTCGGACATGCCGAGGAGGATCTTGTTCCCCATCGTGATGACGGCGCTGTCGTACGAGGTCGGGCAGTCGGCGCCGGTCACGTCGCAGTACACGGCGAGGCCGATCGCGGCGGCCGCGCCCCAGATCCCGAACGCGGCGCCCCAGTCCGCCGCGGTGCTCAGCGCGTCGAGCGCGGTCAAGAGCCGGGTCAGCTGGTAGATGCCCTGCGCCGCGGCGAGGCCCTTCTTCGCGTCGTCCTTGATGGCGGCGACGTCGACGCTCATCACCACCGGCACGTCGCGCACGATGAACGCGCCGCTGCGTGCGTCGCGTGTCGGATCGAAGGCGCCGCCGAAGGGGAACTCGTCGATGACGAGCTCCCACGTGCCGGGCTTCGTCGGCGGTAGCCAGATCTTCTCGTCGAAGAACGCGCCGCCGACCGAGCAGCCGATCACGTACTTCGGCGTGAACCCCGGGAGCTTCGCGAACGGGTTCGGGTTCCCCTTGGGGACGACGTGAATGTACGCTTCGTTGCAGATCTTCCCCGCGGGTTTGTAGTCGACGTCGCCCGTCGCACAGACGAGATCGCCGGGGTTGTAGATGTCCTTGAAGCCGCCCGCGCAGTCGCTCGCGAGCGCCTGGTTGCCGCTCGCAGCCGACGCGACCAGCACGAGCGCGGCGAGCGGAGCGCCTCCGATGATGGCCCGAGCGGATCTCGTCATGCCCCACCTCCGCGCTCGATGGTACGGGCGCCCGGCTGCCGACCCAAGTATCCTCGTGATCTGCATGCCGTCGGTCGCGTGGTTGTCGCAGGGGAAGCTGTTCGCGAAGCTCGAAGAGGCCGAGGAGCCGGTCGAGATCGAGAGCCCGTACGCGCAGTCGGTGCGCGTGCGTGCGACCAAGATCGCGCGCCGCAACGCCTGGAAGACGCAGGGCCGCGGCGCGCGCTTCATGATGGGACTCGGCGGCGCGTTCGCCGACGAGGCGCTCGAGCGCGATCCGGGCGCGATCCCGATCGCGTTCACCGGTCTCTGTCGAGGCCCGCGTCGCGGGCAGGTCGCCTACACGCTGTCGTCGGGCGTCGTGTCGGGGCTGTTCCTCTACGACCTCTCCGCGCGCGACGAGCGGCGCTTGTTCCACGGCGCCGACGCGATCGTCGGCGATCCTGCCTACCACCGCGACGAGGACGTCTTCGCCTGCACGGTGCGCGGAAAGGGCGGCTTCGCCCACCTCGCGCTCATGCGCGGCGACGGCTCGGAGCTGCTCGAGATCACCGAGGGCGAGGCGGTCGACGGCGCGCCCTCGTGGGTCCCCGGCGCGCGCGCGGTCGTCTACCAATCGTGCGGCATCGGGCGCGACGCTTCGGGGAGCGTCGCCGGCTTCTCGCCGACTGCGATCCACCGGCTCGACGTCGAAGAGGGGGAGATCACGACGCTCCTCGAAGAAGAGGGCTTCGACTACGGCGCGCCGCGCATGGCGGCCGACGGCTCGGTGTACGCGATCCGCAGGCCGATCCGGCGCATCCAGGCGCCGGCGCTGTGGCGTGTGGCCCTCGACGCGCTGATGTTCCCGTTCCGGCTCATTTGGGCGTTCGTGCAGTACCTGAACTTCTTCAGCGCGCGTTACTCCGGCAAGCCCCTGCTGCGCAGCGGCAACGCCAAGGCGCGGCGCGCCGACGCGCGGCGCATGTTGGTCCTCGGCAACCTGGTCGACGCGGCGCGCGAGACCGACGCCGAAGACGACGAAGCCCCGGCCGTCGATCCGAGCAGCGAGCTGGTGCGACGCAAGCCCGGCGGCGAGGTCGAGACGGTCGCGCGCGGGGTGCTGTACTTCGATCTGTGCCCCGACGGCTCGGTCGTGCACAGCGACGGGCGCAGCATCGTCCACCGCGCGGCCGACGGCGCGACGAGCGCGGTCGCGCGCGGCAAGTACATCCACGAGATCGTCGCGTTGGCCGACTGAACGGGCATTGCTCGGGGCGAGCAAACCGATTCGCCGCCTCGCGCGTCCAAGGGGGAGGCAAAGCGCGACGCGTCGAGCGCGTCGACGGGAGGAGCGCCATGGCCCGAGTCGCCGATCGAGACACGCCGTGCCCCCACTGCGGAGCCGTCCTCGTCGCCGTCCACGGCGCCGTCCATGGCGCCGTCCATGGCGCCGTCCACGGCGAGAAAGGCGGCGACGCCTGCGCGAGCTGCCGCGGCACGCTGATCGTATGCGCCAGGTTCCGTCTCGGCGCGCTCGTCGGGCGCGGCGGCAGCGGCGTCGTCTACGCGGCGACCGACGACGACGGCGCACCGGTCGCGGTGAAGGTGCGCTCGCTCGCCGGCCGCGGCTCGTGGAGCGCCCATGAGCGCTTCGAGCGAAGCGCCCGGTGGCTCGCCGGCCTCGCGCACCCGGGCCTGCCGCGGGTGCACGCGTTCGAGCCGATGGGGCAGGGCGGTCGGGCGTTCCTGGTCCTCGAGCGCCTGCACGGCGGCACGCTGCACGCGCGGGTGCACGGCTCGCGCACGCGCCTCGACGAAGCAGGGGCGCGCGCCCTATTGCGCGGCCTGCTCGAGGCGCTCGCGACGCTCCACGATCACGCGCCGCCGCTCGTCCATCGCGACGTCACGCCGTTCAACGTCATGTTCCGCGACGACTCGTTCTCGCGTCCGGTGCTCGTCGACTGCGACGCGCTGGCCGAGGAGGGCCAGCACGATCCGACGACGCTCGTCGGCACGCCGGGGTACCTGGCGCCCGAGCAGATCGCCGGCCGGGCGACGGCGGCGTCCGACGTGTACTCCGCCGCCGCGACGGTGCTGTTCGCCGTGACCGGCGTCGACGTCGACGGTCAGCCCCGGAGGCAAGGGCGTGTCGACCTCTCCCTGCGCGCGCTGTCGAGCGAGCTCCGCGCGCTGCTCTCGGCGATGCTGGCGACCGATCCCCGCGCGCGCCCGGCGAACGCGCGCGAGGCGCTACGCATGCTCGACGGCGCGCCGCCGCCGGTGACGGCGCGAGCTGGACGGAGCAGGCTCGCCACCGTCGCCGCCATCGCGCTCGGCATCACGGCGATGGGTGCCGTCCCACTGGGCGAAGGCGCGTCGCGCGCAGAACGCGACGAGCCCATCGAACCGTCCGAGTGTCGCATCCGCACCATTCCGACGGGCGCGACGGTGTACGTCGGGGATCCCGACGTGGCCTGGACCGGAGGCCGCCCGCTCGAGACGATCCTCGGTACGACGCCGTTCGTCGTATCACGCGCGGAGCGCCGGCCGCTCGTCCTCCACCGGCCCGGGTTCCGCCCGTACGTCGTCGAGGTCGGCGCGCCCGGCGGGGAGTCGGAGTGCGCGTTCACCGCGCGGCTGACGCCGGAGTAGGGCTGCGAGCCGGTCGTGCCCGGGACTGGCGCCGGACGTCGCTCCGGCGAGCGCTGCGCGAAGGAATGGGGCGGACGGCTACGAGCCGATTTCGATGGTCTCCCCCCCGGCAGGGCGTGCGCGTACGCTCTCCCGGATGCGCGCGTCACTCCTGCTCGTGGGCTGGCTGATCGGATGCGGGGGCTCGTCTTCGTCGGACGCGCCCCCGAACACCACCGACGCGACGACCGACGCGACCGACGACGGGCTCACCGACACCGGCGGCATCGTCCTCGACGGCGAGCCCGACACCGGCGGCAAGCTCGGTTGCAGCGCCGATCTGCGCTCGCTCGTCGACGCGACGGGCAAGGTCGTGACCACGTGCCCGCCGGATCAGGGATGCTCGAACGGCGCGTGCGTGCCGGCGTGCGCTGCGGCGAGCGACAGCAGGGGCAACGTCGGCTGCGACTTCCGCATGGCGACGCCGCTCGCGTACGGGACCACCCTGCCCCCGTGCTTCGCCGTCGTGCTCGCGAACACCTGGCCGCGGCCGGCGAAGGTCACCGTCGAGCGCGGCGGCGCCACGTACGACGTGACCAAGTTCGGACGTATCCCGATCAACGGAAAACCCGCGGCCGAGTGGGCGCCGATCCCCGAAGGCGGCATCCCTGTCGATCAGGTCGGCGTCTTGTTCCTCTCGTCCGATCCGGCCTCGGTGTTCCCCGAGAACGGCGTGCCGATGAAGTGCCCGGTCACGCCGGCGATCGACGCGTCGACGATGCTCGAGGGCTCGGGCAAGGGCGTCGCGTTCCACGTCACGAGCGACACGCCGGTGAGCGCGTACGACATCTTGCCCTACGGCGGCGCGCGCTCGCACTTCCCGAGCGCAGAGCTGTTGTTCCCGACGACGGCGTGGGGCGAGAACTACGTCGCGATCGCCACCCCGCCGGGCACGCACGTGCCCGCGGGGCCGCTCTGGGCGCAGGTCCTCGCGACCTCGGCCGACACCGAGATCAAGGTGCTCCCGAGCGTCGACCTCCCGATGAGCAGCGTGTTCTCCGCCGCGCCGAAGGGCGCCACGGCCACGTTCGTGCTGCAGGCGGGCGAGTACCTGCAATGGCAGCTCGCCACCGGATCGAACGACGTCTCCGGGTCGATCGTCCTCGCGAACAAACCGGTCGCGGTCATGACCGGCAATCGCTTCTTCCGCCTGCAGCCGAGCCCGGCGCCGGGCGGCGAGTCGACGCATCAGCAGATCCTCCCGGTGCGCGCGCTCTCGAGCGAATACGTGGCCGCGCCCTACGAGACGCGACGAAAGGATCTGGCGCCGGAGGAGATCCCCTACCGCCTCGTCGGCGCGGTCGACGGCACGACCCTCACGTTCGATCCCCCGATCGCCTCTGCGCCGACCAAGCTCGATCGCGGCGAGGTCGCCGACTTCAAGACGAAGGACGCGTTCCGCGTCACGAGCCAGGACCCGTCGCACCCGTTCGCTGCGGCGCAGCTGATGCCGACGGCCAACGTCGAGGGCGGCACCCGCCCCGGCGCGACGGCGCCCGGCACCTCGCCCGGCGTGCAGCAGCTCCTCGGCGACGAGGAGTTCGTGGTGATGATGCCGGCAGGTCAGTTCCTCTCGAAGTACGTCTTCTTCACCGACCCCGCGTACCCGACGACCAACCTCGCGGTCACGCGCGTCAAGACGTCGAGCGGATTCGCAGACGTGAAGCTCGGGTGCCTCGGCAACCTCACCGGCTGGAAGCCGGTCGGCACCTCCGGGAAGTACGAGGTGACCACGGTCGATCTCGTTCGCGCCGGCGTGAGCGTCGGGAGCTGCACCAACGGCCGCCACGTCGCCGAGAGCGCGGGGCCCTTCGGGATCGTCGTGTGGGGCCTCGATACATATTCGAGTTATGGATACCCGGCAGGCGGCAACGCCGCGGCGTTGAGCACGGTCACGGTCGAGCCGAAGCCGAAGTGACTCGGCGCTGCGCGCTCGCCGGGCGGTGCCGCGCGAGGAACCCGAACCCGCCCTCGCGGGTCAGCTCGTCGAGCGCCGTCTGCATGCGCGCGACGACCTCGTCCCGGCAGCGGCGGACGATGGCGTCGTCGTCGGCGGCCTCGGGCGGGAGCTCGGGCCACGCGATCGGGTCGAGCACCCGGATGCGGATGGTCACTGGCACCGGGACGTAGAACTGCGCGCCCAGCCAGATCCCCCACGGCAGGCCGACGCAGATCGGCAGCACCTCGATTCGCATGCGGCGGAGACCGAGCGCGTCGGCGAGCCGGCGGCCGTCGGTGAGGACGAGGCAGCCCTCGTGGGCGCCGGCCGAGACCACCGGGACGATCGGCGCCCGCGCGCGCAGCGCGACGCGGACGAACCCGCGGCGCTCGCCGAAGACGATCTCGTGGCGGCGCGCCCACGGTCGGAACGCGTCGAGGTCGCCGCCCGGGTACACGAGCACCTTCGCGTCGCGTTCGAGCAGCGCGTGCGCGTTCGCCGGGTGCGCGGGCACCGCGCCGAGCCTCGCCATGTAGTCGCCGAGGAGCGGCAGACGAAACGGCATGTCGTGCATCAGCCCGTAGGCCGGCGCGTCCGCGCCGAACGAGCGCCACCACGCGACCATCAGCCCGAACATGTCGGGCGACATGAGGCCGCCGTTGTGGTTGCCCACCACCAGCGCGCGCCCGGACGGGACGCGCTCGAGCCCGTCGACCTCGAGCCGATGGTAGCGATCGAAGAAGACGCCGATCCGATCGACCTGCGTCCGGATGAACGAGGGATCGCGTCGATCGAAGCGATGCCGCGTGCTCGGCACGACCCGAGCGTGCATGGCTCCGCGCGCGAGCGCAAGGACGCGTTCACTTGGGCGCTGGACCCAACCTCGCACAAAGGCACTCGAACCGCTCCGCGGAGGCGCAGGAGCACCCTCCGCCTCGGATCGCGGTTCGCACGAGCCTCCGACGCACGAGCCGGCGGCCGTCTTGGCGCCAGCGTCCGCTCGCATGCAAATCGGCGGAAACTCGCGGCAAGTACGCATGTCAGACCCTTTGCCGCGGACGCACGTAAGCTGCGGCAGGGGTGCCCCGCATGTCCAGCGACCGACCGACCGACGAATCGAAGCCCTCCGAGGAGACGATGGGAGCGACGAACGAGGAGCGACCGTCCGAGCAGCCCTCCATGGAGGAGGGCGCCACCGTGTCCAAGGCGCCGGTGCACGCGACGACGACGCCCGGCGCGGAGCCGTCCGCGCCGCCGGGGGTGCACGTGCCGCCTCCGCCTCCGCCTCCGCCTCCGCCTCCGCCAGGGGGGCAGCCCGCGGCGAAGGCGTCGCCGTTCGCGCGCTTCCCGCTGCGCTGGGCCATCCTCGGCCTCGTGGCCGTCGTGATCGCGGTCGGCGTCGGCGTGCACTACGCGAACCAGCCCAAGCCGGTCGCCGCCGCGCGCGCGATCGGCGCGCGGCTCGATCTCGCCGCCGGCGAGGTGATCGTCGACGAGAACGGCGTGAAGTCGAAGGCGCTGTCCGGCGCGCCGCTCGCGATCGGCTCGCGCATCAGCACCGGCAAGGGCGCCCGCGCGCTCGTGCGCACCGGCGATGGCGCCTCGGTGTTCCTCCGCGGCGAGACCGAGATCGTCCTCGAGACGAAGGGCTTGTCGCTGGAGCGGGGAGAGGCGTGGCTCGACGCGCCGCGCGTCGCGAGCTCCGCGGGCGGCACGCAGGAAGGCGAGGCGATCGCGGTCACGATCGGCAAGCACCGGCTCGCCGCGGCCGACGCGGGCCTCAGCATCCGTCGTGAGGGCGACGACGTCACCATCTACGTCGCGCGTGGCCTCGCGATCCTCACCGCGCCCGGCGGGCGCATCGAGATCGGCGCCGGCGAGCAGGGCACCGCGCACGCGAGCGACGCGCCGAAGCTCACCGCCGTCGCGTTCTGGCAGGACTGGACCGGCGGCATGGGCGACAGCCGCCCCGGCAAGGGCGGCGTCGGCAGCGCGTCGGGCCGCATCTACGGGATGGATCCGTTCGCGCCGCCGGGCACGCCCGCGCGCAAGCTCGGCATCGCGAAGCAGGCCGTGCGCGCCGTCATCCGCGACGGCATCGCCGAGACCGAGGTCGATCAGACCTTCAGCAACCCGAGCGGGCAGGGGATCGAGGGCTGGTACTGGTTCACCGTGCCGCCGGACGCGGCCGTCACCAGCTTCGCCCTCGAGACCGACGGCGTGCTCGTCGAGGGCGAGGTGGTCGAGAAGAAGGAGGCCGCGGCGAAGTACGCGGCGGCCGTCGCGCAGTACAACGATCCGGCGCTCCTCGAGTGGGTCGACGGCCGCACCTACCGCGCGCGCATCTTCCCCATCCCGGCGAGCGGTACCCGGCGCGTCGTGCTCCGCTACGTCGAGTTGCTCCCGACCGTCGAGGGCAAGACGCGCTACGTCTACCCGCTGCGCTCGAGCGATCCGGTGCGCTTCGACGAGTTCTCGCTGTCGGCCGATCTCGGGCCCAACTCGCCCGGACGCCTGGTGGCCACCTCGCTCGACGCCACGATCGACGGCAGCGGCCGCACCATCAGCATGCGCCGCAGCGGCTACGTGCCGCGCGCCGACTTCCAGATCGAGCTCAGCGGCGTCAAGCCGAAGAGCCCGGTGCGCGCGTGGCGCTTCGAGGCCGGCGCGAACCAGGCCGACTACCTGATGATGCGCTACGTCCCCGACCTCGACTTCGCCAAGCTGCCGGCCGCCAAGGGCGAGGTGGTGGTCGTGGTCGACACGTCGGCCGGCGGCGACGAGAGCGTCCGCGCGCTGCGCACCGCGGCGGCCGAGGGCGTGCTCCGCGCGCTCGCCGACGACGATCGCTTCGCGCTGGTCGCGCTCGACGTCACCCCGAAGGTCGTCTACCCGAAGGCAGGCCTCGCGCCGGCCACCGAGGCCGACATCGCCAAGGCCCTCGAGCAGCTGAGCGACCACGCGATCGGCGGCGCGACCGACATGGGCGCCCTGTTCGAGCCCGCGCTCGAGCGCCTGCATGGCGGCGAGCAGCCGGCCATCGTCTACGTCGGCGACGGCGCCGCGACCTCGGGCGAGACCACCGGCGAGGCGCTGCTCGATCGGCTCCGCCGCTCGATGTCCGGCTCGCGCGCGCGCTTCTTCACGGTCGGCGTCGGGCCCGACGCGCGCCACGAGCTGCTCGAGCAGCTGACGCGCGCCGGTGGCGGCATGCACCTGCGCATCGACGAGGCCGATCAGACGACCGGTCAGGCGCTCCGCCTCGCCAGCGCCATCAAGACCCCGACGATCACCGATCTCGAGGTCGACCTCGGCGCCGGCCTCGATCAGCCGTTCTACTCGGCGACCGGCAAGCTCGCCCGCGGCGAGGAGCTGATGCTCCTCGCGCGCACGCACCACGCGCTGCCCGAGAAGGTGCGCGTGAAGGGGCGCGCCGGCGGTCAGCCGTTCGACGTGCAGTACCCGCTGCAGCTCGAGAAGGGCGCCGTGACGGGCCTCGCGCCCCGCCTGTGGGCCGCCGAGTACATGCGCAGGCTGCTCGGCAGCGGCGCCGGCACCGACGAGAACCGCGCGAAGGTCCTCGAGCTCGGCCTCGAGTACGGGCTGATGACGCCCTACACCAGCATCCTCGCGCTCGACAGCGAGGCGGCCTACGCGCGGCAGAACATCAAGCGGCGCAGCTCGAAGCTCCGCGGCGTGAGGTTGACCGCCATCGAGAACGACAAGCACGAGGAGGCGCTCGGCTGCATGTTCTCGCCGGCCCTGGTCCCGGCGCTCGGCGGGTGCGCGAAGTACGACTCGGCCGCGCCGTCGGAGCAGGCGGAAGAGAAGGCCGACAAGAGCGGCGGCACCGGCGCCAAGCACAAGGGCGCGGAAGGTTCGATGGCCGAGCCAGCGAGCCCCGCGTACGAGAGCAAGAAGGTCGCTTCGGACGACGTTCCGGCCGCCGGTGCCTCCCCGACGCCTGCCCCGACCACTGCGCCGATCGCGCTCCCGCCCGGTGGCGGCGGCGGCGGCGCGGAGAAAGACGAAGATCCCGCGGGCGTCAGCGCGCAGGTGAAGGCGAAGCCGAAGATGGCCAAGCCGGCCGAGCCGGAGGACGAGAACCTGGCGAAGAACCTCGACGGCGAGTTCGGCGGGGGCGCGCTCGGCGGGCTCTCCGGCATCGGCGACGTCAAGGGCGCCGGAGCCAAGAAGCTCGGCGGCGTCGACAAGAGCATCATCGCCAAGCCGACGCCGAAGCCGTACGTGCCGCCCAAGCCGGCGGTGCCCATCCAGAAGGTGCTCGCCAAGTGCAGCGACGCGGCGAGCCGCCCGCTCGCCGAGCGCATCGTCCTCTGGCACAAGCGCCTCAAGCAGGCGACGCAGGCCGGCGATCTCGTGCGCCAGTACGAGCTCGCGCGCGCGGCCTGCGAGCTGCCGGACTTCCGCGACCAGTCGGCGCTCCTGAACCTGATCCAGCAGAAGGTCACGACCGAGCAGGCGGCGAGGACCGTGCTCGCGCACTTCTCGGGGCAGCCCGAGGCGCGGCAGTTCATCGCGCGCGCCATCCTCCGCCGCACCGTCGACGTGCACCTCGCGGCGACGGTCAGCAGCATGCTGTTCGGCCCCGTCGACTGGGCGCAGGTCGATCGCGAGATGCTCGACAAGGCCAAGCTCGAGGACAAGCTCGCGCTCCTGCGCGCGGCCATGCTGATGGCGCCCGGCGATCCCGCGGGCGACGTGCGCTTGGTGAAGCTCCTCGCGCTCAAGGGCGATCGCCAGGAGGCGCTGGCCTACGGACGCCGGCTGCGCGATCGCGGCTTCATGACGCCGACCCTCGCGCTGCAGCTCGGCGACGTGCTCGCCGAGGCAGGCGAGCAAGAGGAGGCGCTGCGCACCTACTCCGAGGTCGTCGAGTTCGACGGCGACAACCCGGCGTCGCGCCGCGTGCTCGGCGATGTGTACCTCCGTCAGGGGTGGTACGCGGCCGCGTACCGTCAGTACAAGACCCTCACCGATCTCGATCCGAAGAACGCCACCGGCTGGCTGCGCCTCGCGCGCGCCGCGGCCGGCGCCGGTCGCATCGACGAGGCGCTGCGTCTCGAGCGCGAGGTGGCGAGCGGCGAGGGGACGCCCGGCCCGAACGATCCGCGCTACTTCGCGCGCCTCTGGTCGGCCGCGCGGCTCGGCCTGCTCCTCGCCGAGCCGGCCAAGGCCGGCGCGACGCCGGAGGCGATCGGCCGCAAGCTGAAGGAGCTCCAGCTGTTCAGCGGGCCGGGGACGCTCGCCCTCGCGACCTGGGACGATCTCGACGCGCGCCTCTCGCTCGTCGCCGAGACCGGCAAGGACGATCAGAAGCAGGAGACCCTCCTCGGCGAGTCGACCGACGCCGGAGCGACCGGCCTCTACGCGGTCCTCGCGTCGACCGACGCGTGGGAGAAGCGCACGTGGTCGGTCCGACACAACGCCGACGCGCCGGCAGGCCGGACGGTGAAGCTCCAGGTCGTGCTGCTGACCTGGAACGGCAAGACGTTCACCGTGCAGGTGAAGCAAGGCACGCTGGGGGCCGACGGCAAATCGTTCGTGCTCTGAGAGCGAGACGATCGGGACAACCGCGCGGACGCGACCGCCGTCCGCGCGGCTCGACCCGGGACGCTCGCGCCGATTCGGCGCGCGTACCATGATGGTCGCCACATGCCGAATCCTCCCGAGCGCGCCTCCGACGGCGGCCGATTGCTCGTGGTCGACGACAGCCGCGCGAGCCTCGGGCTCATCGCGTCCGCGCTGCGCGGCTACGGCTACGAGGTCCTCACGGCGCAGTCGGGCGAGGAGGCGCTCGCGGTCCTCGCGCGCGAGCCGGTCGATTGCCTGGTCGTCGACATGATGATGCCCGGGCTCTCCGGCAGCGAGACGTGCGCGCGCATCCGGAAGGATCCTTCGCTCCGCGCGCTCCCGGTGATCATCCTCACCGGTCGCTCGGACGGCGACTGGACGGAGGAGGGCATCGACGCCGGCGCCGACGACTACGTGGTGAAGTCGTCGGATCTGCGCGGGCTCGCCGCGCGCGTACGCGGCCAGCTGCGGCGTCGACGCGCCGAGCAGGAGAACGCGCGCATCCGTGAGCAGCTCTTCGACAAGGAGCTCGAGGCGAACAACATGCGCACCGCCCTCGAGATCGCCTCGGTCCGCGCGGCGCTGCTCGCGGATCTCGAGCGCAAGAACCGAGAGCTCGAGGAGGCGAACCGCGAGCTCGAGGAGGCGCGTGATCGCGCCACGCGCGAGAGCCGCTACAAGTCGAACTTCCTCGCGATGATGTCGCACGAGCTGCGCACGCCGCTCAACTCGATCGTCGGGTTCGCGTCGATCCTGCTCGACGCCGGCCTGCCGCCGGACCAACGCGGTCACGTCGAGACCATCGCCGAGAGCGGCCGTGACCTCACCGTCATGCTCGAGCGCATCCTCGAGTTCGCCGAGCTCGCCGCCGGCAACACCCAGCTCCGCCGCGAGCCCTATCCGATCGAGTTCGTCATCGACGCGCTCCCCATGATGTTGAAGCCGCTCGCCGACAAGCGCCGCGTACGGGTGGACTACGCGGTGCCCGAGGGGTTGCCGGTCGCGTGCATCGACATCGGGCGCATGAAGCAGGTGCTCTTCAACCTGCTGACCAACGCGGTGCAGTTCAGCCACGAGGACTCGGTGGTCACGCTCGAGGCGCGCGCCGACGAGGGGCACCTCGTGCTCGACGTGCGCGACCGCGGCATCGGCATCCGCGCCGAGGACGTGCCGCGCATCCTGCAAGGATTCGATCAGCTGGGCGCCTCGGTCCTCACGAAGGTGCAGGGGATCGGGCTCGGCCTCGCGTTCAGCAAGGTGCTCGCCGAGCTCCACGGCGGCTCGTTGTCGATCGACAGCGAGATCGGGCGCGGCACGACCGTGACGGTGCGGCTGCCGCTGGGTTGATCCGCGCGACCGGAGCGATTCTCGAGCGCCCACCGACGCTCCGCGCCCTATGCTGGGTCGAAGGTCGAAGGTCCAAGGTCGAAGCAGACGCGCCTGTCAGGGCCGGAGGATTCCGATGGACAAGCTCGTTCTCTCCGAGCAGGAGTGGCGCCAGCGCCTGTCGCCCGACGAGTACCACGTGCTCCGCGAGCACGGCACCGAGCGCGCGTGGACGGGGTGCTTCGTCGCCACCAAGGAGCCGGGCACGTACGTGTGCGCCGGCTGTCACAACCCGCTGTTCCCGTCCGGCGAGAAATTCGAGTCGGGCACCGGCTGGCCGTCGTTCACCCAGCCGGTCGCCGAGGGCGCGATCGTCGAGATCGAAGACCGCTCGCTCGGCATGACGCGCACCGAGGTGCGCTGCGCACGCTGCGACGGCCACCTCGGTCACGTGTTCCCCGACGGTCCGCCGCCGACCTACCGGCGCTACTGCATCAACTCGATCTCGATGAAGCACGTGCGCGACGGCGAGCCGAACGAGCTCGTACGCGGCTGACGCTCACTTGAACGGCGGGACGGTGATCTTGCCGATCGCCGCGTCGAACAGCTCGATCTTCGCCTTCGAGCGCAGGGCGAGGTCGAGATCCTCCATCACCTGTCGGCGACGCTGATCGAGCAGCGCGTTCTTCACCGTCGTGCGCATCACGTCGTCGAGCGGCTTGGCGTGCTCGAGCGGCGAGGCCTTGATGCGCAGCAGATACCAGCGACCGTCCGTCCCCCGAAACGGACCGCCGACGACGCCCGGCTTGCGCAGCGACAGCGCCATCTTCAGCAACGACTGGTCCTCGTCGGGCGCGGCGATGATCCGTCGATCGCCCCCCTTGTCCTTGGTCTTCTCGTCGACCGAGTGCTTCGCCGCGAGCGCGCGGAACCCCTCGGTGTCGGCCTTGGCCGCCTCGAGGTAGACCTGCTCTGCGAGCTTCGGATCGGTGAACGCGATCACCTGCGCGTCGACCTCGTCGACCTGGTTGAAGAGCTCCTTGTTCTGCTCGTAGTGGCGCGCCGCCTCGTCGTCGGAGATCGACGCGCGCGTCACGCCGCGCCTGGCCATCTCGTCGGCGACGAGGGCCTGCGCCCAGCTCGCGGGGACGTCGGGCGTGCCGGCCGGCAACGTCAATCGGCGGCGCTTCGCCTCGGCGTGGAAGAGGGCGGTGCGCAGCGCGCGTTCGACGGCTTGCTGGCGTGGATCGGGCAGCACCGAGGAGCCCGGTTTCCACCACGGCTCCTGCACGAACTGCTCGACGTACGCGCGGCGGAGCGCCACCCCGTCGACGCACGCCACCGTCTCGCCGTCGGGCTGGCACGTCGCGCTCGGCGTGCTCCTCCGGCACGCGGGCCCCGAGGCCGCGGCCGCGGCGAGCCCGATCACGAAGAGGCCGAGGCGCGCTGCATCACGGAGCCCGGCCTCACGGGGCATGGGGCGCTCCCGCGTCGGCCCTCGGATGTTCGAGACGCTCGGTGTCCGTCCAGCCATTGCCCTTCAAGGCGAACGATCCCTCCATGTGCGGCGCGAGCTTGGGACGGTAGCGATCGTAGACGCTCTGGTACTCGACGACCCGCTTCTCGAAGCTGTCGGTGCGGCCGCGGTCGAGGGTGTCGATCTCGGTGCCGAGCTCCTTCAGGACGGCGACGACGGCGCCGTGGTCCTTCACCTTGGAGTCGTTGGTGACGCCGAGCCGGAACGCGCCGACGCGCACCAGCTCGCGCACGTCGCTCGGGCGGCCCGCGTCGCTCTCGAAGGGGTCACCGTAGCTCTCGTCCCACGTCGCCTTCTCGCCCGGGAGCTTCGCCGGCGGGTCGGGCCACACCGACGTGGTCGTCGCCTTGGCGGCGGTCGTCGCGGCCGCCAGCGGCGCCTGAGCGACCACCGGCGCGGCCGTCGTGGCGCCGGGGGTCGACGCCGCGGCGCTCGCCTTCGCGTTCGGGTCGGAGGTGACCGAGGGCGCGGGGCCCACGAAGATCACGAGGACGAGGACGGCGGCGCTGGCGGCCACGACCATTCCGATCGCGACGCGCCAGCGCTTCCACAGCTCGTTCATGCGAGACGATCACTAGGGCCTGTCCCTAAATGCCCCCGGGCTGAAAGCCCGGGGCACCGACGGCGTCGTAAGCCCGCTGAAGCGGGCTCCTCGCACACGGCGCACGCAACCGGCGCCAGGGCGGGTGGGGTTCGTCGATGCCGGGCATGCTCGGCGCTCACAGCGACACGCTTCTGTTGGTTCATCTCACCTGGTGGACCTCGGAGCGGGTCTTCGGGCCTGCGGACGACGTGTGGCTCGCCGACAGCATCGCCGCCAAGGCGCGGCCGTTGAGTTGCGGTTTGCTCGCCGTCGGCGCTTGGGTCGACCACGTCCACGCCCCCCGCCTTTCCCGCGCACAGCGCGAGGAGCCTGCGAAGCAGGCTTACGAAGCTTTCGGTGCCCCGGGATTCATCCCGGGGGGATTCAGGGGCACGCACTAGCCCGCGACGCGCGGGGCGTCACGCCCGCCGTTCAGCGCGACCAGTCGCCGTACATGTAGCTGCCGCACATGCTCTTGAACGACGAGCCCGTGCCGGAGGCGAAGTCGCCCGACGCGCGATCGAACTCGTTGCCGCAGTCGCCGAACGAGCTGAAGGAGTCCGCGCTCGGGTGGTTGTTCAGGCACGCGTCGTGATCGAGGCAGTCCTTGGTGATGTAGAAGTTGTAGCTGTTCGGGCAACCGGCGCCGCAGCGGCCCTCGCACTCGGACGCCGACCAACCGCAGCGGACGCCCCAGGTCACGCGACCGTGGTAGGAGGAGCCCCGGGTCCACTCGCAGACCTCGTGCTCGTGCGTGTAGGCCGGCGTGCTGCTGCAGCCGCTGACGTACTTGCCGTAGGACTGGTTGTCGAGGCCTTCGGAGCCGCTGATGCCGGCCGCCTGGTACATCGGGTTGCTGCCCTCGTACCCCGCGAACGTCTTGCCGCAGTTCGAACCGAGCGTGTTGCACCCGCAGAGATAGGTGATGCCGTCGTCGTTGTCGCAGTAGCCGCGCTCGGCCTCCGGCGCCGCCGCCGTCGGCGCGATGACCTTCTTCATGATCGTCGTGCCGCGCGGCGCCGCCGACATCAGCGCGATCACGCGGAACATCGCCTCGCGGATCTTCGACGGGCTGCCCGCCTTGTCGAACGCGCGCTCGACCTGGCGCAGCGCGGTCGCGTCGGCGGCGAGGACGGTGTTGCCGTGGCCGTCGATCTCGAGGGTCGCGGTCGGGATGTCGTAGGCGTGCTCGTAGGTCGCGCCGTTGACCACGAGCTTCGTGCGGACCAGTGGCGCCTCGAGGCGCGCCTCGAAGCTGACGACCGACTCGCCGCGGACGAAGCTGCCGACCAGCGTGGTCTCGGTCTCCTCGGTGATCTGCAGGCCCTGGGTGGCCTCGGAGGCGGAGGGGCGCTCGGACTCGGTGGGTGCCGCGCACGCCGCCATGGCGAGGGTGACGGACGACAACGCAACGATCGCGAACAGCTTCCTCATGGGGTCTCCCTCCATCCGTGTCTGGTTGGAGAGCCCTCGAAGCAGCCGGCGTGCCGTTGTGGATCGTCGCGCGCGGGTCGCGAATTCGAGCTATTTCTGCGGCCGAGCTCCTGCGCCGCCGTTAACTTTATGAACCAAGTTAAGGAACTGAACGTCCAGTTCCTGAACGGATCCCCCGGGCGAGCGCTGCGAGGAGCAGCGCGCCGAGCGTGAACGGCGAGGTGTCTCCACGTCGGGAGAAGTCGCACCCCGAGTCCGGATCCGCCGGTGGTGTCGGCGCTCCGCACGGAGCGAAGCACCGACAGTCGTCGCCGAGCGCGACGCAGGTGCCGGCGCCGCACTCGGCGTCCGACGCGCACGCCGCGCCGAGTCGCCCGCCGAGCAGCGACGGCAGCCCGCAGCGTCGAGTGCCCGAGCGCTCCGGAAGACACGACATGGCGGCCGGACACTCGTCGTCGCTCGTGCAGGACGCCGTGCACTCGTCGACGCCTCGATCGAACAGCGGTCGTGACGGCGCGGCCTCCGCGGCCGAGACGAAGGGATCGATGAACGATCGGAGCGCGTCGACGCGCAGCGCGGTCCCGGTCTCGGTGCAGGCCTCGTCGCCCGAGCGCGTCACCCCGATCAGCCGCTCGCCGCTCCCGTCGTCGAACAACACCGGCCCGCCCGAGTCGCCGCTGCACGTCATCGCCGGCGCCGGCTGATAGCGGAAGGCGACCTCCTCGACGGAGGACACCTGCGCGGTGCCGGTGCGCTTGGTGCCGGCGATCTTCGCGTCGTCGACGCCGAAGCCGACGATCCGCACCTCGGAGCCGACCCACGTCGCGTCGAGCGGCGCGGCGGCGAGCGCTACGGGCACCGCCGACGCGGGCTTCGCAAGGCGGAGCAGCGCCACGTCCCACGCGCCGGTCGCGCGATCGAAGCTCGGGTGCACGCGCCCGTCGTCGACGTCGGCGAAGACGCCGGCGCCGGCGCTGTCTTTGCCGAAGAAGACGCGGACGTCGCTCGGGCGTCGGTTGAAGAGGCAGTGCGCCGCCGTCAGGACCACGCGCGGCGCGATCAGCGTGCCGGTGCACGTCGCCGCCGGCCGGTCCCTCAGGCAGCGCAGCGATCGCCCGACGAGGCCGACCACGGCCGGATCGCCGTCGTCGGGCGCTCCGCCGACGATGGGCGCGCTGGTCGCGGAGACCTCGCCCGCGGGGCTGCACCCGACCGCCATCGCGGACAACGCGAGCGGCAGCAGGCGGCGCACGCCCCGAGTCTTCGGCGCGGCGGCGCCGTGGTCAAGCAGGGCGTTCCGAGCGGGTGCGACCGTCGCGCCCGGGCCGCATCTTCGTCCAGTCGCAGCTCGAGTCGCACGAGCGATCCGGAGGAGCCATGTACGTCATCGCGGGCGCGACGGGGAACACGGGGTCGGTCGCCGCAACGACGCTGCTCCAGAGGGGCGCGAAGGTCCGCGCGCTCGTGCGCGATCCGCAGAGAGGCGAGCGGCTGCGCGCGCTCGGCGCCGAGCTCGCGGTCGGCTCGGTGCTCGACCCCGTCGCGCTCTCGAAGGCGTTCGCCGGCGCGCGCGGCGCCTACCTGCTCGTCCCACCGGATCTCGGTACGCCCGAGCCGCTCGCGCGCGGTCGCGCGATCGTCGACGCGTGGCTCGCCGCGCTGCACTCCAGCGGCGTCGAGCACGTGGTGGTGCTCTCCTCGATCGGCGCGCAGCACGTGGAGGGCACCGGCCCGATCAAGATGCTGCACCTCGCCGAACGGGCGCTGCACGCGCAGGCCATCCCGGCGACGTTCGTCCGCGCCGCGTACTTCGTGGAGAACTGGGGCTCGGCGCTCGGCCCGGCCGAGAACGAGGGCATCCTCCCGAGCTTCCACCAGCCCGACGTGGCGTTCTCGATGGTGGCCACGCGCGACATCGGGGAGATGGTCGCGGAGGCGCTGCTCGATCCGGCGCGGAGGCATCGCGTCATCGAGCTCGCCGGACCGAGCGACGCGTCACCGAACGACGTCGCGGCGATCCTCGGGCGGATCCTGGGGCGCGACCTGAGGACCGTGCACGTCGCCGGCGACGCGATCGTGACGACGCTGCAGAGCTTCGGCGTCAGCGCCGCCGTCGCCGAGCAGTTCCGCGAAATGGCCGAGGCCCTCGACTCGGGGCACATCGCGTTCGAGCACCCCGGGTCCGTGATCCGCGGTCGGACGAGCATCGAATCGGTGCTGCGCGCGATGCTCGGGCGGAGCTGACCGGCGGCGCGCGCACGGGACGAGCGCGGCGCCGACGCGGTACGCTCGTCGTCGCCGTGCTCGACGTGCCGACGCTCCTGTTCGCGCTGATGCTGACCGACGTGGTGCTCGCCGCGTCGCTGTGGGTCGCGCTCGGTCGCGCCGATCGGCAGGGGGTGGGCGCGTGGACGATCTCGCTGCTGCTGCAGGCGACGTTCTTCGTGGTCACCTCGCTCCGCGGGCCGACGACCGACCCGCTCACCACCGCGCTCACCGCCGCGGCGGCGGCCGCCGGTTACAGCGCGCAGCTCGCCGCCGTGCTGAGGTTCTACGGCCGGCGCACGCCTCCGGCGGCGCACGCCGGCGGCGCCCTGGCCGTCGCCGCGATCCTGGGCGCGCTCGCCGCGCGGCCGCAGGTGCGCATCGTCGTCGCGAGCGTCATCTACGGCGCGACGATGTTCGCGATGGCCGCGGTCGCGAGGGGGCTGCACCGCGAGGAGCGGCGGATGGGCAACCGCCTGCTCGTCGTCGGCCTGGTCAGCGGCGGCGCGGTGCTCGTCGTGCGCGGCGTGCTCGCTGCGCTGCATCCGGAGGTCTTCCTCGGCTTCCACTCTCGACCGGAGGGCTCGGGCGCGGTGCCTGTCGTGAGCGCCGTCTTCGCGCACGCGGTCACCATCGCCTGCTCGCTCGGGTTCCTGCTGATGCACCGCGAGCGGCACGAGGACGTGATCGAGCGGCTCGCGATGACCGATCCGCTCACCGGCGCGTACAACCGCCGGACGCTCTTCGAGCTCGGGGGCAAGGAGGTCGCGCGCGCGCGGCGGACCGGGAGCTCGGTGTCGGTGGTGATCCTCGACATCGATCACTTCAAGCGCATCAACGACACCCACGGACACCAGACGGGCGATGCCGTCCTCGAGGGGTTCGTCGCGATCGTGCGCGGGTGCCTGCGACGCACCGATCTGCTCGCGCGCTACGGCGGCGAGGAGTTCTGCGTCGTGCTGCCCGGCGAGTCCAAGGACGGCGCGCGCGTGCTCGCCGAGCGCATTCGCGCCGCCGTCGAGGCGGGCGCGATCGGCGTGGAGGGGCGCACCGTGCGCGTGACGTCCAGCGCCGGCATCGCCTCGCTCGCAGACGTCGCAGACCTCGCAGACGCCAGCGGGGGCGACGGGCGCGCAGCCCCGGACTCCGGGCTCTCGGCCATCGTCGGCCGCGCGGACGAGGCGCTGTACGAGGCCAAGCGAAGCGGCCGTAACCGCGTGGTCGTCGCGCAGGCCGCGTGAGTCACGAAGCGCGGGCTACTTCTTCGCCCACGGATCGTCGGCCTCGCCGCCGCCCGCCTTCTTGCCGCCGCCGCCGCCGCCGCCGCCGGGCAGGCGCGCCATGGTGGTCGTCAGCTTGGCCGGCGTCTTCGCGTCGAGCGTCACCGTCTTGTCGGCGTAGCCCGGCGCCTTGAGCGTGACCGTCTTCTTGGCGCCCTCTTCGAGCTCCACGTTGACCGGCACCTCGCCGAGCTCCTTGTCACCGTCGAAGACCTTGGCGCCGTGCACGGCGGTGGAGACCAGCACGAGGCGGGTCTTCTTCGGCGCGGCGGTCGGCTGCGGCGATTCGGTCACCGTCGGCTTGGCGACGGCGGCCTGCGTGGCCGTCGGGGACGGCGCGGGCGGCGGCGCGTCGGTCTGCTTCGCGTCGGTCTTGGTGGGGCCGACGAGCGCGAACACCGCGATGCCGACGACCGCCGCGACGCCCGCGAGGCCGGCGAAGATGGGCCACTTCGAGCGCTTGGTCGCGGCGCCGGGCGGCTGCCCGGGGATGGGCTTCGGCATGCCCGCGGCCTGCAGCGCGCTCGCGGCGATCGACTGGTAGCCGGCCGAGAGCGCCATCATCTCCTGGGCCGCCTTGGGGACCTCGCCGTTCATCAGACGATCGAGATCGTCGGCGAGCTCCTGCATCGACTGGTAGCGCTCCTCCGGCTTCTTCCGAAGGCAGCGCATGACGATCACCTCGAGGCCCGGCGAGAGATCGGGCGGGCACTCGGGCAGGGCGCGCGGCGGGACCGGCGCCTTGTACATGTGCTGCGTGAGGATCCCCATGAAGTTGTCGGCGTCGAAGGGGACCCGACCGACCGCGCCCTCGTAGAGGATCACGCCGAGCGCGTAGATGTCGGTGCGGTGATCGACCGGCGAGCCCGACGCCTGCTCCGGGGACATGTAGTGCGGCGTGCCGAAGATCGCGCCGGCCTTCGTGAGCTTGTTGGCGCTCTGGCCGACCTTGGCGATGCCGAAATCGAGGATCTTGACGAAGTCGGTCTCGCCGCCGCTGCGCTTGCAGAGGAAGATGTTGTCGGGCTTCAGATCGCGGTGGACGATGCCCGCCTCGTGCGCGGCGCCGAGGCCGAGCGCGATCTGCTTGGCGATGCGCGCGAGCCGCTGCGTCGGCACGCGCTTGAGCTCCTCGAACATCTTGGAGACCGCGCGGCCGTCGAGGTACTCCATGACGAAGTACGTCGCGCCGTCGGGGAGCTCGGCGAAGTCGGTGATGTCGATGATGTGCTCGGAGCCGATCGAGCTCGCGGCCTGCGCTTCGACCTTGAAGCGCTCGACGACCTCCGGGTCCTTGGTGGCGTCGCCGTGCAGCAGCTTGATGGCGAAGCGCTTGCCGATCGCCTTGTGGCGCGCGAGGTAGACGACGCCCATGCCGCCCTCGCCGAGGTGACGCTCGATGAGGTACTTGCCGCCGAACACCTGGCCGATGTTCGGATCGCTGGAGGGGACCGGCTCGAAGGGACCGCTCGGCAGCCCGAACGGGCTGGAAGGGCTGGAGACCGCGGGCATCGACCCGGGGACCGACGGCCCGCTGCCGGTGCCGCTCAAAGCCGTGCCGCTCGCGGGCGTGAGCGTCGGCGCGTCTTTCGGGAAGGGCGGCTGGGCCATGTCGTTGCTCCTGGTGCTCAACTAAACGTCACGCGGATACGGCCAGAGACCCGGGCGGGTCTAGCAGGGGTGTGACTTGGATCGAGCGCGTCGGGAAAACTTTGCGAGGGGCGAGCCCTCGACAGGTTCACGCCGGCCGAACCGGACTTCGACAAAATTCGTACAAAACGGGGGAAGTAACCCGGCGGGCCGGAAGTTGCCGGCTTGCGCCTGCGAAGTTCGGGCCGGGCGCTGGCCGGCCCGAGGGCTCCAGGGTAGCAGGACCTCCGCAGACTTTCGCGTTTGACCTTCGACGACCGACCTCCGACCTTTCGCGCCCCCGATGTCCTTCGACTGGACCCTCGCCATCCGCTACCTGCAATCGAAGAAGCGGTCCTTCATCTCGGTGGGGACGCTCTTCGCGATCATCGGCGTGGCGCTCGGCGTGGCGGCGCTGGCGACGGTCATGAGCGTGACCGGCGGCTTCCAGAAGCAGTTCCGCGACAAGGTCCTCGGCGTGAACGCGCACGTGCTGATCCTGAAGCGCACGCCGGAGTTCCACGAGTACCGCGTTCGGATGGACCAGGTCGCGAAGGTGCCCGGCGTCGTCGCGGTCGCGCCGTTCGTGATCAACCCGATGCTGGTCACCGCCGGCGAGCGCACCGCGACGGGCGTGCTCATGAAGGGCGTCGATCCCGATCGCATGCCGGCGGTGCTCGACGTGCCCAAGCAGATCATCGAGGGCTCGCTCGCGGGCTTGCGTCGTCCCGGCGCGAAGCCCCCCGAGCGTTCGAAGGGCTCCTTCGGCTTCGAGGACAAAGTGCCGACGGCGATCGCGAGCAGCGTGCCCGTGCCGCCGGCGTCCGCGCCGCCGAGCGCGTCGGCCCCGCCGGCGCCGTCCGTCGCGCCGAGCGGGTCGGCCGTCCCGAGCGACACGTTCCTCGATCTGATGGAGAAGACGCTCGCCGAGAAGCGCGCCGAGAACGAGAAGCTGGCCGCCGCGAGCGACGCGGCCGCGCCCGAGGCCGCCGTCGACGCCCCTGCGCCCCTGCCGGAAGAGGCGCCCGCGGGGAGCATCGAGCCGGACGGCGGCTACGCGAGCGCGCTGCCGCCGGACGAGGCCGAGAACCTCGCGGTCGAGACGATCAACAAGGCCGAAGAGGCGAAGGTGCTCGACACCGACGTCCCCGGCGTCGCCATCGGCGCGACGCTCGCCAAGACCCTCAACGTGAAGGTCGGCGAGCGCATCCGCGTCACCTCGCCGGCGATCGGCTTCTCGCTCAGCGGCTCGACGCGCGCGCCGGTCGCCCGCTCGTTCCGCGTCATCGCCATCTTCGAGGCGGGCTTCGATCAGTACGACTCGAAGCTCGTGTACGTCGATCTCTACGAGGCGCAGGCGTTCTACGACCAGGGCGACAGCGTCACCGGCGTCGAGATGCGCGTCGCCGACATCGACGAGTCGAAGAAGGTCAAGGCCGGCATCGAGAAGCTCCTCAACAACGGCCTCTATCACGTGATGGACTGGGAGGAGCTCAACCGCCCGCTGTTCACCGCGCTGAAGATCCAGCAGATCCTCATGAGCGCGGTGCTCGCGCTGATCATCATCGTGGCAGCGTTCACGGTCGTGGCGACCCTGATCATGATCGTGCTCGACAAGCGCAAGGAGATCGCCGTCCTCAAGGCGATGGGCGCGCGCGACGGGGCCATCCTGCGGACGTTCCTCTACCAGGGGCTGGTGATCGGGCTCATCGGCACGACCATCGGGTTGGCGCTCGGGTTCGCGGTGTGCCGCGGGCTCCTGGTGTACGGGTTCCCGCTCGATCCGAAGGTCTATTTCATCTCGCGCCTGCCGGTCGAGATCCGCGCGCAGGACTTCCTCGCGACCGGGGGGATCGCGATCCTCATCTGCCTCGTGGCGACGATCATCCCGGCGATGCACGCGGCGACGCTGCGGCCGGCCGAGGGGCTGCGGGCGCAGTAGCCGGGGGCGCGGGCGGTCAGGCGAGGCCGAGCCCGAGCTGCGAGGCGAGCTTCTCGAGATCGCCGCCCGTGGCGGGGATGCACGCAAGGAGGCGCGGGGCCATCTGCGCGACCCACGGATCGGCCTCTGGCTTCGGGACGAGGCCGGCGCGGAGGCCGAGGAGCGCGCGCCACTCGTCGGTGCGCTCGTAGTGGTAGCGATCGAGCACCGAGGCGGGGCCGCCGCCGAGCACGTCGGCGATGCGCCCCGAGAGATCGCGAGCCTCGGACATGCCGAGGTTCAGGCTCTGGACGCCGATCGGTCCGGTGACGTGTGCCGCGTCGCCGACGAGCCAGACCCGGCCCATGCCGAAGCGCGTGGCGAGCCCCGGCTCGAAGCGCACGCGCGCGGCCCAGGTGATGTCGGGCTTCGGCTCCTCGAACCACGGCGCGAGGCCGCGCAGGTTGCGCAGGAACACCTCGGGCGGCTGGGCGGGATGCGAGCGGGTGCCGACCGGGATGTAGTGGCTGTCGGCCGGGGGGATCTCGCCCGGCACGAGCGATGCCGTGAAGCGACAGCCGCCGTCGGGCAGGGGGAAGGTCACCGCGCCGCGCTCGTGATCGAGGATGACGCGCATCTCGCCGCCGAGATCGAACCGGGTGCGGAACTCGGTGGGCGCGTAGCCCTGCGCCTCGCCGCTCGGCTCGAAGCCGATGTCGAGGCGGCGGCGCACGACCGAGTGGAAGCCGTCGGCGCCGATGACGAACTTCGGCTTGGTGTGCAGCTCCTTGTCGACGACCAGGAGCGTGCCGGCGACGGAGTACCCGCCGCTGTCGTCGCCGAGCTGCTCGATGGTGCAGGCCACGTGATCGCCGTCGTGCTCGATCCGAGAGAGCCGATGCGACCGACGGATGGGCACCCTCAGCTCCTCGAGACGCGCGGTCAACGCGCTCTCGAGCCCGTGGTGCGGCAAGACGAGCAGGTACGGGTGCGGCCCGTCGAGCGCCGCGACATCGACGGTCGCACGCGGCACCTCGCGGTCGTAGAAGGCGATCTTGGGGATCTTGGTGCCCTGGCGGATCAGCTCGGCGGTGACCGTGACGCTGAGCTCGTCAAGCATGGCGAGCGTCGCCGGGTGGAGCATCACCGCGTGGTTGCGCGATTCGGTCATCGGATCTTCGTCGATGACCTCGACCGTGACGCCGCGCTCCGCGAGCATGAGCGCTGCCGTGAGTCCCGCGGGGCCCGCGCCGACGACCAGGACGTCGGACTCGTGCGACCAGAGCATTGCCCTACCCTCCTTTTCGGCGCCGAACGCCGGGGACGTTGCAGATGCTTTGGCCGAGTTACGGACTCGTCGACGCGTCGTCCATGATGACGGTCACGAGCCCGGCGCCGGGAATCGCGCGCTCTGGATCAGGCTCGACGTTCGCCCTTTTCGGCCGACACCCGCTCGCTGCTTCGGCTTCGTAGGTCGAAGGTGGAAGGTCGAAGGGAGCGGGCCTTCTCGGTCCGGCTTCTTGGACCTTCGACGCTCGACGTTCGACCTGGCCCAACACGGCACGGCGCGACGCGGTGGCCGCGAAAGGGCGAAAGGCTAGAACCCCGGCGACTCGACGCCGTGCGTCGGATCGGGCTGCGGCTCGCTCGGCGCCGGCTCGCCGCCGGTCCCGACGGGCTTCGGCTTGGGGGGCGGCGCCGGCGCCTGGATCGACGGCGCGATCGACGGCGCGGGGCCGACCACGGCGGGTGCCGTCGTCGAGACATCGGGCGCCGCCGTGATCACGATGGGCGGGACGACGGCGGGCTTGGGGACCGCGGAGACCCCCGTGGTCGCCGGCCCGGTTGTCGGTGCCGTCGCGATCGCGGCGGGCGTCTTGACGACCATCGGCTGGATCGGGAAGACCGCGCGCCAGTCGACGGTCCGCACGAGCTCCTCGCCGACGAACTGAGCGCTGCCGGCGGCGGAGTGCGTCTGCCGATCGATCACGATCGCGGCGAAGAACACCATCACCGCGCCGAGCGCGAGGAGGTGCAGCGGGCGACGGTCGCGCCCGCGCTGCGGCGGTCCGCCGTCCGGGTGGTGGACCTCCTCGGGCTGCGCGATCCTGGGCAGCGCGTCGAGCGGCGGGAACCGGGGCAGGACGTGGCCGCTGCGGAACTCGTCGCTCTGGATGTCGAGCAGCACCGGCGCGACCGATGGCTTCTCGAGGAACTGATGGTGCGCGGGGTGCACTCGATCCGGCGGCGGGGGCAGCGGTGTCCCGGGGACCGGGTGCCTTCCTCTCGGCGGAGGCGGAAGGTGCTTCATGGCCAGATCCTCCGATCCGAGCACGGTGCAACGCGCGGGCCGCCCGACGTCGACGCGAACATCCGCTTGATTTCACGTGTTCGCGCGCTGTTGGCGCAGGCGACGCAGCGAGTGCGTCGCGTCGGCAGGTCCGCGCCTGCGGTGACGTGTTGGCGCCGCTCTCGCACCTGTCGCGCGTCGACCGTTCGCGATCGTCGCTGGTCGCGCGGGGTGCGGCGGCCGGGTAAGCTTCCGGGCCATGCGAAGCTTGCTTGCGCTCCTGCCCCTCGTGCTGCTCGCCTGCAGCGGCGACGACAACCAACCGTCCGCGGCGGCCGATGCGGGCAGCGACGCGGAGGAGACCTCCGCCGACACGTTCGAAGCGGGCCCCGGCACCAGCTGCACGAGCGCGCGCGACACGGCGGTCGCGCCGGTCGACAAGGTCTCGACCTCCGTGGTGAAGATCATCTCCGACGAGGCGGGGGTGAAGACCCTGTTCATCGACGCGACCGCGGGCGGATCGTCCTCGGCCAAGTCCAACCCATGGGTCTACCTGAAGCTCTCGACCGGCACCCGCGTCGATCTCACCGACAAGCAGGCGTTCGACTCGCCCGACTGGGACCTCGCCTTCAAGCGCCCGGTGATCCACACCAACTCGGGTGACGCGGGGCCGGGCGGCGGCGGCGCGCGGTTCCTCGCCGGCAAGGCGTTCGACGCGGTCACCGTCGCCGACGTCACGTCGCTGAAGGTCGAGACCTGGTTCGACGCCGAGTGCCAGCCGTTCCTCGACGCGATCGGCTCGATCAAGACCACGTTCGACAGCTGGTACACCTACGAGGCGTCGACCTCGAAGGTCATGCCGAAGGCCGGCACGTTCGCGGTGCGGGGCGCGACGGGCGATCTCTACAAGCTCGAGATCCAGACCTACTACGGCACCGACACCGGCGGCACGACGGGCGCGAGCGGCAACTACGTCATCAAGTACGCGTATCTCGGAAAACTGCCGAAATGAAGCGCCTGGCGATCTTCGCCCTCGTCAGCGCCTGGGCACAGGCGGCTTCGGCGGAGGAGTGCTCGCAGAACCGTCCGACCGATGGTGCGACGGCGTATGGCGGATACGTGTACGAGGGTGCCGCGAAGTCGTGGGCAACCCCCGAGGGCAACGCGCGCGTGTGGTGGGTCGAGACCGGCGCCCACGCCGCGCCGACCTTCAGCTCGCGCACCGACGGCGTGCCCGACGTCGTGGCGATCGTCGGCGAGGTGCTCGAGCAGGCCGTCGCCGGCTACCAGAAGCTCGGCTTCGAGCCCGCGCTGCGCGACGGCGACTACCCGTCGTGCGCGTCGAACGGCGGCGACGGCCGGTACGACGTCTACCTCGTGGCGTTCAAGGGGGCCGACGGCGTCACCGCCAACGAGCGGTGCACCACGGTGGGCACCGCGCAGCGCTGCCCGGGCTTCATGCTCGTCGACCGCAACTTCAAGGCGCGCGGCTACGACTCGCAGCGCGAAGGCGCCGAGACCGTCGTCGCGCACGAGTACTTCCACATGGTGCAGAACGCCTACGACGTCGGCATGGATCGATGGTGGGCGGAGGGCACCGCGCAGTGGGCGGTGAAGCAGCTGTATCCGGCCAACGGCGATCTCGAGCGCTTCCTGCCGTCGTTCTTCGCGGAATCCGGCAGGCCGATCGACACGCCGCCCGCCGGCGTGACCAGCGGGTTCCTCTACGGCGCGGCGATCTGGCCGGTGTTCCTGCACCAGCACCGCGGCAAGGAGACGGTGACCTCGGTGATGGCCGCGCTCGGCGCCGGCAAGGGGCCGGTGCTCGCGGCGACCGACGGCGTGCTCGTGGGCGCGGGCACCTCGCTCGCCGACGAGTTCGCGGCCTTCGCGACGTGGAACGCCGCGACCGGCAGCCGCGCGTCGTCCGGCGGCTACGCCGACGCGGCGAAGTACCCGATGGTGAACGTCGAGGAGTTCCCCGACGGCGAGACGGCGGAGCTGTCCGGGATCACCGCGGGCTTCGCATCCCGTTACTACCGCCTCGCCGACCCGTCGCCGCGCACCATCACGCTGACGACCGACGACACGCGGCTCGGCGGGGTCGCGGTGCCGCTCGAGGACGGCAAGGTCGCGCTGTCGAAGGCGGTGCCGCTGCCGGCGAGCGTCCAGGGCGAGGCGATCGTGGTCCTCGCCGGGCGCTCGTCGAAGAAGACCGACGTGCGCTGGGCGCTCCGCGCGAGCGTCCCCGTCGTGGAGCCGCCGCCGCAGGCGACGGGCGGCGACGACGACGGCGGCTGCACGTTCACCGAGCGCGCGCCGCACGGCGCCGCGGCGTCGGCTGCGTTCGTGGGCGTGGCGCTGCTCAGCGCACTCGTGCGACGCGCACGCGCGCCGCGGCCTTCGCGTCGGCGCTGACGCTCAGGTGGAGCTCTCCCGGCGCGGACGCGGCGACGCTCAGCAGCTCGACGCCGCCCGCGCGCATCGTCCCGGTGGGGCTGGTCGCCGGCTGGAGCTTCGGTCCGGTCATCTTCGAGGCGTGGAACTGCGCGAACAGATCGGCGCCGCGCTGCTTGGTGGTGATCGGATCGACGGCGGTCGGTAGATACGCGAAGCACGGGTTCTTCGGCGCCGCGCCGCCCACGCTGTCGCGGTTGCTCATCGCCAGCGTCGTGTAGAAGTCCATGGTGACGTCGGCGACGTTCGCCTTGCCGACCGTCGCGACCGCCGCGGCGACCGACTCCTTCGCGTCGGTCAGCGCGCGCACGAACGCCGGACCACCCTTGTTCGCGATCGTTCCGTCGGCCCTCGCCTCGTCGCCGCCGCCGCGATCGTAGAGCCAGCGCGCGAACAGGTACGATCCGCCGCGCATCGGTCCGTCGCGCTTGGTGTCGTAGCTCGCCCGGTCGTCGAAGACGTCGGTGAGCGAGAACTGATCGATCTGCTGCAGCCCGGCGAGCGTGACGTACAGGTTGCCGGACTGGTAGCCGCTGACGTCCTGCGCGAGCGCGCCGAGGCCCTCGGACATGTACCCGCTGTCGGGCTGATCGACGAGCGCGTTGCGCAGCACCTTGCGGTTGAAGTGGATCAGGTGCGCGAGCTCGTGCGCGAGGATCTCCTTCATCGCGTTCGGCGTGTTGTAAGGCGGCGCGATGACGTCGGGCGGCGTGAGGTAGAGGAACTCCCCCTTGTTGCCGGTCGGACAGCCGGCCAGCGACTCCTTCAGATCGCACCCGAAGAAGTAGGCGACCGCGGTGGTGTACGTGAGCGGCGTGAAGACGAGGCCGATGCGGCCGTCGCCGTCGAGATCGGACTCCATGCCGAACACCGCGCGCTCGCGCGGCAGGATCACCTTGTCCCAATCGGCGAGGAACGCGTCGACGAAGGCCTTGTCGAGCTTCGCCGGGTGGGCGGCGGTCGTGTCCGCCCACACGACCGCCGTCGGCGACACGGCGTAGACCTCCGCGTCGATCGTCTCGCCGTTGGCGATGAGCGAGCGTTTGGTGCCCACGGCGGGCGCGGTGCCGCTCGGAGGCTCGTCGGTCGGCTCCGGCGCCTTGCTCCAGTCGCCGCTCGACAGCGAGCACCCGGTCACCACCGTCGCCGCGGGCGGCTCGCCCTCGATCGGATCGAGCGACACCGAGTACGGCACGGTGCTCGCGCGCACGAAGCGCGTCGAGCCGAGGACCACGACGAACTCCTCCTTGCCGGACGGCGTGCCGAGCTTCACGCGCGCGACGCCGTCGTCGCCCACGGGCACCTCGGCGACCTCGCCGGCGGCGAGCGACAACGCGCCGCTCGCGGGCGGCTCGGTGTCGGCGTCGGCCGGCGTCGCGGGCGCGCTCGGATCGGGCTCGCCGCTGCAGGAGAGGAGCGCGAGGGTGGACAAGCACGCGAACAAGGACGAGAAGGCGAACCGCATCGGCACAGTGTACCGCGCGTGGATCGGTCACTCGTACGGGTTGTCGTCGTCCACGGGCGCGGCCTTGGGCGCCGGCTTGGCCGCGGGCGCCGGCGGCGGCGTCTTGGGAGCGGCGGCGGTCGCCGTCGCGGGCGGGGACGCAGCCTTGGTCGTGGGGACCACGGTCGTGGTGGGCTCCAGCTTCACCTGCGGCGCCGGCACATGGAAGAGCGCCTGCGTCGGCGGCGCGACGCTCGCCTGCGCGACCGCGACCGCTTGCACCGGCGCGTTGGTCGCCTTGGTCTCGGGTTGCGCGGCCTGCGCATGGGTGGTCGGGCGGGGCGGGTGCCGGCGCGGCGGACTCGGCGCCGCCGCCGCGCCGATCGCGAAGGCGGCCACCGCGCCGATCGCGGTGAGCAACGCGCGCTTCTTCCAGATCGGCGGACGGAGCCCGCTGGCGAACGCCTCGACGTCCGTGACGTCCGTGCTGTCCGTGCTGTAGGTGACATCCGTGACGTCCGTGACGTGGTCGGGGGCCTGCATGTCGTTGGCCAGCTGCGTCGCCTCCGGCTCTGGGGCCGCGACGACCGTCGCCGCGCGTGCCTCCTGCTCGACGGCGCTCGCGAGCGCCTTCGGCGTCTCCTTCGCGGTCGAGGGGACGCTGCTCGCCGGCGTGCTCGAGGGCGGCGCGATCGAGGTCGCCATGCTCGTCGTCGGGCTCGTCGTCGGGCTCGTCGTCGGGCGCGGCACCTCCGCGACCGGCTGGCCCCGCGCAGGCAGCACCACGACGCTGTCCCAGCTGTCGTGCGCGCACCCGTCGGCGGATCGACCGTCGGCGGTCAGCTTGGCGAACGCCGAGGTGCGCAGCACGCGCGGAGGCTCGTCGGCCCAGCTCCCGTCGATCTCGGACGTGACGTCCGCCCACTTCCGCTCGGGGATGCGGACGAGCTTCGCGAGATCGGACGAGCTGCTGCCGTGCGCCTTCAGGAGCGCGCGGGCGTCGTGGGCGAGCGTCGCGGCGTCGATTCGTGCGGTCGGTGCGCGGCCGATGCACCGCTCGATCAGCGCGCGAACGTCGGGGTGCAGCCTCGTCGCCGCGGCGAGCTCGTCTGCGAGGTCGCTTGACTCCGAGGGCGTCGCCCCGCTCACGCAGCGCAGCAGCAGGGCACCGAGCGACCAGACGTCGGAGGGAGGTCCCACGCGCAGCTCGTTCGCGCGGACCTCGGGGCTCCGGTGGAGGTTCCGCGCCGGATCCTCGCGGACCACGCTGCGCAGCAGCCGCGTGCGCCCGAACTCCACGAGCTTCGGCGCCGCGGTGCCGTCCTCGTTCGCGTGCAGCAGCACCGACTGCGGATCGATGCCGCGATGCACGAGCATCAGCGAGTGCGCCTCCCTCGCGGCAGCGGCGAGATCGGCGACCATCCGCAGCGCCACGCCCGTCGGAAGCCGGCCCGACCGCGCGAGCAGATCCTTCAGCGTCTCGGCGCGCAGCAGCTCCGTCACGACGTACACCGTGCCGTCGATCGTGCGCCCCGCCTCGATGACCTCGGCCGCGAACGCGCTCCGCAGACTGCGCGCGGTGTCGGACTCCTCGACGAAGGTCTCGAGCGCCCGCATGCTCGCCGGGAGCTTCCGATCCACCATCCGGACGGCGACCTCCCGGCCCGCCTCCATGTCGATGCCTCGCCAGAGAGAGCCGAGGCGCCCGGACGCGAAGCGATTCGTCAGTCGATACCGTTCCGCGACGACCAATCCCTCTTCGATCAGCATGACCGCCTCCGTCTGTCAGGCGTACGCAGTGCGCCGCTGCAAACTCGATGCGCGGCGATGAGGGCCCACGTGGCTCGCTCGTGGTGCGCACGCGACGCCCGCCCGCTCCGTGATCCGTCGCTCAGATGACGCCTTCCCTACGCGGTGCGAGATCATGCGCGTCGGCAAGAGCGTGGGACTCGGCCGTTGCGCCGGCGCGCGCAACCGGTGCGATGAGCGGCGGCGCAGAATGGGCGGCTCGCGCCGGGCCCGCGATCAGTGGACGGTCTTGCCGCGCAGGTCGAGTTTCTTTCTAGAGGCCCTTGATCCAGGCCTCGAGGTCCTTCAGGCCCATCGTGTCGACCAGGACGGTGCCGAGCTGCGGCATCTGATCGTTGCTGCCGCGGAGCGTCTGCCGGACGTAGACGGCGCTCTTCAGCGGCAGCCCGTCGGCGAGCGCGGTGGTGCCCGGATCGATGCGCAGCGCCGCGCCGAGCTTGGTCCACGTCTTCGACGGGACGCCGACGCTGGTCGTCCACATGAACGTGGTCTTCGCGTTCGTCTCGCCGTAGCGGACACGCAGCTGCATGTCGACCGCGTTGGCGACGCCGAGCGGGTTGTGACAGTGCGCGCAGTTGCCGTGCAGGTACCCCATGCCCTTGGCCTCGATGGAGGTGCCGGGGACCGGCGAGCCGAGCGCCGGGTCGGGCAACGACGACGGCGGATGCGAGAGCCATCCTCTTTCGATCACGCGCAGCAACGTGAGGTCGCTCGGTGAGAGCGGCGGCTTCGACAGCGAGACCGCCGAGAAGCCGAGGCCCTTCCCGGGCTCGCCGTCGTGGCACTTCGCGCACTCGGCGCGCGCCGGGATGTCGTGCACGGTGCCGTCGTCGAGCGTGAGCGCCGCGGGCCCGCCGGTCTCGGTGTAGTCGGCGTCGCTCTGATCGGCCCGCCACCGGAACGCGCCGTAGCGGTAGCCGGTCGCCGTGCGCTCCCAGATGCGCGTCTCGAGTCTCTTGCCGTCGCTGCGCGCGAACTCCTTGAGGAAGCGCGTGCCCACCGGGAACACCCATCGATCCATGTTCGGCGCCGCGCCGGTGACCGGGTTGGGGCCGGTCTCGATCTTGGTGCCCGGCGGCAGGTAGATCCAGCGGCGCTTGTGGAGGCCGTCGGACCACAGCGGGTAGGCAGGCTCGAACTCCACGAAGCAGGGCCGCACCGCGGTCGACACGCCGCCCGCGTGGATGTTCGCGGTCGAGAGCGTCGCGTACCACTTGCCGCCGCTGCCGGCGGCGGTGGCGGGCGTCTCGCAGGTCACGGTGCCGGAATCCGGAACGAACGTGTCTGCGACGTAGGTGTCTGCGACGTAGGTGTCTGCGACATAGGTGTCGGCGACGTAGCTGTCTGCGACGTACGTATCGGCGACGAAGGTGTCGGCGACGAAGGTGTCGGCGACGTAGGTATCGGCGACGAAGGTGTCGGCGACGAGGGTGTCGGCGACGAGGGTATCTGCGACGAGGGTGTCGGTGACGTAGCTGTCGGCGAGGGGGTGTCGGTCGCGCCCGTGTCGGCGACCAGCGTCTCGGCGACGGCAGAGTCGTCTGCGCCCGCGTCGCCGCCGTCGGGGCTCTCCACCAGCGTGTCGGCAGGAGTGGAGTCGCGCTCGATCGCATCGGGCTCGCCGGTGTCGGCCTCGACGTCGCCCGGCTCGGCCTCGAGCGCCGCGTCCTCGCTCGCGTCGCTGAGCGCGTCGCTGAGCGCGTCGTCGGCGGCCGGCGTCGTCGACGAATCGCTGGAGGAGCAGGCCGCCGCTGACATGACGAGGGCGACGAGCGCCACCCGAAGCGGAAGTTGCAGCCCCATGCAGTCGATTCGCGACATCAGTCCTCCGTTCTCGCGACAGGGCACGCGCGCGATCGCTCCGGTGCGCGCCGACGGGCCGTCGTTCGTGCCCGCGCCTCGCCGATCGACGAGGCGAAGAGGCTGCGATGCGCGTCGCGCGATCTTCGTCACGCGCCCCTCGATCTCGGAAAGGAATGTTCGCGCCGCGCCTCGGCGCTCCGCGACGCTCGAGCAAGGAGATCGATCATGGACTCGATCGCGCGCCGCGATCACAAGTGCTCCCGTTGCGCGCGTCACCCACCGGAAGAGAGTGCGTCCCCGAGCGCGCGGGCCCGCGTGGCCCCGCGGCGCCGGGGCGCAGCTCCGAAGGCGGCGCGACCATGCAGTTGCACTGGCTGGCGAAGCTCCGGTGGGGCGCGGTGCTCAGCGAGAGCGTGCTGGTCCTCTGCGTCCATCGCGCCACCGTTCAGCTCCCCCTCGGCCGCCTCTTCACGATCCTCGCGCTCACGGCCCTCGGCAACGCCGCGCTCGCGCTGCACCTCCGCCGTCGCGGCGCGCGCGGCGCGAGGGCGAGCGGGTTCCGCGTCGAATGGGCACCTTCGCGCTGTGCGAGGGATCAGCACCTGCTCGGGGCGGTCCTCGCGTTCGACGTCCTCGCCCTCACCACGATGCTCGCGTTCACCGGCGGGCCCCTCAACCCGTTCAGCTCGCTCTACCTCGTGTACATCGCGCTCGCCGCGGTCGTGCTGCAGTCGCAAGGCATCTGGGCGATCGTCGGTCTCTCCGCGGCGGGGTACGCGGGCCTCTTCGTCCAGAGCTGGGCGTCGGGCGACTTCTTCGGCCCCGACCACGCGCGCCACATGCGCATCCACCTGAAGGGGATGTGGCTCGCGTTCATGGTCGCGGCCGTCTTCATCGGGTACTTCGTGCAGCGCGTGCAGCGCGCGCTGCGCGATCGCGAACGGGAGCTCGCGCGCGTGCGGGCGCAGCAGGCCGATCACGAGAAGCTCGCCGCGCTGGCCACGCTGGCCGCCGGCGCGGCGCACGAGCTCTCCACGCCGCTCTCGACGATCGCGGTGGTCGCGCGCGAGCTCGCCACGCAGCTCGAGCGCTCGGGCGCGCCCGCGGCGTCGGTCGAGGACGCGGCGCTCATCCGCACCGAGGTCGCGCGATGCCGCGGCGTCCTCGATCAGCTGGTGGCCGACGCCGGAGCGACGGTGGGCGACGCGCCGACGCCGACGCCCGTCTCCCGGCTGATCGAGCTCGCGCGCGTGGGGCTCGCCCAGGCTCCGGCGATCGAGACGGACGTCGAGCCCGCGCTCGATGGGCGCACGGTGCGCGTGCCGCCGCGCGCGCTGGCCCTCGCGCTGCACTCGGTCCTCGAGAACGCGCAGGACGCCTCGACCTCGACGGTGCGGGTGCGCGCACGCGCCCGCGGCGATCGCGTGGTCTTCGAGATCGAGGACCGCGGCAGCGGGATCGACGCCGCGACGCTGGCGCGCGTCGGCGATCCGTTCTTCACCACCAAGGAGCCTGGCCGCGGCATGGGGCTCGGCGTGTTCCTCACCCGCTCGGTCGTCGCGCAGCTCGGGGGCGAGCTGCACCTCGACTCGACGCCGGGGCAGGGCACGACGGTGCGGCTGTCGGTGCCGGGATTGTCGAGGGCATGATGGACCGCGAGTCGGTGCTGCTGGTCGACGACGACACGGTGTTTCGCACGCGCCTCGCGCGCGCCTTCCACGAGCGTGGCTGGGACGCGCGCACCGCGTCCAGCTACGACGAGGCGCTCGCCGCCGCGCGCGCCGACTCTCCGGAGCACGCGCTCGTCGATCTGCGCATGCCCGGGCGCTCCGGCCTCGAGGTGGTCCGCGATCTGAACGCGCACGACCCCTCCACGCAGATCATCGTGCTCACGGGCTACGGGAGCATCGCGACGGCGGTCGAGGCGATGCGCCTCGGCGCCTCGGGGTATCTGACGAAGCCCGCCGACGTCGACGACATCCTCGCCGCGTTCGCGCGCGCGAGCCAGCCGCCGCTTACCGCGACGCCGGAGTTCGACGCACCGTCGCTCGCGCGGGCGGAGTGGGAGCACATCCAGCGCGTGCTCGCCGACTGCGCGGGCTGCGTGTCGGAGGCGGCGCGACGGCTCGGCATGCACCGCCGATCGCTGCAGCGGAAGCTGCAGAAGTACCCGCCCAAGGTCTGATCGGCGATCGACGTTCGACCGGGTCTGCACGGCCGACGAAGCGGAAGAGCCGCGACGACGCCGGACGTCACTCGTCGCGCGTGTGACAGCCCCAGCAGTCGAACCCCTTCGGCGCGGTCGGACCGGAAAGCGCGCGGCCGAGGAGGCGCGCCATCATCGGCGTGACCTGGTCGCGCATGAACGCCAGCGTCTCGTCCGGCGCCGGCGCGTCTCTCTGCACCACGGCCTCCGGCTCGAGGAGCAGGTCGGGGTTGGGCATCTTCGAGTCCTCGTCCTTGCCGTGGCACAGCGTGCAGTCGGCCTTCGGGTACGCGTGGGGATCGAACGCGACGAAGACCCGCTTCACCTCGGGCATCACGACCTCGGTCATGTAGTCGTGCTTCTGCTGCGGGGTCATCGCGCTCCACGGACCCCACTCCGGCTGCTTCGGCGGAGCGCGATGCGCGCCGGCGCACGCGCCGAGAGACAGCGCGACGTAGAGCGTCACCACTTGCGGAGCACGCATCCGAGCGCCTTTCCTTCCTTGCGCCGCGTGGGCTTGCCCGCGAGCAGATCGTCGAGGACCTCGCGCAGATAGGGCGTCGCGCCGTCGTGCATCCTGCGCTTGTCGGAGTCGATGCCGCCGCGGTAGTGCACGTTGACCGAGCGATCGAGCACCGCGGTGAAGGTCGCGTACTCGGCGCCGAGCGCGTTGGCGAGGCGCGCGCCGTGGTCGACCACCACCGGGAACGGCAGGTCGAGATCGCGCTCGGTCTGCCTCGCGCGCTCCGGGTTGGCGAAGACCTCCGAGTCGACGCCGACGAACTGGACCCCGCGCGGTCCGTAGGTCTTGGCGAGCTCCCGCAGCCGCGGCAGGTGGGCGTGCAGGCAGGGGCAGTCGGCGGCGACGAACACCAGCACGGTGAGCGGCGCGCGCGCGGCGATCTCGGGCAGCGCGCGCGAGGCGCCGTCGCGCTCGACGAGGGTCACGTCGCGCGGGGACGTCGGCGCGTGCGCGCACGCGCCGAGCAGCGAGCCGACCAACACGACCACGGGTGCGATCTTCATGAGAAGCCCCAGATGACGCCGACGGTGCCGCCGGCGGTGACGGGTTGATTGAGGCCGAGCGAAGCGAACGGCGGGTTGGCGAAGAGGCTCGCCACCACGCGGAGCCAGTCGGTGAGCGGCACCGAGCCGGCGATGCTCCCGCTGACGACGCGGCGATCGCTCGCGGGCACCGCGGCGTCGTCGACGCGCGCGAGCCCCTCGACGGTGTAGAGGCCCACGAGCGCCGCGGTCGCGCCGCTCGGGAAGGCGTAGCCGACCGAAGCGAGCAAGGTGTACTGCGGCGCGAGCTTCATGCGCGCGCCGCGCACCGTCCGAGGCGTGCGCCAGGCGAAGAGACCGCTGACGCCGACGAACCACGGTCCGAAGGTCTGCTCGAAGGCGATGCCGCCGTTCGCCTGCACGGCGCCGATGCCGGTCGCGTCGGTCGCCATCGGCCTCTCGGCGTCCTCCGCCGTCCGCCCGGTCGGGAAGGTGACGCCGGCGAGCAGGCCGACGCCGGGCACCCGCTGCGCCTCGCCGGCGAGCAGCGGATCCCACCGCGCGGCGACGTTCAGATCGCCGATGCCGCCGCCGGTCGACGACCGCCCATAGGCGCGGCGGTGCGTCTGCACGAACGGCACGAGGACCGAGAGCTGCACGCGACGGACGACGCGCACCGCGCCGAAGAGGTTCTGCTCGAGGTTGATCTCGCGCGCGTGCGACGGCGTTCGTACGTACTCCCCCTCGGCGTCGTGCGAGCCGAGGTGACCCGCGTACCGCGCCTGCAGCCCGACGAGCGCGTCCTCGTGCACGCCGAGCCGCGCGGGCGTCACCGCGCCGGAGCCGGCGCAGCAGGCCTGGGCGAAGGCCCGTTCCGCGTGGAGCAGCGCCGCGGCGAGGACCGCGACGCTCCTAGCGAACGTCGATCGGGACCACCGCGGCATCGGTCACCTCGCCGGTGATGGTGATCAGGAGGTCCCACCGACCTGCCATGAAGAGATCGAGATCCTCGACGAGGTAGTCGCCCTGGCCCTTCTCGGTCGTCCTCGGCACCGTCGGGGTGCCGTGGCCCATCGAGGGCATCTCGGGCACGATCGCGAACCTCAGGCCGTCGGCAGGGGTGCCCTTGTCGCGGTGGGTGACGTGCATCTTCGCCGTCACGATGCCGCGCGACGGGGGCTGCTCGGGCGCGGTCCACATCGACAGGCTCAGCTTGCCGTCCCGGCTCTCGACCGTGACGAGCGGCGCGCTCGGGAACGTCGACGGCGGCGGGGCGTCGTCTCCGCCGCAGGCGACGACGAGCGCGGACGCGGCGAGGACGAGCGGGCTCGCGAGGGCGCGCAGGCGCGTCATGGCGTCACCGTGAACGTGAACCAGCCGTTGTTCTTCGTCGGATCGGTCGAGCCGTTCGGCGCGGCGCCGTCGGTCGTGTAGTCCTTGCCGTTCACCTGCAGCTTCACCCGGATCTTGCCGGTCGACGCGACGCCGGCGATCGTCGCCGTGCAGCGCGCGTTCGCGTCGCAGGTCATCGGCGTCCACGTCGTGCCGTCGGCCGAGGCGGAGACCGCGAGGGTCTCGACGGTGAGCTGCACCTTGCCGGCGCCGTCGACGAGCTTCAGGCCGGTGGTGACCGGCGGCCAGACGAGCATCCCCTCCTGCACCGTGGCGAGGAAGAGCCGCAGCTCGTGCGCGCCCGCCTTCGCCTCGAGCGTGTCGCGGAAGAGCACCCAGCTGCGCATCTTCGGCGTGCCCATGGCGTTGAACGTGTCGGCGGCGTTCTTGAGGATGCCGTGCGTGGTCTCGGACCCGGTCGCGCGCGCGACCATCACGTCGAGCGGCGCCGGCGCCTGCTCGTCGACGGCGACCTTCAGCGTCCACTGACCGAGCGAGCCGCCGCTCTCGTCGACCGACGCCATGGTGAAGAACCCCGTCACGTCATAGGTGCCGGGGGTCCCGCTCTCCTTCACCGCGTCGGGCGGCACCGGGTTGCCGTGCGACATCTTCGCCATCGTCATCAGCGGCACGATGGAGATCCGGCCGGCGAGGCCGGTGGCAGGCGCGCCGCCGCGCGACACCCGCAGCTGGTAGCGGCTCTTGCCGACCGTCAGCCCGGAGCCGACCGCCACGTAGGCGACGTCGTACGCGCCGCCGGTCTCGGCGCCCGTCTCGCCCCCCGCCTCGAGAGGAGCGTCGGGGGCGGCGTCTTCGCCGACTTCGGTCGTCGCGCCGTCGGGCGCGGTGACCGCGGCGTCGACCGACGTCGCCTCGGGATCGGAGCCGCCGCAGGCGACCAGGGTGCTGATGACGATGACGGGAAGAGCGAGCCGATACGACCAATCCATGCACGGTTCTCCTGCGACGGCGCGTGACGCGCGGTGCAGGACATTGGTCGTCTCGTCGCTCACCGACCATGCGACACGTTGTCGCGGCCGGACGTACGGAAGAGGCGTGCTGCTAGAGAACCGGACGGTTTGAATCCGTCGCGAAACACGCGAGGTTGCGTGAGATTCGCGTCGCACGGACCGGAGGGCGACGCAGGCGTACTGGCAGTACGTCGAGGAGACCGGAGGGAGTACGACGCGAAGATCGCGCAAGATCGCGGGTTGCAGCAGGATTCAAACCGTTCGGTGCTCTAGGGGAGGCGCTTGAACGTGGCCGGGGCGACGCCGCCGGTGAAGGCGCAGGTCAGCGTGTTGCAGTCCGGCCCGACGGCGCAGCGGTAGATGGGATCGGTCACGTGGGTGTCGACGGGCGCGCCGGTGGTGTTCTTGACCGTCGCGACGCCGAGGTTCGTGCCGTTGAAGGCGCGAACCAGGTACACGCCCGGGCGCTCGGTGGGCGCGATGTCGATCTGGTGCGGACCGAGCGGGAGCGGGGGCGTCGCCTGCCACTTGCCGAGGACGTCGCAGGGCGGCGGCGGAGGCGGAGGCGGGGCCGGCGCCGGAGGGGGCGCCTGGGCGGTGCGTTCGCGGCGGCAGCCGCCCGCGCTCGCGAGGACGAGGAGGATCGGGACGACTGCGACGGCGAGGCGGCGAATCATGGCTACTCCTTGGACGCGGAAGGCGGCTGGTTCATTCGCTCGACCGAGCCACGACCGCCTTGGACACCCGGAGGCGCGGCGAGGCAATGTCGACTCGTGGAGGCTCATCGTCGTGCTTCCGTGCCCGCATCCACTCGGACCATTCATGGGTCGTGCCCGCCCGCGGCGCGTTCCGGAGAGCGCTTGCTCCGTCGTGCGTCACTGCGTCATGAACACGATGGCGATGACGGCGCCGAGCAGCACCATCATCCCGACGATCGCGATGAGGACGAAGGCGGTGATCTTCGCCGAGCGCGCGAGCGACTGCTCGATCTGGTTGCCCACGTTGCCGTACGGGTTGTAGGGCTGCGGCGGCGGCGCCCCGTACTGCGCCTGGATCTGCGGCGGGGGCCCGCCGTAGCCGGCCTGCTGGTACTGCTGCGCCATCACCTGGTTGACCAGCGCGGCGTGCTCCACCGCGCGCGCGTGGTGCGGGAACACCGTGTGGCAGAACGGGCAGTTGGTGCCTCGCAGCTGCTCGAGCGAGAGCGACGCGCCGCACGTCGGGCAGCGATGGAGCTCGGGCGTCATGCCTTGCGCACCGCGCTGACGGGCACCCACTCCTGCCGACCGCCCTGGAACTCGATCTGCATCTGCTGAGGACCCGTCTGCATGACGCGGCCGGGGTACTGCTGCCCGTTCGACCAGGTGACGAGGACGTTCGAGCCGGGGACGATCCCGCCGGTCATGAAATTCACGGCCTGGCCGAGGCCGAAGCCCATGGGGTTCTGGTTGATCTGCGCGGCGTTCGCCTGCGCCTGCTGATACGCCGGGTTCATCATCGCCGCCTGCAGCGGCGACGCGTTGGCCGGGACCAGGTTCGGATCGGCGCCCATCGCCGCGGCGTACGGGTTCGCGCCGGCCGCCGGCGTGGCCGGCACCTGGCCCTGCACGCGCTGGATCTGCGGCTGTCGCGGCTGGGCGCCGGCGCGCAGCCGCCCCTCCTCCTGCGCGACGTAGTTGTGGTGGCCGGCGTAGCGACCCATCTCGCGCGCCATGGTGTTGTTCCAGTGGGCGGCGACCTCCGTCCAGTCGGACTGGCTGACGTTGCACGCCTTGAGCGCGATCTCGAAGCCCCACACCTTGATCGCGGCGCTGACCGCGACGAAGTCCTCGTAGCTGGCCGTCGCCTGGCCGCCCTTCCGCTTCGCCAGCGCGGCCTGGTAGAGCGGCATGTACGCCATGGCGACGCGGCCCATGAGCGACATGTCCTGCATCCGGGCCGTCCACCCGGCCTTGGCGGCCTCCCAATCGTGGAGCGCCACTCCCTCGCGCTGGACGGTCTCGTTGACCTTCTGCGTGTCGTCGAGGAAGTCGGCGACAGCGGCGCCGAGGTCCGCGTAGCGCTCGAGGGAGATGCCGTTGATCGGCTGCATCGCAGGGTCCATGCGCACATGTCCGCGCCGGACGATCAGCGCGTCAATGGACGCGGCGGGCTACTCGCGTACGGTCACGCTCACCGCGGCGCTGTCGGGGACGCCGTCGGCCTGCGCGACGAACGTGTGCTTGCCCAAGGCGAGCGGCCACTCGAAGACGAACGGTCGGCCGAGCGTCGCGAACCGCTCGCCGTCGACGCGGAGCGTGACCTTCTTGACCGAGGCGGGCGCGACGACTTCGACGTCGTAGCTCTGCGCCTCGCGCGGACGATCGGGATCGAGCACCAGCTTCAGCCCGTCGAGCGGCTTGCGGATGTCCAGCGTGGCGCTCGCGGAGGGACCGCTCGCGTGCGGCACGTCGGCCGCCGGGCAGAACGGCGAGCTCTCCGGGATGTTCGGGCGCTTCTCGGTCGCCGCCCACGCGTCGTACTCGGGCGGCAGGCTCTCGTAGACGCGCGTCTCGGTGTCGGCCGCGAGGCACGCGGGGCCGGCGCGCAGCCCGTTGCGGACGTCGATGCGCACCGGGACGTGCCACTCGCACGACGGCAGCTCGGCCTCCGCCGTCGCGCCTCCCGGGGAGACGACGCCGAGCGGCACCCACTCGTGGATCTGGTGCGGACACGCGTGCGAGGCGCGGGCGCCGGAGAGCGCGCAGAGGGCGACGCGGTGCTCGCCGGGGCGATCGCCGACCAGCGCGCCGGGCGTGCGCGTGCGCATCGCCGCCTCCATCACCGCGTGGAAGATCGGTCCCGCGCCGGTGACGCCGCTCACGTCCTGCATCGGCGAGCCGTCGAAGTTGCCGACCCACACGCCGACCGTCACCGCCGAGGAGAACCCGACGGTCCAGTTGTCGCGGAAGCTCTTCGAGGTGCCGGTCTTGGCCGCGACGTCGTATGGGAAGTCGAGCGCGCTGTAATCGCCGAACGACGCGAGGCGCGCGCGGCGATCGCGCAAGACGTCGGTGATCTCGGTGACCGGTCGCGCGGGCAACACGCGCGTCTCGGCGCCCGGCTCGAAGGTCGTCCGCGCGCCGTCGGCGGACGACACTGCGCGCACGACGCGGAGCGGCTTCGCGAGGCCTCCGCGCGCGAGGGTCGCGTACGCGTTGGCGAGCGCGACGAGCTTCACCTCGCCGTCGCCGAGGGCGAGCGCCGGTCCGTAGAACGAGGCGCTCTTGCCGAGCGTGTCGAGCCCGAGCGCTCGCAGCCGCTCGAGGAACGCGGCGACGCCGACCTGCTGCGCCGTCCACACCGCGGGCACGTTCAGCGAGTTGCCGAGCGCCTCGCGCAGCCGCACCGGGCCGCGGAACTTCCCGTCGTAGTTGCGGGGGATCCACACGCCGGCGTCGGTTTGGACCTGCAGCTCGAGATCCGGCAGCACCGTCGCGGGCGTGAAGCCCTTGGTCTCCATCGCCAGCGCGTAGAGGAACGGCTTGAGCGTCGAGCCGGGCTGGCGCAGGGCGACGACGCCGTCGTTGGCGCCGAGGTGCTCGCGGTCGAACACGTCGGGCGAGCCGACCCACGCGAGCACGTCGCCGGTCGCGTTGTCGATCACGATGACGCTCGCGGCGGAGACGCCGCGGCCGCGCAGCCGCTCGACGATCACGCGCACGGCCGCCTCGCTCTCGCGCTGCAGGGAGGCGTCGATCGTCGTCTCGACACGGGCCGGGTTCGACGGCCACGCGAGGCCGGGCTGCAGCGCGCGCACGCCGCCCGAGAGCAGCCCCTGCACGAGGTGCGGCGCGCCGAACGCGGGGTGCGGGCCGATCGTCGCGATCGGCTCGCCGTCGGCGGTGGCGCGGCGCGCCTCGTCGATGACGCCGTCTTCGGCCATCCGGCGGAGGACGAACGCGCGGCGCGCCTTGGCCCGCGCCGGGTTGCGGTCGGGCGCGTAGAGGGCGGGACCGCGCACCACGCCGGCGAGCAGGGCGGCCTCGGCGAGCGAGAGGTCCTTCGGCGCCTTGCCGAAGTACGCGTGGCTCGCCGCGCCGATGCCGCGGAGGTTGGGCCCGAACGACACGCGGTTCAGGTACTCCTCGAGGATGCGCTCCTTGGAGAGCGACGCGTCGATGCGCGTCGCCAGCGCCATCTCCGAGAGCTTGCCGAACAGCGTCTTCGGTCGCGGCCTGAGCGTGCGCGCGAGCTGCATGGTGAGCGTCGACGCGCCGGACACCACGCGCAGGCGCCGCGCGTTCGAGAGGGCCGCGCGCACCACGGCGATCGGATCGACGCCGTGGTGCTCGTGGAAGCGCCGATCCTCGGCCGCGAGCAGCGCCGCCACCGGCAGCTCGCCGACCTCGGCGAGGGGCACCCAGCGCGCGCGGGCGCCGTCGTCGAGGCGCGCCTCGCGCAGCAGGTTGCCGTCGCGATCGACGAACCTCACCGACGAGGTGGGCGTCGACGAGCGCAGCTCCTCGGGTAGCGGCGTGAGCGCGGCGGCGATCGCGAGGCCGAGCGGCGGCAGCACGACGGAGAGCGCGAGCGCGAACGCGATCACCCGCAAGCGTCCGCGGATCCGCGCCCACATCGCGCTCACTCCCGCGTCACCGTGAACGAGGTCGCGGCCGTGCGCCCGCTCACCTCCGGGGTGTACATCGCCTCGACCGTCGTCGGCGGCACCACGAAGGTGCCGGCCGAGGTCGCGCGGGCGACGTAGCGGAAGTGGTACAGGCCCGGCTCGACGCGGCCGAGGAAGGTGAGCACCCGATCGTCGCGGTGCTCGCGGTGCAGGCTCGGATAGACGTACGTCGGGTGCGTCTTGGTGGCGGTCGCGTGCGCCAGGGCCGGCCCATCGCCGACGTTCTGGCTCTTGGCGACCGTCTCGAGCTTCACGTCGAGGGGCTCGAGCCCGGCGGGGAGCGGATCGTCGATGACCACCTGATCGCGCGCCTCGGCGGTCTCGAAGAGCAGATCGACCAGGACGAGCTCCCCGATGCGGGCCTTGCTCGACGAGGACTTCGGCATCGACTCGAGGGCCTTGCCGAGATCACCCGGGAGCAGCCCGCGCACCCGCTTCTCGATGTAGAACCCGCGATCGAGCGGCTTGGTCGGCAGCACGGTCGTCGCGTAGCGGAGCTCCGCCGACCAGAACAGCTTGCCCGGGCCGTCCAACGTGACGGTGAGCGGGCCCTTCTTGGCCGACAGCTTGGCGGCCGGGAGCGCGAAGGTCTCCTCCTGCAGCCCGCTCAGCTTCGCGCGGCCGATCTCGTCGTCGCCGAAGAACGCGCGGGCCTCGAACCCGGCCGGCGCGCTCTCTTGCGCCTTGCGATAGGCGTCGAGCGCGACCAGCGCCCACACGTTCTCCTGCGTCGAGCGCCACGCCCCGTCGACGCGCGCGTTCAAGAGACCGCGCGCGAGCCGCGGGGCGAGCGGGTGCTTCGCGTCGACGGCGAGCAGCGCGCGGAGCACCAGCGCTGTGGTGCGTGCGCTCGAATCGAGCATCGGCGCGTACACCGGTCCCTCGGGCATCGCGACGGCGCTGCCCGCGTCGACCTTCAGGCGGCCCTCGAGCTCCTTGGCGAAGCCCGCGAGCTGCTGCTGCGGCATCTTCGCCGCGGCCATCGCGTGCAGGAGGAACGCCTGCGCGAACACCGGCTTCTTGGCGCGCGCGTCGTACAGGCGGTTCATCGCGCCCGGATCGGGCACGCCCGACGAGGCGAGCGCGTCGACGATCATCGATGCGATCGCGAACTTCACGCCGCGCTCGTCGGTCGGCGACATCGGCTCGACCACCGGACCGTGCGCGTCGTCCTCGACCGCGGAGTCGTCGTCGGGCGGGGCGGGCTGATCCTCGCCCTCGGGCGCCGGGATCATGCTCGGCAGGTGGCCGCGCAGGTACGACATCGCGCGATCGCGCGACTCCTTCGGCACGGCGTAGCCCTTCTTGCCCGCCTCTTCGAGCACCAGCGTCGCGTAGGCCGAGAGCCACGGCACCGCCGGATCGTTCTCCCAGAACCCGAAGCCGCCGTTGCCGCTCTGGTGGGCGACCACCTTGGCGATGGCGTCGTCGATCATGGCGTCGGTCTTCGCCGGCATGCGCACCCCGGCCTGCTTCGCCAGATCGCGCATCGACACCAGCGGCAGCACGCGGCTGACGATCTGCTCGGTGCAGCCGTAGGGGTACTCGACCAGTCGATCGAAGCTCGTGTCGAGCCCGACCATCGCGGAGCTCGCGACCTTCACCTTGAGCCCGCCCTCGTCGGGGCGGATGCCGTCGAGCGGGCCGAGCTCGACGGCGCTGGCGCTCGAGGTCTCGCCGTAGGCGGCCACGGTGCGGAGCGACGTCGGAAGCGACACGGTGCGGGTCAGCACGACGCGATCGGCCGTGCCGCCGCCCTTCGCCTCGACGTCGAGCGTCGCCGTGCCCGGCGAGGTGGCGCGCACCTTGAAGCGGACCGGGACCTGCTGCCCCGGACCGACCTGGGCGTGGAACGAGGTCGGGCCGTCGACGACGAGGCCCTTGGCCGCGATGCGCACCTCGACGTCGGTCGACGGCAGATCCTTGCTCGTGAGCACCATCGACGCCTCGAACGCGTCGCCAACGCGGAGCGCGCGCGGCAGCGCCGGCCGGATCATGAGCTTCTTGCTCGCGGTGATGTTCGACTCGCCGAAGCCGAAGCGATCGTCGCCGGTCGCCGCGACCGCCATCAGGCGGTAGCTCGTGAGGTTGTCGGGGAGCTTCACGTGGAACTTCGCGTGGCCGTCGTCGGCGGTGACGCGACCGGCCTCGAAGAACGCCGTGGCGCGGAAGTCCATGCGCGGGCGCGCGCCGCCCGGACCAGCCTCGGCCATGTCGCCGTCGCCGTACTCGCTTCCCTTCTCCCAGCCGTCGCGCTCGGGGTACTCCCAGCCGAGGATGGGCACCTTCTCGCCTGCCTTCATCGGCAGGATGCGCGCGAGGTGCTCGCGGCTGTCGAAGCCGAAGACCGCGAGCTTCTGGCGCTCGGCGAACGGCGGCAGGGGATCGGGCGTCTTGTACCCGGTCAGCATCAGCACGCCCTCGTCGACGGCGTAGAACGTGACGCTCGCCTTGGTCGGCTTGCCGGCGTCGTCGGTCACCGCCACGTCGGCGTCGAGCGCCTCGCCCGGTGCGAGCTTGGTCTTGCTCGGGGTGATCGCCAGCTTGAGGCGGTGGCTCTCCGGATCGACCTTCAGCTCGGTGGTGCCGACGCGGAACTCGGGGCCCCCGAGATCGACGCCCTTGCCGGGCGGCGGCTTGATGCGGCCGCGCACGACGTCGATCGACACGAAGGCGTTGGGGAACCACTCGCTCTTCACCGGGATCTCGACGACCGGCATCGAGCCCTTCAGCGACACGAGCTGTCGGTCGAGCACTCCGCCGCGCTCGACGGTGACCAGCGCCTGGACGTCCTTGGTGGTGGGGAAGGGGTTGTGGACGAGGATCTTCGCCTTGTCGCCCGGCTTGTAGACCGTCTTGTCGGCCTCGAGCTTCACCACCTTGAGATCGGTCTTGCTCCACGAGGGGGCGACCTTGGCGTCGGGTTGGTCGGCGACCGCCAGGATCCAGTCGGCGACGCGCGTCTCGAGGTTGCGCGCGTCTCTGGCGCGACCGCGAATGAAGTAGTAGCCCGGCTCCTTCACCAGCAGCGGGCAGCTCTCGGTCTTCGCCGTGGTGGTGACCTCGCAGGAGGCGACGAGCTCGTCCTTCGGCTTCGACCAGGTCGACGACGAGCCGTCGGCCTGCTCGGCGACGCTCGACGTCCACTTCCGCTGGACCAGCTCGAGGGTGACCTTCGCGCCCACGCGCCGCGCGCCCGACGGCTCGAACGCGGCGACCTTCGGCCGCACCTCGAGCGACGCGCCGGGCAGGCTGACGAAGCGCGAGCCGGCGCGCTCGAGGCCCAGGTAGAACTCCGCCGGGTGCACGAGGGCGCTCGCGCTCTTGGCGACCGTCTGGTGGGTGGCGTCCTTCACCTCGGCCTCGATCGTGACGCGCTCGGGGCCGTACTGGCCCGGCAGGTCGAGCTTCACCTTGGCGTCGAAGCGCCCCTTGGCGTCGAGATCGGCGTCGATGCGATCGACGTGCGCGGCGACGTATCCGCGCGTCTCGTCGCCGAAGACGAAGCCCTCGGCCTTGGGCGGCACGAACGAGACCGGCGCGCGGGTGATCTCGGCGTGCACCGTCGCGCCGCTCATCGCCGCGCCGTACAGGTACTCGCCGCTGACGCCGAAGGTCGCCTCGTCGCCGTGCACGTACGCCGGCTTCGCCGGCTCGACGCCGATCTTGAACGCGCTCGCCTTGTACGCGGCGAGGAGGAACGTGGAGTAGGCGACCGACGACTCTGCGCCAATGGACGCGGTGATCGCGCCCGTCCCGAGCTTGGCCGTCTTGCCGAGCGGCACGTCGACCGCGAAGGTGCCGAACGCGTCGATCTTCGCGCGGGTGACGAGGACCTCGTTCCCTTCGCCGTCGCTGACCTGCAGCTTGAGGTCCTTGCCGGCCGGCGGCTCGAGGCCCTTGGCGCTGCCGCGACGCACGATGCCGGCGAGCTTCATCGTCTCGCCGGGGCGGTAGACGCCGCGCTCGGTGAACAAGAGCGCCTTGTACGAAGGGCGCGCCGTGAGATCGACGTCCCACCACGACGCGAGGCCCGCCTTGCCGTGCTCGACGCGCGCCCAGGTCCAGTCGTCGCCGGCCTTCACCATCACCAGCGCGCCTTCGGCGGCCTTGGTCGGATCGTACTTGTCGGCCGGGATGGTCACGAGGCCGCTCGCGTCGGTCGTGCCGGCGAACGCCTCGGCCAGCGCCGGCTTCTTCGGCGAAAGGCGCACGACGCGCACGCTGGCGTTGGCGACCGGCGCGCCGGTCGAGAGGCGCGTCACCCACACGAGGCCGCCGAACTTGCTCATGCGCGCCGAGACGGCGAGATCGGTCACGCTCACCAGCGCGCTGTCGAACGGCGCCGGCTGCGACGGCACCGAGAGCGCGAGCAGCGCGGCGCCCTTCTTCTTGCCGAGGAGCGCGTCGAGATCGATCGTCTTCACCGCGCGGACGTTCTCGGGCACGCCCGGCGTGAACCAGCTCCACGCCCAGTCGGCGCCGTCGGGGCCGGTGGCGTGCGAGCCGCCGAGCCAGCGCACCACACCCGCCTCGTCGAGCGCGCCGGACCACACGCCGACCGTCGGCACGTTGACGACGCCGATCGGCACCTTGTGGCTCTTGATGCCGTCGTTCGACGCCGCCTCGACCACCTGCCCGCGCAGGCCGATCTGCGCCTGGAAATCGAGCTTCGGGCGGTGCGGCACGCCGGGCAGGGGGCCCGCGGGGACGTTCGACTGCTCCGGCGGCTCGTCGTCGCTCGCCGCCGCGGCGACCTTCTTGTTGCCGCCGACGAAGGGCGCCTCGGTGTCGACCGCGAAGGTGATGTCCTTGTCGAGCACCTGCCCGAAGACGTCCTTCAGCCCTTTGCGGATGGTGACCTGGTAGCGCTTCCCCGGCGTCGGCCGCGCGACGATGGTGTGCGCGGTGGCGGTCGGCGACGCGTTCTTCGCCACGAGGAGCTTCGCCGGATCGCCGCCCTTCACCGCGAGGTGCGCGAGGAAGTCCTTGCGCGGCACCGAGTTCGACAGGAGGACGGCGATCTCGTGGTTCGCCCGGCAGCGCCCGAGCTCCTGCTTCGGGCACTGCACGTCGGAGAGGCGCAGCGGGCCGTAGGTGCGCGCCGTCAGCTTCTGCTCCTGCAAGGTGCCGAGCGGTCCCTCGCCGGCCTTGAAGCCCTTGGGGATGACCACCTCGACCTGCGCGTCGAGCGGGAGCTTCTCGGTCGGAACGAGCTCGATGATCCGCAGCGCCTTGGCCGGGGCGGCCTTCGAGGCGCGGCGCGCGGTGAACGCGATCGTCTTGGGCGGCGCGTCGGCGCGGGTGCGGGCGACGAGCTTCAGCTGCTTCTGCGCCTCGGCGGGATCGACGTTCTGATCGAGCTCGAGGCGCATCGCGCCGTCGGCGGTCAGATCCTTGCGACCGGCGAAGGGCGCCGACACGACCGTCGGGCGCGACGTGTCGAACGCGAACTTGTGCTCGTGTGGCAGCGCCGAGCCGTCGAGCGCCTTGGTGCCGGCGGGGACCGAGACCTCGAGCTCCGAGGCTGCCGGCAAAGACCCGCCCTGCGGCTCGAAGATCAGCCCGCGCGTGCCCACCCAGCGAAAGCGCCCGCCGATGACGCGCCCGTCGCGCGCCGTGATCTTCGCGGGGGGGACGTTGGCGTCCTCTGGATCGTCGAGCGAGCGCATCGCGCGGTTGAAGAGCACGGTGACGATCGCGTCGTCGCGTCGTTCGACCGCGCCGGTCGGACCGGAGTACACGACCGCGAACGCCGCCGCGGTGCGCGGCGCGTCGTCGTCGACCTTGGGCGCGAGCTTCGCCGTCGGCGCGATCGCGGGAGGACCTCCGCCGTGGATGCAGCTCGCGAGGATGGCGAACAGGCCTGTGGAGCGGATCGCACGTGCGCGCATGGGGAAGCCCCTTTCGTCGGGTCGAACGCCCGTCGAAGCTACCGCATTCTTCCGCGCGAAAGGCGTGTCTCGGCGTCCACTCGCGACACGCCGGGCGTGTCCGTGCTCCCACGGCGGGACTACGCGTCCACGTCCGCCTTCGCGTTCGCGCCCGCGTCCGCGTTCGCGTTCGCGTTCGCGTTCGCGTTCGCGTTCGCGTGAGAGGTTCTCCGCCCGAAGCTGCGCGAGTGTACCCCGGTGCTCGGGCTGTTCAAGGCCGCAGCCGCGGCTTCGCCGCGGTGCTCGCTGACGCTCGCAGCCTTGATCAGCCCTGCGCTCCGGGGTGCGGGGGCAGCCGCTTCGAGCGAAGGAAGCTCGGGGCTGGAGGTTACCGCGATGCTTCGAATCTACTCCGTCATTCTCGAGATCATCCGTGCGCTGCTCCCGATCATCGAGCGCATCGAGCAGCAAGACCGCGACCTGGGGCGGCAGATGCGGCGCGCCTTGGCGAGCGTTCCGTTGAACACCGCCGAGGGGTCGTACAGCCGCGGGGCGAACCGCGCTGCTTCCGGTTATCGAGCGCATCGAGCAGCAAGACAAGGACTTGGGCCGGCAGATGCGGCGGGCGTTGGCGAGCGTTCCGTTGAACACCGCCGAAGGGTCGTACAGCCGCGGGGCGAACCGCGCGGCGCGCTACCACTCGGCCGCCGGGTCGATGAACGAGGTCATCGCCGGCGTCGAGACGGCGCTGGCGTTCCAGTACATCGACTCGTTCGATCCCGAACTCCTCGATCGCCTGCGCATGGTGGTCGCCACGCTCTTCAAGAACGCGCGGTGAGCGCGTCGCGGCGGACCGGCGTTGCACCCGCGCGCCGGTCCGCCGCCCGCGCCCGCCGAGCGGCGCGCTCGATCGGCGCAAGAGCGCGCTCCGGGCCGGCGAGCCCGTGCACGCCGGCCCGTCGCCCCCGTCACCGCCCGACGCACTTCGTGAGCGTGCCGATGATCTGCTTCATGGCTTCCCGCAGATCGTGTTCGAACGAGGCGATGTGCCCCTTCGCGAGCGCGAGATCGATGCACCCGATGGCTTCGTCCATCGACGCCGCCCCTCGCGAATAGTGCTGCCCGCGGATCTTGCCGAGAGAGCGTGACCACCTCGGCGATGCCCAGCACGGTGGTGTCGCCCGCGCGATCGAGCTGATCGGCCAGCGACGGCTGACGCTGCCGGATCTGCAAGACATACGGCTGCAGCCTGCGAACGACGTCGAGAGCGACACGGTAGATGCGCAACATGGCATGAGCTCCTTCGGACCGAGCCGCCCGAGCGCCCTGCGCGCCCGAGCTTCACTCGGCGTGGTGCACACGCACCGCCGCGCGGAGGTGGAGTCGAGCCTGCGAGCGCAGCGAGCACGGCGCGCAGCGCCGCTGCGGGCTCGACGCCACCGAGCACGGCGGTACACTCGCCGAAGCGCCGAGCGAGTCTTGATTCTCGCCTCCGCCTCCGCCTCCGCGTCCGCGTCCGCGTCCGCGTCCGCGTTCGCGTTCGCGTTCGCGTTCGCGTTCGCGTTCGCGTTCGCGTTCGCGCTTCGCGTTCGGCTACTTCGCGTCGAGGTCCGACTGCATGTGCTTCCGAAGCGCCTCGAGCTTCTCGAGCACCGGCCCGTCCAGGCCGCCTGACCGGGCCTGCGTGATCGCCGTGTCGAGGATCTCGATCTCGCGCTCCTGACGGACGCGCAGCTTCTCGACCATCGTCGCGAAGACGTCGAAGAACTCGATCAGCTCGTCGCCCTTGCGGAGGCGGCCGGGGACCACCAGCTTGCCCTCGCCGACCTCCTTGAGGAGGCGCTTCATCTTGAAGATCGGTCCGGCGACCTTGTGCGTGATGACGATGCCGGCGAGGCCGAGCAGGATCACGAGCAGGAGCAGCGCGGAGCCGAGCGTCGCGAGCAGCAGCAGGCGCTGCTTGGCGATCGCGTCCTGCTTCTGGACCAGCTTCGTCTCGAGATCCGAGAGCGCCTTCGCGCGGCCGTGGATCTTGTCGGACTCCGCCTTGTTCGCGTCGGCGATGGCCGCGAGCAGCGCGGGGTTGTCGCCGTAGGAGGCCTTCGCGTCGTTCTCGAGCTTGTCGTTGAGGGCCTGCGACTGCGCGACGGCGTCCTTGCCGGCCTTGTTCGCCTCTTGACCGACCTGCACCGCCTCGCTGCCGATAGCGACCGTCTTCTCGGTCTGCCAGTACAGGACGGCGCCGAGCGCCAGGCTCACGGCCAGCGTCATTCCGCTGAGCCACCCCGCGTACTTGAGCTGGAAGCTCCGATCGAGGAGGTAGTTCTTCGCCGAGCGCTTGAACTTCGGGGGCGCGGCGGCTGCGGGTGCGGTCGGGCTCACGGGGACTCCTTGAACGCGGCGATCACGAGGGTAGGGTCACGGCTTGAGGCCGGCAAAGTCGTTGACCAGCTTCTCTGCGGCCATCTTGATCAGGTCGTCCTCGTCGGACTTCGAAGGGGAGCCGACGCCGGGCATGCTGAGCGACTTGCCGATCTCGCCTTTGAGATCGCGGGTGTGGGTCATGATCGTCAGCTTCATGCTGATCTTCAGGTTGCCCCCCGCGTACTGGATGGGCTCCACCGAGACGTTGAGGAAGTACCCGTCGAGCTTCTCCTTGGAGACGGCGGCGGCCATCTTCTTCGGGTCGGTGTCGGCGGTCATCTTGAAGCGGCCCATCGACTGCAGCTTGCAGACGACCTGCTGCTCGACGATCGGCTTGATGTCGGTGTCGGGGCGCGAGGTCTTGTTCGAGATGCCGACGCCCACGAAGTACTTGGCCTTGCTGCCGGCCGGTGGCGCCGGGCAAGACGGGCCGGCGGCGCTCGCGGCGGGGGCCGCGCCGCCGAGGGCCTTGAGGCTCGTCGTCACCTGCTCGCGAACCTTCGACGACTTGTCGCCGGTGTGCTCCTTCAAGCAGCCGTCGCCGCCGGGCTTCTTCAACTTGCCGAGCGCCGCCGCGCACGCGACGCGCACCGCCTCGACCTCGGACTGATCGCCGAGGCACCCGCAGAGCGGCTTGACCGCAGCGGCGTCGTCGCTGGTTCCGAGCTTCAGGGCGGCGTCGACGCGCACGCGGAAGTCGGTGTTCTTGCGCAGCTGCTCGGCCAGGAAGGCCGTCTTGCCCTGCGCCTGCACGTCGCCCGTCGAGGCGACGATCGGAGCGACGCAGAGGACGGCTGCGAGAAGCACTCTGCGAGCGCGCTTCGTCCTCGCGGTGAGCGTCACCCTCGTCGGCATCACCTGGTCGATGCTATCACGGTCTCGGAGCATGGATCGTCCTTGGGAGCGCGGCGTGCGGGACGACCTTCCCGCTCCCTCCTGCGTCAGACGTGGGCCGCCCGCGCTCATTCGCTCGCTCCTGCTGTTCTTGGTCCTCGCCGCCTCGTCGGCCGTGGCTGCGCCCGTTCTGGCCGCGCCGAAAGTGCGCGTCGTGGCGACAGCGAAGTTGGAGGTGCGCGGCACCGTCTCCGAGGGCGGTCAGCTCGAGATCAACGGCAAAGTGGTCGATGACGCGGGTAACGGCCTCCCCGGCGTCGAGGTTTACCTCACGATCGACCGGACGGACGGGCTGCCGCTCACCCTGCCCGCCGCGCCGATCGGCGTAAAGAGCGGGAAGCCCGGCGAGCCGTGGTCGATCTCGACCAAGACCGACGGCACGTTCGGCCTGAAGGTCTGGCTCGATGCCGTCGGGTACACGGTAGGCGCTCGAATCGAGAAGACCGCCTTCGTCTCCGCCGCCAAGGAGACGCTGAAGGTGGAGCCGGGCAAGGCTCCGATCGAGCTCACTGTCCAGCCGGTCCCGCCCGGCACGGCGCCGTTCGAGATCGATCTCGACACCGAGCGCGCCGTGGTCAAGGTGCGGGCGACCTCCGAGCTGGTCGAGAAGAGCGGCATCGAGCTGGTCCTGCGCGACGCGCGCGACAAGGACCGCGAGCTCGCCAAGGTCACGACCGCCGGCGGCTGGGCGACGTTCGATCTGCCGACCAAGACGTTCGGCGCGCCCGGCGTCGGCGAGCTGGTGATCGCCTTCGACGGCGCGCCCGGGTACGCGTCGGCGAGAGAGCGCGTGTTCAGCAAGCGCGTCGCGCTCGCGCGCTTCGTCGAGGCGCGCCAGGAAGATCCGAAGGGCGCGGTGCCCGTCGACGGGCTCGCGGTCGTCGGGCGCGTCGCCAGCAAGGACGGCCTGCCCGCGCACGGGCTCGTCGACGCCTTCCTCGGGGCCGAGCGCGTCGGCATCGGGCGCGTCGACGGCGGCTCGTTCCACGTGGTCACGCGCTTCCGCACCGAGAAGGACGGCATCGTGAACCTCACGCTGCGGTTCGTTCCGGCAGGCGAGGGGTGGCGCACGCAGGAGATCGACGTCCCGGTGCGCGTGCGGACGCCGGGCCCGTGGCGTGCGCTCGGCGCGGCGGTCGCGGGCGTGGCGCTCGTGCTGATCGTCGCGCGCAGCCGCCGCCCGCCGCGCACGGTGGCGGCGCGCGATACGGCGGCCGAGGGCGACGAGGTCGTGCGGGTGTCGAAGCGCGCACGCGCGCCGAAGAACATCGAGATCACCATCCGCGATCGCCGGCGCCGCTCGCCGATCGTCAACGCCAAGGTGCGCGCCTCCCGTCCGGCGGCGACCTCGGTCGAGCCCCTCGGCGGCGGGAGCACCGACGATCGCGGGCGCCTGCGCCTCGCGCTCACCGCGCCGGTGCGCGCGGGCGATCAGCTGCTGGTCACCCATCCCGCGTTCCTGCCGCTCGCGATCGAGCTGCCGAAGGCCGCGGAGCTGGAGCTCGCGATGACCCGCCGCCGCGACGCCGTGCTCGACGCCCTCGTGCAGTGGGCGCGCTCGACCTTCCGCCGCGTCCCGCCGCAGCCGACGCCTGCGCAGATCGCCGAAGTCTCCGACCGTGACCTCGACCCCCACGTGCGGGAGCCGGCGCGCACCTGGGCCGGAGCCGTCGAGCGCGCCGCGTTCGGCGAGCGCGACCTCGACGAACGCGAACAGCGCCGCATCGAGACGCTGGCCGGCTCGGCGAGCGACGCGCTGGCTGCGCCTCCTCCTCCTCCGCCCCCCCCTCCGCCGCCTCCTCCGCCGCCCCCGCCCCCCCCTCCGCCGCCGCCTCCTGCTGCTGGGAATGCAAAAGATGGCGGTTCGGGATGACGACCGCTCGCCGCGTGCGTATGGGTTCCCTTTGACGGTGGGGGTACGCCCCCTCTATCGTGACACGCCCTGATGCGGGCCCGTGGCCCGCGGAGCTCGAGACTCGATGATGGTCTGGGTAATCGTCGCCGTCGTCGTAATCGCGGTGATCATCTTCCTGGTCACGCGCAAACCCTCCGAGCCTGCGCTCCCCGAGGCGAAGAAGCCCGAGGCGCTCGAGCCGAAAGAGAAGCCCGCGCGCAAGGACGATGTCCTCGACGCGCTCGTTCCTCGTCCGGCCAAGACGGTCAAGGAGACCCCTTCGGCCAGGCGCGAGGAGCCGCGTGAGGAGCCGCGCCCGCGCGAAGAAGCGCCGGCGGCCAAGCCCTCGGAGCGCCCCAAGCCGGCGCTCGAGGAGGACTTCGGCAAGCCCGCGGTCTTCGATCCGGCCACCGTGCGCAAAGGTCTCGCGCGCACCCGCGGAGGGATGATCGCGCGGCTGCGCGACCTGATCAGCGGCCGCAAGGTCGTCGATCCGGCGCTGCTCTCCGAGATCGAAGAGGTCCTGCTCACGAGCGACGTCGGCGTGAAGACCTCGCAGAAGCTGATCCAGCGGTTGCACGAGCGTCTCGAGCGCAACGAGCTCGACGACGAGGAGAAGGTCTGGGCCGCGCTCCGCGCCGAGGCCGAGGCGATCCTCGGGGCGGGCGGTCGTCTCAAGCTGCGCACCAAGCCGACGGTCGTCCTGATGGTCGGCGTCAACGGCACGGGCAAGACCACGACCATCGGCAAGCTCGCCTCGAAGCTCAAGGCGCAGGGCAAGTCGGTCATCCTCGGCGCGGGCGACACCTTCCGCGCCGCCGCCGTGCAGCAGCTCGAGGTCTGGGGCGAGCGCGAAGGCGCGGTCATCGTGAAGGGCAAGGAGGGCGCCGACCCGAGCAGCGTCCTGTTCGACGCGGTCACCCGCGCCAAGGAGACCAACACCGACGTGGTCCTCTGCGACACCGCCGGCCGTCTCCAGACCAAGACCAACCTGATGGACGAGCTCGCGAAGATCCGCCGCACGGTGGCCAAGGCGCTCGACGGCGCCCCGCACGAGACGCTCCTCGTCCTCGACGCAACCAACGGACAGAACGCGATTCAGCAGGCGCGCCTGTTCATGGAGACGGTGCCGCTGACCGGCATCGTGCTGACGAAGCTCGATGGCACCGCGAAGGGCGGCGTGATCCTGGCCATCGCCGACGAGCTCTCGCTTCCGGTGCGCTACATCGGAATCGGCGAGCGCGCCGCAGACCTGCGCGAGTTCGACGCCGCCGAGTTCGTCGAGGCGCTTTTCGCGGGTAGAGACGCCGTTTCCAACGAGGCGGCGTGACGGATCGACCGTCCCTCCGCCAATCGTCCGACGGGGGTGTCCCCTCTCCCTTCCGTTCGCATTTGATGTTGATTGCTCAAAATTCCGCGTGATACAGTCCGCGGCCGTTCGTCGCGTCGCAGTGTCAACGCAGTCGATGAATCGCTGGACATCGACCGTCCATAGCGGTTACGACAGCCGCAGTCGTTTCCCTCATGAATCGAGACGCGGTCGCCCGAGGGCGCCGCACGGCGCGCTCTCACGAAGAGCGCGCAGCCTTTGAGCACGCGCCCGAGGATGCGGAAGGAATGGCGATGAAGCAGGCTCCGGTGAGGCTCTTCGTGGTTGCGGCGCTCGCTCTTGCGGGTGCGACGCTCCCCGCGACGGCGTTCGCGCAGAAGGGCAAGAAGCCCGACACCAAACCCCCGGCTGGCGAGGTCGAGGACCTCGGCGGCGACGACGAACCGCCGCCCAAGGAGGAACCCGGCGCGAAGGCCGGCGCAGGCGCAGCGGCCGGCGGCGGGGGCGCGAGCTTCATCTGCGAGGCGAACCCCGAGGCCTGTCAGACCGACAAGCTGATCAAGGACTACGCCGAGAAGGACCTCAAGGACTCGCAGGTCTACGCGGTCCAGCAGATCTACGCGCTCCGTCGCAAGCGCGTCGAGATCTCGCCGTACTGGTCGGCGTCGATGAACGACCAGTTCGTGAGCCACCCCGGCCCCGGCCTGGCGCTCAACTACTACGTCACCAACGTCCTCGCGGTCGGCTTCAACTTCAACTACTACCAGCCGTTCAACAGCGACGCCGAGTTCAACAAGCTCGTTCGCCAGAGCACGCGCCTGGCCATCCCGATCAACGAGTACCAGTTCGGCGCGAACCTGAACTTCTCGTACGTCCCCCTGTACGGAAAGTTCGCCGGCTTCGGCGACTTCATCTTCCACTGGGACGGCTACGTCGTCGGCGGCATCGGCGCCCTGTCGACCCGCCCGCGCGCCGTGATCGACCCGGAGAACCGCGCGTTCGAGTGGAAGTCCAAGGTGGCGTTCAACGCTGGCCTCGGCCTCCGCGTCTTCTTCAATCGCTGGCTCGCCGCCTTCCTCGAGGTGCGCGACTACATCTACAACGAGGAGCTGGAGGCCACGTCGGTCGCGCGTGAGGCGACCGATCCGCGGAACATCAAAGGCACGCGACGCGATCCCGAGACGTGGATCGGCGAGAGCCGGTTGACCAACGCGGTGCAGGCGCAGTTCGGCATCAGCATCTTCCTGCCGTTCACCTGGCAGTACAGGCTTCCGAAGTGACGGGGCATACGCACATGAGCCGCAAGACCATGACCAAGGTCCTTTCGACGCTCCCGGCGGTGCTCATCGCCCTCGGTGTCGTCTCCACCACCGCGGAGAAGGAGGCCTCTGCACAGGAGGTCCAGCTCACCGGCCCGCTCAAGGGCGCGCCCGCCGTGCGCCGCCTCCGCCTCTACCGCGAGGGGCGCGTCGAGTTCGCTCCCGCGTTCACCGCGACCATCCTCGACGAGTACCAGCGCACGATGCTCGTCGGCGCGCGCCTCAACTACGGCGTCACCGACTGGCTCGCCATCGGGATCTGGGGCGGCTTCGGCGCGGTGGGCATCCCCACGGCGCTCAGCGACAAGATCGACGACAGCACGGTGCGCTCGACCGACGTCCCCTCGCTCAACCTGATGAACGTCTCCGGCGCACCCGGCCAGGGGCAGTTCCAGAAGCAGGTCGCGTCGATCCAGTACATGGCGCTGCCGCAGATCACCGCGGTGCCGTTCCGCGGCAAGTTCGCGCTCTTCCAGAGCGTCTTCGCCGACGTCGACGCCTACATCTTCGCCGGCTTCGGCGTGGTCGGCACCAAGGAGCGCGCCGACTGCAAGGACTTCGTCGAGTGCGCCACGCGCGACCGCAACGGCGCGAAGATGGAGTCGAAGACGAAGTTCGCGCCCACCTGGGGCCTCGGCTTCAACTTCTACATGAGCAAGATGCTGGCGCTCGGCGTCGAGTGGCGCATGGTCCCCTTCGCGTGGAACCGCGCCGGCTTCGACTCGCGCGGCCTCGATCAGGGCGGGTCGCCGAGCGACTCCGGGAAGTTCCCGGATCAGAAGATCGACGACAAGGACTCGACCTACCGCTTCAACCAGATGATCTCCATCTCGCTCGGGTTCTTCCTCCCGACGATGCCGAAGATCACCGACTGACCGCAGTCACTGGGTGGTCTCATCTCACTGCCGCCTGACGCGGGAGCGGAGTGCTTCGCCCGATGGGGATCCCCGAGCCCTCTCCCTCCGGGAGAGGGTTGGGTGAGGGCAAGCTCCTGTGACCGCCGCAGGCGGTCACGGGCTTCTCGCGCGAAGGCCGGGGCTTCTCTTCACAGAGAAGATCGTCAGCGCGCGACGCGGCCGTCGTCGTCGACCCGGTAACCGCGCGGGAGCTTCTCGTCGAGCGCGGCGCGGTCGGCCTCGGGAACCGGCCAGCCGCGCAGCGCCAGACCCTCGGCGATGCGATTGATGGTGCGGTTGGCCTCTTCACGCACGAGGGCGCGGGCGAGCGGGCCGCCGGACTCGGACGCGTCCTGGGCGAGCAGGGTGGTGACCGCGTGGAAGCGCGTGGGCTCGTGCACGTCTTCGAGGAAGCGCGTGATCGCGGGGGCGACGCGCTCGTCCTTCACGTCTTCGAGCGCGGTGATCAGCTGGATCTTCGGGTCGGCGTTGCGCGCGTACTCGGTGTCCCACTTCTCGAGCATCGTGAGGATCTCGCCGACGTAGGCCTCGTCGTCGAGGAGCTCGCGCATCATTCGCAGCGGCCAGGTGACGCTCTCGGCGCGGACGCAGAACTCGCGGATGGCGGGGAGCGCGTCTTTGCCGGCGGCCACGATGCCGCGGAAGGCGGTCTCCTTCTCTTCCTGATCCGTAATCGAGGGGTCGACCACGAACGTGTAGCGCTTGAGCAGTGCCGAGGCCGCCTCTGCCGACCCGACCTTGGAGAGCGCGTCGAGCGCCTCTTGGCGATCGAAGTTCTGCGCCTTCTTGGAGATGGCGTCCGCGTAGCGGGCGACGTTCTTGTCGAGCGGCTTGGGACGCTCGGAGGCGCCGGACCTGGCGCCCTTGCCCTTGAAGAAATCGAAGAGACCCATCGGTGCAGCCGCTTGTTAAGCACGGAAGCCGCCCGCGTCCAGCAAAGGACGACACGGGCCGCGTGGCGTCGCCCGCGGCCCGTGTTCGGCGGCTCCGGTGGAGGTCGAGAATCAGAGCGGAATCGCGAGCAGGCGCACCTGCCCGTCGCGGCGCTGCACGGCGTAGCGCACGGCCCGACCCATCTTGGCGCCCTGGTCGCGCTCCATGCCGCGGATGCGGTCGACGAACACCTGCTCGGTGATGTTCTCGACCGACTCGCCGTTGGCGCGCTTGGCGTCGATGTACTCGCGATAGAGCCGGCCGTAGTACGAGGCCTCGGGCTCGGCCGCGAGCGCGGCGGCCTGCGCCGCGTCGCCGCCGCCGCCGTCGACCGAGAGCGCGTCGGAGAAGTGGCCGGGGGCAGGCGGCACCGACGGGCGCCCCTCCTCGTCGGTGTTGTCCTCGTCGACCCCGAGCACCGTGTTCAACAGCTGGTTGATGCGGAACGCCAGCCCACCGAGCTCGGCGTGCTCGATCTGCACGCGGTGGTTGGTGTTGCCGTTGATCACCTGCAGCAGGCTCTCTTCCATCTTGCCGACCGGGTCGGTGATGTAGCCGCCGAGGATCCCGCCCGCGATGAACACGAACGCGAGGCCGAGGGCTGCGGCCGCGAGGATGGGCCAGGCGATCGCGTCGGGGCTCTCGACGTTGGAGATGCGGCGCGCGACGGCCACCGCCGCGCGATCGCCCGTGCCCACGTTGCGCAGGGCCGTGATGCTGCCGGCCCACTCCGGCTGGGCGAAGCTGTCGTGGCCGTTCTTCATCGCGCGGGTGGAGGCGTCCTTGAGGCCGCCCTCGAGATCGTTCGTGAAGCCGGGCGCCATCGACTCGTTGGCCTTCGCCTTGACCTTCGCGGCGCCTCCCTCGAGCACGACGAGCGCCGCGGCGCCGTCGGTGACCCCGGACAGGCGCTGATCGGAGAGGCTCCACGCGAGGACCACAGCGCCGATCGCGGCGCCGTTCGTGTCGCGAACCGGCGCGTAGCTGACCAGGTGCTTGTGCGAGAAGCGGGAGGACAGCCAGATGTCGCTGCCGGTGCGGTTCTCCTGGATGGCCGTGAGGAGGGCCGGGTACTCCTTGGCGAAGTCGTCGCCGGCGTAGGTCTGCGGATCTTCGCTGCGGCCGACGGCCTTGCCGTTCTTGTCGACGAGCGCCGTGAGGTCGGGCGCGTCGCTGAAGACGGAGCGCGCCTCGGTCGCGTGACGCTTGAGCTCGCCGAGCGCCGCGCTCGTCTTCTCGCGCCGCCCTTTGTCCTCGAGGCCGAGGTTCTGCAGGCGCTCGCGCAGCACCTCGGTGGTGCCGTGCTCGGCGAGCCACCGCTCGGCGCGCAGCAGCTGCAGCTGGAGCACGCCGGCCGCGCCGAACGAGTCCTTCTCGACGGCGGCCTTCACCGTGGCGGGATCGTCGAGCGTGAGCAGCCGCTGACGCACGACGACGTACGACAACACTCCCACGAGCAGCACGATGATCGCGTGGGGGAGGATGATCTTGAGGCGCATGCGAGGTTCCTCGACGGTACCCCTCCGCGCTCGCGGACCTGCTTTCTCGAGGGGCCTTACGGGCGCCGGCAGGCGTCCGCGCCCTCCGGGTCTCACGCGGGCGCAAGAGGTGGTTTCACGCTATCAGACGCCGGAAGAGCTCGGCAAGACGCTGATCGCGCGTCTTGACGGCCGCGACCGGCGGCCGCGACCGGCGGCACGACCGGCGGCGGCGACGAAGTGGCGGACGAGCGGCCCGGCCCGGTGCAGCGGCCGCGCGGCGTGCGGCGGCGCGCTCGAAGTCGCGGATGACGCCCGGCGCGGGACGCGCGATCGTGCGGCCTGATGCCCGGCCACGACCGAGTCCTGGTGGTCGACGACGCGCTGTTCGATCTGCACGCCGCGACCGCCAATCACCCGGAGCGTCCGGCGCGCCTCGACGCGGCGCGCGCCGGGCTGCGCGCCGCCGGGCTCTCGACCGAGCAGCTCCCGCCGGTCGACGCCGCGCGCGCGCTGCTGTCGCGCGTGCACGCCGAGCCGTACCTGAATCGCCTGGACGACCTTCGCGGCGCGCGAGGCATGCTCGATCCCGACACGTACATGTCGCCGCGATCGATCGACGCCGCGGTGCGCGCCGCCGGCGGCGTGGGCGCGATCGGCGCCGCGCTGGCGACCGGCGAATCGCTGCGCGGCATCGCGCTGGTGCGGCCGCCCTGCCACCACGCGCTGCCCAACAAGGCGATGGGCTTCTGCCTGCTGAACAACATCGCGGTGGGCGCGGAGGCGGCCCGCGCCGCGGGCGCGCGGCGGGTGGCCATCGTGGACATCGACGTCCATCACGGCAACGGCACGCAGGCGATCTACTGGCGCGATCCCGACGTGCTCTACCTGTCGATGCACCAGCACCCGTTCTACCCGGGCACCGGCGATCTGCGCGAGCGCGGCGAGGGACCGGGGCTCGGCTCCACGATCAACGTCCCGCTCAGCGAGGGCGCCGACGACGCCGTCTATGCGAACGCCGTCGAGGAGGTCGTCACGCCCGCGGTGCGCGCGTTCCGCCCCGACGTCGTGCTCGTCTCCGCCGGTTTCGACGCGTTCGTCGCCGATCCGCTCGCCGGGATGGCGGTCACCGCCGAAGGGTTCGCCTTCGTCGTGTCGGCCATCGGGCGCGCCGCCGACGACGTCGGGGCGCCGGTCGGCATGGTGCTCGAGGGCGGCTACGACCTCGCCGGCCTCGAGGAGTGCATGCGCGCCGCCTCGCGCGCCCTGATGGGCGAGGGCGCGCGCGATCCGCGCGATCACCCGATGTCAGGGCGGCACCGTGTCGAGATCGAGCGCGCGGCGGCCGCGCGGGAGGGCACGTGACGCGGCTCGCGCGCGTCGCGCGCGG
>JACPFM010000183.1 GCA_016182965.1 Deltaproteobacteria bacterium | reverse complement strand
CTCGGCGGCTACACCGGCAAGTCCTCCGGCGGCCCGCCAGGCGCGGTCAACATCCGGCGCGGGCTCCAAGAGCTCGGCCCAGCAGCGAGAATGCTGGCGCTGCTGAATTAAGGCGCCGGATGAGACCAATGGTCAGGGCTTTCAGCCCGGGGGCATTTAGGGACAGGCCCTGGACTCGCGTCTCGCCACCGGTGCAAGCGGTCGTCATGCGGACCCAATGCCGCCGCTCGTCGCGTGTCTCAGCCTTCGTGAAGCTCGAGCCCCACCGCACGCTCGCCCCCGCCCCGCCCTCGCGCGCGCTCGCGGCCGCACCGGCGAGCCACGGTGGCCTCTTGCGCGCGGTGCTGCTCGCGGCCGTCGCGAGCGGCGTGGCCGCGTGCGATCCGATCTCTCCGCGCGGGTGGCCCGACGACGTCACGCGCGGCGCGCGCCGCGTCGGCGTGTTCCTCCACGTCATCGAGGAGCCGGTGATGCTCGCGGGCGTCCAAACGGCCGTGCATCCCGTGCCGGTGCCGAGCACGGCGCCGGCGGCGAGCGCCGCGCCGACGACCAGCGCGTCGGTCACCCCGTGAGGATCACTTCTTCGGCGCCGGGCCCGCGTCGCCCTTCGGATCGACCTTGGCGTCGGGCTTCGGATCGAGCTTCGGCACGCCCTCGCCGGGCACCGTCGGCACCTCGATGAACGCGCGGCCCGACGCCGTGTGGCAGCCGTTGCACACGCCGGCCATCGCCTCGAACGAGGCCGCGATCGCCTTCGGGTCCTTGCCCTGGAGCGCCTTGCGCAGCTCAGGGACCTGCGCCTTGTTCATCGCGTCGATGAACGGACCGAGCTGTGCGCCCTCGGGGAGCGGCGGCAGCCGCGCGTGGGGGAGGTCGTCCGCGAAGCTCTCTTCGAGCTCCTCGAGCTCGTACAGCGCGAGATCGCCGCGCCCGGCCGCGTGCGCGCGACCGAGCACCTCGAACCGTCGCGCGACCTCGAGCATGATCGGGCCGTAGCCGCGGGCGCCCGTCGCCAATGCGGCAGGCGCCGCGGACGCGCCGGGGCCCACGCCCTTCCAGCAGTCGGCGGTGCGCCCCTCGACGCGGATCACGTCGCTCTTGACGTTCATCGCGACGAGCGCGGCGATGGAGGCGCGGACGCTCTCGGGCAGCGGGCAGTAGGTCGTCGACTCGGCGTCGATCGTGACCTTGGCGAGCGCGTCACCGCTCCTCTCGATGCGGAGGTGCCCGGCGCTCTTCACCGCGCCGCCGTTGGCGAGGATCGGGTGCGTCCAGAAGTTCGCCGCCGCCTCGACCGACTTGGGCGCGACGTTCATCGCGCCGTTGGGCATGACCACGAACTCGTAGCGCTTGCCCGGTTCGAGCAGCCTGGCGAGATCGACCGCGCTCGCGGGGTGCAGCGCCCGGCTCGGATCGTCGCCGACCTTCTTCAGGCGCTCGAGCTCCGGGTCGAGCGGCACGCGAGAGTCGAAGAGCATCGCGGGCTGCTCGGGCGGCGCGTCGCGCTCGCACGCGGCGACGGCAGCGCTGGCGAGCACGAACGCGGCGAACGAGGCTTGGGGTCGCGTCATGATTCGGGAGGTTGCGGCGAGCTCGCAGTGGCGCAGCCTACTCGTTGGAGGCGGGAAATGGGCTCCTCATCGCGAGGGAGGCGACCGCGAGGGTGACGTTTCTCACACCCCCGGGCCCGCCGGCCCCCGCCGCCGACCCGAGGGCCGGCCCGGGAGCGGCGACGGACTCACGGACGACTCGTCGAAGGTCGACGCCCCGCGGCGTTCGACCTGCGACGAACGGTGTCGCATCCGCCGAGAGCCGGCGGACGCGTCTCGGAGGGTGTTCCGTGGAACGCCCTCTCAGCCGGCGATGTCCTTGATGCGCTCGAGCAGCAGCTCGCGCTGCAGCGTCAGGGCGCGCGGGGTGCGGTCGATCTTCTCGAAGAACTCCTTCTGGTCCTCGAGCTCGCGGCGCCACTCCTCGACGTTCACCGCGGTGGCGGCCTCGACCTGCTCGTTGGAGATGTCGAGCCCGGACAGATCGAGATCGCCCGGACGCGGCACCCAGCCGATGACCGTCTCCGACGCGCCGCGCTTGCCGCGCGCGCGGTCGACGACCCACTTCAGCACGCGCATGTTCTCGCCGAAGCCCGGCCAGAGGAACTTGCCGGTCTGGCTCTGGCGGAACCAGTTGACCATGAAGATCTTCGGCGGCAGCGGGATGCGCGACTGCATGCGCAGCCAGTGCGCGAAGTAGTCGCCCATGTTGTAGCCGCAGAACGGCAGCATCGCCATCGGGTCGCGGCGCACCACGCCGACCTTGCCGGTCGCCGCGGCGGTGGTCTCGCTGCCGAGCGTCGCGCCGAGGTAGACGCCGTGCGTCCAGTTGAACGACTGCAGCACCAGCGGCACCGTCGTCGCGCGGCGGCCGCCGAAGATGATCGCGCTGATCGGCACGCCCTGCGGGTCGTCGGAGAACTTCGAGAGCGCCGGGTTGTTCTTCGCCGGCGAGGTGAAGCGCGAGTTCGGGTGCGCGGCCTTCTCCGGCGAGTGGTCGGTCCACGGGTTGCCGCGCCAATCGGTGAGCTGCGCCGGCGTCGGGCCGTCCTTGCCCTCCCACCACACGTCGCGATCGGGCGTGAGCGCCACGTTCGTGAAGATGGTGTCGCGCTGCACGGTGCGCATCGCGTTGGGGTTCGAGCTCATGCTCGTCCCCGGGGCGACGCCGAAGTAGCCGTTCTCGGGGTTGACCGCCCACAGCCGGCCGTCGGGGCCGACGCGCATCCACGCGATGTCGTCGCCGACCGTCCAGATCTTCCACCCGTTGAAGCGCTTGGGCGGGATCATCATCGCGAAGTTCGTCTTGCCGCACGCGCTGGGGAACGCCGCTGCGACGTAGGTCATCTCGCCCTCGGGCGACTCGACGCCGAGGATCAGCATGTGCTCCGCGAGCCAGCCCTCCTGACGACCGAGGTAGCTGCCGATGCGGAGCGCGAGGCACTTCTTGCCGAGCAGCGCGTTGCCGCCGTAGCCCGAGCCGAACGACCAGATGGTGTTGTCCTGCGGGAAGTGGCAGATGTAGCGGCGGTCGGGGTTCACGTCGCCGGTGCAGTGCAGGCCGCGGTTGAAGTCGTCGCTGTCGCCGAGCATGTCGAGCGCGACCTTGCCCATGCGGGTCATGATCCGCATGTTCAGCGCGACGTAGACGCTGTCGGTGAGCTCGAAGCCGACCTTCGACATCGGCGAGCCGATGGGCCCCATGACGTAGGGCACGACGTACATCGTGCGGCCCTTCATCGAGCCCGAGAACAGCCCGCGCAGCTTCGTGTACGCCTCGTCGGGCGCCATCCAGTTGTTGGTCGGCCCCGCCTCGTCCTTCGTGGGCGTGCAGATGAAGGTCAGGTGCTCGACGCGCGCGACGTCGTTCGGGTTGCTGCGATGGTAGTAGCAGCCGGGGAGCTTCTTTTGATCGAGCTCCTCGAGCACGCCCTTCGAGACGGCGTACTCGGTCAGACGGCGCTTCTCATCCTCGCTGCCGTCGAGCCAGAGGACCTGGTCGGGCTGGCAAAGAGTGGCCATCTCGTTGACCCACTGGATGACGTGGGCGTTGTTGGTGATGGGCTTCGTGGACGCGGGGGCCGGTGAGGACATCGCCGGCGCACGCTAATCGTTTTGTGGCGCGCCACAACGTTCGGCCCGCCCTCCGGCGACGTCCGTCAGTGATCGCGGAGGGCGACCCACACGAAGGGGCCCAGCATCGCAGCGACCACCAGGACGAACGCCAGCGCGAGCAGCGCGACTCTCCGCGGCGGCGCCGCTCGTTCCGCCGGCCAATCCGGTTCCAGGAACGAGAACGTCACTCCGAGCCGAGTGTCGGGCGCATCGGGAGCGGAGAGGCTGAAGCAGGCACCTCCGGCTGCGTAGAGCAGCGACGAGGCGACGAGGTTCGACGACCAGGTGAGCGGGTAGAACCCGCGCGACCACGCCGCCGAGAAGCCGCCGGCGTCGCGCACGAAGATGTAGAGATCGTACGACCAGCTCGCCGAAAACAGCCAGGTGCAGGCTGCGACGTACGCCTCGACCCACGGCGCCCGCCGCGCGCGGATCGCGCGCACCAGCACGCCGAGCGTCCACGGCGCGGTCAGGTAGGTGAACAGCGCCATGAAGCCGGCGTCGACCCGGTCCCACGTCGGATCGCCGGTGCGCGGCGCGATGATCATCATGCCGAGGGCGGCGACCGCGAAGAGCGCGAGCTTCCACGGCGTGGCGCGCGCCCGCCAATACGCGCTCGTCGCGATCGCGAACGTGCGCCCGCGCAGCGCGGCGAGCACGATCGCGATCACAACGGCGGTGGCCCAGCACGTCACGTAGACGCGGGCGCGATCGAGGGGCATCGCGAAGGGATATCAGCCCGTCAGAGGCCGAGCGAGGCGCGGAGCGCCGGCTCGTCCGCGGTCCTCGATGCGAGCTCGAGCTTCGCGGCTCTGGCGGCGTCGACCACCTGCTTGCGGGTGCGCTTGCTGGACGACGACGCCGCGAGCCATGCGACGAGCAGCACGCGCTCGGCGGCGGCTCGATCCTTCAGCCGGGCTCCGACCGGCAGCAGCGCGAGCACCGCCTTGCGCACGACCTCGCCGTGCAGCGCGTGCGCGCCGTCGACGCCGAGGCGGAGGAGCGACAGGAGCGCGCGCTCGGTCGACGCCGCGAGGCGCGCGTCTTCGTCCTTCTCGGGGCCGCCGTCGTCGAAGAGGCCGTTGGCGAGCTGCCTCGACAGGATCGCGAAGACCGGATCGCCGGACTCGCGCGGCTGCGCGACGGCCCCCTCCTCTTCGAGCTCCTCGAGCGGCGCCGGTGCGCTCTCCATCATGCGCCCGGGCGGCGCCTGCCGCGGCGCGGCGCCCTCGCCTTCGCCACCGAAGAACCCGCCGATGGCGTCGCGCGCGCGACCGAGCACGCCCTTGGCGCGCTTCGGCTGCGCGGCCGGCTGCGGGCTCATGGGCATCGACGCCATCGGCGGCGGCGGCGCGCCCGTCGGCGGCATCGCCGCGCGCGCGTACGCGAACGCCGCCGGCGCGGGGGCGGCCATCGGCATCATCATCTGCGCGAACGCGCCCCCGGCGCGGAGCGGCGGGCGCTCGAACATCGCCCAACCCGCCGGCGCGTTCACCGGCACGGGTCGCGCCTCGGCGGCGCCCGGCACGCGGCGATCGCCGGTGCGCTTCTCGATCGCCACGAACGACGTGTGCCGCGACGCGATGCCGTAGGGGACCGCGATCGCCACGATGCGGTCCTTCATCGACTTCGCGCGGCGCCCCTCGACCTCGATCGACTCGAGATCGCGCACGCGCTCGGCGGCCCACAGCTTCTCGATCACCGGCGCGTCGGCCCTCTCGGGGAGCTCGAGCGCGACCTCGAGCAGCCACGGCTTGCCGGCGAGCGTGCCGCGCACCTCGAGCCGACCGATGCCCGGCCTCTGGTAGCGGCCGAAGAGCGACCACACCTCGCCGTCGACCAGGTCGGGCAGCTGCGAGGGCGCGAGCTCGTCGACGTCGACCCCGTGGAACGTCGCGCGCACCTCGCGGATGCGCGACGCGATGGCGCGGGCGAAGGTGGCGACGACCTTGTCGTCGATGCGCTCGCCGGGATGGATCATCTCCATCGCGCCGCCGGTGCGCCGGGCGAGCTGCGACAGGAGCGCGTCGCTCACGTTGGTGCCGATGCCGAAGGTGTACACGCGCGAGGCGTTCTTGCCGCGCGCGGTCATCACGGCGGCGAGGATCTCGTCCTCGTTGCCGACCTGCCCGTCGGTGAGCAGCACGACCACGCCGTTGGGCGCGAGCGCGATCGCCCGCTGCATCGGCGCGAGCAGCTCGGTGCCGCCGCGCGCGTCGACCCGGGAGATCCAGCGATCGGCCTGCTCGAGCGTCTTCTGGGTGAACGGCACCGGCTCTGGCGTGAAAGGCTCCTCGCGGTCGTCGAAGGCGATGATCGAGAAGCGGTCGCCCTCGCGCAGCTGACGGAGGCAGAGGCGCAGCGCCTTGTGCGCCTCTTCGATGGACGAGCCGCCCATCGAGCCGGAGCGGTCGAGGACGAACACCACGTCGAGCGGGGCCGCCTTGGGCACGTCGGCGAACAGATCGACCACGCGCGAGAACACGAAGGTGCCCCTCTCGGACGAAGGGCTGCGGTGGGCGACCAGCGCCTGCACCGGCGCGTCTTCGGCGCCCTCGGTGAGGATCACCACGTCGCGATCGAGCGCGACGCGCCCCTCGGAGAACGAGACGCGGGCGCGCTCGCCGTCGCGCTGAACGTCGAGCCGGTGCGACGGCGAGCTGACGGTCGCCTTCGGGCCGACGTGCAGGAGGAGATCGAGCGACACGCGGTAGTCGACCGGGGCGATCTTCGGCGAGATGCGGTCGGCGTCGGGCACCCGATCGGTCGGCTCCTCGGCGCCGTGCGCGGTGCGATCGCCCTCCTTCCCGTGAGATGTGCCGGGGATGTAGCGCGGGGCGACGAGCGTCGGCACGACGACGCGGAGCGCGCCCTCGCTGGCGCGCAGGCGCTGCACGTACTCGACCTCGACGACGGTGGTCTCGCCCGGCAGCAGGTTGCCGACGCTGGCGGTGAAGACGTTCGCGCGCTCCTGCTCGACGAGCGCTGCGCCGTGGCCCTCGAGCGTCGCGTCGTCGTAGGCGCGGAACGCCTCTTCGCGCTCCTTGCACACGCCCTCGATGCGCCGCCCCTCGCACTCCATGACGAAGCCGACCAACGTGCTCTCGCTCGGCAGCGGGAAGACGTAGATGGCCTCGATCGGTGCGTGAGGGGGCGGCGTCGTCTCGACGTTCTCGTACCGCTGGCGGATCTTCATGCGCGCGGTGCCGCCCACGACCTCGCCGCTCACGTCGACGCCGCGGAGCGGGATCGGCTTGCCGTCGACGCTGCGGAGCCCACCCTCGTGCGTCATCGCCTGCTCGGTCATGACTTGCCCTTCCTTGCCGTGTGATGCGCCTTGTGATGCGCAGTCTGATGCGCAGTCTGACGCGCTGTCTGATGCGCTGTGTGATGCGCGGGCGGATTCGTGTCCGGCTCGCCGTGATGCTTCGCCACCTCGCGCTGACTGAACGCCACGAGCGCATCGACCAGCGCGTGGTCGGCGCCCTCTTCGACCCACAGCTCGACCCCGCGCGCCAAGAGGATGCGCTGTCCGCGCACGCGCGGGGCGCTCGGCTCACGGGAGATGGACGACCCGGCGCCCGTGCCCTTGGGCGGCCCGACCTCCTCGGCCTTGGGTGCCGGCAGGACCGGCAGCTCGCCCTCGGCGATGTCGCGCAGGTCGTCGACGGACTTGTGCGCGAGCGTCGACGCGATCGCGTCGAGCGGCCAGTACGCCTCCTGCAGACGCCTGATCGCGCGGAGCGCGAACAGGTGCCGCTCGTCGTAGGCCGTGTCGGGGCCGCGGAACTCCGGCGCCGGGAGCACGCCCCGCTGGATGTAGTAGCGAACGGTCCGCGCCGAGACGCCGGCGCGTTCTGCGAGCTCGTCGAGCTTGAGGCTCATGCCCCGAAGACTAAACATGACAGCGCAGGTGTCAAGTAGACATCAAACAGGCCGACGAACGAGGCCGTCCCTCTGCTCGTGCGGCGCCTCGCTTGGATCCCGATCGCCTGCAGCCCCCTCGACTTCGACGGCGAACACGTCGAGGATCCGGCCTTCGACATCGTCGACCTCGGCAGCGACGCCCGCGGCTGATTTGCAGTCGACCTCGCTCGAGCCGATCCAGAGACCGTGAACCTCGCCTCCACCTCCCCGATCTCCTGCGGCGAAGGCCGGGTGAAGGTCGCGCGCGTCGGCGGGCGGAGCGTCGCGGTGTCGCTGCGCGCGTCGAGCCCGCTGCGCCTGCTTACGACCTCGGGCGCGCCGGCGCCGTGGATCTTCACGACCACCTTCGGCGGCGGGCTGGTCGACGGCGATCGCGTCGCCTTGGCCGCGGAGCTCGCGGAGGGCACGAGCGCGGTGCTCACCACGCAGGCGAGCACAAAGGTTTACCGCTCTCCGCGCGGCACCGAGAGCACGCTCGCGGCACGCCTGGGCGAAGGCGCGCTCCTCGCGTCGCTCGCCGATCCGGTGGTGTGCTTCGAGGGAGCGCGCTACCGGCAGCGCGCCGTCTTCGACCTCGCCTGCACGGCCGATCTCGTCTACCTCGACGTGCTCTCCGCCGGGCGCGTCGCGCGCGGCGAGCGGTGGGCGTTCTCGTCGCATCGCGCCGAGCTGTCGGTGCGGCGTGAGGGCAACGTGCTGCTGCGCGACGCGACGCTGCTCGACCCTTCGCAGGGACCGATCGCCGCGCGCATGGGGCGCTTCGACGTCCTCGGCACGCTCGTGCTCGTCGGGCCCGGGCTCGCGGAGATGCGCGCGCGCATCGCCGACGAGATCGCCTCCGCGCCGGTCGCGCCGGGCGCGCCGATCGTCGAGTCGGCCAGCGCGCGGGACGACGCGCTGCTCGTGCGCTTCGCCGCGGAGGCGATCGAGCCGGCGCTGGCGCGCGTCCGCGCGCATCTTTCGGAGCTCGTGCCGCGCGTCGGCGATCCCTTTGCACGAAAGAGGTAACGGCGAGGTTACGAAGAGACGCGTGTTTCCCCGGTGACCGGGCGCGCGCGCCGGTGCACGATCACAACGGTCATGCACCTGTCGCCGCGCGAGATCGACAAGCTCCTGCTGCACGGCGCCGGCGTCCTCGCGCAGAAGCGCTTGGCGCGCGGGCTCCGGCTCAACTACCCCGAGGCGGTCGCGCTGATCGCGACCCAGCTCCTCGAGCTCATTCGCGACGGTCGCTCGGTCTCCGAGCTGATGGACCTCGGGCGCAGCCTGCTCGGGCGCGCGGACGTCATCCCGGGCGTCGCCGGCATGATCCACGAGGTGCAGGTCGAGGGCACGTTCCCCGACGGCACCAAGCTCGTGACCGTGCACGATCCGATCTGCACCGAGGAGGGCGATCTCGCGCTCGCGCTCTACGGCAGCTTCCTGCCGGTGCCCGCGCGCGACGCGATGCGCGCGCCGAACGCCGAGCCGCTCGCCGGGCTCGCCGGCGAGATCGTGCCGGCGCAGGGCGAGATCGAGCTCAACGCCGGCCGGCGCACGGTGACGCTGCCGGTGACCAACACCGGCGATCGCCCGATCCAGGTCGGCAGCCACTACCCGTTCGACGACACCAACCGCGCGCTCGACTTCGATCGCTTCGCCGCGCGCGGCATGCGCCTCGACATCCCCGCGGGCACCGCGGTGCGCTTCGAGCCGGGCGACAAGAAGACGGTGCGACTCGTCGAGGTCGGCACCTCGCAGGAGGGGTCGTGAGCCACCGCATCGCGCGCTCGGCGTACGCCGAGATCTACGGACCGACCCTCGGCGATCGCGTGCGCCTCGGCGACACCGGGCTGGTGGCCGAGGTGGAGCGCGATCTCGCGACCCCGGGCGACGAGTGCAAGTTCGGCGGCGGCAAGGTGCTCCGCGACCGCATGGGCCAAGCGCCCGGCGTGCCCGACGCCGACGCGCTCGACGTGGTGATCACCAACGCGCTGATCGTCGACTGGACGGGCATCGTCAAGGCCGACGTCGGCCTCAAGCACGGTCGCATCGTCGGCATCGGCAAGGCCGGCAACCCCGCGACCATGAGCGGCGTGACGCCCGGGATGATCGTCGGCGTCACCACCGAGGCGATCGCCGGCGAGGGCCTGATCCTCACCGCGGGCGGCGTCGACGCGCACATCCATTTCATCTGCCCGCAGCTCGCGCACGAGGCGATCGCCAGCGGGCTGACCACCATGATCGGCGGCGGCACCGGCCCGGCGACCGGCACCAACGCGACCACCTGCACGCCAGGCGTGCGCCACGTCGAGCTGATGCTCCAGGCGACCGATGCGCTGCCGGTGAACGTCGGCCTCACCGGCAAGGGCAACACCTCGCGCCCCGAAGGGCTCGTCGATCAGATCCGCGCCGGCGCCATCGGCCTCAAGCTGCACGAGGACTGGGGCACCGCGCCCTCGGCGATCGACTGCTGCCTCTCGGTCGCCGACCAGGAGGACGTGCAGGTCACCATCCACACCGACACGCTCAACGAGTCGGGGTACGTCGACGACTCCATCGCGGCGTTCAAGGGGCGGACCATCCACGCCTACCACACCGAGGGCGCCGGCGGCGGGCACGCGCCCGACATCATCAAGGTGTGCGGCGAGCCGAACGTCATCCCCTCGTCGACCAACCCGACGCGCCCCTTCACGGTGAACACCCTCGACGAGCACCTCGACATGCTCATGGTGTGTCACCACCTCGATCGCGCCATCCCCGAGGACGTCGCCTTCGCCGAGAGCCGCATCCGCGGCGAGACCATCGCCGCCGAGGACGTCCTCCACGATCTCGGCGCCATCAGCATCGTCTCGAGCGACAGCCAGGCCATGGGGCGCATCGGCGAGGTCATCACCCGCACCTGGCAGACCGCGCACAAGATGAAGGAGCAGCGCGGGCGCCTCTCCGAGGAGCGCGGCGACAACGACAACCGCCGCATCCGCCGCTACGTCGCGAAGTACACGATCAACCCGGCGATCGCGCACGGCATCGGCCACGAGGTCGGCTCGGTGGAGGTCGGCAAGCTCGCCGATCTCGTGCTGTGGCGGCCGGCGTTCTTCGGCGCGCGCCCCGAGATCGTGATCAAGGGCGGGCTCATCGCGTGGGCGCAGATGGGCGACGCCAACGCGTCGATCCCCACGCCGCAGCCGCTGATCATGCGGCCGATGTTCGGCGCGTTCGGGCGCGCGACGGGCGCGACGAGCCTCGCGTTCGTCTCGCAGCGCGCGCTCGACGAGGGCGCCGTCGCGGACCTCGGGCTGACCAAGGCGCTGCGGGCCGTGCGGCGCTGCCGCTCGATCGGCAAGCGCGACATGAAGCTGAACGACGCGCTGCCGCGCATGGAGGTCGATCCGGAGACCTACGAGGTCCGCGCCGACGGGCAGCTGTTGACCTGCGCGCCGGCGGCGGTGTTGCCGTTGGCCCAGCGGTACGCGCTGTTTTGAGCATGGTCGAGGGCCGAACGTCGAACGTCGAGGGGTGGCTGTTGTTGCAGCTGTCGGATTCGGCGTTCCCGACGGGCGGGTTCGCGCACTCCGGGGGGCTCGAGGCGGCCGTGCAAGCGAAGCTGGTCTCGAGCGAGCGCGACGTGTGGCGGTGGCTCGGCGACGCGGTGTGGGGCATCGGATGGTCCGCGCTGCCGTTCGTCTCGGCCGCATCTGCCGGGGCGCTCGCCGAGGTCGACGCGGCGTGCGACGCGTTCCTCACGAGCGCCGTCGCCAACCGCGCGAGCCGCACGCAGGGGCGGGCGTTCGTCGAGACGTGCGCGCGCGTGTTCCCGCACCCCGAGGTTGCGGCGCTGCGCGTCGAGGCGCGCCCCCGGCCCTGCCACCACGCCCCGATGTTCGGCGCCGTCACGCGCGCGCTCGGAGCGTCGGCCGACGAGGCCCGCCGCGTCTTCCTCCACCTCTCCTTGCGCGGCCTCGCGTCTTCGGCCGTGCGGCTCGGTGTGATCGGCCCGCACCTCGCGCAGCGCATGTGCTTCGACCTGCACGACACCCTCGAGCGCGTCGCCGCCGACTGCGCCGAGCTGTCCGTCGACGAGGCCGCGTGGACCGCGCCGCTCCAGGAGCTGATCGGCGGCACCCACGAGCGCCTGTACTCCCGCCTCTTCGTCAGCTGACCTTCGACCTGGGAGCCCCATGGGCCACGACGCCGACCACGAGCACGAGCACTGGGAGCACCCCGGCCACTTCGACGATCGCGAGCCCGCGCGGCGACGCGACTTCGCCGAGCGCGCCTTCACCGTCGGCATCGGCGGACCGGTCGGCAGCGGCAAGACCGCGCTGCTCCTCGCGCTCTGCCGCGCGCTGCGCGATCGGGTGCGGCTCGGCGTGGTGACCAACGACATCTTCACGCGCGAGGACGCCGAGTTCCTGCTGCGCAACGAAGCGCTCCCAGCGGCGCAGATCCGCGCGGTGGAGACCGGCGGCTGCCCGCACGCGGCTATCCGCGAGGACATCAGCCACAACCTCCTCGCCCTCCACGGCCTGATGGAGTCGGTCCGGCCCGAGCTGCTCTTCGTCGAGAGCGGCGGCGACAACCTCGCGGCGCAGTACAGCCGGGAGCTCGTCGACTACACCGTCTACGTGATCGACGTCGCCGGCGGCGACAAGGTGCCGCGCAAGGGCGGACCGGGGATCACCCAGTCCGATCTGCTGGTCGTCAACAAGACCGATCTCGCGCCGCACGTCGGCGCCGATCTCGGGGTGATGGCGCGCGACGCCGCGAAGATGCGCGGCCAGGGGCCGACGGTGTTCGCGCAGGTGATCAAGGGCGTCGGCGTCGACGCGATCGTCGATCACGTGCTGTCGGCCCGGCGGGCCCGGGTCCTGACGTAGACTCTTCCTCCACACGGAGTCGACGGCGATCCTCACGGCGCTGAAGACCGCCTGGGCGGCCAACTCGACCTTCGCCGACGGGTGTCGCTGAAGCCCGGCTGGGCCTGACGCACTCGTTCCGCCACACCTCCGTTGGCGTATGCTCGCCGGCATGCGCAACGCATCGCTCGTCCTGGTCGCGTCCGTGCTGGTGGCCTGTGGCGGCTCCGAGCCGGCGCCTCAGACCCCGTGTCCGGCGACCTCGGCGGTCGCAACGGCGGCGCCGCCCCCCGCGCCCGCGGCGTCCCCGGCGGCGCCGGTCGCGTCGGCCGAGCCCCCCGAGCCGGTCGATCCCACCGTCACGCGCGGCGTGATCGGCAACGCCGAGTGCCTGCGCTTCGCGCCCGGCTACCCCGAGTACCTCGGCATCCAGTGCGTGCTCGCGACCGGGCCGGCGGGCCACCCGGAGTACGTGTTCCGCAGCGTGAACCACCCCGACCTGTTCATCCGCGTCGACACCGCCGACTCCACCGTCGAGGGCGCCGACCGCGACGTCGGCCTGCGCTTCCCGCGCGTGTGGATCGATCGGGTGGTCGACTGCTACGACGACGCGATCGAGAAGGACACGAAGCTCGCCGGCACCGTCGTCGTCTCGTACGAGATCGGCAAGGACGGCCGGCCGCAGAAGGTGAAGACCGGCGCCGGCACGCTGAAGGGCGGCGGCGTCGCCGCGTGCGCGACGAAGCTCGTCTCGAAGCTGCACTACCCGCCGCAAGACGCGAGCAAGCCCGCGCCGAGGGTCACCCTGACGGCGGCGTTCCGCACGTCGACCTCGGCGAAGAACGAAGGCAAGTGACGATCTGGTAGGCCCAGTGGGGATCGAACCCACGACCAACGGATTAAAAGTCCGCTGCTCTACCGACTGAGCTATAGGCCCGGAACGCCTGTGAAATAGTCCGAAGTCCCCGGGCTGTCGAGGACCGGGCTACCGGCGAGCCTCCTTCAAGGCGCGCGCGACCACGCGATCGAACATCGCCGGCGTGAGCTTGCCCGTCTGCGTGTTCTGCTGGCTGACGTGGTAGCTGCCGACGAGCACGGCCTCGTCCTTCGCGCGCGGGATGCGCGCGATCGCGCCGTGCCCGAACTCGGGACGTGGCTTCGGGATGCTCGAGCCGGTGCGCGCGAGGTGCTCGAGCGTCGAGCGCCACGCGTGCGCGCCGAGCGCGAGGTAGACCCGCGCGTTCGGCAGCAGGGAGAGCTCCGCGTCGAACCAGCACGAGCAGCGCGCGAACTCGTCCGGCGTCGGCTTGTTGTCCGGCGGGGCGCAGCGCACCGGCGCGAGGATGAACGCCCCCGTCAGCTCCAGCCCGTCGTCGCGCGACACGCTCTGCGGCTGGTTCGCGACGCCGAGGCGGTGCAGCGAGGCGAACAGGAAGTCGCCCGACCGGTCGCCGGTGAAGATCCGCCCGGTGCGGTTGCCGCCGTGCGCGGCGGGGGCGAGGCCGACGAGCACCAGCGCGGCCCCCGGATCGCCGAAGCCGGTGATCGGGCGACCCCAGTACTCCTGATCGCGGTAGGCGCGCTTCTTCTCGCGCGCGACCTGCTCGCGCCAGCGCACCAGACGCGGGCAGGCGCGGCACTCGACGATCTCCGCGTGCAGCGCGCGGAGCGGATCACGGGGCGGCATCTTCCTCCAGACCGCGATCGGGCTTCGGCGGCGGCAGATCGGGCACGCGCGCGATCAGCGCGACGGCGGTGATGCTCCCGGCCTCGGTGCTGACGTCGACGGCCACCGGGTTGACGCGGCCGGCGAAGCGCGCGCCGAGCTCGATGATCGCGCCGTCGTCGCCGACGCTCGCGTCGTACTCCTTGCCCTCGATCTTCGCGCGCACGAGCGTGCCCCTCGGCGGGCCGGCGATCACCAGCCGGTGCGCGTCGCCCTTGGGGGGGATCGGCGTCGGGCGCGCCTGCTTGCCGGGCATCGCGAGGAAGGCGAGCCACGGCGGCTTCTCCGCGAACGGCGCGACCACGGTCAGCGCGTTCACCGCGCCCGGCGCCGGCTCGGGGACGCCGAGGAAGCGCGCGAGGTGCATCAGCGCCCGCTCCGGCTGCCCCACGCGCGCCAGCGCGACCGCCTCGGGCGCTCGCGCGTCGACGTGCCGCTCCTCGGCCAACATCTTCTCGAGATCCTTCGCGGCCTCGGGATCGCCCATGCGCCCGAGCGTCTCAGCCGCGAGCACGCGCAGGCGGATGTCGCCGAGCGCGTCGCGCAAGGCCTTGGTGGCACGACGACCGGAGGTGCCCGCGGATCCGCGGAGCAGCGTCGGCAGCACGTCGAGGATCGCGCGGCCCAGATCGGCGTCGGCGCGCGCGGTCGGGAACCAGTCGACGAGGACGTCGAACGCCTTGGCCTGCATGATCGGGCCGGGCGTCGGCGCGCCGTGCGCGACGCCTTCGCCGACGGCGAGCGCGGCCCACCGCCCGACCTCCGGCGTCTCGATCAGCCGCGAGGCCGCCCCCAGCTCGGCGGCGGTGCAGGGCGTCTCGCGCGCGGTTCGCACGCGCGCGATCGCCAGCCAACGGCGCGTCGCCTCGTCGGGCTCCTTGGAGGCGGCGCGCCGGATCGCGGCCTCGGTCTCCGGGTGCGCGAGCCGCACCAGCACCTCGGCGGCGCGTCGACGGAACGCGACGTCGACGTCATCGAGCAGCCCGGCCACATCGACCGCGGCGTCGCGATCGCCCGCGTAGCCGCGCCGCAGCGCCTCCGGCCAGCTCGCGGCGTCGCTCCCGGCGAAGCCCTCGAGCCGCGCGCTGCCAGCGATGATCGCGGCCATCTCCCTGCGCAGCCGATCGGCGCGCGCGTCGCCGGGCAGCGCCTGGAGCTGCAGCGGATCGGTCGACAGATCGTAGAGCGGGCAGGTCGCCGTGCGCCGGTTGCAGACCAGCCGCAGCGATCCGCGCGCGAGCATCGCCATGTCTTCGACCTCGGCGAACGCGACGCCCTCGCCCGGCGGCGGCTCGCGCGAGGCGAGCAGCTCGCCGAGATCGACGCCGCGCACGCGCGGCGGCTTCGGGATCGCGTACGCCGAGAGGACCGTCGGCAGGAGATCGACGAGCTGCACCGGCCGATCGACGCGCCGATGCGCGACGAGCCCCGGCGCCGAGATCACCAGCGGCACGCGCACCTGCTCCTCGAAGACGGTGGTGCCGTGATACCGGGCCCCGTGCTCGCCGAAGGCCTCGCCGTGATCGGCGGAGACGATGACCACCGCGCCCGGGCGCGTCGCGCGGAAGCTCTTCACGATGGCGCCGAGGCCGGCGTCGGCGGCGGCGATCTCCGAGTCGTAGCGATCGAGCTCCGCGTCGCCGAAGGGGTGCGCCTCGTGCGCGACGTACGGCTCGTGCGGCTCGAAGAGGTGCACCCAGAGGAACAGCGGCTTGCCGGGTGGCGCGGCGGCGAGCCACTCGCCGACCTGCTTCGCGCGCAGATCGGGGCGCGCGAACTCCTCCTTCACGTACTCGAAGTCGAGCTTGCGCTCGACGAGCGCCGCGAAGCGCGAGGAGTCGACCGCCCACAGCGCCGGCGGATAGAGCGCGGCGGTGCGGAAGCCGTAGGTGCGGAACAGCCCCGCCCAGGTCTCGTCGACCCGCCGTCCGCCGCCCGACGCCGCCTCGAGCGCGAGGATCGGGCGCATGTACTTGCCGGTCATCAGCGAGGCGACCGCGTACGAGGTGTGCGGCGTGGCGGTGTACGCGCGCTCGAACAGCACGCCCTCGGCGGCGAGCGCGTCGATCGCCGGCGTGGTCTTGCGGGGGTAGCCGTACGCGCCGACGTGATCGGCGCGCAGCGCGTCGATGGTGACGAGCAGGAGATCGCGGCCGGTCGCGTCGATCGCCCGCGCGGTCGACTGCGCGAGCGGATCGGGCCCGTCGGCCGCGTCGTCGAGAGGCGGCGGCGGCCAGCGCCGCGCGGCCAGCGCCGCGGCGCGCGCGAGGATGGGGCTCTGCTCGTCGACGATGCGCCGCGCGTTGTCGAACTTCGCGAGATCGCGGCCGCCGCGCCCGACGCGCCGCACCGAGACGGAAAGCAGGATCAGTCCGATCAGCGCGAGGGCGTCGAGCGCGCGCGGCCCGCGACGCCACTCCTCGATCGCGTCGATCACGCCCTGCGCGACGAGCACGAACCCGATCGCGGCGACGACGATCAGCGCGTGGTGGAACAGGGGGTAGAGGCGCGGGAGCACGCGCCGATCGAGCTCGAGCGCGGTCACGATCGTCGCGAAGCCGCCGGCGAGCGCGAGCCACCGCGCGCGCCGCCACGCCGCGATCGCCAACGGCCCGACGACGCCCGCGAGCACCGCGCTCGCCGCCGTGACGCCGAGCACGAAGGGCAGCCGCACCGCGGGCACTTGCGCCTTGCGCCCGGTCGAGAGCTCGAGCGCGAACGGGACCGCGATCAACGCCATGGCGACCGCCCACGCGACGCGCCCGCGGCGGGCGTCGAGCAGCGTCACGAACGCGGAGAAGGCCACGATCACGAGCAGCGGCACGAAGAACGCGAGGCTCGCGATCGCCGGTGCGCCGCGCGCGACCGCGTAGCCGTCCCACTCGCCGGCGATCTCGGCGCCGGCGGCGGCGAGCACGCGATCGCCCTCGAAATTCAAGGCAAACGCGGCGATCGCGAACGCGATCAGCAGGCGCCAGCCGAGGCGACGCAGCTCGGCGATCATCCCGCCTCGTCGCGCGCCGTCGCGCGCAGCTGCGAGAGGGCGTCGAGTCGCGCGAGCACGCGCGACAGGGCCGGTCGCTCCGGCAGGCGGCCGGCGAGCACCGCCTCGGAGGCGTCGCGCGCGAGGGCGTCGTCGGTGAGCGGGTCGAGCCAGCGGAGCCCCGCGGCCTCGCCGGCCTGACGCGCGCCGTCGAGATCGCCGGGACCGCGCAGCGCCAGATCGGCCCTGGCGACCTCCATCCCGTCGCGCGCGGCGATCAGCGCGTCGAGCCGCGCGCGGGCGACGTCGGACGGCGGATCGTCGTGGACCAAGAGGCAGGTGCCCGGACGCGCGCCGCGCCCGACCCGGCCTCGCAGCTGATGCAGCTGCGCGAGGCCGAGGCGATCGGCGCCGTCGATGACCATCAGCGTCGCCTCGGGGACGTCGAGCCCGACCTCGAGCATCGAGGTGCCGACGAGGACGCGGGCGTCGCCGTCGCGGAACGCCTGGACCGCCGCGCGGATCTCGTCGTCGTCGAGACCGCCGTGGGCCAGGGCGACGGCCTTGCCCAGGCCAGGGGCCTTGCGAAGCTCGGCCGCGCGCGCCTCCGCGCCGGGCGTCCCGCCCTCTTCGCCATCGCGTTCCTGGATCCGGGCGCACACGAGGAAGACACGATCCCCCGTTGAGACCGCGGCGTCGATTACCGATCGCACCTCGTCCCAGGCGCTCCGCGGCAGAGCTCGTGTCGCCGGCGTTTCGCGGCCCGACGGCCGCTCGTCGAGGTGCACGTTCGCGATTTCGCCACGCAACGCGAGCGCGAGGGTTCGCGGAATGGGCGTGGCCGACACGGAGAGCAGGTGCGGCGAGAGCGCCCCGCCCTTGCCCACGAGCGCGAGCCGCTGCCCGACGCCGAGCCGATGCTGCTCGTCGACGACGACGAGCCCCAGGCGCTCGAACTGCACGCGCTCGCCGAGCAGGGCATGGGTGCCGACCACCACCTGCGCCTCAATGCTCGAGAACCGGCGCGCGAACCGGCGCGAGAACCGGCGCGCGAGGGTCTTTTCGGTGCGCTCCTCGCTCACGGTCGCGACGCGCGCGTCGATCGCCTTCGACAGGACCGCGAGCGCCGCGCGGTATTGATCGGCGAGCACCGTCGTCGGCGCGAGCACCGCGACCTGCGTGCCGGCGGCCACCGCCTGCGCGGCCGCTGCCAGCAGCACCGCGGTCTTGCCGGTGCCGACGTCGCCGGTGAGCAGCGTGCGGCTCGGGCGCTCTTCGTCGAGGCGCGCGGCGATCTCGGCGATCGCGCGGCGCTGGGCGCCGGTGAGCGGGAAGCCGAGCGCGTCGATCAGCGCCCGCTCGGTCTCCGGATCGCGCGGCAACCGCGGCGCGCGCGTGCCGGCGAGCGCGCGCTCGCGCTCGACGCGGCGCAGCACCAGCCACGCCGCCTCGGCCCACGCGAGCTTGCGCCGGAGCGCCTCGCGCGCGGCCTCATGCGCTTCGAGATCGTCGGGCGCGTGCACGGCGCGAAGCAGGGGGACGACATCGTGCACGCCGGTCGGATCGAGATCGTCGTGCGCGCCGTTCGGGGCCAGCGCCGCGACCGCGGCGCGCGCCGCCTCGGCCACCCGCGCGCTCGACACGCCTGCGACCGCGTACACCGGCTCGAGCCCGCCCTGGCCCGTCGGGGAGATGCGAGGCCAGATCCGCGGTTGGATCATGCGCACGACGCTCGGCCTACGCGGATCCAGCGCGGGCACCGCGGCGGCGACGATCTCGCCGCTCAGCGTGCGCGCCGCCGCGTACATGAAGAACCACCAGAGCTCGACGAGCACGCCCTCCGAACGGAGCGCGACGCGGATCGCGCGGCGCCCGCGCATCGGCACGACGCTCACGCGCTCGACGACGCCGCGCACCGCGACGAGCCCCTTCGCCGCGCGCGCGTGGGCGACGATCGCCGGTCCGACGAGCGGCGCGCGCAGATCGATCACCGCGCGCGGCATCGTGCACAGCAGATCGAAGACCGTGCGAACGCCGGCGGCCCGCAGGCTGCGCGCCGTCGAGGCGGAGGTCAGCGTGTCGACGCCGGCGTCGAGCGCCGCGCGCCGGTCACTCCCCGCCGAAGCTGACGTCGAGGATTTCGTAGACACGGACGCCGGCGGGCATCTTCACCCGCACCTCGTCGCCGACCTCGCGACCGATGAGCGCACGCCCGAGCGGCGAGGTCACCGAGATGGTCCCCTCGGCCAGATCGGCCTCGTCGGGCCCGACGAGCTGGTAGCTGACCTCGGCGTCGAGCTCCTTGCCCTTCTCGTCGGCGACCGAGACCTTCACGCGCGCGCCGAAGGCGATGCGCGCGCCGGTCAGCTTCGCGGGATCGATCACCTCGGCGCGCGCGAGCTTGTCTTCGAGATCCTTGATGCGCCCCTCGATGAAGCCCTGCTTCTCCTTGGCGGCGTGGAACTCGGCGTTCTCGGACAAATCGCCGTGATCGCGGGCGGTCGCGATGTCCTGGATGTTCTTCGGACGATCGACGGACTTGAGGCGCTTGAGCTCCTCGTGCATCCGCGCGTGCCCGCCGGGTGTCATCGGGACCTTGGCGCTCATGGCGACGTTCTACCATGACTCGACGGCGGCATGTCGAGGTAGGAGGGGCGCCTCTCGCCCTCCACCCGCACCCGCGCCCGAACGCCCGCCGGGCCTTCAGCGTGCGCTGCGCACGCGCTGCACGTCGGCCTTCGACGGGTTCAGCACGACCAGACCGTGATCGCCGTCGACGAGGGCGACGTCGCCGTCGGCCGCCCAGCGGAAGAGGCCCTGCACCGCGGTCACGCACGGCACTCCGAGCAACGCCGCGAGCGAGCGCGTGCGCTCGCCCGACCCCGCCTCGCCCAGGGCGATGGCCGATGGCCTCGCCTTCGCCGTCACCAGCAGATCGTAGACGGTGAGCCGGTCGCCGACGAGCACCGCCTTCGAGGGCAGCTCGGCGCGCGGATCGCCGGCCGCCAGCATGGTGATCGCGTCGCACAGGTCCTCGATGTCGCGCGCGCGGCGCTCGCTGAACGCGTCGCCGGTGAGCCGCGCGGCGCGCGTGGCCTCCCGGGCCACCTCCGCCATGCCGCCGCCGATCGAGCGCTTCAGCTCGACCAGCTCGAGCGCGCGCTCGAGGAAGCGCCGGTCGTCGAGGATCTGCGCGTAGGTCTGGAGGAAGTCGGCCTCGTCGCCGAGCCCGAGCTCGACGGCCTGCTTGCCGAGCTGCTCCACCGCCCGCGAGGCGACCTCGAACGCGGTGCGCAGCGAGCCGACCTCCTCGGCGACTGCCGCCTCCCGCGGCCGCGAGGCCGGACGGCGCAGCGCGGAGATCGCGCCGAGGGCGCGGCCCGGCACCACGGGCTTGCCGGTCAACGTCACGCGACGGGTGCCGCCGCCCGGGCCGCGCGTGATCGCCTGGCCTCGCAGCTGATCGAGCAGATCGGCGCGGAGGATGCCGTGGGCGAGCGACGCCGACAGCGCGACGAGGAGCTCGACGTCGCGCCCCTCGAACGGCCGGCCCACCTCACGCTGCACGATGATCGCGCCGAGCGGACCCTCCGGTCCCATGATCGGGGCGCCGAGGAAGACCGGATAACGCTCTTCGCCGAGCTGCGCGAAGTGGCGGTACGCGCGGTGGTGCTCGGCTTCGGCGACCGAGATCGGGCGGCCGAGCGCCACGGCCATGCCGGTGATGCCCTCGCCGACGCCGAGGCGGACGGCGCCGAGCGCCATGGCCGGGAAGCCGACGTTCCCGCGCATCACCAGCTCGTGCGGCGCGGCGGCGGGGTCGTCGACGGGCTCGTCGCCAGCGGCGGGCTCCAGCAGGTAGAGCGAGCAGACCGGTGCGCCGAAGATCTCGGCGATGCGCGTCGGCGCCTCGTCGAGGAACGCGGTGAGCGCGAGCGCGCGCGCGGCGAACGCGACGAAGTCGACGACGCCGTCGAGCCGCGGCTCTCCGCGGCCGTGCACGACCGGGCCCTCGCTCGCCGCCGGGAGATCGGGCCGCTCGGCGCGCCGATCGCGACTCACCTCGGCACTCGGCTCGTCACTCAGCTCGTCACGCACCTCGTCACTCACCTGGGGGGACTAGCACGCCGGTCGCTCGCCGGGGAGCGTTGCTGCGCCCTCGGTCGAGGAGTACCGATCCCACCGTGCGCCAGGACTCCACTCGTCCCCCGCCTGCAGCCGTCGACGGTCTCAAGTATCGCCGCGTGCTCCTGAAGCTCTCCGGTGAAGCGCTCTGCAACCCGGAAGGCACCACCGAAGCGTTCGGCATCCAGCCGCATACGCTCAAGGCCATCGCGCAGGAGCTCTCCGAGGTGCATGCGCTCGGCGTGCAGCTCGGCCTGGTCATCGGCGGCGGCAACATCTTCCGCGGCCTCAAGGGCTCGGCGGCCGGCATGGACCGCGCGCAGAGCGACTACATGGGCATGCTCGCGACCGTCATCAACTCGCTCGCCCTGCAAGACGCCCTCGAGCAGTGCGGCGTGCCCACGCGTCTGATGACCGCGCTCGAGATCCGCCAGGTCGCCGAGCCGTACATCCGTCGCCGCGCCATCCGCCACCTCGAGAAGGGCCGCTGCGTGATCTTCGCCGCCGGCACGGGCAACCCGTACTTCTCGACCGACACCGCCGCCGCGCTCCGCGCCATGGAGATCCACGCCGACGCGCTCTTCAAGGCGACGAAGGTCGAGGGCATCTACGACAGCGATCCGATCAAGAACAAAGACGCGGTGATGCTCCCCGAGCTCTCCTACGACCGCTTCCTCGCCGACCGCATCGGCGTGATGGACGGCACCGCGGTCACCCTCTGCCGCGACAACCGCCTGCCCATCCGCGTGTTCAAGCTCTCGCGCAAGGGCAACATCGGGCGCGTGGTGCGCGGCGACGAGATCGGCACCGTCGTGCGCGATCCGATCAAGTCCTGAGCGCGGGCTTCACCTCTCGGCGCTTCGCGTCACTGCACCCGCTCGACGTTGAGCTTCGCGTCGAGGTCGACGAGCGTGCCGCGCGAGAGCGCGAGCAGCGGCCTCGGGGCCAGGCCGAACACGACGAGGACGATCGCGAGGCCGCCGAGGAGCCACGCCTCGCGGCGCCGGGCCTCGGGGAACTTGCCGCCGAACGGCTCGAGGTCGTCGCTCCTGCGCCACGCCTCGTCGATCGTGCCGAGGAAGATGCGGCGGTACCTCGAGGCCGCGGCCCACGCGAGGAGCACGAGCCCCGCGCCCGCGACGGCGGTGGCGACGCGATGCACCGGGAAGCTGCCGGTCATGGCGAGCAACGCGGAGACGAACGACAGGGTCCCCGGCGCGGCGGCCGCGCCGAGGAAGGCGATCGCGGCCAGCCCGGCGAGCCCCGGCATGTCGGCGGCGAGACCGCCGAGGCGGTCGAGCGCGCGCGCGCGCAGCCGCTCGTGGAGCGCGCCGGCGACGCCGAGCAGCATGGCGATGACGACGGCGCGCGCGGTCGCCGGAGCGACCGCCCCCGCGAGCCCCTGCGGCGTGCCCGAAGCCAGGCCGAGCAGGACCAGGCCGCCGTGCGCGACGGACAGGTGCGCGACGGCGCGCCGCAGATCGTCCTCGCCGAGCGCGGCGAGGGCGCCCCACACGATCGATGCGGCGCCGAGCGCCGCGAGCGCGGGCGCGCCCCAGCGGAGGCCCTCGGGGAGGACGCGGACGCCGAGGCGCAGCAGGAGGTGCGCGCCCAGGAGCGACCCCGCGGCGCCGATGACCATCGACGCGCCCGCCGGGGCCTCGGCGTAGACGTCGGCGAGCCCGCCGTGCAACGGGGCGATCGCGAGCGGCGCGGCCGCCGCGACGAACAGGGCGACGACCGCGCCCTTCACGAAGGGCATGCCGAAGAGCATCAGGCCCCCGTGCGAGCGCGCGAGCCACTCGCCGCGCGCGAGCTCCGCGATGGAGAAGGTCTGCGCGCGCGTGCCGTCGACGAGGAAGGTCGCGTCGGAGGAGCGCCGCAGGGCCAACACCAGCAAGAGGAGCGAGGCGAGCGACACGGCCGAGAGCAGCGCGGCCTTGGTGGCGGCCGTGCGGGCGCGCGCGCCGCCGAAGCGCGCGGAGAGCACCCACGCCGGGATCGCCGCCGCGGCCGCGAACACGACGAGCAGCATCGCGTCGAGCGCGAGCAGCGCGCCGGTGCCGCACGCGAGGAGCACGAGATAGCTGACGAAGTACAGCTCGTGATGACGCTCGAGGCGGAAGCTCGCGAGCACCCCGGCGAACGCCGCCGCGGTCAGGGCGGCGAGCATCGGCAGCGCGGTGCCGTCGACGCCGAGGTGCCACTCCACCGCGCCGAAGAGCCGCGCCCGCTCGACGAGCTGGAAGCCGTCGTTGCCGTCGAGGCGGGTGACCGCCGGATCGAACGCGCGGATCGCCCACAAGAGCAGCGCCGCCTGCAGGCCGACGACGACGAGCGCGATCCAGCGCGCGATCTTCTCGTCGACGCGGCGCGACGCCCGGAGCGGGACGATCAGCAGCGCGCCGAGCAGCGGCAGCGCCACGAGCCAGGTGCCCACGTGCGCGCGCAGCAGACCGCCGGCGCCTTTCGCCGCGCCGATGACGCCGATCGCGCGCTGCGGCGCCGCCACGTCGGTGGACTCGACCACCACGTGCCCGAAGAGCTGCGTCAGCCGCGCCCCCTCGCGGCTCCACTTCACCGACACCGTGCGCGACTCGCCGGGCGCGAGATCGGCCTTGGTGCCACCGCCGCCGCTTCCGGGCGGCGCGGGCTCGAACGTGGCGGTGACGGTGCCGGGGATGCGCGGGTCGCGCTCGTTGGTCCGCGCGTAGAGCGTGTTCACGTGCAGCGGCGCGTCGCCGACGTTCTTCACGGTGAAGCGGCCGACGCCCGACGCGTCGAGGATGATCGGTCCAGGCTCGGCGATCGAAGCCGTCGGTCCGGCGAGCGCGGCGCGCGGCGCGACGAGGCACGCGAGCACCAGCGCGAAGGCGACGAAGAGGGCGCGCATCAGCGTTCCTCCCCCTTGCCGCCGGACAGCAGAGCGACGAGCGCGCCGAGCGGGCGGGCGAACAGGCGATCGTCGAGCCACGCGACCGCGCGCGGCAAGGCGACCCAGAAGGCGCCGACGCGGCCGAGCAGCGACGACTCGAGCTCGACGGGCTTCTCGCGATCGTCGCCCGCGTAGCGACGACGCGCGAAGCCCCAGCCGACGAACGCGCCGACGAAGGCGAGCGCGGCCATCACCAGCTCGCCCACGCGCCCCTGCCCGACGCGCACCGCGCGATCGGCGCCGAGGATCGCCGCCGGATCGACCGCGAGGTCGAGGAACGACTCGATCGAGGCCCGCTCAGCGCCGGCGAGCCCGAGGAACGCGCGCGACACCCCGAAGAACGGCACCGAAAGCGCGATGACCGCCGCGCAGACGACGAGCGCGGCGCCGAGCGAGCGCGGCACGTCTTCCGGCGGACGCTTGCGCGACGGACCGGCGACGACGAGCAGGCACACGCGCCACGCGGCGAACGCGCCGATCGCGACGGCGACCGCGGCGACGGTCCAGGCGATCTTCGCCCCGGGGACGTCGGCGGCGAACGCCCGCGAAAGCACCGCGTCGCGACCGAACGCGACGCCGAGCAGCGGCACCGGCGCGCCGGCCAAGAGCAGCGCCGACACGCGCAGCACCCGCGTCGCCTCGGGCGCGTGCGACACGGCGTCGGAGACCCGGCGCAGATCGCGCACGCCCATCCGCGCGAGGGTGACGCTCGCGATCGCGATCACCAACACCGCGGCGACGCCGTGGAGGAGCGCGAGCCCGGGGCTGCCGACCAGCGCGCCGATCGCGGCGATCGAGAGCTGGGCGCCGAGCAGCGCCGCCCACGCGCGGCGCGCGTCGACGGCCACCGCGGCCGCGACCCCGCAGCCGATCGCCACGAGCCCGGAGGCGACCGCGCCGGCGCCGGACATCACGCGCGAGAGCACGATGACGTGATCGAGGCGCGCGAGCAGGTAGAGGCCGAGCAGCCCTCCGAGCGCGCCGACCAGCGGCGCGTCGACGAACGCGACGGAGGCGATCCACGCGAGGCCCGCGAGCGCGAAGAGCGCCGCGACGAGGTGGGCGGCGCCAAGCCCGCCGACGCGTCGGTGCTCGGCGACCCACGGATCGAGGAGGTTACGGACGAACTTCGCCTTCGCCCCGTCGACGGCGCCGAGCTGATCGCGCAGCTCGCGGAACGACCAGGTGGGGCCGATCGGCACCAGCGCGACCTCGCGCGAGGGGGGGACCTCGAGCGCGCGGAAGCGCACGCGGCGGCCGCTCGGCCGCTCGATCTCGACGTCGATGCGCCCGGCGTAGACCTCGTGGCGGATCACCGGCGTGCTGGCCGCCGGCTCGAGCGCGCCTTTGAGGAACAGCCGCGAGCCCGCGGGCGCGGCGACGGTGATCCAGCCCTTCGCGTTCGGATCGATCGGGCCCTTCCCCGAACCAGGGAGCGCCGCCGGCGCGCCGCCGACGACGACCGGGTAGAGCGTCGGCCCGACGTCGGGCTCGTCGGCTTCGAGCGCATCGAACTGCGTGACGTTCGCCGGGACCGGGTTGTGCCGCGTGTAGTTGGGCTCGAGGCCGAGCGCGATGCCCCACGAGCCGGCGAGGGTCCACAGCAAGACGACGGCGCCGGTGGCCAGCGCGAGGTCGCCGAGGCGCGCCGCCCCGAACGCGCGCATCGCCGAGGCGCGCGGCGTGGTGTCGGCCCAGGCGAGGCCGACCGACGCGATCACGGAGCCGATGGCGAGACCGAGGAAGCCGTCCGCGAGCAGAGCGAAGAGCGCGCCGGCGATCGTGAGGTCGATGGCGTCGTGACGAGGCGGCGCGTCGTCGCGCCCCAGGAGCGCTCCCTCGGGGGCGGCCATCGCCTGCGCGACGACCGCGACCGTCGCGGCGCACAGCCCGACGAGCGCCGAGGCGGGATCGAGCGCGAGCCCGAGCGTCGCCTCGAACGAGCCGATGCGGATGGGCGCCCACCCGGAGGCGACGAGCTGCCGCGCCTCGGGCTCGAGCGAGAGCAGGCCCCAGGTCTGCGCGGCCAACAGGAGCAGCGCGATCCCGCTGGGCGCGAGGAAGCCGAAGAGCTGCTTGCTGCGCGGCGCGTCGTCGGGCGCGAACGCGCGACGCACGAGCGCGCCGATCACCGGTATCACCGGGATCAGCCACAACGCGTCGCTCCGCTGGACCTGGAGCACGGGTGCGGTGAGGGCGTTCATCGCGGCTCCGCGCTGGCGGGCCCGGACCTTAGGCGTCCGCCCGGCCGAGGGTCAAGCCGCTCACGCGTTCGGGTCGAGGTGCCCGGCGCCGATCCGCTCGATGCAAGAGACGAGGCGGATCGCGCCCCAGGTGACCATCACGGCGATGGCGCCGAAAGTGGCGAGGGCCACGGCGCGGACGACGCCGACGCTCGGCTGGGCCATCGTCCACGCGATCGACAGGACGGGGCCGAGCAGGGCCGCCGGGACGAGCATGCGCGGGCCGCGCCCGTGGGCGTGCACGATGGGCAGCAGCGCGCGCACCACGTCGATGGCGAGCGCGGCGAGCCACGCCTTGGCGACGAAGATGGCGGCGCCGATCGCCGCGAGCGACCAGCCCTGGTGCTCGATGGCCCGCGCGCCGGGTACGCGCCAGCCGCCGAAGAAGAACACCGCGACCAGCGCGGCCGCGACCGCCACGGCGCCGCGTTCGCTCGGGCGCGCCTTCGATGCGGTGGACGAGGCGCCGACCGAGGCCGCGGCGACGATCCACACCGACGCCGCGAGCAGCGTGGCCGGCGAGCGGAAGGCGAGCCACTCCCACGGCGCCGCGCCTTGCGCGCGCAGCACGTCGGACATCCGGAACGATCCGCTCGTGATCACCGAAGAGGCGATCGCCAGCGCCCCGGCGCCGTGCGTCGCGGCGACCCCGACGCTCGCGCCGCCCGTGAGGGCCAACGCCGACGCGCCGGCGATGGCGGCGAGCGAGAGCGTCGCCGCGTCGAGATCGGGGGCGAGCATCGGCGCCGCGCACCCGACGAGCGCGACCGCGCCGGTGAACAGCACCGCGTCGAGCGAGGGGCGGAAGGCGCGCTCTCCGGCGAGCACCGAGAGCGCTGCACGCCACCCCTCGCGCAGCCGCGCGCCGCGTCGCTCGGCGAGCGCCCGCACGCGCACGGCGATTCGTCGCTCGACGATCGCCGCGGTCGCCGACGGACGGCGCATGGCGAGGAGCAGCAGCAAGGACGCGGCGCCGACCAGCGAACCGGCGAACGCGAAGGTCTTCGGCACGCGACGGGCGACGCCGTCGAGCGGGATGGCGATCGTGCGCAGCTCGCCGCCCTCGGTGCGCCGCACGTTGACCATGGCGACCTCGTCGCCCGAGGGCACGAGGTCGGCGACGGCGCCGACGCGCACGCCGTCGAAGTCGAGGATCACGTCGTTGGGGAGGAGCCCGGCCCCCGACGCGGGCGATCCGGAGCGCACCGCGCCGACGACCAGCCCACCGGAGGCGGCGGCGACGCCGCCGATCTCGATCCCGAGCTGATCGAGCGCGCTCTTGGCGAGCTGCTCGCGCCGCTCCGGCTTCGCCGAGCGACCGCCGCGCACGTCGAGCACCACGCCGGTCGCCTTGCCGGCGAGCGCCGCCGCGCCGGGCTCGCCGGGCGCGAAGGTCACGGTGACGTCGCCGCGGAAGGTGGCGTGGCCCGCGTCGCCGGTCGCCGCGAAGCGGTCGGCGAGCGCGCCGTCGACCGGGATCTCGAGGCGGCCCTCGCTGCGGGACTCCACCTCGATCGCCGCCGCGACCGGCTCGCCGGGGATGCCGGCGCGGTGCACGGTGCCGCGGAAGATGATCCGCGCCGTCTTGCGCGTGGGGAAGCCGCCGCCGCTGATCTCGATGCGATCGCCGATGTCGACCTCGCGCGGCTCGACGCCGGAGACCGTCAGCGTGGTCGGCGGCGGCTCCGCCGCGCAGCCGACCAACACCGCTCCGCACGCGAACGCACCGAGACGACGCGACAGGGACATCGTGCCCGACGCTCCTCGCCCGAAGCGAGACGACGGGCCAACTTACAGTCTCGATGGTCGGGCGCGACTCTCGGCCTTCCGGCGTCTCGCTGCTCGCGTCAGTCAGTCAGTCGTCAGTCGTCAGTCGTCAGTCGTCAGCTCGAGAAGAGAGAGCGACGAGTGAGCGCAAGTGAAGCAATCGGACCGGCATGGTCACGAGGTCGAACGTCGAAGGTCGAATCGAAGGCCCGTCGCCACGGGGTTCCAGGGGCTCCCCCCCTGGTTCGACCTTCGACCTTTCGACCTTCGACCAAGCTCGACGGAAGATTCAGGCTCTCTGCGACTGACGACTGACGACTGACGACTGACGACTCCGTCAGAACGCGACGTCGACGATCGGCGCGTGCACCTCGTAGCGCTGCGTGAGGCCGTACTTGGCGACCTCGAGCTGCGTGTACGCGGGCTTGAAGGCGACGACCGGGAGGCCGAGGCGCAGCGTGCCGAACGAGTCGTAGCTGACGAGCGCGAAGGAGCGCGGCGGCGTGCGCAGCGACGTCGGCGAGGGCTTGTGCTTCATCGGCGTCGGCGGGCTGGTGCCGGTGCTGCCGCCGCCGGCGCCCGCGGGCGGCGCCGAAGGGCTGCCGGTGCCGGTCGACTCGCCGGTCGAGCCGCCGACGGTCACCGTCGCCGTGCCATCGGCCGGCGTGGCGTCGGAGGGCGTGGAGTCCTCGCTGCCCGGGCGATAGGTCGTGGCGCTCAGCGTGACGACGATCGTCGGGATCACCAGGGCCATCCCGCCGGCGAGCATGTAGAGCGGCACCTCGGGCGCCGCGTCCTTCTCGATGTAGTAGCCGCCGACGCCGCCGCCGATCGCGAGGAGCGGCGGGATCGTGTAGTAGAGCCAGCCCTTCTGCGCGCCGGCCGCGGCCAGGCCGAGGAAGCCGACCTCTCCGCCGAGCAGCGCGCCGCCGGCGATGCCCTTGCCGGTGTTGGACACGTCGGACGCTGCCGATGCGCCGCCGGACGACGTGCACACTGCGGCCCCCAACGCGAGCGCGAGCGCGACGCCGAGGGGCTTGTGGAGCAGGGACGGCTTGGCCGCCGTACGGGCCGAACGCATGAAATGGACCTCCAAGAACGCTTCTCGTCCTACCAGATGCGGGGCGTGCTCAGCAACGACCCTGCCCCCGCCGACTCCCGAACCGGCGCCGGGGCCGGCGCGGGCGCGGCGGGCTTGGGCTCGGGCCCGCCGAGCGGGATCGAGTAGACCAGGCGCAGGCCGAGATCGAAGAACCCGCGCGAAGTCGACTGCGGAACGCCGTCGCCCGCCCCTTCGCCCGGTAGATACGCCGAGTTGCACTGGATGCTCCTCGCATCGCACGACTCCCGCCGGCCGTTGCTCGCGCTCGCGGCGAGGAAGCGCGCGGCGAAACCTGCTGCCCAGTTGCGCGAGAGCGGCACGTCGAAGCCGAAGCCGAGCCCGAAGGCGACCGAGTCGGCGCGGTACTCGAAGGCCTGCGGGCCGGTGAATCGCCAGACCTCGGACCACGCGCCGAGATCGACGCCGAACCAGCCGTCGACGCGCCTGGTTCGCACGAGGTGCATCCGCGCACGGACACCTATGATGCGGGACGAGTAGTCGGCATTCGTGTCGATGTTGACCCTCGACGAGCTCAGGTCGGGTGCGGCGTCGGTCCGCAGCGCGCCGTTTTCAACGCCGTAGCGGCCCGTGGCCACGCCGCCGAACAACCCGATCTCCCAGAATCCGCTGGCCCGCCAGGACGCGCCGAGCTCGAACGAGCCGAGGCCCTGGCGCTTTCCGTAGCGATAGTCCGGCGTCGGGATGGCGACGCCGAGCGCCGCGCTGAGCTCGAAGGCCGGTGCGACGAGGCCTCCCGGGGCGCGCGGAGGGAGCTCCGGCGGCGGCGGGGGCGCGTCGGGCGCGGCGGGTGTCGACGCCGGGGCGGGCGCGGCAGCCGCCCCACCACCCTCGGTCACCACTTGCACCTCGAAGAAGACCTTCTCGCCCGCGCTGACCTTCACCGTGCCGACGGCGCCCTTTCCGCCCGGCGGCGTCACCGTCACGTCGTGATATCCGGAGCCGGCGGGGATCGGCCCCGCGAGGGGCGCGCGACCGGCGAAGAAGCCGTCGATGTCGATGCGCGAGCCGGGCGGCGCGCCGTTGACCACGATGGAGCCGAGGCGCGCCTTGAGCTTCTTGAGGTCGGCCTCGACCTGCGCGCGGCGATCGGGCGGGATCTGGTCGCCGCCGTCCTTCAGGTACTGCTCGAAGGAGACGACCGCGTCGGGCTCCCGCTTGAGCATCACCAGGCACTGGCCTCGATTGAACAGGATCTTCCAGTTCTTCGACATCTCGTAGGCGGCGTCGTACTCGGCGAGCGCGTCTTTGTAGCGGCCCTCCTGGTACAGGTCGTTGCCGGCCTGGAAGTGCTCCTGGACCTTCGGATCGACGGGCGCCTGCGCCCACGCGGCGCCCGACGCCGCGGCGGCGAGGACGGCTGCGAGAACGGCGGTGCCCACCCGAGCCATGAACCGGGGTTTCCAGGAGGTCATGTCGATGCCGACGGGGGCGGGTTTCATGAGGGGGTACGCACGGGGCGCCGGCCCGCGCGGAAGAGCGCGACGCCGAAGATCAGATCGAGGATCGCTCCGATCGCGGCCTGGCTGGGCAACTTCCGAGCCAGGATGTCGACGACGACGACCATCACGAAGGCGAGCTTCACGATCCCGATGGTCTCGACGAGCAGCCGGCCCTCGCCACGCGGCAGCCGGACCACCCGCAGCAGCGCGAGGCCGAGCGCGCCCCACGCGACCAGCACCACCCGGAGGAACGTGGCCGGCTCGGCGAACGGCAGGCCCCAGGCGGAGAACAGCGGTCCGGGCGCGACGAGGCCGAAGCCCATCATGCCGAGCTGGATCATGGCCGCGGTGCGAAGGATCGTCGCCTCGCCGACGGACCATCGCGCCTCGGGTGTCATGGCCTAGAGCAGCGTCACGCCCAACGCGTCGACGTTGACCACCGGGGTGCCCGCGGTGAGCGACGCACCCTCGGAGTTGAAGTGCTCGACCTCGCCCTGCGACAGCTCGCGCACGACCAGGTTGCCCTCGACCTCGGCCACCTTCGACTTCGCCGTCTTCGGGAGGAAGAACGCGTGCCCGTGCATGGTGACGTGGGTCGGGACGAGGCCCGCGGTCGCCCCTTCGGGGCGCAGATCGCACCAGCAGCCGGCGTTCTGGCACACGGCGACGACCTCGCCGCGCGTGCGGACCTTCTTACCGCTCCAGGCCTTCGGGTCCTTGAGGATGTCGGCGAGCGCGACGTACGGGGTCGCCTCGTCGATCGCCTTGCCGAACGACTGCCCCTTGGCCTTGGGGGCCGCTGCGAGCCCGGACGGAGCCGCGGGCGCGGCGGACTGCGCGGGCGGATCGGAGGGCGTGCACGCCAGGAGCGCGCACGTGAACGACACGGACAGCGCGAACACGACGGACTTCATACGGTGACTCCGAGGAGCTTGGTCATCGACGCCTCGTCGGCCGGCGTGAACGTGTGCTGATCGAACTCGCTCGACGTGACCCACTGGAAGTCGTTGACCGCTTTCGCCTGCAAATTCTCGGACTCGAGCTCGCACTCGTAAAGGTGAAGATCAACGGTGTAGTGCTCGTACGGGTGGCTCACGAAAGAGATGAGCTGCCCCACCTTGATCTCCACGCCGAGCCGCTCGAGGACCTCGCGACGCAAGGCCTCGGCGTCGCTCTCGCCCTCCTCGACCCTGCCGCCCGGGAACTCCCACAGCAGGGGCAGCACGGCGTTGGGACGGCGCTGCGTGATGAGGTAGCGCTCGTTCTTCTGGATCACCGCGGCGACGACACGGATCGTGCGGCGGGACGGTTGCGGGTCGGCCATGCGGAAGGCTCGAGAGTAGCACCGCCGGCCGGTCGGGGGTCGGACCCCCGCACGCGGCCGGCGCGGTGTGGTGAACGGGGGTGGTTCAGAGGCCGACGCGGAACAGCTGCTGGCCCATCAGCAGGATGTCGCCGGAGCGGACCTCCTGCTCGTCATTGAGGCGCACGTACGTGCCGTTGGACGAGCCGAGATCGGTGAGGAACACGCGACCGGCCTCGGCCGCCACGCGGCAGTGCAGACCGGAGACGTAGCCGTCCTCGGGGAAGATCACGTCGCCGCGCTCGCGACCGAGGTGGATGCCGTGCGCGGGGATGATGAACGCGTTGCCGGTGGTGTCGCGGCCGGTGACCAGCGACAGCCGCCCGATGATCCCGTCGGCCGGGCTGCCCATTCGCTCGACCCCGTCGGAGCTCGGCGTGGGGGGCGCGAGGCGCTCGAACCGGATGATCTCCTGGCCGATGCGGAAGATGTCGCCCGCCTTGAGCTCGATCGGCGTGTCGCGCGCGATCCGGAGGTAGACGCCGTTGAGCGAGCTCTCGTCGCGGACGGTGACGCGACCGCCCTGCACCTTGAACGTCGCGTGCTTCGGCGAGAGGTAGCTGTCGCCGCCGAAGATGCCCCCGAGATCGCGGCCGATGACGGTGGCGCCGCCGGGCAGCTGGAAGGTGCCGGCGTCGCTGCCGTCGGCGCGGAGCGCGGTGAGCGTCGCGGTGCTCGGACCGCCGGCGACGGCGGGCATCGCGGCGGCCGCGGGCGGCGCCGCAGCCGACAGCACCGTGCCGCACGAGGCACAGAACTTGTTGCCGGGCGGGTTCGGGTGCCCGCACGTCGGGCACGGCGTCGTGGAGACGGCGGGCGCCGCGGCGACGGGGGCCGGCGCGGGGGCTGGCGCCGACGGTCGGGGCGCAGGGGCCGGAGCCGCAACAGGCGCCGGCGCGGGAGCCGGCGCGGGCGCGGGAGCCGGCGCGGG
>JACPFM010000014.1 GCA_016182965.1 Deltaproteobacteria bacterium | reverse complement strand
ACGCGAGATGCAGTCTCGAGAGAGGGCCGGGACCGCCTCCGGCGGTCCCGGGAATTGCCCTCACCCAAACCTCTCCCGAAGGGAGAGGGCCGAGAACTGCCGGCATTTCTCGCTCCCTCTACCTCTGGGAGAGGGTCGGGGTGAGGGCAAAGGTCCCAGCGAAGCACTCCGGTCTCAGGAGCCCGCGTCAGGTTCCCGCTAGAGGTGTTCCACGGCGAGAGGGCACCTCGCGAGTTGGTGTCAAAGTCTAGATTCTAGAGTCTAGAGCCCGAGACGAGAGCGAGAAGAGACGGAGACGCCCGGCGCCACTCTAGACTCTGGACTCTAGACACAGCCCGCAAGCACGACCACCACGTCGGCGCCCGCGAAGCGGGGGCGTGCGCGCAAGCGACTAACGCGAGCGCGCGCGCTCGGTCGGCCGAGGGTCCTCGCCCGACGCCTTGCGCTGCGGCGTGCGGCCGACATTGCGAGGATAGTTCATGGGCACGCCCTCGAGCGGCACCGCCGCGAGCATCCGCTCGAGCATCTTCGCGCTGTCGGGACGCTCGTGGACGCGCTTGCGGAGGCAGAGCGCCACGACGTCGTCGAGCTCGCGCGGGATGGGTAGATCGGGCCGGCGCTGCCGCATCGGCGGCGGGATCTGCCGCTGGTGCAGATCGAGGAGATCGCGACGGTTCGAGCTCTTGATCGGCAGATCGCCGGTCAACGCCTCGTAGATCAGCACCCCGAGCTCGTAGATGTCGGTGCGCGGCTCGACGGCGGCGCCGATGCACTGCTCGGGCGCCATGTATTCGGGGGTGCCGAGCGTATAGCCGTCTTGCGTCAGCTTCTCGTTGCCGGCGAAGGCGTTGGACGCGAGCTTCGACATGCCGAAGTCGAGCACCTTCGCCGTCTCGCCGTCGTCGAGCAGGAACACGTTCCCAGGCTTCAGATCGCGGTGCACGACGCCGAGATCGTGCGCCGCTTGCAGCGCGAGGCACACCTGGCGGAACACCTGCACCGCGTAGCCCGGTCCGAGCGGCCCCTCGCGATGGAGCTTCTCGGCGAGCGAGCGGCCGCGCAGCAGCTCCATGACGACGAAGATCGAGCCGTCCGGCAGCTGATCGAGATCGAACACCTTGACGACGTTCGGATGATCGAGCGCACTGGCGACCTGCGCCTCGCGGCGGAGACGGGCGATCTCGGAGCCGTCCTTGGCGGCGGCGCCGCGGAGGACCTTGACCGCGACCTGCGTGCCGAGGCCGAGGTGCTCGGCCGCGTGCACCACGCCGATGCCGCCGGAGCCGATGCGCTTTCCGATGCGGTATTTGCCCCCGAGGATCGTGCCGACGAGATCGCCCTGCGAGGTGATCGGCGCGTCGCCGCGCAGCTCGAGGCCGCGCTCGAGCGCGGCGATGCGGGTGCGCTCGAACGCGCGCTCACGCTCGGCGTTCCGCTGCCGACCGAGCATCTCGCCGAGGCCGAAGCCGAGGCCGCCGGCGACCGCGGCCGAGAGCAGCGCCGCGATCCAGCTGCCGAAGGGGGCGACCACCGCGCCCGTGCCGGCCGCCGCGCTCACGCCGAGCGGGATGGAACCAATCGGCGCCTTGGGCCGGTCGTCCCACTCGACGCGGTAGCGACACGCGTCTTCGCTCTTCGCGAGGCAGCTCTGCTTCGTCACCTTGGCGGGCGGTACGCCCCAGAGCGTCGTGAGCCCGGCGAGCTGGGCCACGCGCATCTGGCAGAGGTAGTCGTCGTGCTCGGCCGGCTCGTCGGGGCGCGGTCGATAGGTCACGAGCACCGAGCGGGGCCCCTTCGACTTGCCGGCGGGCGTCTCTTCGATGGCGTACTCGCCGACGCGGGTGAGCTCCTGTCCGTGCGCCGCCAGGTAGCGGTACGCGTCCATGGGCTCCTTCGCCTCGCGGACCAGGCGCACCCAGATGCCGAGCGCCTCCGGGTGCGAGACGAAGGCCGGGACCTCTTGCGTCCAGGTCGGCCCGAGCTCTTCGCTGATGGCGATCAGCGCTCGGCGGGACGCGTCGACGGAGAGCCACGAGGTCTCGAGGTCGACGACCCCGGGATCGAGCCCGGCGCCGACCAGCACGTCGCGCGCCGATTCGTCGCCGCGCGCGGCGCGCAGCCGAAGCACGAAGGTCTTGAGCAGCGCGGCCCGGAGCTCCTCGCGCATGCCGGTGGTCGCGACCGAGGGGACGCGTGACGTGCGACTGCTCGCGGGCGCTGCGCTTTGGCGGTTGTCGGCGGGCACTCCCTGGTAGGTTCGCCCGTCCCGGGCCTGCCGTCGAGCAGATCCCGCCGTGTCGATTCGACTCCGCGGCGGCGGCGCTCTGGGTTATGGATCCAAGGAACCGATGCGCCTCTTCAGCTCGAAGGTACCCCTGATCGCGGCGGAGGTCGTCCGCAAGCTCGTCGCCGACGAAGATCTGGAGGCCGAGCGGCCGGCGGAGGTCGAGAAGGACGTCGAGGCGGTGCTCAACGAGTACCTGCGCCTCGAGCGGGAGGTCACGAGCAAGACCAAGGAGCTGATGGACGGCAGGAAGCTCCCCCCGACCGAGTTCGGCCGCGTGAAGAAATCGGTCGCCGAGCAGAAGGGCCTCAAGATCGGCGACGACGTGATCGACTACCTGCTCGATCAGCTCGTCGAGAGCTTCCTCTACTCGCAGAACGTCGACGAGGTCTTCGCCAGCGATCTCGATCTACGCCGGAAGATGGCGCCCATCCTGAAGAAGCACATGCAGGTCGACGAGGAGCTCGATCGCGAGGTCCGTGGCCGGCTCAAGCACCTCGAAGAGGGCACCCCCGCGTGGGACATCGAGTACGCCAAGACGCTCGACGTCGTGAAACGCAGCAAGGGCATGAAGTAACGGAGTACGCTGATGGGGTGACCAAACGCGTACGGCGACGGCGCGCCCGGGGGCTCACTGCGAGCTCCGGATCGGGTGCGGTGCGCGCGCGCGGGCTCCGAGGCGCTCGCGGGCGATTCGGGGGGACACGCACGTGAAGAGCATGACCGGGTTCGGTGTCGGCGAGGCGAGCACGCCTGTCGGTCGCCTCGTGGTCGAGATCCGCGCCGTCAACCACCGCTTCCTCGACGTGCGTGTCCGCGCGCCGCGCGAGCTCGCCGATCTCTCCGCGCTCCTCGAGCAGCTGGCCCGCGAGCGGCTGGCGCGAGGGCGCATCGAGGTGGCGATCCGCGTCGAGTCTCCCGGTGGTCAAGCGGTGGCCCTCGACGTCGAGCGCGCGCGCGCCGCCTATCAGGCGCTGTGCGCGCTTCGCGACGAGCTCGCCCCCAACAGCGAGGTGCCGCTGTCGGTGCTCGCCGCGGTCCCCGATCTCTTCGCGCCGGCCACCGAGCGTGCCCGCGACACCATGCGCGCGGCGTGCGCGGCGGCGTTCGAGCGCGCGGCGCACGCGCTCGAGACCATGCGCGCCGAAGAGGGCCGCGCGCTCTGCGAGGATCTGCGCGTGCGGCTCGGCGCCGTCCGGCGCGCCGCCGACGCGATCGGCTCGCGCGCGCCGATGCTCGTCGAGGGCTACCACAAGCGCCTGCGCGGCCGCATCGCGCGGCTGGTCGGCGCCGAGGTGCCGCTCGATCCCGGTCGTCTGGAGCAGGAGATCGCCCTTTTGGCCGATCGCAGCGACGTGTCCGAGGAGCTCACCCGCCTCTCGTCTCACTGCACTCAGTTCGAGGCGCTCTTCGGCAGCAAGGAGGCGTGCGGGCGCCGGCTCGATTTCCTGCTGCAGGAGATGGTCCGCGAGGTCAACACCATCGGAAGCAAAGCGCAGGACGCCGAGGTCGCGCACCTGGTCGTCGAGACGAAGAGCGAGCTCGAGAGAATGCGCGAGCAGGTGCAGAACGTGGAGTGACGCGCCGTCGCGAGAGCGACGTCGCGCCTGGCTCGCCCATCGCGTATGCTCCGCGGCCCATGTCTCACGACGTCCTCGGCGAGCTGCGGGCCGGCGCGGAAGACTTCCTGCTGCTGATCATCTCGTCGCCGTCGGGCGCCGGGAAGACGACGCTGTGCAACCGCCTGCGCGCGGAGTTCCCCGCCCTCGCCTTCTCGGTCTCGCACACGACGCGCACGCCGCGCTCGAACGAGACCGACGGTCGCGAGTACCACTTCGTCGACGTCGGCACCTTCCGCCGCCTGGTCTCCGAGGGCGCGTTCGCCGAGTGGGCCGAGGTCCACGGCAACTACTACGGCACGTCGTTCGCCGAGATCGAGCGCGCGCGGGAGGCCAACGCCTCGGGCATCCTGTTCGACATCGATTACCAGGGCGCGCGGCAGATCCGCGCGAAGGTCCCCGAGGCGGTGGCGGTGTTCATCCTGCCGCCCTCGATGGACGAACTGGAGCGACGCCTGCGCGGGCGCGCCACCGACGACGAGCCGACGGTGCAGAAGCGCCTGTCGAAGGCCCAGAAAGAGATCGAGAACTACGCGCTCTTCGACTACCTCGTGGTGAACGACGATCTCGATCGCGCCTACGACCGCCTGCGCAGCGTACTGCTCGCCGAGAGCGCACGGCGCGCGCGAAAGGCGCTCCTCGCCGAGGGATTGCTGCGGCACGGGCGGGTGTCGATTCCCTGATCGTGCACCCGGCGGTGCTCCGGCCGCGCAAAGGCTGCCGGCTGCGGCCCGTAGTCCTCACTGTAATCGTTGAATGCGGAGCGGCGTTCTTCGTCCGTCGCTGCGTTCGGTCAGCGAGCGGTTTGCCTCCTCCCCTTGAGGGACCAACGGGTGTATGTTCGCGACCGCGACCGCGGCGCCGAGCGCCGCCCTCTCCGCAACGAGAGAAAAAGGAAGAAGCCATGCACTCCATTCGTCACGGTCTCACCGTTTCCATCGCGGCCTTCGTTCTGGCGTTCGGCTGCAAGGCCTCCGTCTCTGCCGGCACCGGCGAGCCCGCGGCGCCCACTGCCTCGCCCGTCGCCGCGACCCCGCCCCCGCCCGCCGACACCGACGGCGACGGCATCCCCGACGACAAGGACGCCTGCAAGGACAAGGCTGGCAAGGCGAACGACGACGCCGCCAAGAACGGCTGCCCCGAGGCGCCCAAGATGGCCATCGCGCCCGTCTCCAAGGTCGAGATCGTCGGCAGCGAGATCAAGATCAAAGAGAAGATCATGTTCGACAAGGGCGAGGCCACCATCGAGAAGGACTCCGACAAGCTCCTCGACGAGATCGCCGAAGTCATCAAGAAGTCGGGCGGCGACATCGACCTGATCGAGGTCGCGGGTCACGCCGACCACGACGGCGAGGAGAAGGCCAACCTCAAGCTGACCGACGCGCGCGCCAAGGCCGTCGTCGAGGCGCTCGTGAAGCGCGGCGTCGACGCGAAGAAGCTCCGCGGCAAGGGCTACGGCGAGTACTGCCCCGAAGACGCGGCCGGCACGCCCGAGGCGAAGGAGAAGAACCGCCGCGTGCAGTTCGCGATCCTCAAGGTCAAGGGCAAGAAGACCGACGCGAAGCTCGGCTGCGACGCCGCGGCGAAGAAGGGCGTGAAGCCCGATCCGGTCCTCTGATCGAATCGCCGTCGTGATCGAACGCCCGGAGCGCCTCGCGCGCTTCGGGCGTTTCGTTTGGAGTCGTCAGTCTTCAGTCGTCAGTCGTCAGCCGAGACGGGCCGCGCGAGTGCGGTTCGTTCCGCCGCTCCTCGGGAGCGCTGACGCGACGGAGACTCACCAGACGTCTCTTGGACTGACGACTGACGACTGATGACTGATGACTCTCACGACCGGCGACGTCGCGCCACCGCGAGCGCGAGTCCGAGCGCCGCCAGCGCGCCGCCCGCCGTCGTCGTCGAGCCGCCCGGCACGCGGCAGCCACAGAACCCGCTCGCCTCGGGCTCCGCGGCGGGCGTCGGGTTGACGGCATCGGGCTTCTTGCAGGTCGCGAGATCGAGCTCCTTGGCCGCCTTGTGCGCCTTCGGGAAGTCGATCGGCGTCGCGTAGTTGCCGGTGTTCTGGTTGTCGTGGTGGTGGGTCGGCCACTCGAGCACGCCGTCCTCGCGGCCCTCGGTGCGCCACGCGTACAGCCAGCCGTCGCGCGTGCCGGTCACCACCTCGAGCTTGCCGTCGCCGTCGAGATCGCCGACCGCCGGCGACGGGATGATCCACTGGCCGGTGAACTTGGGGAACCCGGGCGCCTCGCGGCCGCACGCGTCGACCGCGCGCACGTAGTAGCCGCCGGTGCCGAGGATCGTCTCGGGGTAGTCGTCGCCGCTCACGTCCGCGACCGTCGCGTTGTGGAAGAACGTGTAGTCCTCGGTGATCGTCGGCGAGCCGGGGAACATGAACGTGCATTTGCCCGACGCGCCGCTCGAGCAGTCGCGCACGTCGGCGGAGTTCCAGAAGGCGACCTGCTGCTCGTACTCCTGCCGCTCGGAGGAGGAGAGCGACAGCGCGAGGGTGAACGACGCGCCGAGCGCGATGACGTCGGGCTTGCCGTCCTGGTTGAGATCGCCGACCGACGGCTGCGAGAACACCGCGATGAAGTTGTTGCCCGGCAGGTTCTTCTGGCTCTCGAAGTTCTCGCCGAACTGCGGGTCGAGCGTGGCGACGGCGTTCGGGAAGTTGCCGCCGACGACGGCGGGCTTCTGCGGGTGCAGCGGCAGCACCACCGGCGCCGCGCCGGTGCCGTGGAAGATGACCTCGGGCACGCCGTCGCCGTTGACGTCGGCCATCATGCCGGCGCTGACGATGCCCTCGCCGACGAGCGGGAACAGCTTGAAGCTGCCCACCGAGACCGGCCAGCCCTCGACGAACGGACTGCCGCCCGGCGTGGCCGTGCCGCGGCCGTCGATGAGGAAGAACGCGCCGACGTTGCCGCCGTTGCCGATGTACTCGTTGGACCCGACGGCGATCTCGGGGATGCCGTCGCCGGTCATGTCGCCGACCGCCGGCGTGGTGACCACGCGCGAGACGCGCTTCTCGCGCTCGAGCGGGCCGACGTAGTCGACGAGGACCGGGAAGCCGGGGAGGTCCTTGCCCGCGCCGTCGAAGACGTAGACGTGGCCGTCGAAGGCGGCGACGACCACATCGAGCTTCTTGTCCTTGTTCATGTCCACGAGGGTGACGCCGGCGAACGCGCCGCGCGCGAGCCCGTGCGCGGTGTCCATGCAGGCGACGCCGTCGGGCAGCTTCGGCTGATCGCCGCGCGGGCACGAGGGCACGTCGGGCAGGCGCTTGGGCCAACCGGCCACCGCGGTGCCGTCCTTGTGGATGGCGTAGATGGTGCCCGGCCAGGTGCCGAAGAGGATGTCGTCCTTGCCGTCGCCGTCGATGTCGCCGATCGCCGGCGCGGACATGAGCGTCTCGCGCGCGAGGTCGACGCTCATCGCGCCGCTGGTCCAGCTGTTCGTGCCGCCCAGGTAGTTCTGGACGAACGCCGACGCCTCCTTCTTGTCGGGCTGGAGGCCGTCGATGTTGCGCGTGCGGAACGGCCAGCCGGGGAGCTCGGAGCCGTCGGCGCGGAACGCGTGGAGCACGCCGTCGGAGGTCGGATAGAGGATGTCGCGCTTGCCGTCGCCGTCGATGTCGACCAGGCGCGGCGAGGCCTCGCCCGAGGCGCCGAGGAACTTCGGGAAGCCGGGAAGCAGCGTCGGATCGTCGTGGATGTAGATCGGACGGCGCGCCTCGCCCTTCGCCGTGCCGGCGCCGCCGGGATAGGTCGCGGTCACCTGCACGCGGACGGTGATCGTGTAGCGGTTCTCGCGCTCGGCCTTCGGGTCGACGGTGCCGTCGGCCTTCTTCATGTTGTCGATCTTCAGGTCCTTGACCTTCAGGAACCCGAGCGGGGTGCCGTCGGCGCCGAGGCCGTCGCCGCCGCCGGTCTGCGCCGGGATCGTGCTGACCGTCTGCCACTGGCTCTCGTCGGGCTCGACGCCGGGGGCCCACTGGATCGTGCCCTCGAAGGTGACCCCTGCCCGCGCCTTGATGACGCCCTTGATCGGCACGTCGCCGGTGACGCGCTGCGGGTAGACGACCTCGAAGAGCTGCGGCGAGACCAGATCGACGACCGGCGGGATCTTCCCCTCGGCGACCATCTTCACCGCGCCGCCCGCGTTGACGCGGCCGTAGCCGAAGCGCTGCGAGAACGTCGGCTTCGACGGGTAGTAGCGCGTCGGATCGTAGTCGGGGTGCGACTCGTCGTACGACTCGGGGACGTCGATCAGATCGGCGCTCATCTTCAGGAGCTGCTCGACCTCGCCGGCGGAGAGCTCCGGCGTGAGCTTCTTCTGGAAGCCCATCGAGTACACGAGGCCGGCGATGCCGCTCAAGTTGCCGGTCGCCTCGGAGGCGCAGCCGCTACCCGACGCCGACAGCGGGATCTGCCCGCCGAAGTTCGAGCACGGGTGGAAGGCGAAGAAGGTGCCCGACTGCGCGGGCTCGCCGCGATCCTTCTGGATGGCGTGGACGATCAGCGTGTGGTTCGCCGTCGCCGGCATGTTGTGGTGACGGCTGTTCTCGTCGGCGGCGGACGCGATGATCACCACGCCCTTCTTCCACGCGAGATCCATCGCGGCGCGCGAGAGGTTCGACTGGTTGACCGAGCCGAGCGCCTCCTGGACGACCTTCACGCCGTTGTCGGCGGCGTAGGTGACCGCCTGCGCGTAGTCCTGCACGTCGACGATGAAGCTGTCGCCGACGCGCAGCGGGATGTGCCGGCACTTCGGGCAGAAGCCGATGCCGCCCTGCCCGTTGTTGCCCTCGGCGGTCGAGTCGTGGGCCTCGCCGGTGCCGTGGCCGTAGCGCGTGTCGTCGTACGCGTCGTTGTCGTCCTTGAGGAAGTCCCAGCCGCAGATGTCGTCGGTGAACCCGTTGCCGTCGTCGTCGACCTTGTCGCTGAAGAGCACGATCAGGTCGCCGGGATCGAGGATGGAGTTGGCGTTGGCGTCCTTGAAATCGACGACGCCCGCCTTGGTCTGGACCTTCTTGCTGACCTCGTAGTCGTACAGATCGAAGAGGCCGTCGCCGTTGCAGTCGAAGCCGGCGAGATCGCCCTCGCCGCCGCACGGCTTGCCGTCCTTGTCGAGCGGCTTGGCGTTGACGAGCTCCTTCTCGTTCAGCGCGGCGGTGTGCACGAGATCGGAGGCGTCCCACTTGATGCCGCTGTCGAGGACCGCGATCTTCGTCCGCGGGTCGCCGACGGTGTACGTCCACGCGACGTCGGCCGACATGCCGCTGGCCGTCTCGCTCTTGCGGAAGTTGGTGAACCCCGCGGGACGCGGCGGGATCCACGACCATTTCACCCAGTCGCCGCCGGTGCCGTTGATGTCCGGCTTGCCGTCCTTCTTCGGGCCGTAGTCCGGATCGGTCGGCCAGTTCGCCGGATCCTTCAGCTGCTCGGTCGTCGCGCCTGGCGGCGGCGGCCAACCGGCGCGCGCGTCCTGCGTGGCGGACGCGAAGGCGACGAGGGCGAAGAGCGCGGGGGCAAGGAGGAGACGGCGGCGCATATCGCCGAAGTGTACGGGTCCCGCGTTCGCTTTCGTGGGGAAATCTCCAACGCGCTGCGCGTGTCCTCCTTCTCCGGTTTGCCGACACGTCGGCGTGGGGTACGACGAGGGACATGAAGGCTCGCCTGCATCCCGACGCCGAGGCCATCGTCCGACGGCTCGACCTCGAGCCGCACCCGGAGGGCGGCTACTTCCGGGAGACCTTCCGCAGCCTGCTGACCGTCGGCGGCCTCCGGCACCCTGGCGGCACCCGGTCGGCGAGCACGGCGATCTACTACCTCCTGCCCTCCGGTGAGTTCTCCGCGCTGCATCGTGTGGCGAGCGACGAGGTCTGGCACTTCTACGGCGGCGATCCGCTCGAGCTGCACACCGTCGACGCATCGGGCTTCCACGCCGTGCATCGCCTGGGAGCCGACGTCGCGGGCGGCGAGCTCCCGCAGTTCGTGGTGCGCGCCGGGATCTGGCAGGCCGCCGTCCCACTCGGAGAGCGCTACACGTTGTGTGGCTGCACGGTCGCCCCGGGCTTCGATTTCCTCGATTTCGAGCTGCCCCGGCGCGAGGACCTGATGCGCGCCTTCCCGCTGCTCTCGTCGGTGATCGAGCGCCTGACGCGCGACGAGCCGCGGGACACGGTGAAGATCCGGCTCGATTGAGTCGTCGTCTAGAGTCTAGAGTCTAGAGTCTAGAGTCTAGAGTCGGAGTCGCGCGACGCGTGGTGACCGACGACGAGTCGACGCGGTCTCGCTCTCGGATCTCGGGCTCTAGACTCTCGACCCTGGGTCCAGAGTCCAGGGTCTAGAGTCGGAGCCGCGCGACGGGTGGTGACCGTCGACGAGTCGACGCGGTCTCGCTCTCGGGTCTCGGGCTCTAGACTCTAGACCCTGGACTCTGGACCCAAATCGACGACGCCCCCGCCACCCGCGAGGACGACGAGGGCGTCGAAGCACACAGGGCCGATCAGGCGCTGATGCGGGTCATCGACGTGCGCGACTTGCGCCCGCCCTTGCCGTTCTGGTCCTTGCCCTTGAGGTGCTTGGCGAAGTCGGCGGCGATCTTCGCGGCGCGATCGGTCTTCTCCCAGGGGAACTCCTTGCGGCCGAAGTGGCCGTAGCTGGAGGTCGCCTTGTAGATCGGGCGGAGCAGGTTCAGCTCCTCGATCATGGCGCGCGGGCGCATGTCGAAGTTCTTCATCACGTACTCGGCGATGAGCTCGTCGGCGACGACGCCGGTGCCGAACGTGCGGACGTAGACGCCGACCGGCTTGGCGACGCCGATGGCGTACGCGATCTGGACCTCGACGCGGGTCGCCAGCTTGGCGGCGACGAGGTTCTTGGCGACGAAGCGCGCGTAGTACGCGGCCGAGCGGTCGACCTTCGACGGATCCTTGCCGGAGAACGCGCCGCCGCCGTGACGGCCCATGCCGCCGTAGGTGTCGACGATGATCTTGCGGCCGGTGAGGCCGGCGTCGCCGTAGGGACCGCCGATGACGAAGCGGCCCGTCGGGTTGATGTGGATCTTCGTCTTGGCGTCGATCAGGCCCTTGGGCACGACGTTCGCGATCACGAGGTCGTTCATCGCCTCCTTGATCGTCTTGAGCTTCGCGCTCTCGGCGTGCTGGGTGGAGATGACGATCGCGTCGATGCGCGAGGGCCGGCCCTCCTCCTCGTACTCGACGGTGACCTGGGTCTTGCCGTCGGGCCGGAGCCAGTCGACGCCGCCGATCTGCTTCTTGCGGACCTCGGCGAGGCGCTTGGCGAGCTTGTGCGCCATCTGGATGGGCATCGGCATCAGCTCGGGGGTCTCGTCGCAGGCGAAGCCGAACATCAGGCCCTGATCGCCGGCGCCCTGCTCCTTGTGGAGCCCCTCGCCCTCGGTGACGCCCTGCGAGATGTCGGGCGACTGCTTCTCGATCGCCGTGAGCACCGCGCAGGTGTTGGCGTCGAAGCCCATCGAGGAGTCGGTGTACCCGATCTCGCGGATGGTCTCGCGGATGAGGACGGGCATGTCGACCCAGGCGGACGTGGTGATCTCGCCGGCGACCACGGCCATGCCGGTCTTCACGAGCGTCTCGCAGGCGACGCGCGCCTTCTTGTCCTGGGCGAGGATGCCGTCGAGCACGGCATCGCTGATCGCGTCGCAAACCTTGTCGGGATGTCCCTCGGTCACGGACTCCGAGGTGAACTGAAAGCGGCTCATCGTCTCTCCTGGTCTCGCCTGTTTCGCGGGTTGCGCTCGTGGCCGTGCAGCGGCGACGCCGCTGTTCGTGCCCGGGTCGAGGGGCCGGCCGACTACGGACGGGATCCCCCGCGGCGTGCTCCCGGAGGAACGCGCGTTCCTCCAGTTGCCACCCGGGCGGGCGACGTTCTACGGGGCGACGCCCGTGTCGTCAACGTGAACGGTCGAACTCGTCACCGGCCGGGCGCGCCCGTCGGAGCGACGGACGCGGGCGCCTTCTTCCGCAGCCCCACGAGAAAGACCTCGAAGCTCACCGTCCGTGTCCCCTCGGGACGGATCACCCGCTCCTCTTCGAACATCGACCGGACGCGCTTGCGCAGGTCGACGAGGGCCTCGCTCATGAACAGCTTGGCGACCCACGACCCGCCGGGCGAGAGCCACCGCTCGGCCACATCGAGGGTGCGCTCGACGAGCTCGGCGCTGCGGGCCTGATCGGCGAAGGGGGTGCCCGACGTGGAGGGCGCCATGTCGGAGATCACCACGTCGTAGGGGGCGCCCTCGGCCAGGAAGGCTTCGACCTCCGGCGACGGGTCGAGCGCGTCGCCGGCCATCGCGATCGCGTTCTTCGGCATCGCGATCTGCAGCGGCTGCAGGTCGATGCCGCGGACGCGCCCGCCGCCCCCGACCCGCTTGGCGGCGTAGAGCAGCCACGAGCCGGGCGCGCACCCGAGGTCGAGCACGCGTTGACCCTGGCGAAACAGCCGGCAGCGCTGATCGATCTCCTCGAGCTTGTACACCGAGCGGGCCGGGTAGCCCTCCTTGCGCGCGCGCAGCGTGTTCGCGTCGGCGCGGGCGTAGGGGTTGTTCGCCTTGGGACCCGATGCGCCCCGGCCGGGGCGACCGCGGCTCATAGAGACTCTCCGCCCGCGCTCGGTGGCAGCGTGGAGGTGCGGGTCGACGGCGGGTGCGAGCTGCGCAGCGCCGGCGTCTCGCTGGTGCGGTTCGTCGGCAGGAACACGCTGACGACGGTGCCTTCGCCCGAGCGGCTCTTGATCGCGAGCACGCCTCCGTGCGCGGTGACGATGCGGTCGCAGATCGCGAGGCCGAGGCCGGTGCCGCCGGGACGGGTGGTGAAGAAGGGCGTGCCGGCGCGCGAACGCACCTGCGTGTCCATGCCCTCGCCAGTGTCGCAGACCTCCACCGTCACGCCCTCGGTGCCGTCCTCTGTCGCGGCGTGCGCGCGGAGCGTCAACGTCCCGCCGCTCGACATCGCCTGACACGCGTTCTGCACCAGGTTGTCGAACACCTGCCGCAGCATGTTCGCGTCGCCGTAGACGGGGGGCTGCTCGGGGGCGCCGTCGCCGTCCCGGCCGCGCTGCCAGGCGACCTCGGTCTCGATGCGCACGTTGACGTGCTGCCGCGCGAGCTCCATGGCGCGCGTGAGGATCGCGTCGAGATCGATGCGCTGCCGCTCGACGTTGAGGGGGCGGGCGTACCGGAGCAGATCGCCGACGAGGCGGTTGAGCCGCTCGGTCTCCTCCTCGAGGATGGCGAGCAGCGTGGCGCGATCGTCCGCGGAGGTGGTGTCGCGGCGCAGCGCGGCGATCGCGTTGGAGATGATCGCGAGCGGGTTGCGGACCTCGTGCGACATGACGGCGGCGAGCTCGCCCACCAGGGCGAGCTGCTCCTTGCGCACGAGCTCCTGCTGCGCGGCGCGCAGCTCCTCGTAGGCCTTCCGGAGCTGGCGCGCGCGGCGGCGCAGCTCGGTGCCCTTGATCGCGAGCTCGTCGGACACGCGCTCGTGGCGCGCGAGGAGCGTGAACGAGAGGCCGAGCGCGAAGACGGAGAAGCCGTGCTCGACGAGGAAGACCGAGTCGTAGCGCGCGTTCTCCGCCACCCTGGCAGCGAGCGCCATCGTCACCACGTCGTTCACCGCCGTCGCGGCGAGGACGAAGCCGCCGACGCACGCGTAGAGCGCCTCGCGCTTTCCGGCGATGTAGGACCGTACGAACAGGACGGTGCTCGCCAACACCGGGGTGAGCATGACCGCATCGCCGAACGGTTGTAGCCGCGACGCGAAGAACTGCAGGTGATCGTACTGGAGCGGGCCCGACCCTCCGAGCCTGAGCCGTCGCACGCCGGCGCCTTCGCGGCAGAGCCATCCGAGCGCGCCGCCTTCGTGGCAGTGCATGACGTCGAGCAGCGTCAGCCCCGTGACGAGGGCGGCCAAGGCGTAGGCCACGGCCAGGGAGCGACGGCGCGTCGGCGCTTCGATCTCGCCGTACAGCAACGACGCGTGGAAGATCAGCGTGCCCGCGATGGGAGCGATCGCGAAGCCGCGCTGACCCCACGTCGCGGCGCGCATCGGATCCTTGAAGTGGATCTGCAGGCCGTTGCACGCGGTGTACCCGGCGACGGCGACGCAGGCGACGGCGAACACCACGTAGATGTCGCGGTGCGCCGCGCGACGCGAGCCCTGGAGGCCGAAGAAGCTCGCGAGCAGGACGTAGACGACGCACCAGCTGAACGTCGCGCCCGCGAGCAGGTCCATCTCCCGGTACCGATCCTCAGGTCTGCTCTCGCAGCCCGAGCTCCTTCATCTTCAGCTGGAGCCCCTTGCGGGAGATCTTCAGCAGGCGCGCCGCGCGGGTGACGTTGCTGTTGGTCTGCTGCAGCGCCCGCACGATGAGGTCGCGTTCGAGGCGCGCCATCGCAGCGCGCACCTGCTCGCGGAGACCGCCCTCGACCGTCGAGGTGGAGCCGGAGGGCTCGGAGGACGTCGCGGCGACCGTGCCGGGGATCGGCGTGGCCGAGACCCGCCCGTCGCCGCGGACCTCCGGGGTGAGATCGCGCACGCCGAGGCGGGTGTCGTCGCAGAACAGCACCGCGCGCTCGATGACGTTCTCGAGCTCGCGGATGTTGCCCGGCCAGGGGTAGGAGACGAGCTTGGCGATCGAGTCGGCGGTGCTGCCCTCGATCTTCTTGCGCAGCCGCTCGTTGAACTTGACGAGGAAGTGCTCGACGAGCAGCGGGATGTCGCTCACGCGCTCGCGGAGCGCCGGCAGGTGGATGGGCACCACGTTGAGCCGGTAGAACAGGTCCTCGCGGAACTGTCCCTTGCCGATCATGTCCTTCAGATCGCGGTTGGTGGCGGTGACCAGCCGGACGTCGACCGAGATGGTCTTGATGCCGCCGACCCGCTCGAACTCGCTCTCCTGGAGGGCGCGCAGGAGCTTCACCTGCATCTCCACCGGGATCTCGCCGATCTCGTCGAGGAACAGCGTGCCGCCGTGGGCGAGCTCGAACTTGCCGGGCTTGCTGGAGACCGCGCCGGTGAAGGCGCCGCGCTCGTAGCCGAACAGCTCGGCCTCCATGAGGTCCTTGGGGATCGCCGCGCAGTTCAGCCGGATGAACGGCTTGTCCTTGCGCGAGGAGCTCTCGTGGAGCGCGCGGGCGACGAGCTCCTTGCCGGTGCCGCTCTCGCCCGTGATGAGGACCGACGTCGGCGTGTCGGCGACCTTCTCGATGACCGCGTAGACCTCCTGGATCTGCGGGCTCTGGCCGATGATCCGGAAGCGGCCGGGCGGGCCGCCGGAGGTCTGCGGGGCGACGGGGAGCGCGAACTCGGCGCCCGCGAGATCGCGCGTCTTGAGCGCCTTGGCGACGATGCGGCGGAGCTCGTCCTTGTCGAAGGGCTTCGTGATGTAGTCGAACGCCCCGAGCTTGAGCGCCTCGACGGCGGTGTCGACGGTGCCGTGCGCGGTGATCATCACGACGGGCCGCTCGGGATCGTCGTCGAGCGCCCACCGCAGCAGCTCCATGCCGTCGACGCGCGGCATGCGCAGATCGGTGATCACCAGATCGATGTGGTGCTCGCCGAGGAACTCCCTGGCGGCCTCGCCGTCCTCGACGGAGTGGACCTCGTAGCCGTCGCGCGACAGCTGCGCGACCAGCACCTTGCGCAGGTTGGCCTCGTCGTCGACGACCAGGACTTGCTTGTGCTCGGGGAGCATCGTTCGTTCTTCTCGTTCTCTCTCGTCAGGCTCGACGCCGCGCCCTCCCGGGTGCCGGGGGGGCGACTCTGGGGGGGCAGCTTATCCGAGTTCGGGAGCCGGCTCCCTCGGGACGAACGACAGGCGTCATGTTCGGTCGCGATTTCGCCGGCAGGCGCAGCTGTGGTAGGAGTGACGCGTCGAGTCCTGCACGGGGAGATGGCCACGTCATGCGCGTCCGCAGCTTCGTTCCTTGGCTTCTGGTCTTGACGACGTCGCTCGGGGGCGTGGGCATCGGGCCGGTCCTTGCCCAGGCCATCAAGGAGCCGGGTTGGCCGCCGCCCGAGGGCGCCGCCTGCAAGCCCTCGAAGGCCGACGACGAGGAGGCGCAGACCCTCTTCAAGCTCGCCGTCAAGGCCGAGGACACGTCGAACTACACCGACGCGATCAAGTACTACAAGGACGCGTACAAGCGCGCCTGCAACCGGCCGCTCCTGCTGAAGAACCTCGGCCGTGCCTACGAGAAGGACGCGCAGTACGCCGCGGCCGTCGAGGCCTACAAGCTGTATCGGGCCCGCGGCAAGCCCACGGGCGACGAGCTCGATCAGCTCGATCAGAAGATCGCCAACCTCTCGAAGAAGGTCCCGGGCGAGCCGACCTCGCCCGCCGGGACCGACACCGCGCCGACCACCACGGCGACCGGCACCGGCACCGCCGTGACCACCGCGACCGCGGAGCCGACGGCCACCGCGACCGCGGCGCCGACCACCACCGCGGCGCCGGGCGGCGGCCCCGGCATCGCCCCGTGGATCGTCGTCGGCGCGGGCGGCGCGCTCCTCGTCGTCGGCGGCATCGTCGGCCTCGGCGCCAACAAGACCGTGTCCGAGAAGCAAGACGCGTTCAACAACGCCGGCTGCAACACCAGCGTCCGGAACCGCGACCTCTGCCTGTCGCTGAAGGACGACGGCGAAGCAGCGGCCAGCACGCGCACGGTCGGCTGGGTCGTCGCGGGCGTCGGCGCGGCCGCGGTCGTCGGCGGTCTCGTCTGGTACTTCACCGGCCAGAAGAAGGCCGAGCACAAGACCGGCCTGCAGATCACGCCTGGCCCGACGTTCGCCGGCCTCGGCATCGCCGGCGCTTTCTAGTCCCGCAGGCGATCGCGGCGCGGGCGCCCTCGCCTGCCGCGCCGACCTCATCCGTGGATGTCTCGTGCCGCTCGTGCCGCTCGCGACGCGTCCGTGCTGCCCCGCCGCGCTCGACGTAACCCGTTCACTATAGTAGACATCCCTTCACGCAATGGCTCAGACCTACGCCGACCTCATCGCCGGAATCCGCAAGTCCATCCGCGAAGTCTCGCTCGAGGAGCTGAAGCGGCGCATCGAGCGCAAGGCGCCGATGACCCTGGTCGACGTCCGCGAGAAGGAGGAGTTCCGCGCGGGGTTCATCCCCGGCGCGCTCTCCATCCCGCGCGGCTTCCTCGAGATCCAGGTCGAGCAGAAGCTCCCCGACAAGAGCGCGCCGATCGTCCTGTACTGCGCCGGCGGCACGCGCAGCGCGCTCGCGGCCAAGACGCTCGCGGAGCTCGGTTACTCCAACGTCGAGTCGGCCAACCCCGGCTTCGTGCGGTGGAAGGACCTCGGCTACCCGATGGAGACCCCGCCGCAGCTGACCGACGCCCAGCGCGATCGGTACGGTCGTCATCTGTTGCTCCCGGAGGTCGGCGAGCACGGTCAGGCGAGGCTCCTGAAGTCCCGCGTGCTGCTGCTCGGCGCCGGTGGCCTCGGCTCGCCGGCGGCGCTGTACCTCGCGGCCGCCGGCGTCGGCACCATCGGCCTGGTCGACGCCGACACCGTCGACGCGTCGAACCTCCAGCGGCAGATCCTCCACGCCACGAGCCGCCTCGGCATGCCGAAGGTCGAGAGCGCGGCGAAGGCGCTCGCCGACCTCAACCCCGACGTGAAGGTCGTCTCGTATAAGGAGCGCCTCACCAGCGAGAACGCCGACCGGATCCTCTCCGGCGAAGGCCACGGCGGCCCGTGGCAGGTCATCGTCGACGGCTGCGACAACTTCCCGACGCGCTACCTCGTCAACGACGCGTCGCTCCTGCACGAGATCCCGGTGGTCCACGGCTCGATCTTCCGCTTCGACGGCCAGGTCACCACGTTCAAGCCGTTCGAGGGCCCCTGCTACCGGTGCATGTACCCCGAGCCGCCCCCGCCCCACCTCGCCCCGTCGTGCCAGGAGGCCGGCGTGCTCGGCATCCTGCCGGGCGCGGTGGGCGTCGTTCAGGCGACCGAGGCCATCAAGCTGCTGCTCGGCAAGGGCAGCCTGCTCGTCGGCCGCCTGCTCACCTACGACTCGATGAACATGAAGTTCCGCGAGCTGAAGGTGCGCCGCGATCCGCGCTGCCCCGCGTGCGGCCCGAACCCGACGATCAACGGCTACATCGACTACGAAGGCTTCTGCGCCAGGGGCTGAGCGGCCGGTCGCGCCGCCTCGCGGCCTCGCCGTCTCGGTCCAGCCGAGGAGGCGGATTCGCCCCGCGGCATGTGGTAATCAGGCCCCGTGCTCCGGACGCGACTGTTTGGAGGAGCGGTCGCCGGGACCATCCTCAGCGTCGTATTCGCGGCGCTGTTCACGCTGTTCTGGAGCGCGGATCTCCTCGTGCGCCGCGGCCCGCCGCGGTTCGGCGACGCCGCCGCCTACACCATCCGCGTCCCCTACTCGCCGCAGCTGCTGCAGTCGCTCGACGACGTCACCCGCGCGCGGGTCGAGTACCGACGCGTGATCGTCCCCCGCGGCACCGTGCTGCGCGAGGACGTCGAGGCGCACCGCATCGCCGTCGGCTACGAGGCCGCTCGCGGCGGCGCCTCGGCGCTGCGGGTGTCTGGCATCGCGCTGGTCTCCTTCACGCTCTCGGCGCTCGTCGGCACGTTCCTGCGCCGCTACGGGCCGAGCACGGCGCGGTTGCTCCGCACGCAGCTCGGCGTGTTCGCCACCATGCTCGCCCTGCTGGTTCTCGCCAAGGCGCTGCTCCTGTTCACGGCGCTGCCCGAGTACTGGCTGCCGATGTCCACCGTGCCGCTGTGGGCGTGCCTGTACCTCGATCGTCGCACCGCCTTCATCATCAACGTGGTGCTCGGGTTCTTCGCCGCGAGCCTGCTGCGCTTCGACGTGCTGCTCCTGATCGTGCTGCTGACGCGCGGCATGGCGTCGTCGCTCGCCTTCCGCGATCGCAAGCACCCGCGGCAGATGCTCGTCGCCGGCACGCTCGCGTCCTTCGCGGGGCTCGTGGTGTGGCTCGCGACGACCCTCGGCCTCGACGGGAGCCTCGCCGTTTGGGCCGATCTGCGGCGCGGCAGCGACTCGGCGATCATCGCCTGCCTCGGCGGCGGCGTGCTCGCGGGCGCGCTGGCGGTGCTCCTGCGCGAGCCGGCCGAGCGCCTGCTCGGCGCGGTGGGGCGCGATCGCCTCCTCGATCTGACCGATCTCGAGCAGCCGCTCCTGCAGAAGATGGCGCGCGAGGCGCCGGGCTCGTGGGAGCACTGCCGCGCGATGGCGAACCTCGCCGAGGCGGCGGCCAGCTCGATCGGCGCCGACGCGCTGCTCACCCGCTGCGGCGCCTACTACCACGACCTCGGCAAGACGATTCAGCCGAAGTACTTCGTCGAGAACCTCTCGCCCGGCGAGCGCTCGCCGCACGAAGAGCTCGAGCCCGACGTCTCCGCCGATGCGATCATGGCCCACGTGGTGCAGGGCACGAAGATCCTCCGCGACGGCGGCGTCCCCGAGCCGGTGGTGGAGTTCGCCTACACCCACCACGGCACGCAGGTGGTCGAGTACTTCTGGCACAAGTGCCTCGAGCAGGGGAACCCGAAGGGCCTCGGCGAGGATCACTTCCGCTACCCAGGGATGAAGCCCCAGACGAAGGAGACCGCGATCCTCATGCTGGTCGACTCCATCGAGGCCGCCTCGCGCACCATCGACCCGCCCGATCGCAAGAAGTTCGAAGAGATGATCCAGCGCGTGCTCTTCACGAAGCTGAAGGCCGGTCAGCTCGACGAGTGCGGGCTCGACGCGCAGGACCTCCGCCAGCTCACCCTGCGCATGGCCGACACGCTGGTGAACATGTACCACTCGCGCATCAAGTACCCATGGCAACGTGAGGCGCGCGAGGTCGACCCCGCCGCCGCGACCAACATCGTCCGCCTGCCGACCCGTCCCGAGAAGTAGCCGACACCCTCGACCGCCGAGCGTCCGATGCCCGAACAGTCCTTCATGAAATCCCTCTTCCACGGCGTCATCGCGGAGGAGCTCGTCTCGCCCTGGCCCGAGCCGCAGCCCGAGGGGCGCGACGCCATCGAGCGCATCGTGGGCGCCGTCCGCCGCTTCGGCGAGCGCGTCGACTCTGCCGCCATCGATCGCGAGGGGCGCATCGCCGAGGACGATCTGCGCACCCTCCGCGAGATCGGCGTGTTCGGGGCCACCGTCCCGCGCGAGCACGGCGGGCTCGGGCTCGGCCGCGCGGGCGCCGCGCGCGTCATCCAGGAGCTCGCCACCGTCGACTCGTCGATCGCGCTGACCGTCGCGGCCCACCAGTCGATTGGCCTCGACGCGCTGCTCTTCTTCGGCACCGACACGCAGAAGCGCAAGTACCTCCCCCGGCTCGCCGCCGGCGAGTGGCTGGCGGGCTTCGCGCTCACCGAGGCGACCGCGGGCACCGACGCCGCCGCCATCCAAACGCGCGCCGAGCGCTCGCCCGAGGGCGAGGGCTGGATCGTCGACGGCTCCAAGCTGTGGGTCACCAACGGCGCCACCGCCGACGTGTTCACCGTCTTCGCGCGCACCTCCCCGGCCGAGGAGGGGGTGAAGCCCCGGATCACCGCGTTCCTCGTCGAGCGTGGCCACGGCGTGATCTCGTCCGAGCCATGGCCGACGCTCGGCGTGCGCGGCTCCGCGACGACGTCGGTGCGACTCGAGGCGGCGCGGGTGCCGTCCGGCAACGTGCTCGGCGAGGTCGGGCGTGGATTCAAGGTGGCCACCCAGGTGCTCGACGGCGGACGCGTGGCGCTGGCTGCGCAGTGCGTCGGCCTTTGCAAGCGGCTGGTCTCGATGTCGGTCGCGCGCGCGGCCGAGCGGCGCGCCTTCGGCCGCGCCATCGGAGGGTTCGGCCTCATCAAGGACAAGATCGCCCGGATGATGGTCGACACGTTCGCGCTGGAGAGCGCGCTGTACGCGACGGCCGGCTTGATCGACGGCGGGACCGCCGAGTGGTCGATCGAGAGCGCGATCTGCAAGGTGCTCGGCAGCGAGACCGCCTGGCGCGTCGCCAACGAGGCGGCGCAGATCGCCGGCGGCCTCGGGTACATGGCCGATCACCCGTGGGAGCGCCTGCTGCGCGACGCCCGCGTGCACATGGTGTTCGAGGGCACCAACGAGACGCTGCGCTGCTTCGTCGCGCTCGCCGGCATGCAGGGGCCGGGGCGCGAGATCACCGACGTGACCCGCGCGATGCGCGAGCCGATCAAGGGCTTCGGCCTGCTGTCGGACTTCGCGCTGCGCAAGGCGCGCTCGGCGCTCGGGCGCGAGCGCCTGCACCGCGTACACCCGCTCCTCAACAAGGAGACGGTGCTCTTCGAGGAGGCGACGGTCGAGCTGGCGCGCAACGTCGAGAAGGTCTTGCGCAAGCACGGCAAGGAGATCGCCGAGATGCAGTTCACGCAGCGCCGGGTGGCCGATCTCGCGATCGATCTCTACGCGCTGGCCGCCTGCCTCTCGCGCACCTCGCGCGCCATCGAGAAGAAGGGTGAGGACGGCGCGCGTCGCGAGATCGAGCTGACCACGGCGTTCGCCGGCCACGCCTCCGACCGCATCGCCGCCAACGTGCGCGCGTTCGAGCGCAATGACGACGAGCTGCTCAAGGCGATCGCGCAGCGCTCGTACGCGGACGGCGGCTATCCGTTCGAAGCGCCCTGACGCTCCTCGTCGGCTAGGTGGAACCTGACGCGGGCTCCTGAAACCGGAGTGCTTCGCTGAGACCTTTGCCCTCACCCCGCCCCTCTCCCAGAGGTAGAGGGAGCGAGAAATGCCCGCAGTTCTCGGCCCTCTCCCTCCGGGAGAGGGTTGGGTGAGGGCAATTCTCGGGACCGCCGAAGGCGGTCCCGGCCCTCTCTCGAGGAACGCATCTAGAGTGGCGTGATCACGGGATCGGGACGACGACGCGCCAGCTGCCGCCTTCGCGCTCGAGCGGGACCTTCGCGTGCTGGGCCGCCGGATCGGGGCCGAACACGTCGACGGTCGCGCGAGCACCGTCGGGCGCGATCGTCGTCGTCGTCTTGCTGATCTCGAAGCGGAGCGGCGTGAAGCCAGGCACCAACATCTGCTCGGGGGCGACCGGCCGCCCGGTGACGGCGGTCGCGCGCTGCGCCCGTAGCTCGAGAGCGCGCCGGCTCGCGGGCGCGAGCAGCGCATAGGCGCGCGCCGCCGCCGCGGGATCGTGCGGCGCGTCCTCGCAGGCCTGGAGGAAGCCGTCGAGCGCGCCCTCGGGCGTGGCGTCGGCCGGCGCACGCGAGCACGCGCCGATCAGCGCGGCGACGGCGACGGCTCCGATGCGCATGGAGGCTGTGTCTTCGTAGGTCGAAGGTCGAAAGACGAAGCGGGGAAAGAGAGCCCCCGGCCCTCAGGCCGGGGGGACTCTCCTCGGACGATCAGTCCTTCTTGACCATCGTCTCCTTGCCCCAGCCGGGCTCGCCGCCCCCCTTCGCCGGGAGCGCCCAGTGCCCGGTCATCGTCGTGCCGTCGCTGTAGATGATGTACTGCATCACGCCCGCGTCGCCGCCGTCGTTGAAGCCGGCCGAGAGGACGTCGGTGTCGCTGCCCGGGAAGTGGTGCGAGCGGAGGCCGAGGCCCTTCATCGTCTGGCCGCCCATCTTCCAGGTCAGCTTGTAGACGCCGGACTTGTAGATGGTGATGTCGACGGTGCCGCTGTACTTCTTCTTGTCGCCGGGCGTCTCGCCCTTGCTGATCGTGTAGAGGCCGCTGAGCGCGTCCTTGTTGGCCGGTCCCTTGAGGATCTCGTTGCCGAGCGAGGTGTGCTGCTCCTCGAACCACACGCCGTCGAGCATGCCCGGCTTGACGAGGTAGGCGATGACGCCGAGGTCCTTCTTCGGCGACCAGCCGCACGAGAGGACGTTGCCGTCCTTGAAGATGATGCCCTCCTGCTTCTCGCCGCCGATGGTCCAAGTCGCCTTGAACATCGAGCCGCCGATCTTCGTGATCTTCGACGTGCCCTTGTACTTCTTGCCGGCGTCGTTCTTCCCGCTGAGCGTCCAGCTGCCGACGATGTCGACGTCGCCCTTGGAGGGCTTCAGGCTCTTGATCTTCTTCTTGGTGTTCTTGTCGTCGTCGTCGTCGTCGTCGTCATCGTCGTCGTCGTCGACGTTCTTCGGCGCCTTGACCTTCTTGGCCGTCTTGCTGTCGTCCTCGTCGTCGGACGCCTTCTTCGTCTTCTTCTTCGTGTCCTTGTCGTCCTCCTCGTCGTCGGAGGACTTCTTCTTCTTCTTGGAGTCCTTCTCGGTCTCCTCGTCGTCGGAGGACTTCTTCTTCGAAGCCTTCTCGTCCTTCTCGGAGTCCTCCGCCTTCTTCTTGCAGCCTGCGGTGGGCACCGCGAGCGCGAGCCCCAGCGCCACGAGAACCCCACCCCTCACGCCCATGAGACCTGTCCAGCGCTCGAGCATCGCGTCCCTCCAGAAGTGCCGCGACGCGTGATCGATCGCGCGCGGCTCGCCGAGTGTATCGGACCCAAATCGTTCGTGCACCCGCCGCGAAACGGCCGAGGTCTCCTGCGTCGGCGCATGTAGTTCTTGACCCAACGTCAGGGGGAGCGCCGCTGCCGCTCCCCCCGGTCGAACGCGCGCGCGGGGCGGGCGACACCCCCCACCAGCGGTTCGCCTCGCGGCGCGCTGCGCGGCGCCGCGGCTCACGTCGGGGGTGTTGGCACACCCCCGATCCCCCGCTTCGGGTGGCAGCCGGAACCCGAGCGTCTCTCGCTGACTCATGTAGGCTAGCCAACCGCGAAGGACGTTCGCGTCGTGCTGCGGTTCCGAGAGACGTCATCGGCGCGAATCGCCCCGCGATTTCGTCCCCCGGACATGCCTGTTTACGCGCGGGGGTCTTGCGCCTACCCCCCAGCCCTCGTGCCTCGCCGCGACGACATCAAGCGCATCCTCCTCGTGGGTTCCGGCCCGATCGTCATCGGTCAGGCGTCCGAGTTCGATTACTCCGGGACGCAGGGCGCCAAGGCGCTCGCGGCCGAGGGGTACGAGGTCATCCTCGTCAACTCGAACCCGGCGACCATCATGACCGATCCGGAGCTCGCCATCCGGACGTACGTCGAGCCGCTCACCCTCGACGCGGTCAAGCGCGTGATCGAGCGCGAGAAGCCCGACGCGATGCTGCCGACCCTCGGCGGGCAAACGGCGTTGAACCTCGCGCTCGCGCTGCACGACGCCGGCGTCCTCGCCGAGCACGGCGTCGAGCTGATCGGCGCGAGCCGCGACGCCATCCGCAAGGCCGAGGACCGCGGCCTCTTCAAGGAGGCGTGCGAGAAGGTCGGCCTTGCGGTGCCGAAGAGCGCGCACGCGCACTCGATCGAGGAGGCGCGCGCGATCGTCGAGGAGATCGGCTACCCGGCCATCCTCCGCCCCTCGTTCACCCTCGGCGGCGCCGGCGGCGGCATCGTGTGGCGCGCCGAGGAGCTCGAGGCGAAGGTCGCGTGGGCCCTCCAGCAGTCGCCCACGCGCGAGGTCCTCGTCGAGCAGAGCGTGCTCGGGTGGAAGGAGTACGAGCTCGAGTGCATCTGCGACTCGGCCGGCAACTTCGCGATCGTGTGCTCGATCGAGAACGTCGACCCGATGGGCGTGCACACGGGCGACTCGATCACCGTCGCGCCGGCGATGACCCTCACCGATCGCGAGCTCCAGCGCCTGCGCGACGGCGCGCGCGCCGTCATGCGCGAGATCGGCGTGGCCACCGGCGGCGCGAACGTGCAGTTCGCGGTCAACCCGAAGAACGGCGACGTCATCGTCATCGAGATGAACCCGCGCGTATCGCGCAGCTCGGCGCTCGCCAGCAAGGCCACCGGGTACGCGATCGCCAAGGTCGCCGCGAAGCTCGCCGTCGGCTACCGGCTCGACGAGCTGCGCAACGACATCACGCGCACGACGAGCGCCGCCTTCGAGCCGTCCATCGACTACGTGGTGGTCAAGTGGCCGCGCTTCGCGTTCGAGAAGTTCCCCGGCGCCGACCAGCGGCTGGGAACGCAGATGAAATCGGTCGGCGAGGCGATGGCCATCGGCCGCACCTTCGCCGAGGCGCTGCAGAAGGCCGCGCGCTCGATGGAGACGGGCAAGGACGGGCTCACCTCGCTCATCGGCAGCGTCGACTACGCGGCGATGGCCGCCGATTTCTCCGGCGCCCAGCGCCGCGACCTGTCGATGGAGCCGGCGCCCGAGCCGCGTCCGAGCGCGGTCCGCGCCCCGTCGAGCGACGACGCGCTGCGCGACGCGCTCCGCCAGCTCGTCGGCATTCCGACCGCCGAGCGCCTGCTGCAGGTCGCCGACGCGATGCGCCTCGGGATCACGAACGAGGAGCTGTTCGAGCTCACGGCGATCGATCCCTGGTTCCTCGCGCAGATCCGTCGCATCGTCGACTTCGAGAAGACGCACGCCCGCGCGTCGCTCGACGCGCTCGAGCCCGAGGTGCTCCGCGAGGCCAAGCGCCTCGGCTTCTCCGACCGGCAGCTCGCGCGCATGACCGGGAGCGACGAGCCGGCGGTGATGGCCGCCCGCAAGCGCCTCGGCGTGGTCCCGACCTTCGCGCGGGTCGACACCTGCGCCGCGGAGTTCGTCGCCTACACGCCGTACATGTACTCGACCTACGAGTCGTCGAACGAGACGCCGCCCGACGGTGACAGGGAGAAGGTCATCATCCTCGGCGGCGGCCCCAACCGCATCGGCCAGGGCATCGAGTTCGACTACTGCTGCGTGCACGCGGCGTTCGCGCTGCGCGACCTCGGGTACGAGACCGTGATGGTCAACTGCAACCCCGAGACGGTGTCGACCGATTACGACACGTCCGACCGCCTCTACTTCGAGCCGCTCACGTTCGAGGACGTGATGGCGATCTGCGAGAACGAGGCGAGGAGCGGCAAGCTCAAGGGCGTGATCGTGCAGCTCGGCGGGCAGACCCCGCTCAAGCTCGCCAAGCCGCTCGCCCGCGCCGGGGTGCCGATCCTCGGGACGTCGGCCGACGCGATCGCGCGCGCCGAGGATCGCGAGCAGTTCGACGCGCTGCTCGGCAAGCTCGGGCTGCAGCGCCCCCGGGGCGGCATCGCCCACGACGTGCCGAGCGCGAAGAAGATCGCGCAGGAGCTCGGCTACCCGCTGCTGGTGCGCCCGTCGTACGTCCTCGGCGGCCGCGCGATGATGATCGTCGGCGACGAGGCGGAGCTCGAGCACTACGTCGGCGTCGCGGTCGAGGTCGCGCTCGAGGCCATGCGCGACGTCGACGGCGCGAGGGCCGGAAGGCCGGTCATCCTCATCGATCAGTTCCTGAAGGACGCGATCGAGTGCGACGTCGACTGCGTCTCCGACGGCGAGACGGTCGTCATCGGCGGCGTGATGCAGCACATCGAGGAGGCGGGCATCCACTCCGGCGACTCCGCCTGCGTGCTGCCGCCCCACACCCTGCCCCGCGCGGTGGTCGCGTCGCTCAAGGAGCAGACGCGCATGATGGCCATCGAGCTCGGCGTGCGCGGCCTGATGAACGTCCAGTACGGGATCATCAACCAGGCGACCTACGTGATCGAGGTCAACCCGCGCGCCTCGCGCACGGTGCCGTTCGTCTCCAAGGCGACGGGCGTCCCGCTCGCCAAGGTGGCGGCCCAGGTGATGACCGGCCGCACCCTCCCCGATCTCGGGCTCGTCGACGAGGTGGTGCCGAAGCACGTCAGCGTGAAGGAGTCGGTCTTCCCCTTCAGCAAGTTCCCCGGCGTCGACACGATCCTCGGCCCGGAGATGCGCTCGACCGGCGAGGTGATGGGCATCGACGCGACCTTCGAGGTCGCCTTCGGCAAGGCGATCACCGCCGCGGGCCAGCCGCTCCCGACGGCGGGCACCGTCGTCTTCAGCGTGCGCAACGAGGACAAGCCCGTGGCGATCGTCGCCGCGCGCAAGCTCCATCGGCTCGGCTTCAAGATCGTCGCGACCGCGGGCACCGCCGACTCGCTGAAGCGCGTGGGCATCCCGTGCGAGTCGGTGAACAAGGTCCGCGAGGGCTCGCCGCACATCGTCGATCGCATCCGCGCCGGCGACGTGGTGCTCGTCATCAACACCACCGCGGGCACCCGCGAGGTGCGCGACAGCTACTCCATCCGACGGCAGACGCTCCTCGCCGGCATCCCGTACTTCACCACGGCGGCCGCGGCGCTGGCCGCGGTCGACGCGATCCAGGCCGGCGCCACGTGCGCGCCGGGCGCGCCGATCGAGGTCAAGAGCCTGCAGGAGTGGCACGCCGGCCGGTGACCGGCTGACGCTGCGGCGGCCGCGATCGCGGGCGGACGCGCCGCGTCGCCGTTGCGGACAGGGTCGAAGCTCGAAGGTCGAGGGCCAGACGAACCGCGTCGAAGCCCACAGGTCGAACGCCAAACGTCGAGGGTTCGAGGCAGCAGGAGAGGCGCCCTTCGACCTTCGACGTTCGACCTTCGACCCACCCGCAAGCAGAAAGCGGACGCCGCCGCCTCGACGGGGCGCACGACGCGCGACCCATCCGCAAGCACGAAGAACGCGCCGGCGCCGAGAAGCTCCAAACCGACGACGCGTCTCGCTTGGTTCCGTGACCTGTCCAGGGCTATCGTTGCGGCCCCCCGTGGCCGCGACTCCCGCCCCCGCTTCGCCTGCACGTCCCGAAGGCACCCCCGTCGATCCGGCGCTCGGATTGATGTCGGTGCTCGGCGAGCTCGACGTGCCCTTCCAGCGCATCGAGACGACCGCCGAGCCAGAGCTGCTCTTGCGCATGTACCGCGAGCTCTTGCGCATCCGGGTCCTCGACGCGCGCATGGTCGTGCTGCAGCGCCAGGGGCGTGTCGGCTTCTACGGCGCCTGCACGGGACAGGAGGCGGTGCCCATCGCCTGCGGCTTCGCGGTGCAGCAGCAGGACTGGGTGTTCCCCGCGCTCCGCGAGCAAGCGATCATGCTCGTTCGCGGGTTCCCGCTGCGCTCGTACATCGCGCAGACGTTCGGCAACTCCGGCGACGTGCTCAAGGGGCGGCAGATGCCCTCCCACGGCAGCGGCCGGGCCGTCCACCAGGTGTCGTGGTCGTCGGTCATCGGCCCGCAGATCCCGCAGGCCGTCGGCGCCGCGTGGGCCGCCAAGCTCCGCAAATCCAACGAGGTCGTGCTCGGGTTCATGGGCGACGGCGCGACCAGCGAGCCCGATTTCCATGCCGCGATGACCTTCGCCGGCGTCCATCAGACGCCGAGCGTCCTCATCTGCCAGAACAACGGGTGGTCGATCAGCATCCCGACCGCGCGGCAGACCGCGTCGGCGACCATCGCCGTGAAGGGCTACGCGTATGGCGTCCGGCCTTTGCGCGTCGACGGCAACGACGTCCTCGCCGTCTACGAGACCGTGCGCGCCGCCGTCGAGCGCGCGCGCGGCGGCGAGGGGCCGACGTTCATCGAGTGCGTCACCTACCGCATCGGCGCGCACTCCACGTCCGACGATCCCACGCGCTACCGCTCCAGCGAGGAGGTCGAGCGCTGGCAGCGCCGCGATCCGATCGAGCGCTTCCACCGCTGGCTCGTCGCCAAGGGCCTCGCCAGCGACGCGTTGCGCGCCGAGATCGAGGCCGAGCACGACGCCGAGGCCATCGCCGCGATCAAGGACGTCGAGCCGCTGCCGCCGCCTCCGCGCGAGTCGCTCTTCGACGACGTCTACGCCGAGCTGCCCTGGCACCTCCGCGAGCAGAAGGAGCAGCTGCTCGCCATCCCACCCGCGCCGTCGCATGACGCGGGCAAGGGAGGTCACTGACATGGTCGGGCGCGCCCCGATCGCGCGCCTCCTGCTCGTGGGTGGCGTCGCGGCGAGCGCCGTCGCGGGCTGCGGCGGCAAGATCGACGACGAGCAGTGCCGCGAGCTCACCAACCACCTCGTCGATCTCCTCTCGAAGGAGGGCCCGGCGCCCGAGAACGCCGAGAAGGTGAAGGCGAGCGTGAAGAACGATCCGCGCGCCAAGCTGGTCCGGCAGGAGACGTGCGCCGGGAAGATCACCCGCGCGCAGTACGAGTGCATGAAGAAGGCGAAGTCGGTCAGCGACTTCGCGGCGTGCGACCGATGACCGGCCGGCGCGCCCCCCGATCGGCGCTCGCCGCGCTCGCCGCGCTCGCCGGACTCGCGGGCTCGCTGCTGCTGGCCGGGTGCACCCAGACGCTGGGCGAGGCCGACTGCGGCCGCTACCGCGACCGGCTCAAGAGCTGGGGCGAGAAGAAGGGCAAGCTCGATCAGAAGGCGATCGACGACTTCATGAAGACCTGCGCCGGGTCGACGGTCAGCCGCGGGACCGCGAAGTGCCTCGAGAACGCGCAGGACGAGGCGACGTTCTTCCGATGTCTCGAGTGACGCTCGCCGCAGGCTCGTTCGGCGCCGCGCTGGTCGCGGTCGTGTCGGCGATCGCGGCGTGCGGCCCCGAGGCGAAGGGAGGCGGCGCCGCGCCCCCGCCCGGCGCGGGGTACGGCGCCGCCGCGCCCCCCGGCATGAATGAGGACGATCTGCGCGTGCTGTCGCGCGACGACTGCGTCTCGCTGCGCGATCACCAGATCGACATCGCGGTCGCCGCCGAGCTCGGAGAGACCGATCCGGCCCAGCGGCTGGAGGTCGAGGCGAAGGTGCGCGCGCAGATGAAGCCGGCGACCGACGCGTGGGTGAAGCGCTGCTCCGGCAAGCGCATCCGCGGCAAGGATCTGCGGTGCATGAAGGAGGCGACGACCCCCGAGGCGTTCGTCGCCTGCGGCGCAGAAGAAGCCGACGCGGCCACGAGCGACGCCGCACGAACCGACACCGCCGCGTCCGGCTAGGGGGCGCGCGGGGCCCCTTGTAAGTGTCCAGGTACCCGCCGCTCGGCGCAGCCGAGGGTTCGGCGGCAGCCGAACCCGGAACGAAGTTCCGGCGCGGCGTACTAGTGCCGCACCGCGGTAGTCACCACTCGCAGAGCAGGCTGCACCCTCTCCTGGACCCGAGCGGCCGCAAGCTTCTCCGTGGTTCCTGATCACCCGCGGGCTGAAGCCCACGGCAACTCGCGCAAGCCCCGCTTCGCGGGGCTCAGCGGACGATTTCGGTGAGTCGAGCCTCGAGTGCGGACAACACACCTGCGGCGACGTCCGAGCAAGCCCAGCGAAGCTGGGCTTCAGAGGCATGCCGTGGGGCTTCAGCCCGCGGACATCAGGGGAATGCACTTCTCGGGAGCCGTCATCGCGCGCTCCGTCGGTGGCCTCAGCCTGGAAAACGGGGTCGAACTACCGCCGAGCGGCGCCGGCTCGCCGGCTGGATCACTCCGCGGCGAGCGGCGGCTCCTTGAGCAGCGGGAAACCCAGCGCCTCGCGCTGCGCGACGTAGGCCTCGGCGACGCCCTTGGCGAGCGCGCGCACGCGGCCGATGAAGCGCTGACGCTCGGTGACGCCGATGGCGCCGCGCGCGTCGAGGACGTTGAAGGCGTGCGCGGCCTTGGTGACGAAGTCGTAGGCCGGCAGCACCAGCGCGCTCTTCGGGTCCTTCTCGCCACGCGCGAGCAGCCGCTTCACCTCGGCCTCGGATGCGTCGAACTGGCGGAAGTGCGCCTCGACGTTCGCCTCCTCGAAGTTGTACGTCGACCACTCCCACTCGGCGCGCCGGTACATCTCGCCGTAGGTGATGCCCTTGGCGAACTCGACGTCGAAGACGTTGTCCTTGTCCTGCAGGTACATCGCGATGCGCTCGAGCCCGTAGGTGAGCTCGCCGCTGACCGGCTTGCAGTCGATGCCGCCGACCTGCTGGAAGTAGGTGAACTGCGAGATCTCGAGGCCGTCGATCCAGACCTGCCAGCCGAGGCCCCACGCGCCGAGCGTCGGCGACTCCCAGTCGTCCTCGAGGAAGCGGAGATCGTGCTCGAGGGGGTCGGTGCCGAGCGCGACGAGCGAGTCGATGTACGTCTGCTGGATGTCGAGCGGCGACGGCTTGAGGATCACCTGGAACTGGTGGAACTGCTGCAGGCGGTTCGGGTTGTCGCCGTAGCGGCCGTCCGTCGGGCGGCGCGAGGGCTCCACGAACGCCACGTTCCACGGCTCGGGGCCGAGCGCGCGCAGGAAGGTCGCCGGGTTGTACGTTCCGGCGCCGACCTCGGAGTTGTACGGCTGCACGATCACGCAGCCGCGCTCGGCCCAGAAGCGCTGCAGGGTCAGGATGAGATCCTGGAAGTACATGGCCGCTTCGTAGCACGACTCAGTCGTCAGTCGTCAGTCGTCAGTCGTCAGTCGTCAGCGGCGCCGGGACGTATCGGGACGTGGTCGAAGGTCGGGGCGAAGGTCGAGGGAGCTCGTGCCGGCCGAGGAGCAGCCCTGCGCGGCCGCGTTCGGCCCCGGAGATTGCGAGCCGGCTGCAAGCCGCGACCGAGCTGCCGCAGCTCGGAGGGCAAAGCCCGAATCGACCCTCGACCGAGCTCGACGAAAGATCACACCGACGACTGACGACTGACGTTCCATGCGGCTGCGCCGCACCACAGCGGACGAAGCGGCTTGCTGGCCCAGCGCCAGGCGCCAGGACTCTAGACTCTAGACTCTAGACTCTAGACCTCCGACTTCAGCTAACGACTGACGACTCCGTCTCGGCTGACGACTGACGACTGACGACTGACGACTCCGTCTCGGCTGACGACTACTGATGACTTCGGTCCTCAGCCACAATCATCCTGGAAAGCTCCCGACCTGGGCGGAAACTTGCGAGAAGTCACCAAGAGGTCCCGGGGACCGGGGTCCATAGGGGCGTGATCGCCGCGGAATTTCGCGATTTCGCACGGAATCCCTGTACGCGCCGTCGGCCTTTGGCTACCCCGGAGCCGAGGTTCGAACAGGGATGGCCGAGAGCGATCGCGAGCTGGTCGACCGTGCCCGAGCGGGCGACGCAGCGGCCTTTGCCGAGCTCGTCCGCCGTTACGCTCCGCGCGTCCGCAGGCTCGCGCGCCACCTCGTCCGCGGCCATGCCGACGCAGACGACGTCGCGCAGGAGGCCTTCGTGCGCGCCCATCAGGCGCTGCCGCGCTTCGATGGGCGGAGCGAGTTCTTCACCTGGCTGTATCGGATCGCCGTGAACCTCTCCCTCAACCGCGCTCGCTCGCTCAACGTCCGCCGGAGCGTCGCCATCGACGACCCGTCGATCGAGGGCGCGCTCATCGCCCGCGACGAGCGCGCCGACGCCGCCTCGCAGCTCGACGAGCGGCGTCTGGTCGCCGCGCTCCTCGAGGCGATCGAGCGGCTCCCCGAGTCGCTCCGCGCCACCGTCACGCTCGTCCTGGTCGAGCACGTGCCGCAGGATCAGGCCGCCGAGGTGTTCGGCTGCTCGGTCGGCACCATCGCCTGGCGCGTGCACGAGGCGCGCAAACGGCTGCGCGAGGCGCTCCGCGAGCGCGGCATGGAGGATGCCCTCGATCGCTTCGGCGATCGCGCGGCCGGGGCTCGCAAGGGCCGCACGCAAGGAGGCGTCTGATGTCTAACTCCGGTGACTACCGCACGCTCGACGCCGCGCGCGCGGCGCTCGCGGGCACCGTTCCGAGCGACGCCGACGACGACGCGCGCTGGGCCAGGCGCGTGGCTTCCCGCATCACGGCCGCGGCGCCGATGTCGCGTCGCGAGCTCGATCCGATCGTGGCGGCGCCCTTCCCGGACGACCACACCGATCCTGACGAGGATTTTGACCACAAGGCCGCGGCAGCGGACGATCACGGGCACGACGCGGCCGCAGCCGCCGACGTCGGTGACGTTCGTGGCTGGGAGGGTTCGATGTCCGAAGATTCGCGTCCACCGAGTAGCCTCGCAGGGCTCGCCGGGCTCACCCGCAGCGGCCCCACCTCCCACGACGCGATGGAGGGTGCCGCCAAGGGTGACGACTCCGGTCTCATCGACCTGCGCGCGATGAACGAGGCGCAGGCCGCGGCCGAGCAGGAGGCGGCGCCGGCGATCGTCGATCTCTCGAAGACGACGCCCGCCGTCCCGAGCGCGATCTCGGGCTCCAAGATCCCCGCCGCCTCGACGGCGAGCGCCAACGCCGCCGCGCCCTCCTCCGCCGCGGCCATGGGCGCCAAGGCGGCCGCCACGTCGGGCGCGGCGAACGCGCCGGCGGCCGCGAGCCCCGCGGCCGCCGAGAAGAAGAAGGGCGCCGGCTTGTGGATCGCGCTCGGCGGCCTCGCCGCTGCGGCGGCCATCGCCGTCGCGGTCGTCCCGATGGTCGCGCGCAAGGACGAGGCCCCCGCCGCCGCGCAGGCGCCGCCGCCGCCCGCCGCCGCGGCGAAGAAGGCCGACGAGAAGGTCGCCGCCGCCGACAAGCCCGCGGCCACCGCGCCGGCCGAGCCGATGACGAGCGCCGCGCCCGCTCCCGAGCCTGCGCCTCCGGGCGCTGCGCCCGGCGCCAAGGCGATGGCCGGTGCGCCCGGTGGCGCTGCGACGGGCACCGTCGCGAAGAAGGAAGCAGCCACGTCGGATCCGAAGGCCGCCGCGAAGCCGACCGCGGCCCCTACCGCGACCAACGATCCGATCAACAAGCCGTCCGGCGGCTCGCTCGACGACGTGCTCGGCATCGGAAAGGATCAGCCGTCCGCCAAGAAGGCCGATCCGACCGAGGGCCTGCCCGACAAGCCCGACGCGCTCGACGTCCGCAGCGCGATCAACGCCAAGGTGAGCGCGGCCTCCGGCTGCGTGAAGGGCCTCGACGGCCCGTCGAGCGTCAGCGTCAGCTTCGGGCCTTCGGGCTCGGTCTCCGGCGTCTCGGTGTCGTCGGGTCCGGCCAAGGGCACCGGCGCCGAGGCGTGCATCAAGAACGCGTTCTCGTCCGCGAAGGTCCCCGCGTCGAAGAAGGGCGCGACGGGCAACGCGACGCTGGTGCCGTAGCCGTGTTTGCCGCGGCGCGCGTCGACATCGCGCGTGCCGTCGCCGGCCAGGTCGTCCGTCATCAGTCTTCAGTCATCAGCACGAGAGACGTCTCGTCTCTCGTCTCGGCTGACGACTGACGACTGACGACTCCTCAGAACTTGTAGCCGAGCATCAGGGCTCTCGCGAGCAGCCCCCACCCGTCCACCGCCAGGAACAACAGCAGCTTCAGCGGAAGCGCCACCTGAGCGGGTGACAGCGACGCGAGCCCCGCGGCGACCAGCACGTTCGCCACGACCAGGTCGAGCACGAGGAACGGCAGGAAGATCGCGACGCCGAGCGCGAACGCGCGGTTCAGCTCGCTGACGACGAACGCCGGGAACACCACCGCGAAATCACGCTCGGCGACCGCGTCGCGCTTCTCGGGCGCGCGGCTCGCCTTGGCGAGCGCGAGGAAGCGGGTGGTCTCCTTGGGCGTGGCGTTGGCGTGGAGGAAGCTGCGCAGCGGCTCGGCGATCGCGGAGACGCCCTCGGAGATCAGCGTCGGCGTGTCCAGCTCGCCCGCCTTGGCGACGATCGGCGCGCCGCGCGCGGCGATCGCGCTCCCCACCGGCGCCATCGCGACCGCGCTGAGCACCGCGGCGAGCGCGAGGATGACCGTGTTCGACGGGACGTTCTGCGCGCCGATCGCGCTCTTGGCGATCTGCAGCACGGTCGAGATCTTCACGAACGAGGTCGCCGCCATGAACACCAGCGGCAGCAGCGAGACCAGCGCCAGCGCCACCACCAGGAACAGCGGGCGCGAGAGCGCGTCGACCGCGGGCGCCGTCGTCGCAGGAGCAAGCATCGGCGGCGAGCCTACCCCCTGAGCTCGGCCAGGCGGAAGCGTCCGATCACGTTGCGCAGCTGCTGGGCGGCGCGGGGATCGGCGACGTCGGCCAGATCGACGCGGACGGTGCCCTCCTCGCGCTTGAGGGTCACGCGGCCCTCGGGGATGCGCATCCGCTCGGCGACGTCACGGATCTCGGCGAGGACGCGCGGCGGCAGGCGCCCCCGGATCACGCGGGCGGCCCCCCGCTCGAAGCGCACGACGGCCAGCGTCCGGCGTCGATCGGCCGCGAGGACCACCGCCGCGATGGCCGCGAACAAGAGGACGACGCCGATGATCTCGGTCATCGCGCTCCGTGACGGAAGCCGGTGGGCGGGGCGCGCGCCGCTCGGGATCGAGGCCGAGCGCGCGCGCCGCCGCTTCGTTCGCCGGGCGCCGGCGCGCGCGAACCGCCGCGAGATCGATCACCGCGCGGAGGCCGCTCGCCTTCGCGAGGTGCCCCACGTCCTGCGCCAGCCCGTCGGAGACGTCGACCGCGGCGTGCGCGACGCGGGCGAGGTGCGTCGACGCCTCGAGCAGGACCGGCGGCCTCCGGAACGCCGCGACGGCGCGCGGCGCCGCGTCGGCCCGCCCCTGCGAGAGCGCCAGCAGGCCGAGCGCCGCCTCGCCGAGCGCGCCGGCGACGACCACGCGATCGCCCGCGCGCGCCCCGGCTCGCCCGACCGGCGCCGCGGCGACGCCGAGCACGGTCGTGGTGATCGACAGCGCCGGCCCCGACGACAGGTTCCCGCCGACGATCGCGAGGCCGAGCGCGTCGGCCGCTTCGCGCTGTCCACGCGCGATCGCGTCGATGGCGTCCTCGGTGAGCGACGCCGGCACCGTCCACGCCGCCACCGCCACCGTCGGACGCGCGCCCATCGCCAGGACGTCGCTCGCCGCCGCGACGGTGGCCCGAAAGCCGATGTCCTCGAACGACATCCACGCGCGGCGGAAGTGCACGTCCTCCACCGCGGCGTCGACCGTCAGGACGGTGCGCTCGCCGATCGGCGCGAGCACCGCGGCGTCGTCGCCGATGCCGATGATGACGTCGGCGCGGGCCGACGCGCCGGCGCCCCCATCCGTGCGCCCATCCGTGCTGAGGATGCGCGCGATGCGATCGATGCGCGCGAACTCGTCGGATCGACGCGAGTCGTCGCCGTCGCGCCCCTGGGGCTCTCCCTCGGATCGGTCCGCGCCGGTCACGGCAGCGGGAATCGCACGGTGAAGACAGACCCGAAGCCCGTGCGCCGGCTTCCGGGCGGGATCGACTTCCGATCGACGCGCCCCTCGAGCGCCGGGTTCGCGCCGACCGCGATGGAGCCGCCGTGCATCTCGACGATGCGCTTGACGATGGACAGGCCGAGGCCGGTGCCGCCGTGCTCGCGGGTCGACGAGCCGTCGACCTGGTAGAACGCGTCGAAGATGCGCCCGCGCTCGGAGGCGGGGATGCCGATGCCGGTGTCCTCGACCCGCGCGACGATGGCCGTCGGACGCGTAGCGAAGAGCACGAAGCCGACGTCGTCGTCCGGCGCGGTGCCGCTCTGCTCCGTCTCGACGACGAGGCGCACGAGCCCGCCGGCGGCCGTGAACTTCACCGCGTTCTCGGCGAGGTTGAGGAACACCTGCCGCAGGCGCTCGGCGTCGCCGCGCATGCTCGGAACGTACGGCGGCAGCTCGACCTCGAGCTCGACGCCCTTGCGCAGGCACGCGGGCATCAGCGTCGAGGCGACGTCCTTGAGGACGTTGCCGATCGCGACGTCGCCCATCTTCAGCGACAGCGTGCCGCTCTCGAGCTTCGACTGATCGAGGAGGCTCTTGATCAGCGAGAGCAGCTGCTCGCCCTTGTCGCGGATGGTCGCGACGAACTCCGTCTGCTCGGCGTTGAGCGGACCGGCGATGCCCTCGGCGAGCATCTCGCCGTAGCCGAGGATCGAGGTGAGCGGCGTGCGCAGCTCGTGGCTGACGGTGGCGAGGAAGTTCGACTTGAGCCGATCGAGCTCCTTCAGGCGCTCGAACGAGTCCGACAGCCTCTGGTTGCGCTCCTGCAGCTCGCGGTAGCTCTCGCGCACGCTCGCGAGGTGCATCTGCGACGTCAGCAGCGCGCGGTGACCGGAGAACAGGATCAGATCGAGCACCGACTGCAGGTGCTTGGCGATGCGGGTGACCGTCTCCGGCCGGACGCGCGCCATCTTCGGCAGGAGGGCCTTGGCCTGATCCGGATCGACGCCGGGATCGATGCGCAGGAGCGACCGCGGGACCTCGCGGACCTCGTTGGGCAGGTACGGGCCGAGGATGATCCGGCCGAGCCGCTTGCCGTCGTAGTCGAGGCCGATGATGCGGTACATCGCGCCGGTGAAGCACGGGTGCGTCGCCTCGCCGAGCGCGCCCGGATCGGCGCCCTTCACCGCGCTCACCGTGGCGCCGCACGCCGCGCGGCCTTCGCGCAGCCCTTGGACGTAGCGGCAGATCGCCTGATCCTCGACGGCGTCGGCGAGCAGCTGGCCGTCCTGCGCGTAGATGCGCACCGGGATGCCGAACAGCGCGAAGAACGAGCGGCACACCTCGCCGAGCGCCTCGCGATCGACCAGGTCCTCGAGGCGCAGCCCGTGGCCGAGCGTCAGCGAGTCGAGCATCGACGACTCGTCCTTCTTCCTCGGCTCGGCCGGGCGCGCGGGCGCCTGGAGCTCCTCCAGCTCCTTGGGCAGCTCCTTGGGCGCGCTCACGACGTGCTCTCCTTGCGCGACGAGCGCGGGTCGACGCCGAGCGCCGCGTCGATCATGCGCTGCGGATCGCCCTCGACGCCGAGCTGCCGTGCGAGCGCGGCGACGAAGGTGTCGGAGCGCACCTTGAACTTGTTGGAGAAGTCGTGCTCGTCGTCGAGGCGACGCCAGGTGAGGGCCAGGAGGCCGAGGAACGTCTCGAGGACGCCCTCGCCGCGCGTGGCCACCGCCTTGTAGACCGGCTCCCGTCCGTGCTTCGCGAGCTCGGCGATCTCGTCGTCGGCCCGGATGATCGGCAGATCGCGTTTGTTGAACTGGATGACCAGCGGCAGCTTGCGGAGGTCGAGCCCGTTGTCCTTGAGGTTCTGCCGCAGGTCGAGGAACGAGACACGGTTGTTCTCGGTCTCGCTCAGCTGCGAGTCGGCGATGAAGGCGACCCCGTCGGCGCCCTGGAGGACGAGCCTGCGCGTCGACGAATGGATGACCTGCCCGGGGACGGTGAACAGCTTGATGCGCAGCGACAGCTCACCCTCGGTCTTGAACGACAACGGCAGCAAATCGAAGAAGAGCGTGCGGTCGTCGCGCGTCTCGAGGGTCATCAGGCGGCCGCGCGAGGCATCCGATGTAAGGCGATGGAGCGCCTGTAGGTTGGAGGTCTTCCCGCTGAGCGCCGGCCCGTAGTACACGAGCTTGATCGTCAGCTCGCGCGCGACGAAATCGAGTTGCACCGCGCGAGGCTAGAACGCCTTCCACGACATCGCCACTGGCGGTCTCGGGCCGCGCACGCTCGATTGCCGCAGTGCGCCGCGAAGGCGCCGAGAGGCTGAGCCTGCGAACCCACAGGAACATTTCGCTTCCACCGCCATTCGTGGCAAAATCCCCCTGCTCGGGAGCGTCACACCAAGGTGACGCTCGCCTGCATGTCGTACGTCAGGCAACGGATCACGGGGATCCGAAGCAGCTCGCAGCCGAAAGTCTTCGCGTGGGTCAGATCAATCCGGGGCTGATCGTTGCCGGCCGATACCGCCTCCTCAGGAAACTGGGGCAAGGCGGCATGGGAACGGTCTGGTCTGCGCGCAACGAGCTCATCGACCGTGAAGTCGCCATCAAGATGATGCGGCCCGAGGCGGCGGCGAACCCCGTCTCGCTCCAGCGATTCTTCACCGAGGCCAAGGCCTCGGGGCGCCTCCGCCACCCGAACATCACCGAGATCTTCGACCTCGGTCAGGCGGAGGACGGCTCGCCCTTCCTGGTGCTCGAGCTGCTCACCGGCGAGCCGCTCGACTCGGTGCTCCGTCGCGTCCCCATGCTCGCGCCGGTGCAGACGCTCCTGCTCGCGAAGTCGATCGCCGCGGGGCTGAACGTCGCCCACCAGAAGAGCATCGTCCACCGCGACCTCAAGCCGGCGAACATCTACCTCCACCGCGATCCGGTCACGCTCGAGATCATCCCGAAGATCCTCGACTTCGGCATCTCGAAGGTCACCGGCCCCGACGCCGTCGACCACCACGCCACGCACACCGGCACGGTCGTCGGCTCGCCGACGTACATGTCCCCCGAGCAGGCGCGCGGCGTGTCCGACATCGACGCGCGCGCCGACCTCTGGTCGGTCGGCGTCCTGATGTACAAGTGCCTGACCGGGCGCGCGCCGTTCAACGCGGCCAACTACAACGCGCTGATGGTCGCGATCATGACGGAGCCGCACCAGTCGGCGACGCGCTTCGTCCAGAACCTCCCGAAGGTGGTCTCCGACATCGTCGACGACTGCTTGAAGAAGGAGCGCAACGACCGCATCCAGAGCGCCAAGGCCCTGCTCTCGCGCATCGACACCGCGCTGCTGTCGCTCAACGCCGAGCGCGCGAAGCTCGAGCTGCCGTCCGATGACATCGACGACGACATGCCGACGATCGCCCGCGGCGATCGCAACGAGCTGATCCAGCTCATCACCGCGACGAGCACCGTCGCGGCCGCGGGGCTCCAGGCCCCGCAGCAGCAGCGGCCGCAGCAGCAGCAGCAGCGGCCGCCGCCGCCGCAGCAGCGACCGCAGGCTCCCGCGCCGGCGAGCGTCACGCCCCAGCCGCTCGTCGAGTCGTCGACCGCCTCGCCGCAGGTCCTCTCGGCGCCGCAGGTCTACGCGCCGGCCGCCGCGCCGCTGCTTGCGACGACCGCGCCCGCGACCGGCGGCGACACCAACCCGTTCGCCAAGCGCGTCGACAACGGCAAGGGCAAGGTCATCGCGATCATCGCCGCCGCGGCGCTGGTCGTCTTCAGCCTGGTGTTCCTGGTCGTGCGCTTGCGCGGCTCGTCGAGCGCCGACGAAGTCGAGAAGGGCTCGGCCACCAAACAGAAGGCCGACGACGAGGTGCTCGACAAGCCCAAGAAGTCCGACAAGACCGACAAGACCGACAAGGTGGAGCCCACAGAGGTCGTCGAGAAGGTCGAGAAGGTCGAGAAGGTCGAGAAGGTCGAGCCGAAGCCGACGGCGACCGCGACCACGACCGCCGCCGCGCCTGCGCCGACGCCCACGCCCGCCCCGACTCCGACCGCGGCCCCGAAGCCGACGCCGACCCCCGCCCCGACTCCGACGCCGACGCCGACCGCGGCCCCGACGCCGGTGCCGACCGCCAAGCCGACGGCGACGAGCAAGCCGGCGGGGACGAGCAAGCCGCCCACGAAGGTCTCCGGTCCGGGCTTCTGAGTCTCCGGGTCAGGGTTCGCGATTCTCGGCCATTGCCGCTTCGGCGGCCGTGCATGCCCGGTCGGACGTCGAACATCGAGCGTCGAAGGAAGCCTGGAGAACTCGGGGCCGGTTCGACCGACCCGCGAAGCGGATGCTGCGAGCGGCGCCCGGCCGAAGACGGCGGAGGTCGAGTCGGACGCCGTTGACGTCCCCAGACGCCGATCCCGTGGCTGGGGATTCGTCGTCGTCGGCGTCGATCTGGTAGGCTCGTCGGCGATGGGCTCCCTCATGCTCCCGCGCGCGCGCGCGCGCGCTCGGGCCGTCGTCGCGCTGGTCCTTGCGAGCGCGCTGATCCCCGCTTCCTTCCCCGTTTCGGCTTGGGCGCAGGCGAAGGCCGGCACCCCTTCGAAGAAAGATCTCGAGGCCGCCAAGAAGGCGTTCTTCGAGGGCATCGATCTCGAAACGGCGAAGCAGTGGGACAAGGCGCTCGAGAAGTTCGAGCAGGTCGCCAAGGTGCGCATGACGCCGGCGGTGCGCTTCCACATCGCGCTCTGCAAGGAGAACCTCGGCCTGCTCATCGAGGCGCTCCACGACTTCGAGCTCGCCGAGAGCGACGCCAAGGCCGAGAAGGTCGAGGCGGTCATGAAGGAGGCGCCGGAGCACGCCGCGGCGATCCGTCCGAAGATCCCGAAGCTGGTGTTCAAGGTGCCGGCCGACGTCGACGGCCTCGCGGTCACGCTCGACGGGTCGCCCATCGATCCGAAGGGCGGCGAAGAGACGCTCGTCAACCCGGGCACGCACAAGATCGAGGCGACCGCCGACAAGCGCCACCCGTTCTCGCAGGAGATCACGGTCGAAGTCGGCGAGACGAAGACGGTGAACATCAAGGTGCCGCCGATCGTGGAGGACGCGCCTCCTCCGCCCGAAGAAGACAAGCCGCCGACCGAGGAGCCGAAGAAGCCGAAGCTCCCGGTGCCGGCGCTCGTCGTCGGTGGCATCGGCGTGGCGGCGCTCGTCGGCGCGGGGTTCTTCGCGCTCAAGCGCAGCAGCATCAAGAGCGATCTCGACGGCGTGTGCAGCGGCGATCCGCCGTCGTGTCCGCCCGACAAGGAAGACGCGATCAGCCAGGGCCGCACCTATACGACGCTCACCAACGTGTTCCTGATCGTGGGCGTGGTCGGCGTCGGCGCCGGCGTCGTGCTGTGGATGACCGCGCCGAAGCCGGAGTCGAAGACGGCGACCCCCACCGCCTCGCTGCGGCTCCTGCCCTCGGCGCCCGGCGCGAACGTCGGTGGCTTCTCGTTGTCCGGAGCGTTCTGACGTGCGCGCCCGACGAACGATGGGGCAGCTCGCGATCGCCTCCGGCGTCGCGGTCTCCGTGCTCGCCGTCTGCTGCGGCTGGCCCGACTACCAGCTGCGCACCGCCGGCACCGACGCGGGCGACGCGGAGCCCGAGGCCGCGCCGCTCGAAGACGCCGCGCCGTACGACGTGCCGGTGGCCTTCTGCAACGACGGCGGCCTGCGCTCCGGCGAGGCGGTCCTCTGCGCGTGCTCGGGCGCTCCGCTCGACGACGCGGGCGACGCCGAGGTCGGGCCCATCGGCCACCAGACCTGCACGCTCGAAGGCGGCGTCGGCGCGTGCGTCGGCTGTCCGCCCACCACCGCGTGCGACACGGTCACCGCGCCGCCCGGCATGACCTGCGTCCCCGGAGGCGTCGCGGTCCTCGGTGCGAGCAACCTCAACGTGTGCCCGCCGGCCGGCTGCGCGGTCGAGCAGCCGGAGCACTCCGTCGCGCTGACGCGGTTCTTCCTCGACGAGCGAGAGGTCTCCGTGAAGCGCTTCCGCGATTGGTGGCGCAACGGCCACGTCACGCCGAAGCCCGGCGACGTCATCTTCACCGCCGGCGACGGCATCACGGTCACGTGGCAGGAGTCGTGGACGCCGACGGAGCCCGTCGTGCGCGACGACGCCAACGCGGCCACCTGGCTCGGCGCCGACGTCCCCGACAACGACGCGCTCCCGATCAACTTCGTCGACTGGCCGACCGCCCTCGCCTTCTGCGCGTCGACGATTTCCGGCGGTCGCCTGCCGACCGAGGCCGAATGGGAAGCTGCGGCGAGCGGGCGCGAGGGGCGGCTGTTCCCGTTCTCCGCGCCGGGCTCGCGCAACGACGCCCCGACCGCGGCGATGCTCCCTTGTTCGCGCGCGAACAGCGCCGCCGGCGGCAGCGAGTGCGGTCCGCCCGTCGCGCCGACCAGCTCGCCCGATCGCATGTCGCGCGACGGCGCGTGGGATCTCGCCGGCTCGCTCGCCGAGTGGGTGATCGACGTGCCGCCGCCCGGCGCGCTCAGCTGCCCGGGGAACTGCTATCCCACGACGCCGAGCGCCGATCCGGTGCTGTTCGTGGCCGAGATCGCCAAGCGCGGCGTGCGCGGCGGCGCGTGGAACGACACCCAGCCGCGGTCGCTGCGCGCGCAGGCGCGTGACTTCCGACCGCTCACCGACAAGACGTCGGCGATCGGCTTCCGCTGCGTCAAACGTTGACGCCGGCGCGGCGGCGGCGCGAACGCGCGGCCACGGTCACGCGTGAGGCTCCGTTCACGGTTCCTTGAGCAGGACCTGGATCAGCTGCTCGGTCCGCTTGACCTGACTGAGCTCGAACCCGAGCGACACCTCGCGCACGACGCCGTGCTTGTCGACGAGCACCGAGGCCGGGATCGCCGGCGCCGCGAGCCGGCCGCCGAGCGTGTCGGACGGATCGCTCGCCACGCTGTAGCCGACGCCGTTCTTCGCGCTCCAGCCCGCGAGGATCGCGCTGTCCTCCGACGAGACGGCGAGGACCGTCAGCCCCTGCGCGCCGTATTTGCTCTCGAAGGAGTTGTAGTAGGGGCCGAGCTGCAGACACGGACCGCACCAGGTGGCGAAGAGATCGAGCAGCACGACCCGTCCGGCGAGCGCGGGGTAGCCGACCGGTCCCGGACCGGCGGCGAGCTTCAGCGCGGGGAGGCTCGGGAGCTTCTCGCCCACCAGCTCCATGCGGAACAGCTGATCGTTGCTCGGCCGCGTGGCGAGCGTCACCGACACCTCGACCAGCTTGCTCGTGCGCATCAGCTGCACGGCCAGCGACTTGCCTGGACCCTTGCCGGCGACCTTCGCGCTGACCTCGGACGGATTCGCCACCGGCGCGCCGTCGACGCGGACGATGCGATCGCCCTCGAGGAGACCCGTCTTCATCGCGGGAGAGCCCTTGATGACGTGGGTGACCAGCACGCCGGGCGGTCCCTTGGACTTCTCCATCGCGATGCCGAGCCACCCCGGGGCGGAGATCTTCTGGGCGGACGCCTCGCGGACGTCGACCGTCGACGTGGAGACGCCGGCGACCACGGCGAGCAGCAGCATTCCCAAGAGGCGACGCATCGTCTCCGAAGACGTTAGCACGCGTCGCGCCAGATCCCGCCCTGCCCCCAGGGGCCGAGGTGCGTCACGCGCGCGCCGTGACGTCGGCGTCGCGCCGGGCGGCATCACAGAGCTCGAGCGCGATCTGCTTGATGCGCCCTTCCTCCGGCCCCTCCACCATCACGCGCAGCTTGGGCTCCGTGCCGCTCCAGCGCACGAGGATGCGCCCTTCGCGGCCGAGCGCCTCCTTGTGCGCGGTGATCGCCTTCGACAGCGTCTCCATCGCGTCGATCGGGCGGCGCGCCTTGAGGGTGACCGCCTCGAGCACCTGCGGCACGCGCGACATCGCGGCGCGCGCGAGCTCCGACAGCGGGCGGCCCTCGCGGACCATGATCGACAAGAGCTGCAGGCCCGCGACCAGGCCGTCGCCCGTCGACGCGTGGTCGAGGAAGATCAGGTGCCCGGACTGCTCGCCGCCGAAGCTGTAGCCGCCGCTGCGCATCGCCTCGACGACGTAGCGATCGCCCACGGGCGTGCGAATCAGCTTCGCGCCGATGTCGTCGATCGCGCGCTCGAGGCCGAGGTTCGACATCACCGTCGCCACCAGGCCGCCGTTGCGCAGCTCGCCGCGCTTCATCATGCGCGTGGCGCAGAGCGCCATGATCACGTCGCCGTCGACCACCTCGCCGGCCTCGTCGACCACGATCAGCCGGTCGGCGTCGCCGTCGAGCGCGATGCCGATCGCCGCGCCGCGCGCCAGCACCACCTCGCGCATCGCCTGCGGGTGCAGCGCGCCGCAGCCCTTGTTGATGTTGCGGCCCGTCGGCTTGACGCCGAGCGCGATGACGTCGGCGCCGAGCTCCGTGAAGACGAGCGGCGCGACCTTGTACGCGGCGCCGTTGGCGGCATCGACGACGATCTTGATGCCGTCGAGGCGCAGGTCGCGCGGGAAGGTGGACTTCACGTTGGTGACGTAGCGCCCGCCGGCCGCCTCGACGCGCTCGGCGCGCCCGATGTGCTCGGCGGTCGGCCGCTCGCGATCGAGCGTGCCGTCGCTCATCATGCGCTCGATAGCGAGCTCCTTCTCGTCGGGGAACTTGAAGCCGTCGGCGCCGAAGAGCTTGATGCCGTTGTCCTCGAACGGATTGTGGCTGGCGGTGATCGCGACGCCGGCGTCGGCGCGCATCGAGTTGGTCAGGTAGGCGATGGCCGGCGTCGGGATGGGCCCGCACAGCAGCACCCGGCCGCCCATCGCGCACACGCCGCTCGCGAGCGCCGTCTCGAGCATGTAGCCGGAGAGGCGCGTGTCCTTGCCGACGAGCACCTTGGCCGGACGGCCGTTGCGGCGCGCGACGTGCGCGATGGCGCAGCCGACCTTGAACGCGATCTCCGGCGTCATCGGCGGCTCGTTGGCGACGCCGCGGATGCCGTCGGTGCCGAAGAGCCGACGCTCGCCGGCGTCGCCCCCCGGGGCGTTCGGGTCGAAGACTTTGCTGTTGCGGGACGTGCTCTTTGCCAAAAGGACCTCGAAGACGGATCAATCGCGGAAATTGACGAACTGCAGCTCGATGCCGAGATCCTGGCCGCGCAGCAGCTTGATCGTCGCCTGCAGATCGTCCTTGTTCTTGCCGGTCACGCGGACCTGCTGCTCCTGGATCGCGGCCTGCACCTTCAGCTTGGATTCCTTGAGCAGCTTGACGATCTCGCGGGCCTTCTCGGTCTCGATGCCCTCTTTGACCTTCACGAGGACCTTCGACGAGCCCTTCGGTCCGGACGACGGATCGCCGACCTCGATGTGCTTCAGCGAGACCTTTCGCTTGACCAGTTTGTCCTCGAGGACCTTGATCGCGGCGCGGACGCGGTCCTCGGTGCTCGCGGTGACGAGGAGCCCCTCGGGCAGCTGCTTCTCGACCCTGGCGTCGGTCCCCTGGAAGTCGAAACGCTGCGCGAGCTCCTTCTGGGCCTGACCGAGCGCGTTGTCGATCTCGTTCCACTGCACCTTGGAAACGACGTCGAACGACGGCAAGCGCGACCTCCCGTTGGAACCCTCGGCGCGTGCGCGCCGCTGGGAGAGGCTAGTTCAGCTTCGCCGGAGTTTCGACGGGGGAAGCTCCAGTTGCTGCTCGGCTTTGCGCTTGCGTGGTCGCATGCCGGCCGGTGAGGCCGAGCTCTGCTTTGGAGCGGCGATCTTCCGTTCCAAACGGGTACGCCGGCGGGCGGCCGCTTCTGGGGGCTCGGCCGTTCCGGCGACCGTGTGCTCGAGCGCGCGCTCGGGATCGCGGACGCGGTGCTCGTAGAGCTTGGCGAGCTCGAGGCGCGCCTCCTTGTCGTCGTGCGCGGCCGCCAGCACGCCGAAGTCGTGCAGAGCGGTCTCGGTGTCGCGCGCGCCCTTGGCGATGCCGCCGCGGGTCTTGCGGGCGATGCGCTCGAGATCCGGGTCCGCGCGGCGGTCTTCGGCGCGATCGTCGTCGCGCGGATCTTCTCGAGCGACGCCGAGGGCTGCGTCGACCGCCGCGTCGGCGGCGCGGCGCGCGCGCGGCAGATCGCCGGCGCGCCGCAAGGTCTTGGCGATGCCCACGAGATCGCGGCCGCCGAGGTGCGGCAGCTCGCGCGTGCCGTCGTCGTCGAGGCCGCGGACCGCGTCGGCGTAGACGCCGATGAGGGCGGCCATCGACACCACGTCCCACAGGTTGTGATCGCACACGGCGCGGATCGCGTCGGCGTCGCCGGTGCGGAGGAAGTGCGAGTAGCGCGAGGGCACCTCGGCGGAGGGCACGTCGTCGACGCGCGCGAACCCGAGGATCTGCCGCTCGAGCGCGACGAGCTTGCAGGAGGTCGCGCGCTTCAGCTCCTCCTCTTCCGTCCAGCGCTCGATGGTGGGGCCGGAGCGCGGATCGCCGACGCCCCCCTTCCCGCGCGCGGCGCGGTGCACCCTGCGCGCGACGTGCACCAGATCGAGGTGCGGTCGCTCGGTCGGCGGCGCGAGCCGGTTCATCACGAAGCGCGTGCGCAGCAGCGGCATGTCGAACGCCTTGCCGTTGAACGAGACGAGCATCGACGCGGCGGCGATGCGGTCGGCGACGCGCGCGAGCATCGGCGCCTCGTCGCCCAGGCGGCGCAGCAGCAGCTGCTCGACCACCAGATCGTCGGCGCCGCCTTCGCTTCGCTCGAACCACGCGAGGCCGACGAGGAAGGGGATCGTGCCGGTGCCTCCCGCGAGGCCGGTGGCCTCGGTGTCGAGGTAGAGCGCGCCGCGCGGATCGGCGTCGCCGAGCGAGGGATCGAGCGCGAGCAGCGCGAGCGGCGCGGCGTGCGCCTCGCTCGCCAGCCGGATCGGCACGCGCCCGACGCAGTGGCTCGACGGGTGGTGGACGCGCCGGACGTGCAGCGGACCGAGCGCCGTGTCGTGCTCGTCGAACGGGAGCGGCGCCTCGCGGAGACGCGCTTCGATCTCGGCGCGACGCTCCTCGATCTTCCGACCGTGCTTGGCGCGCGAGCGGGTGATCAGCTCCGAGAGCCGCGCGCGCAGGTCGGACAGCTTGTCCGGCGGCGGCTCGGCGGCGTCGCCCGTCGCGGGGACCTGGACGCCGGCGGCGGGCGTGGGCGGCGCCGGCTGCGCGACCGCCTGGACCGCCGAACCCACGTTCGCGGTGCGCCCGCGGGTGTCGAGACGAGCGAGCTTCGACCGCAGATCCACCGGCTCATCTTATCGCGGGTCTGGACGGATGTGCAGTTCCGAGCGACGCTCGGCGGGTGAACTCGGAGCGGGTGTCCGACGCAGGGCTGAAGCCCCCGCGCCGCGCGGGGCTGCGCCTGCAGCTCGTGCTCGCCCTCGGCGCGCTGACGGTGCTCGCGTTCGTGCCGCTCTATCTCGCGGTGGCGAGCCTCACGCGCCACACGCTCCGGACCACGCGCGAAGACGTCGCCCGCGCGCTCGGGCGCGCGGTGGCCGGGCGTCTGGTCGACGACGTGGCGGCCGGTCGCGACGATTCGGCGCTCCGCGACGTCGCCCGGGTGTCGCTCGACGACTCCGCCGGCGGCGACGGCGTCGTGGCCATCCGCGTGCTCCCCGCGCCCCCGCGCTCGCCGATCGAGGTCGGGAACGCGCAGACGATCGACGCGCTGCGCGCGCTCCGCCTGCCGGCACCGGGTGAGCGGGTCATGCGCGCGCACGCCGAGGGCGTCGGCCCGATCCTCGCCGTCGACGTCGCGCAGCCGAGCGGCGAGGTGCAGGTCGCGCTCCGTGTCGGCGATCAGGCGTCGCGCGCCGCGCCGCTCTTGCGCCTCGTCGCGTTCTACACCGGCGCGTTCGCCTTCGTCCTCGTGATCTTCGCGTACCTGCTGCTCGGCCGATTGATCGTCCGCCCGATCGCCACCCTGGTCACCGCGACCCGTCGCATCGTCGAGGGCGGGCCGACGAGCGCGCGAAGGCTCGACGTCGCGCCCATCTCCGGCGCCGCCGAGGTGGTGGAGCTCGGACGCGCGATCGCGCGCACCACCGGCCGCCTGGTCGAGCGCGAGGAGGCGCTGGCGGCGAAGGTCGCGCAGCTCGAGGCGGCGCGCAGCGATCTGCTCGCCGCCCGCGACACCATCGTCCGCAGCGAACGGCTCGCCTCGGTGGGCCGCCTCGCAGCCGGCCTCGCGCACGAGGTCGGAAACCCGATCGCCGCGCTCCTCGGCCTCGAGGAGGTGGTGCTCGGCGGAGATCTCGATCCCGACACGCGCGATCTCGTCGAGCGGATGAAGCGCGAGACCGAGCGCGTGCACCGCGTCATGCGCGATCTGCTCGATTTCGCGCGCGCCGAGCAGGAGCCGCGCGCGTCGGACGTGACCGCGTCGGCGAGCGTGCGCGAGGTCGCCGAGGAGGTCGCGGCGCTGGTCGGGCCGCAGCGCTCGATGCGCGACGTCGAGCTGGCCGTCGAGGTCCCCGGCGATCTGCGCCCGGTGCGCATCGCCGGCTCGCGCCTCCTGCAGGTGCTGCTGAACCTCGTGTTGACCGCCGCCGACGCCATCGGCGAAGACGCGCGTCGCCGCGGAGAGCAGCCGCGCGGCGCGCCGCTCGGTCACGTGACCATTCGGGCGCACGGCCTCGACCCGGCGACCGTCCGCGTCGAGGTGGAGGACGACGGCCCCGGCGTGCCCGACGCGGTGCGCGACAAGCTCTTCGAGCCCTTCGTCACCACCAAGGAGGTCGGCAAGGGGACCGGGCTCGGCCTCGCGGTGTGTCGCGGCCTCGTCGAGGGCGTCGGCGGCCACATCTCGCTCGACGCCGATCACCCCGGCGCGCGCTTCGTCGTCGACCTGCCCACGCTCGACGCGCCCAAGCGTCCGAGATCGATCGCGCCGGCGCCCGAGCCGACCTGAGACAGCGGTCGCAAATGCGGGATGTCGGGTTCTGGCTGGCGGCCAGGCAGACTGGGTCATCAGTCGTCAGTCGTCAGTCGTCAGTCGTCAGTCGTCAGTCGTCAGTCGTCAGAGAGCGTGAATCTTTCGTCGAGCTTGGTCGAAGGTCGAAAGGTCGAAGGTCGAACCAGGGGCGGAGCCCCTGGAACCCCGTGGCAACGTGGCAGCGGGCTCTCGATTCGACCCTCGACCTTCGACCTTCGACCTCGGAACCGTGGCGGTCCGATTGCTCCACGTGCTCGGGGTGAGGGCGAGGAGCCTCGAGTCCGGCGTTCGGCTGGGCTGACGACTGACGACTGACGACTGACGACTGACACGACCGGCAGGCGGTGTCCCGGAATCGCGACCGGTGATCTAGACTCGCGGCCGTGATCGTCTTCGTCGGGATCGATCCTGCAGTCGGGCCGTCGCCGAGGGCGCGCGCGGCGCTCCAACGTGCACGCATCGTCGTCGCGCAGCCGGAGGTCGCGGTCGAGGGGGCGATGGTGGCCGCGCGCGTCCGCGCCGAGGACCTGCTCGAGCACGCGCGCGACGGCGTGGTGGTGCGCGCGCTCGTGGCGACGCCGGCCTTCTCCGACGACGCGCTCGCCGAGATCGCCGCCACCGTCGAGGCGCCGGTGCCGGTCGAGATCATCCCGGCCGAAGGCGCGCTGCCGCTCTCCGGCAAGCGCGTGGTGGTCACCCGCGCGAGCGAGCAGGCCGAGGGCATGGCGCGCGCGCTGCGGCGTCGCGGCGCCGTCGCGATCCTCGCGCCGACCATCGCCATCGGTCCGCCCGACGATCCGGCGCCGCTCGCCGAGGCGGTGCGCGCGCTCGATCGCTACGCGCTCGTGGCGTTCACGAGCGCCAACGGCGTCGACGCCTTCTTCCGCGTCGTCTTCGAGGCGGGCCTCGACGCGCGCGCCCTGCGCGCGGCGCTGGTCGGCGCGATCGGTCCGGGCACGGCGGCGTCGCTCGCGCGGCACGGCGTGCGCGCCGACGTGCTCGCCGACGAGCACCGCGGCGAAGCGTTCGCCGAGGCGGTGCTCGCGCGGGTGCCGCGCGGCTCGCGCGTGCTGTTGCCCCGCGCGGCCGTCGCGCGCAACGCCTTCCCCGACGCGTTGGTGGCCAACGGCGTCGCGGTCGACGTCCTCGAGGCATACCGCACGAGACCGCCGCCGCCCGAGGTCGTCGCCGCCGCGCTCGCGCGCTGGGCAGAGAGCCCGCCCGACGCGATCGCGTTCACGGCGAGCTCCACGGTCGACAACTTCTGCTCGCTCTTCCCCGACGCGCGCGCGCTGCTCCGCGGCGTCGCGGTGGCGAGCATCGGTCCGATCACCAGCGACACGTGCCGCCGCCTCGGTCTCGAGGTCGCGCTCGAGTCGAGCCCTTACACGATCCCCGCGTTGGTCTCGGCGCTCGAGGCGCACTTCGCGCGCTGAGCTACAGGCCCGTCGACGGCACGCCGAAGACGTGATCCTGCGAGGCGACGTGCGCGTGGCACTCGACGCACGGTGAGAGCCGGCCCTGCCGCACCGGCCGCAGCTTCGCGTCGAGCTCGATGAAGCTCCACCCGGACGAGAGCTTCTCCATCGCGAACACCGGGCCGGGCGTGCCGTCCTTCGCGAGGTGCACCTCGACGAGCAACGCGCCCTCGGGCAGCGCGTGGCCGGGCCCGACGGCCGCGTAGACCGCGCGCGCGGGCTCGTTGACGAAGACGTCGGCGTCGTAGCGGCCGAACAGGTGCCCGGTGGAGGGGAACCGCCGGGCGTTCGCCCGCGGGAGCTTCTTGAACGTCGCCTCGTGTTTCCACGGCGGCGCGGCCGCGCTCGCGCTCGTCGTCGGCGGCGGCGCGGCCGAAGTGTGCGTGATCCCGACCGGCTCCATCGCCGGCGCACACCCCAAGCCCGCCCCGCTCACGACGGCCATGACGGACATGATGACCGTAATGCTCGTGGTGGCCGTGAAGTCCGTGATGTCCGTGATGATGACCTTGACGAGGTCGAGCACGGCGGCGGCATACCACGGTGACGCGCGGCGCGCCCCGCCCTAGCGTCGTCGCGTGCGCGAGGGCCGCCCGCTCGATCCCGACGGAATGCTGCGTGTCGTGGCCGAGCTCTGCGCGGTGCTCCGACGGCGCGGCCTCGCCGTCGCCCCCCCCGAGGTGATCGACGCCGCGCGCGCGCTCGCGGTGGTCGGCGTCGACGATCGCGCGGTCGCCCGCGACGCGCTCGCCGCCACGTTGGTCAAGCGCACGCGCGACTTACCGGTCTTCCACGCGGTGTTCGATCGGTTCTTCGATCCGAACGCGCCGGTCGCGCTCGACTTCCTCGAGCGGCTGCGCGCCGAGGGCTTCTCCGACGACGAGGTCGAGCTGCTCCGGCAGGCCCTCTCGAGCCTCGTCGAGGGCGCGACGATGGGCGCGCTGCTCGGCGTCGGCGGCGCCGGCGAGCTCACGCGTCTGCTCCGCCGGCCCGATCTGCTGCGCGCGCTCGACGGGCTGACCAACCCGATGCAGATCGGCTTCTTCACGCAGCGCGCGCTCGAGGGCGTGGGCCTCGGCAAGATGCGCTCGGCGGTCCCGCTGCTCCGCGCCGCGCTCGAGGGCGCGCTGGGCGAGCGCGGCAAGCTGCTCGCCGATCGGGTCGAGAAGGAGCTCGAGGGCGCGCGCACGGAGGTGCGCGATCACGTCCGGCGCGAGCTCGAGCGGCGCACCATCGGCGATCGCGACGCCAACAAGCAGCGGCGCCTCGAGCGCACGCCGTTCACCTCGTTGAGCGACGAGGAGGTCGACGAGGTGCGCCGCGCGGTGCGGCGGCTCGCCGAGAAGCTGCGCGGCAAGGCGCGCGTGCGCCGTCGCCACGCCGTGCGCGGCGCGATCGACGTGCGCCGCACGCTCCGCCTCGCCTGGAAGACCGGCGCGGTGCCGATGGTCGCCGTGCGCCGCCGCCGCCGCCGCGATCGGCCGAAGCTCGTGGTGCTCTGCGACGTCTCCGACTCGGTGCGGCTCGCCGCGCGCTTCATGTTGGAGCTGGTCTACGCGCTCCACGAGCTCTTCTCCGGCACGCGCTCGTTCGTGTTCGTGAGCGAGCTCGGCGACGTCAGCAAGCTCTTCGAGCGCGAGCGCGTGCAGGCGGCGCTCGCGCGCGTGTTCGGCGGCGAGGCCGTCTCGCTGTCGGACAACTCCAACTACGGCCGGGTGCTCCGCACGTTCCACGAGCAGCACCTCGAGCTGATCGATCGCCGGACGACCGTGGTGGTGATCGGCGACGGCCGGAACAACTACCAGGCCGACGAGGCGTGGGTGCTCGAGGACCTCCGACGCCGCGCGCGCGCGGTGCTGTGGATCAACCCCGAGCGGCGCGGCTCCTGGTCGATCGGAGACAGCGCGATGCACCGCTACGCGCCGGCCTGCACGCGCGTGCTGGAGGTGGCCTGCGCCGCCGAGCTCGAAGATGCCGCGCGCGCGCTGATCGCCTTGTAGGGGGCCTCGCACGGCCGCCGTCCGTGGCCGCTGCTGCGACGTTGTCGCTGCTGGTCGAAGGTCGAAGGTCGAAGGTCGAACGCTGCGACGTCGGCGCTGCTGATCGAACGCTGCGACGTGGTCGGAGGGCTGCCTCGCCCTCGCTGGTCGCCATGAAATGGGCACCGACCATGTGCTTGCGGTGCGGAGCGTCCCCCGTGGCTTCGGAGTTCGACCTTCGACCTTCGACCTTCGACCCACGAAGAGACAGCCTCGGGGCGTTGCAGCCCACGCCGACGTTCCGGCGGCGCGCAACCGCTGTGGCGCCATCCGGCCCACCGTGGTACCGGGCCCGCGCGATGGACGAGCGACGAACCGTGGGCGATCCGACCGAGCGCTATCTCTGGATCGGTCTGGCCGTGGTCGTGGTCCTCGCGGCGGGCGGCGCCGCGTGGAAGAAGCACCGCGACAACAAGAAGCATCACCCGCGGCGTCACCACGCCGTCGCGACGGTGCCCTCGGTCGCCGCCAAGCTCCCCGAGCCGAAGGTCGCGCCGCCGAGCGAGCTCGCGCTGGAGATCTGGGTGAAATCGCCCGACGACCTCGCGCAGAAGGTCCTGCCGCGCCTCCTGCCCCCGGGTACGCCGAAGGCGCTCGCGACGTTCACCATGATGATGAAGAACGGCATGCCGCCGGACCATCAGAAGGACATCGACGATCTCGACTTCGGAAAGCCGCTCGCGATCGCCATCTTCGACGCCGGGCGCTTCGTGTCCGCGGCGACGGTCCGCGATCCGGTGAACGCGAAGAAGACGGTCGAGGCGTACGCGCAGGCCGAGGGCGCGCTCCGCGAGCACTCCGACGCGCTCGCCGTCGACATGTTCAAGGGCGCCAAGACCGGTCGCTACCTCACGCTCATCGGCCAGCAGGTCTTCCTCGGCAGCGATCGCGCGGCGGTCGAGGCGGCCGCGCCGCGCCTGAAGGCGGGTTGGCCGATCGCGTCCACGCAGGCGCACGACGTCGTGGCCCGCGCGCCGCGCACATGGGTCGCCGGCCCGTTCGCGCAGTGGGCCGAGCAGAGCTGGCTCGCGTGGGTCACCCCGCAGCTCGGCGGGCAGACGACCGGCCCGGCCAAGGCGCTGTTCGACGAGATCGCGCAGGCCGCCAAGGCGACGTGGCCCGGCGCCGAAGACGTCGACATGATCCTCGACGTCGGCGACCAGAGCGCCGTCGCGACCGCGACGCTGCGTGCGCAGCCCGGCAGCGCGTTCGCGAAGTTCCTCGCGGAGTACCCGACCCGCAGCCCCGACGCGCTCCTCGAGGCGCCGCGCGACGCGCTCGGCGGCATCGCGCTGCGTTTCCCGGCCGCGTGGCTCGAGACGGCGCGCCGCTTCATGACCACGCCGCCGCCCGGCACGGAGATCCCGGCCGATCTCAAGGCGAAGACCGAGGCCGCCTTCGGGCAGCTCGGACGGGTCCTCGAGGGCGAGGTGCTGCTGACCAGCGTGGCCGATCCGCCGCAGAGCGGCGGCGCCGGCGCGAGCCTCATGCGCTTCAAGGTGCGCGACGACGAGGGCGCGAAGAAGGCGACCAAGGAGCTGATCGCGTTCATGGTCGGCGGGCCGCCCGGCACGCCGCCGCCGCCGATCGCGCCGATCACGATCGAGGGCGGCGCCGGCGAGGCGATGGAGATCGACATCCCGGTGCAGCCGGGGACGCCGCCGCTCCCCAAGGCCGGCATCGCCTGGGTCGTCCGCTCCGGTTACCTGTACGTCGCGCGCGGCTCGAGTCCGCGCCTGCGCGTGCTCCGGTTCGCGAGCACCGCGAGCGAGGACAAGGTCGCGACCGACGGCGACATCAAGGCGCGCGTCGGCAAGCTGCCCCGCAACGTGGCGCTGGCGCTGTTCATGGCGCCGTTCCGGGCCGATACGCCGCTGCCGGCCGCCCTGCAGGCGCCGCCGCTGGCGCAGGCGATCACCCTCGCCGTCGCGCCGACGCCCGAAGGCGTGACGGTCACCGGCGCGTTCGATCTCGATCTCACGGTCGAGATGGTCAAGCCGATGCTCATGGCGCCGCAGCAGCTGCCGCCCGGCGCGATGCCGCCCGACGCCGCGAGCGGCATGCCGCCGGGCGCGCCGCCCCCCGGCGCGGCCCCGAAGCTCCCCCCCGGCATGGCGCCCGGAATCCCGCTGCCGATGCCCGGCAAGCCGCAGGCACCCGCGACACCGAAGTCACCCCCCGGCGCCGCGGCGCCTCCCGTGGCTCCGCCGCCGGGCGGCTACGTGCTGCCGCTGCCGAAGCGCCCCAAGGACGATTGAGGTCGATTCGCGGCGATCTGGCCGCGACGCCGCCGTACGGGCAGACTGTCGGACGCGGTTGGCAGGTTTTTCGCTCCCATCCGCTCGTCGCATGCGCTCTCTCCGCTCGCGCACGTTCCTCGCCGTCGGCACGGTCGTGCTCGCCGCGACGCTCGTGTCGGCGTCGGGCGTGGTCGCGACCGGCTGCGCGGCCGACGCCGAGGGCTCGGCGGATCCGACCGACGCGATCGGCCCCTACGAGACCTCCGGTGACACCAAGGTGCAGGTGGTCGACGTCGGCGACGACGCCAAGCCGTTCGTCGATCTCTGCGGCGACGAGCGCTTCTGCGATCCGGACGTCGCGGCGATCTGCACGCCGCTCCCGACCGACGCCGGCCCCGCCGACACGCCCGACGGCGAGGCCTCGGCCGACGGCGGGGGCGACGGATCGACCGTCGGCAGCACGATGGCCTGCCGAGTGGTGAAGCGCGAGAACCGCACCGTCGCTGCGTGCGCGCCGGCCGGCACCGTCATCGAGTCGCAGTTCTGCGCGAGCGACGACGAGTGCGCGCCCGGTCTCGCCTGCGTCGGCGAGCCCGGCCTCGGTCGCTGTCTCCGCTTCTGCTGCAAGACGTGGACGGAGCCGCAACCGACCACCGACGCCGGCGCCGCCGCCACGCACTACTGCTCGCCGCAGCCGCTCGCCGCGCGGCCGAGCGATCGCGTGCCGGTCTGGGTGAAGCTCGACAACTGCACGCTCCTCGACGACGAGCTGCAGTGCGCCAAGGGCACGACCTGCACGGTCGTGACGAACGACGGTCGAACGACGTGCGTGCCCGCGGGCAGCGGCCGCGACGACGCGCTCTGCGACGAGGAGCCGTGCGATCGCGGGTACGTGTGCCTCGGCACCGTCGAACGTCGCTGCCGCAAGCTGTGCCGCGAGTCGGAGGGCGCCGCGGGGTGTCCGGCCGGCGGCTACTGCCAGCGCGTGCCGACGATCCCGACCGGCTACGGCATCTGCGCGGGCGGCGACGCGGGGACGAAGTGACGCTGTCGCTCCGCGCAGGTTGATGCTGCTCGCGCGGACGGGGTCGAAGGTCGAAGGTCGAAGGCCGTGTCGCCGTGCATGACGCTGTGGCGTCTTGCCATCGGCGCGGTAAGTCCGCGCGCGCCTCGCGCGGGGCGCAGCGCCCGTCTCGCGTTCCCGGCGCGGAGCGCCGCTTCGACCTTCGACTGGCCGGCGCGCAGCGCCGCCTTCGACCTTCGACCCCGTCTTACGCCTTCTTCTGACGCCGTGCAGCCAGGGCGGCGCGGTGCTCGTCGCTGGACCACGACTCGACGAAGCGATCGAGCTCGCGGGCGTACGAGGCGTCGCGCTCGAGGACGACGGCATCGTGGAGCCCGCGCTTGAGACGCGTGACGGCGCCGCGGGCGCCCTGCGCGGTGGCGGCGACGAGGTCCCTCGCCCGCCCGAGCGCAGCGCCGGGATCGACCAGCTCGTCGACGAGCCCGAGCCGCAGCGCCTCGTCGGCCTCGCACGGAAGCCCGGTGAGCAGCAGGCGCTTGGCCGCGCCGAGCCCGACCAGGTGCACGAGGCGCGTGCTCCCGCCCCACCCCGTCGAGAGCCCCATGCGCGCCTGACGGAACGACAGCTGGATGCCGCGCTCGGCGATGCGCAGATCGCACGCGGTGATCAGCTCGCAGCCGCCGCCGTACACGTCGCCGGCGATCGCCGCGATCACCAGGATCGGCAGCTGCTCGACCTGCCGCAGGATCCCGGTCATGTGCGCGGAGAACGCGCGGGCGGCGTCGGGCGAGGCCACCGTCTCGAGCTCGCCGAGATCGGCGCCGGAGAGGAACACCGGGCGCAGCCCCGGCGCGCGCGGCGCCGACGCGATGATCAGCCCGCGCGGGCCGCCGCCCTCGGCCAGCGCCCGCTCGAGGCCGGCGAGCGCCTGGGCCAGCGCGTCGACGGTGACCCGATCGATCGCGTTGGCCGCCGCCGGCCGATCGACCGTCCAGATCTCCGCCGCACCTTCCCGCGTCACATGGAGCATGGCGCCGAGCTTACGCGATCAGACGTCGAGCTCCCCGACGTCCGTCTCGCGCGCGCGCTCCATGATGAACTTGAAGCGCGCCTGTGCGTCCTTGCCCATCAGCTCGTTGAGCACGCGGTCGGTCTCGATCTCGCTGTCGACCACGACACGCAGGGCGCGGCGGCGCTTCGGATCGAGCGTCGTCGCCTTGAGCTGCTCGGCGGGCATCTCGCCGAGACCCTTGAACCGCGTGGTCTCGGGCTTCACGTTCTTCGGGAGACCGGCGAGGATCTTGTCGCGATCGCGCTCGTCGAGCGCCCAGTACGTCTCTTTGCCGGCGTCGACGCGGAACAGCGGCGGCATGGCCAGGTACACGTGACCGCCGCGCACGAGGCCGGGCAGCTGCCGGTAGAAGAACGTGAGCAGCAGCGTCGCGATGTGGTGACCGTCGCTGTCGGCGTCCATCAGGAGGAAGATCTTGCCGTAGCGGAGCTTGGTCAGATCGAAGCTCTGGCCGAACCCGCACCCGAGCGCCTGGACGATGTCCTGGAGCTCCTTGTTGTTGAGGACCTTCGACGCCGACGCCTGCTCGGCGTTCAGCACCTTGCCGCGCAGCGGGAGGATCGCCTGCGTGCGGCGATCGCGCCCCTGCTTGGCGGAGCCGCCTGCGCTGTCGCCCTCGACGATGAACAGCTCGCTCTCGCCCGGATCGGTCGACGAGCAGTCGGCCAGCTTGCCGGGGAGGTTGAGCCGGTGCGAGACCGCGCCCTTGCGCACGACCTGCTGCGTCGCCTCTCGACGCGCCTCGCGTGCGCGCGCGGCGAGGATGGCGCGCATGACGATCTGCTCGCCGGTGGTGCCGTTCTCGAGCAGCCACTGTTCGAGCGCGGGGCGCACGAGCGACTCGACTTGACCAGCGACCTCGGGGTTGTTGAGGCGGTCCTTGGTCTGGCCCTGGAACTGCGGGGCGGCGACGTACACGCTGAGCAGCGCGACGAGGCCCTCGCGGATGTCCTCCGCGGTCAGGGTGACGCCGCGCGGGGTGAGGTTCTTGGTCTCGATGAAGCCGCGCACCGCGCGGACGACGGCGGTGAGCACGCCGTTGACGTGCGTGCCGCCGCTCGAGGTCGGGATGCCGTTGACGTAGCCGCGGACGACCTCGTCGGTCGATTCGGTCCACTGCAGGGCGATCTCGAGGCGGAGCGGCGGATCGTCCTGCGTCTCTTTCGAGGTGAAGAACACGTTCGAGTGCGACGTCGCCTTGCCCCGGCGCGATACCAGGATCGGCAGGTAGTCGGCGACGCCGTTCGGGTGGACGAAGGTCTCGTCGGTGCCGGCGCCCTTGTCGACGAAGCGGACCACGAGGCCACCGTGCAGGTACGCCTTCGCCTCGAGGCGCTCGCGCACCAGCTCCGCGTCGAAGGACCCGTTCTTGCCGAAGATCTGCGGGTCGGGGCGGAAGTACACCAGCGTGCCGCGCTTGCGGACCTTCGCGCCCTTCTTCAGGGGCGTGGTGCGCAGGCCGCGCGAGAAGCTCTGCGTGTACTCCTGCCCGTCGCGCCACACGGTGATGTCGAGCTGCTCGCTGAGCGCGTTGACGACGCTGGAGCCGACGCCGTGCAGACCGCCGGAGACCTTGTAGTTGCCGCTCGAGAATTTGCCGCCCGCGTGCAGCGTGCAGAGGATGATCTCGAGCGCCGGCTTCTTGTACTTCGGGTGGACGTCGACCGGGATGCCGCGGCCGTCGTCGAACACCGCCGCGCCCTGGTGGTCTTTGTCGAGGTGGATCTCGATGCGCTTGGCGTGGCCGTTGATGGCCTCGTCGATCGCGTTGTCGACGATCTCCCAGAGCAAGTGGTGGTAGCCGTGCGAGTCGGTGCCGCCGATGTACATCGCGGGGCGCTTGCGGACCGGCTCGAGCCCCTCGAGGACCTCGATGTCCTTGGCTGAATACTGCGTGGCCATGTCTTCCTCGATTCGACTCAGTTGGGCTCGAGAGAGGGGAGCTGCGGCGGCGGCGCCACGACGCGGGCGAACCCGTCGCGGCGCGCGAGCAGCGTGCCGGCGGCGGCGCGACGGCCGAGCACCGACTGCAAGGTGATGTCGTGGGCCTTGCCCTTCGGCGTCTCGGCGACGATGACGTCGCGCGCGCCGAGCGCGAGGACCGCGCCGAGGACCTTCGCGCCCTCGTCGAGCTTGATGAGCATCGCGCCCTTCGCGACGCCGGAGACGAGCGCGATCTCGTCGACCTTCACGCCGAGGGCGTGGCCGTCGCTCGTGGCGACCATGACCGAGTCCTTCGGCCCGACGACGCTGACGAACACCACCTCGTCACTCTCGTTGAGGCGGCAGTACTTGCGGCCGGCGCGGGTGGATGGATCGCGGTGCGGCGACAAGGAGAAGCGGAACGAGAGACCGCCGCGGGTGACCGCGATCGCGAAGGGCGGCTGCGGCTCGGAGCCGTCCTCGGGCGGCGCCGGGATGTCTTGCACGCGCGGGTCGAACGACATGATGGAGACGATCTTCTCGCCGTCGCCCATCTTGAAGAACTTCTGCGCCGGCTCGCCGTAGCCGGTCGTCGCCGGCACGTCGTTGATGCGCATGACGTAGCAGGCGCCGAGGTTCGAGAAGAGCGCGACCGCCGAGCGCGTGGACCCGGCGACCGCCCCGAGGACCGCGTCGCCGTCGCGGACGCGCGTCTGCGACAGATCCTTCACCTCTCGGACGCGCTTGAGCCAGCCCTGCTGGGTGAGGATCACGTTCGCGTCCTCGGCGACGATGAAGTCCTCGGCCGCGAACTCCGGCTCGTCGGTCGAGCCGATGACCTTGGTGCGGCGCTTGTCGGCGTACTTCGCCTTGAGCGCCACGAGCTCGTCGCGGATGAGCGCCCAGCGCCGCACCTCGCTCTTGACGAGCCCTTCGAGCGTCTTCGCCTCCTTGCGCTTCTCCTCGAGCTCCTTGCGGATGACGAGGATCTCGAGCTTGGCGAGCCGATAGAGGCGCAGCTCGAGGATCGCGTCGACCTGCTCCTCGCTCAGCTCGAAGCGGGTCATCAGCTTCTGCGCGGCGTCGGCCTTGCCGTCGCTCCTGCGGATGATGCGGATCGTCTCGTCGAGCGCGTCGAAGATGACCTCGAAGCCCTCGAGGACGTGGATCCGCTTGTTCAGCTGCGCCAGATCGAACGCGAGCCGCCGCTCGACGGTGAGCATGCGGAAGTCGAGGAAGTGCCGGATCATCATCGCGAGCGACAGGCGCTCGGGCGCGGCCGGCGTGTTCTCCTCCGGCACCTCGGGCATCATCGGACTTCCAGGAGAGAGGGGCGGCTGCTTCGGCCGCTCGACCGGCGCGGGCACCAGGCACGTCATGTTGATGGGGACCGTCGTCTGGAGCGGCGTGTTCTTGTAGAGGTACGCCATCACCAGGGCCGGATCGGTGCCCTTCTTCAGCTCGAGGACGAGGCGCACCTCGCTCGTCGACTCGTCGCGGACGTCGGTGAGCGCGGCGAGCTTCCGGCCGACGATGATCTCGGCGATCTTCTCGACCAGCTGCCCGCGGACGACGCCGTAGGGCAGCGAGGTGATCACGATCTGCGGCGCGCCGCCCTTCTTCTCTTCGACCTTGTGCTCGCCGCGCAGCTTGAGGGTGCCCTGCCCCGTCTCGTAGACGTTGGTGAGGTCGACGCGCGACGCGAAGAGCTGGCCGCCGGTGGGGAAGTCGGGCCCCTTGATGATTCGGATCAGCGTCTTGATCGGGAGGGGCTCCTTGCCCGCCTTGATCTGCTCGACGCACGCGTCGACGACCTCGCCGAGGTTGTGCGGCGGGATGCTCGTGGCCATGCCGACGGCGATGCCCTGCGAGCCGTTGACCAGCAGGTTCGGGAACCGCGCGGGCAGGACGACCGGCTCGCTGCGGGTGCCGTCGTAGCTCGGGCGCCAGGCGACGGTGTTGCGCGGGAGCTCGTCGAGCAGCTCGAGGGCGGCGGCCTGGAGCTTCGCCTCGGTGTAGCGGTAGGCGGCCGCCGAGTCGCCGTCTGGCGAGCCGAAGTTGCCCTGCCCGTCGACGAGCGGCACGCGCATCACCCACGGCTGCGCGAGCCGGACCATCGCGTCGTAGATCGCGACGTCGCCGTGCGGGTGGTAGTTGCCCATCACGTCGCCGACGATCTTCGCGCTCTTGCGGTACTTGGCGTCGGGCGTGAGGCCGAGATCCTTGCGCATCGTCAGCAGGATGCGGCGCTGCACCGGCTTCAGGCCGTCGCGCACGTCGGGGAGCGCGCGCGACGTGATGACCGAGAGCGCGTAGTTCAGGTACCGGGTGCGCGCCTCGAGGGCGAGCGGAGTCTCGGCGCTCGGCGGGGGCGGGGGAACCGAAGGCGGCAGTCTGGGCGTAGTTTGGCGTGCCACGTGACCCGGATGCCTAGTGCACGGCCTGAACGGCCGTCAAGGTCTAGCAGCAGAAAACCCGCGGTTCCGGGACAAGGGCAGCGCTCGCGGTCTCGGACACCCGCCATGTCGCTGCTCGCGAGGACCGGGTCATCAGTCGTCAGTCGTCAGTCGTCAGGTCGAGATGGGACAGCGGTGTTACCCGCTTCTTTCTCGGGGCTGATGACTGACGACCACGACTGAGGACCGAGCGCCTGCGCCCACCTCGGGCGCGGAGAGCGTCCGAATCGCGACCGTGAACGTGGCTCAACCGAACGTGACCGTCGCGCTCAACACGAGGATGCGCCAGGCGAGCAGCGCCTCGTCCTTGCCGGCGTCGCGGCAGGTTTCCCGGCCGTTGGCCGTCTCGCAGACGCGCGTCGATCGATGGAGGTACGCGAGCGCCTGCGGCCCGAGGCGCAGCCAGCGCGTGACGTACCACTCGGCGCCGATGCCGATCGGCACCGCGACGCCGCTCCAGTTCCCCTCGTACTCGCCGCCGGCGTTCTTGGCCGTCGCCTTCACGCCGGAGAGCCCGAGGCCGAGCTGCAGGTAGGCATCGGCCGAGCCCTTGCCGAACCAGTACCAGCGGGCGAACGGCGCGACGTAGCTGGACGAGATGCTCACGTCGGTGGCTGCGTCGGCGAGCTTGCCCTTCCACGAGTCGCGGACGTTGTAGCCCCAGATCGCGAGCTCGAGGCCGACGGCCCAATGCCGGTGGAAGCGCCACGCGCCGCCGAGCGAGACGGCCGCCCCGGCCTTGTCGACCGCGCAGTCGCTGTCTGGCTTCTCCTTGTCGCAGACGGCGTTGCCGGTGCCGAGGCCGACGAAGATCTCGGCGGGGCGGCGCGGCTCGGGCGGAGCGGCGGCGGCGCTGGACGAGAGGGCGAGGACGGCGGCCGCGAGTGGGGCGAGGAGGCGCACGACTCGAGCGTCGCGCCGCCCCAGCCCGTTCGTCAACGCACGGGAGGGCACGCCTGTGGAAAACCCGTGCATTTCGTCTGGACACACGGAAAACCGGAGGGATTGCGTCACCCTGCCTGTGGGCTGAACACTTGTCCAGACCGGCCCATGGCGTACGTCGAGCTGCACGCCCACAGCGCGTTCACCTTCCTCGAAGGAGCCTCGCTCCCCGAGCAGCTCGCCGAGCGCGCCGGCGATCTCGGGTACGAGGCGCTCGCGATCACCGACCGCGACGACGTCGGCGGGTTGGTCCGGTTCGTCGAGGCGTCGGACAAGTGCGGGCTGCGACCGATCTTCGGGGCGGAGCTCACCGTCCGCACCACGCCGCTGTTCGATCAGGGGCGCGTCGGCGCGCGCCGCGAAGGGACCGGTTGGGCGGTCGGCGAGGATCTGTTCGGGCTCGTGCTCCTCGCGAAGGACGCCGAGGGGTGGGCGAACCTCTCGACGCTGATCAGCATCGGGCGCTTCGGAAGACCTCGCGGTCGTCCCTACGTGACCACCGACGAGGTCGCCGCGCACGCGAAGGGGCTCGTCGCGCTCTCGGCGTTCCTCGAAGGGCCGCTCGCACCGGCGCTGCGCGCAGGTGACGTCGACGAGGGGGTCCGGCTCGCGCGTCCGTGGCTCGACATGTTCGGCGACGACTGGGTGTTCGAGGTGCAGGACCACGCGCTGCCCGAGGAGCGCCTCGCGGCGAAGACGACGCTCGGCATCGCCCGGCGCCTCGGGCGCACCGCCGACGACGGCGTCGGCCACGGCGTGGTCGCGACCAACCACGTGCATCACGTCACCCGAGCGGCCAAGCCCGTCGAGGACGTGCTCCGGTGCATCAAGCACCAGTGCACCATCGACGACGCGGGCGATCGGCTGTTCCCGAACGCCGAGCGTCACCTGCGCACGCCGGCCGAGATGCGCCAGCGTTTTCGCCGCCACCCGGAGCTCGTCCGCGCGTCGCTGGCGATCGCCGAGCGCTGCGCGTTCCACCTGAAGCGCGATCTCGTCGCGCCCCTGCCCTGCTTTCCCGATCTCTCCGTCGCCGGCTGCCGCGAGACGGCCGACGAGGCGCTGGAGCGGCTGACGTGGGAGGGCGCGCGCGTGCGGTATCCGTACGCGTTTGGTCCAGAGTCCAGCGTCCAGGGTCTAGAGCACGACCAGACTCTAGACCCTAGACCCTCGACTCCAGACTCCTCTCCCGTCGAGGGGCGCGACGTCGCGGCGCGGTTTCCGCTGGCCGATCGCGTCCACGCGCAGCTCCGCCACGAGCTCGAGCTCGTGCGCAAGCTGAAGTTCGCCGGCTACTTCCTGATCCTCTACGACGTCGTGCGCGCCGCGAAGGAGCGCAAGATCCTCGTGCAGGGGCGCGGCAGCGCGGCGAACAGCGCCATCTGCTACTGCCTCGGCATCACCGCGATCGATCCGATCGGCCGCGAGATGCTCTTCGAGCGGTTCCTCTCCGAAGGGCGCGCGGAGCCGCCGGACATCGATCTCGACATCGAGCACGAGCGCCGCGAGGAGCTCCTGCAGTACGTCTACCAGCGGTACGGGCGCGGTCACGCGGCGATGGTCGCGGCGGTGCACACGTTCCAGCCCCGCGCGGCGGCCAAGGACGTCGCGCGCGTGCTCGGCCTCTCGGTCGACCAGGGCAACGCGCTCGCCGCGCTGTGCGATCGGTTCGTGGGGATCGAGCCCACACAAGTCGTCAGTCGTCAGTCGTCAGTCGTCCAAGTCGTCAGTCGTCAGTCGTCAGTCGTCAGCACGTCCGGGCCGCCGTTGCAGCCTTCGGGCGATCGCAAGCAGGTGAGCGTGAGGCACGGCGCTACGGACCTGCGAAGACCTGCTGACGACGGGCGACCGAGGCCCGACGACGCATGCTTCTACGAGCACCCGCGCGGCACGGTCGCCAAGGCGATCCGCAAAGACGCGTCCGCGGCGCGAAACGGCGAGGCCGTTCGCAGCGAGGGCGTACGGAGCAAGGAGCCGACGCACGAGGACGCCGCCGGCGACGGGTGGATCGTGCGCATGGACCCCGACCGCCTGCGCGACGCCGACGCGCTGCGCGCCGCCGGCCTCGACCCGAACGATCGACGGGTGGCGATGGTCCCGTGGTTCGTCGATCGCATGCTCGGCCTGCCGCGGCACCGCGCGATCCACACCGGCGGGTTCGTGCTCTCGGAGCGTCCGATCGGCGAGGTGTGCCCGATCGAGTGGGCCTCGATGCACGGCCGCTCGATCCTGCAGTGGGAGAAGGACGACATCTCGACGCTCGGCCTCGTGAAGTTCGATCTGCTCGGCCTCGGGATGCTCACCGTGCTCGCCAAGCACCTCGATCTGCTCGAGCAGCACCGCGGCGTCCGGCTCGATCTGTGGCAGCTGCCCCACGACGATCCCGAGGTCTTCGACATGATCTGCAAGGCCGACACCATCGGCCTCTTCCAGATCGAGTCGCGCGCGCAGATGACCACGCTGCCGCGCCTGCAGCCGCGGCAGTTCTACGATCTGGTGGTCGAGGTCGCGCTCATCCGCCCCGGGCCGATCCAGGGCGAGATGGTGCACCCGTACCTGCGTCGCCGGCGCGGCGAGGAGCCGATCACGTACCTGCATCCGTCGCTCGAGCCGCACCTCGCGCGCACGCTCGGCGTGCCGCTGTTCCAGGAGCAGGGCATGAAGATCGCCATCGAGATCGGCGGTTTCTCGCCGAGCGAGGCCGACGCGCTCCGCCGCGCGATGGCGCACAAGCGCTCGCGCAAGGCGATGGACGAGATCGGCGCCACGCTCGTCGAGCGAATGCGCGCGCGCGGCTTCGACGACGGCATCGCCGAGCGCATCGTCAAGCAGCTCACCGCGTTCGCCGACTACGGCTTCCCCGAGAGCCACGCGGCGTCGTTCGCGCTGCTCGTGTGGGCCTCGGCGTACCTGAAGCTGCACTACGGACCGGAGTTCTACGCCGCGATCCTCAACGCGCAGCCGATGGGCTTCTACTCGGCCTCGACGCTGATCGAGGACGCCAAGCGCCACCACGTGGTGGTGCGCGGCCCGTGCGTGATGGCGTCGGAGTGGGACTGCACGCTGGAGGGGATCAGCCCTTTGTCCTGGGTCCAGAGTCCAGAGTCTAGAGTCCAGAGCCAGGAGAGCGTTCTGCAGACTCTAGACTCTAGACTCTCGACTCTAGACCAGAGCGCGGCGAAGCCGCGCGACGTGCAGCCGTTCGCCCTCCGCGTCGGGCTCCGCTACGTCCGCGGGCTCGGTGAGCGGACCAAGGCGTCGATCGCGCGCGCGCTGTCGCCGCGTCCGCGATCGATCGCCGACTTCGTGCGCCGCGCGGGGCTCGACGAGGCGCAGCTCCTGTCGCTCGCGCACGCGGGCGCGTTCGATGCGATCGAGCCGGAGCGACGTCGCGCGATCTGGGAGGTGATGCGCCTCGCGAAGACGCCCGCCGGGCCGCTCGATCTCCCCGGCGTCGAGCGCGATCCGCCGCGGCTCCCGGCGCAGAGCGAGGCCGAGCTCGTGGCCGCCGATTTCCAGCGCGTGGGGCTCACGCCGCGCGATCACCCGATGGCGTTCCTGCGCGGGCAGCTCGACGCGCGCGGCGTCGTCTCGGCGGCCGCGCTCGCGAAGTGCCGACGTCGGCAGGTGAAGGTCGCCGGGCTGGTGATCTGCCGGCAGCGGCCGGGCACCGCCAAGGGGTTCGTGTTCCTCACCCTCGAGGACGAGGGCGGCATGGTGAACATCGTGGTCGAGCCGTCGCTGTTCGAGCGGCTGCGCAACACCATCGTCGCCAACGCGGCGCTCGAGATCGACGGCGAGCTCGAGCGCGATCAGGACGTCATCAACATCAAGGCGAAGGCGGTCCGTCCGTTGGCCCTGCCCTGGGCGGCCGGCGCGCGGTCGCACGATTTCCACTGACGCGGCCGGAGGCTGAAGCGTCACGCGCGCCCCGCCGCGTCGCCGCGAGCGCACCGCGCACGTCGTGCGACACCGGCGCCCCATCGCGCGCGCCCTGCTCGCGCCGACGCACGGCGCGCCAACGGGCGCCGTCGGCGATGGCATCGCGTTCGCTACCAACCGGACCGTGTCGCAAGTCATCGCCAATGACCGACTCTCGCAGGACCTCACGTCGGTCCTCGTCGCGCGGCTGAAGAGCCTCGACGAGGCGGCGGCGGTCGTGCGCGACGCGCTCGACGGGAAGCCCTCGCTGCTCCCGATCGAGCGAACCTCGCGCGGTGGAGACGGCGCCGCGATCGGCGAAGGTCGCCACCTCGTCGAGCTGCACCTGCCGGGCAGCGACGAGCCGCTGATGATGTGGGGACGCCCGCTCGGCGCCCCGATCGGCGGGCGCGCGCGGGTGCGGCTGTCCCCGTTCGATCACCACGAGGTGCGCCGCGCCCACGAGATCCTCGGGCTCGATCCCGACGCCGCGGACCCGATGCTCGGGCGCACGCTCGGCGGTCGCTATGCGATCGAGGCCTGCATCGGTCGGGGCGGGATGGGCGTCGTGTACCGCGCGACGCACATCAAGCTCGACCGCCCCGTCGCCGTGAAGGTGCTGCACGCCGACCAGCAGGACGCCGCCGCCGCCGCGCGCTTCGTCCGCGAGGCACGCGCCGTCTCGCGCCTCGATCACCCCGGCATCCTGCGGGTGCTCGACTTCGCCGAGGACGACGGCGGCGTGCGCTACATGGTCATGGAGCTGCTCGAGGGCCACACGCTCGAGGAGGAGGCCGCGCGCGGACCGCTTGCCGTCGGGCGCGCCGTCGAGATCGTGGCGCGGGTCGCGGACGCGCTCGGGGCCGCGCACGAGGCCGGCGTCGTGCATCGAGACATCAAGCCCGAGAACGTGATGCTGGTGCGGACGCCGCACGAGGAGCGCGTCGTCGTCTGCGACTTCGGTCTGGCGATCCTCGCCTCGCGCGCCCTGATCGCGCAGACCGGCGCGCAGACCGGCGCGCACCCCGTGCTCGCCGGGACGCCGGAGTACATGGCGCCCGAGCAGTGTCGCGGCGAGGAAGTCGGGCCGGCCGCGGACGTGTACGCGTGCGGCGTGATGCTCTACCGGTTGATCGCCGGCGTCGTGCCGTTCGTGCGCGCCACCTCGATGGCCACGCTCGTGGCGCACATCAGCGAGCCGCCGCCGCCTCCCTCCGGGCGCCGGCAGGATCTCGGCGGCCCCGTCGAGGCGGTCATGCTGGCGGCGCTGGCGAAGGATCCCGCGGCGCGTCCGCCGAACGGCGCCGCGCTGGCCAGCGCGCTGCGGGCGATCCAGCCCGGCTCGCGCACCATGCGCACGCAGCTCGACCTGCCGCACCCGCAGCGCGCGGATCGCGCCGATCCGCTCGAGGTGCTCGCGGGCGAAGAGGACGGGCCGAAGCTCGCCGCGCTCGACACGCTCCGCCTCGCCGGCGCGATCGATCGCGCGGCCGTCGCGCGGATCGCCGCCATCCTCGATCCGCGCTCGCGAGCGGAGGACGACCTGCGCGTCGCCGCCGCCTGCGCCCTCGCCTACGCCACGCCCGACGCGCACGAGCGCGCCGTCCGGGTCCTGTGCGCCGCGATGCTCCCCCGCACGCGGGGCGTGATCGGGATGCTGCGCGGCGACGTCGAGGACGCGCCGCTCGCGGCGGCCGAGGCGCTGATCACGCTCGCCGGCGACCTCGGCCGCGAGCACGTGCTGGCGCGCGCGCTCCGCTCGTCCGCCGCGCTGCGCGTGCGGCTGCTCGCGATCGCGGACGCGCGACGCAGCGCCTGATCACGCGCGCTGGACGGCGCCGAGCGGCTTGGTCGCCGCGACGGCCTTCTGATTCGACGCGTCGACCTCGGCGTCGGTGAGCGTGCGGGTGCCGTTCGGATCGCGGTAGGTGAGCCGGAACGCCACCGACTTGCGGCCCGCGGACACACCCTTGCCGCGGTAGACGTCGAACACCTCGACCGACGCGCAGAGCGCCCCGGCGCCTTCGCGCAGGGCGCGCGAGAGCTCGCTCGCGAGCAGCGCCTCGTCGACCTCGAGCGCGACGTCGCGCGTGCTCGCCGGCACCGCCGGCAGCGCCTGGAACTTCGGCGTCGGCGTGCCGAGCGCCTCGATCGCGCGCAGGTCGAGCTCGACGACCATCGCCGTGCCGTCGAGCTCGAGCTTCTCGACGACGTCGGGGTGCAGCGGCCCGAGCGTGCCGACGTTGGCCATCCGGTCGGCGATGCCGGCGAGGATGGCGGCCGCGCCGCGCGGGTGGAGGTGCGGGGGCCGCGCGTCGGCCGGCAGGAGCACGACGTCGACCTGCGCGCCGGACATGCGGCTCACCATCTCGGTGGCGATGCCCTTGGCGTCCCAGACGTCGACCTCGTCGCCCTGCCCGAGCCAGGTGTCGCGCGGGCCGGCGAGGACCACCGCGACCGACGGAACCTCGTCGCACAACCCGCTCGCCGCCTCGGGGCCGCCGGCGAGGAAGCGCATGCCGACCTCGAAGAGGCGCACGCGCCGTTCCCCGCGGTGACGCGAGCGACGGAGCGCCGCGAGCAGGCCCGGCAGGAGCGAGGTGCGCATGACGCTGCGCTCCTCGCCGAGGGGGTTCTGCAGGTGCACGACGGGCGCGGGCGCGCCGAGGATCTCGAGGTCGCGCGGCGAGGCGAACCCGTAGGACACCGCCTCGGAGAGGCCGAGATCGCGGGCGGCGTGGCGGGCGCGGCGCTCGGCGACGCCGACCGCGCGCGGCGGCTGCGGCCGGATCGCGGGCGTCTCGGTCGGGATGCTGTCGAAGCCGCGGACGCGGGCGATCTCCTCGATGAGATCGACCTCGCGGCCGAGATCGGGGCGATGGGTCGGCGTGCGGACCATCATCGCGTCGTCGCTCCACTCGGGGAGCTCGCAGCCGAGGCGCTCGAGGATGCCGCGCGCCTCGATCTTCTCGATCTTCGCGCCGAGCAGGCGCTCGAGGCGGGAGTGACGGAGGGGGATCTCGGTGCGGGTCGGCGTCGACGCGACGACGTGCAGCGGCTCCTTCGCCGCCGCGCCGTGCGCGAGGTGCACGGTGAGCGCGCCCGCCTGCGCGAGCACCGACGCGACCCCGGCCGGATCGACGCCCCGCTCGAAGCGGTGCGACGACTCGGTGTGCAGCCCGTGGCGTCGCGCCGTGCGGCGAACGGTGCGCGGATCGAAGTAGGCGCACTCGATGAGCACGCGCTTCGTTCCGGCGGAGATCTCGCTGTTTCCGGCGCCCATGACGCCGGCGAGCGCGACCGGTTTGCCGCCGTCGGGGCCGCCGTCGCAGATGACCAGATCGTCGGCGACCAGCGCGCGCTTCTCGCCGTCGAGCGTGACGACCTCCTCGCCCGGACGCGCGAGGCGCACGTGGATGCCCGGGCCCTCGAGCCGGTCGAGATCGAACGCGTGCAGCGGGTGGCCGTACTCGAGCATCACCAGGTTGGTGACGTCGACGACGTTGGAGATCGAGCGCACGCCGAGCGCGTGCAGGCGGTAGCGGATCCACAGCGGCGACGGGCCGATGGTCGCGCAGAACACCGCGAGCGAGCCGTAGTGCGGGCAGCGCGCGCGCGCCGCCTCGTCGATCGAGACGCGCGCGACATCAGCCGTCGCATGTTCGTCGACGCGCTCGGGCGTGGATGCCGTCGGGAACCGCCACGGCACGTCGAGCAGCGCGGCGAGCTCGCGCGCGACGCCGACGTGGCCGAGCGCGTCGGGGCGGTTCGGGGTGACGCCGATCTCGAGGATGTCGTCGATCACCGTGGGGATGGCGTCGCGCAGCGGCGTGCCGGGCGCGGCGAACTCTTCGGGCAGCACCAGGATGCCGGCGTCGCCCTGCGTCTCGGCCTCGCCGGAGGCACCGGCGGCGGCCTTGGGGGCGCCGAACGCGATGCCGAGCTCGCTCTCGGAGCAGAGCATTCCCTCGCTGACCACGCCCGCGATGGTGCGCGCCGCGATGGTCATGCCGCGGCCGCCGGCGGCCGCCGGGAGCACGGCGCCGAGCGGCGCGAGGACCACGAGGCCGCCGGGGAGCGGGACGTTCTTGGCGCCGCAAATCACCTCCTGCGAGCCGTTGCCCCGATCGACGGTGACCAGCTGCAGCCCCGAGCGCGTGGGGTGCGGGCGCACGCCGGTGACGCGCGCGATGACCACCGGCTCGAGGCCCTCGCCGAAGCGGTGGATCGCCTCGACCTCGAGACCGGCGCCGGTCAGCCGCGCGGCGATCGCGCGGGTGTCGAGAGTGGCGGAGGACGAGCTCTCGAGCGACGGGATCAGCGCGCGCAACCAGGCGACGGAGACCTTCATGACGCGGGCGTGCGTAGCACGGCGGCGGTTCCATGGCACCTGCCAGCGCACCGGCCAGCGCACCGGCCAGCACACCTGCGAGCGGACGCCCTCGCGCCCGCCGGCTCAGCGCCAGATGCCGATCGACAGGCCGTAGTTCCAGTAGTTGTGGGTCACGTCGAGCGCGGTGGTGACGCGCCACGCGGTGCCCTCGTCGTAGAGGCCGAACACCGTCCACTGGAAGAGGTAGACATCGAGGCCGAGGGTGACGTGCTGCCGGAACGCGCGCCAATCCGCCGTCGGCGTGAAGCGCGACGGCTCGATGTACGTGCCCACGCGCGGGCGCAGCAGGTTCGGGATGATCTCGCTCTCCACGCTCGCGCGCGGCGAGTAGGTGACCACCGCGCCGGCCCGGGTGACCTGCTGCGTGAAGAAAGACTCGAGGCTGATGCCGTTCTCGGTCGGTCCGGTGATCAGCATGCCGAGCGCGAAGAGGATGTAGTCGCGCGGGAGCTTGAGGTAGCGCGCTCGAGCGGCCTTCGCGTAGCGCTTGCCGAACTCGCGGAGCTCGCGGTCCTCCTTCTCGCGGACGACGCGCTCGTCCTCGGCGAGCTCGCGGGCGCGTGCCTCCCGCAGCTCCGGCGGCGTGCCGGCGAGCGTTCCGGCGTTCTGCGCGTGGCGAGAGTCGCGCGCCTTGGCGATGTCGGCGCGCAGCTTGTCTTCTTCGTCGTGCGGGTTCACCCAGTGCAGGTTGAGCGGACGCGCGCCGCCCTGGATGGCGACGCCGAAGTCGATCTCCCACGGCAGGTTGACCGAGCTCGGCACCCACCAGCGCTGCACGCGCTCCTGATCGCCGGGGCTCGTGCGCGCGTTCTGCACCGGGAAGCGGAACGTCGCGCCGACGCGGTACCAGTGCTCGTCGGGGCGATAGACGAGGCCGAGCTCCGGCGCGAACCCGGACACCGCCACGACGCGCTGCGTTCCGCCGTCGGGCGCGGTGCCGGAGATGTCGAAGCCCACGTGGCGGAAGCCGCCGCCGATGACGAGATCGCCGTCGAGGAGCGCGCGCGCGCCGAGCAGGCGCGTTCGGCTGAGCAGCCCGCTCCACCGCTCTTCGCCGGCGCGCGCCTCGGGCGTGAGGTCGAAGCGCGTGAGGTCGGTCGACACGCCGAAGCCCCACGGGCCGAGCTGCGCGTTGGCCCCGAGCGTCAGGAAGATGAACTTGCTGTAGTCGAAGCCTTCCTTGATGCCGTCGTACTCGAGGTCGTCGAGGCGCCGGAACGGCGTGGGGATGCTGATCGACGCGTCGAGATCGTAGTCGAACCAGTCGTGCGACCAGGCCGTGCGCACCGCGGGCGCGGCGGAGTTGACCGCGTAGCCCTCGAGCCCCTCGGCCAGGCCCTGGTAGGCGCCGGCGAGGCCGAGCACGCGGGCGCCGGCGAGGATCGGCCCCGTCACGATGTGAAGCCGACACGAGCGGATCGCCTCGCCGGCCGCCCCCTGGACGCACTGCGCCCCTGCCTCGCGCGGGATCGCGAGGAGACAGAGAGCGGCGGTCGCCAGGAGCGCGAGCCGGGAGCGGGAGGTCACGTCGGGTCGGATCTTGCGCCACCGAGCAGGAAGCGCGTCAACGGCTCGGCGTCGACCTTCGCCGTGTCGAGCAGCGCGTCGAGCAGCGATCGACCGAGCTTCGCCAGCTCGAGGAGCGCACGGACCCGGCGCACCTGCAGGTCGATCCGCGAGCGCTGCTCGTCCTCGCGCGCGCGCGACGCGGGCTCGGACGTGACGCTCTTGCGGCGTGCCTCGAGCGCGGCGAGGGCCTGCTCGAACGACTCGACGGCGCTCCCGATCTCGGCGCGCTCCCGTTCGCCGAGCACGCGGGAGATCATCCGCCACAGCGCGGTCTCGGCGACGAAGAAGTCCTTTCGCTCGCCCTGCACCCAGACCTTCTTCACCACGCCCCAGCGCATCAGCTCGGCGAGCGTCATGCTCACGGCGCCCGAGGAGATCTGCAGCTGATCCTTCAGCTCGGCGGCGGTGAGCGGCGCGGGCGAGAGGTACATGACCGCCCACACGCGGCCCATGTTCCGCTTGAACCCCCAGAACTCCATCAGCCGACCGACGCCGTCGGAGACGGCGATCTCGGCGTCGGAGAGGCCGTGGGAGGGCGCGTCGGGCTCCTTCGGACGTTTTCGCGGTGGGGCCTTGCCGCGAGCTGGAAGGCTCATCGCGCCCACTCTAACACCGGTCGTCTGTCGTCCAGTCGTTCCAGTCGTCAGTCGTCAGTCGTCAGTCGTCAGCCCGCCGTCGTTGTCGATGCGAGGTTCCAACGTGTCGAGCCGGGTCGAACGTCGAAGGTCGAGGGCCGGGAAGGCGCCGATGGAGCGCGGCCGTCGCCACGACAGCGGCCCCGGCCGCTCGCGACTTCTCGCTGCGCTTCGACCTTCGACCTTCGACCTTCGACCAGCAAGACGAGCGCGCAGGCCGACACTCCGGCGCCGGCCCCGCGACGCCCTCCAGGCTGACGACTGAAGACTGACGACTGACGACTTTGCGACTGACGACTCAGGCGAGGCGCGCGGCGAGATCCTCGGCGACCCTGGCGAGCGCCTCGCGCGCGGCGCCGCGCGGCACCCCGTCGAGCGCCGACAGCGCGCGGCTCGACTCGGACATCGCGCGCGCGCGCACCTCGTCGATCGCTCCGGACTGGACGATCGCCGCGGCGATCTCGGCCGCCAGCGCCTCGTCGCCGTTCTCGCGGACCAGGCGCACCCGTTCGAGGATCGTCGCGTCGCGCGCGATGGCGCGCAGGAGCGGCAGCGTCGGCTTGCCCTCGCGGACGTCGGCGAGGAGCGACTTGCCGGTGCGGCGCGGATCGCCGACCAGATCGAGCAGATCGTCGACGATCTGGAAGGCGACCCCGACGTGCGCGCCGTAGGCGCCGAGGGCCGAGGCGACGCGCTCGTCGCCGTGAACTGCGCGCGCGCCGCTGCGGCAGGCCCACGCGAAGAGCGAGGCCGTCTTGCCCTGCACCACGCGCTCGTAGGTCAGCTCGGAGAGATCGAGCGACGCGCGGCCGCGCAGCTGGAGGATCTCCCCTTCGACCATCTTGCGCATCGTCGCCAGCATGTCGCCGAGGATCCGGCCGTCGCCGAGCGGGTGCACCACCTCGAGCGCGTGCGTGAGCAGCAGATCGCCCGAGAGGACCGAGACCGCGTTGCCCCACACGACGCGCGCCGTCTCCCGGCCGCGCCGCTCGTGGCTGTCGTCGATCACGTCGTCGTGGAGCAGCGTGGCCGAATGGACCAGCTCGGACGCCAGCGCCACGGCCCGCGCCCGCCCGGCGCGATCGCCGCCGAGGCCGTTGGCCGCGGCAGCCGACAGGAGGACCGCCACCGGGCGCACGCGCTTGCCGCCGGCGCCGACCAGGTGCGCCGCCGTCTCGCGTCCCGGCGAGGGACCGAGATCGCAGGCGTCGGCCAGGGCCGTCGATAGCCAGGCGAGATCGACCGAGAGCGCGCGGGTGACGTCCTCGAGCCGCTCCCGCGCCCGGTCGTCGACCCGGGGGTCGCGCGTGACTTCGGACAGGCCCTCGAGACCTGCCCGCGCGCCCGACGGGAGCTTGGAACCGTGATTTTCCTGCGGGTGCGCGGCCATGCTCGGACCTTTCAAAAAGATTTGAACAATCCGACTGTAGAGGCGCCGGCTCGGGGGTCAAGCCCACCCGCGCACCGGCGTGCGAGGCGGAGCCGCGGTTGGACCTTTCTTCTTTGACCGCGGGCCGGCGACTCGATACGAGCGGGGCCCATGTCCGAAGGCGACCGGTCGCTGATCGTCACGCCGACCTTCAACGAGCGCGACAACCTCGCGTCCTTCCTCGAGGGCGTGTTCCGCTGGGCGCCCAAGGCGCACGTGCTCGTGGTCGACGACAACAGCCCCGACGGCACGGGGCAGCTCGCCGACGAGCTCGCGGCGCGCGATCCGCGCGTTCGGGTCATGCATCGGCCCGGCAAGCTCGGGCTCGGCAGCGCCTACCGCGAGGCGTTCGCCAAGGGCCTCGCCGATCCGCAGTACGAGTTCTTCTACGAGATGGACACGGATCTGTCCCACGATCCGCAGTACCTCCCGCAGTTCGAGCGCGCGCTCGACGCCGGCGCCGATCTGGTCATCGGCTCGCGCAACATCCCCGGCGGCGGCGTCGACGGCTGGGGCGTCGGCCGGCACGTGCTGTCGAAGGGCGGCTCGCTCTACTCGCGCACCATCCTCGGCCTCGGCGTGCGCGATCTGACGAGCGGCTACAAGGCCTTCCGCCGCCGCGCGCTCGAGGCGATCGATCTGCCGAACGTCAGGAGCGAGGGCTACTCCTTCCAGATCGAGATGACCTTCCGCCTGCTGCGCAAGGGCTTCAAGGTCGCCGAGGTCCCCATCGTATTCGTCGATCGCCGCCAGGGCGCCTCGAAGATGAGCCGGAAGATCTTCGCCGAGGCCGTCGGCGTGGTGTGGAAGCTGCGGCTCGACGCGCTCCGCGGCAGGCTCTGACGCTCGGGCCACGGGCGACGGCGATGAGGTGGATGCTTCGCGGGGTCTAGAGTCCAGAGTCTAGAGTCTTGAGTGGCCGTGACGACGCACGCGGTGGTCGCCACTCAGCTGCACGGAGTGCGCTCTCGTCTCGGGCTGCTGGCTCCGGACTCTAGACTCTAGACTCTAGACTCTGGACTCTAGACTCTGCACTCAGACGAGCCCCGACTGCCGGCCGATGCACTTGCGCGCGACGGCGACCGCCTCGGGCTTGGAGTCCGGATCGATGCGCGCCGCGCGATCGGCGCAGTCGAGCGCCTGCTGATCGCAGCCCATGCGCTCGAAGGCGCGCGCCAGGATGAGCAGCGAGGGCGCGTCGAGGCCGTCTGGATCGCTCTCGTAGGACTCGAGGAGTCCAGCCATGGCAGTCGGCGGTATCGAGTACGGGTTCGACGGCACGGGGCCGTAAGCGTAGCACGCCGGGGGGCCTCGCGCCGGCAGGCACACGGACGCGAGCGCACCGGTGCAAAATCAAGCTTGTGTCTCCGGAGCCCGTGCGCTCTGCAAGAGGGTCGATGTCGCCGGAGAAGTTCGCCGAGGGCCTCAACGACGCCCAGCGCGCCGCGGTCGTGCACGGAGACGGACCGCTGCTCGTGCTCGCCGGCGCCGGTTCGGGCAAGACGCGCGTGATCACGATGCGCATCGCGCGCCTGCTCGCCTCGGGCGTGCCGGCGAGCGCGATCCTCGCGGTGACCTTCACCAACAAGGCCGCCGAGGAGATGCTCGAGCGCGTCATCGCGCTGACCGGCGCGCGGGCGGCCCAGGGGCTCACCGTCTCGACGTTCCACTCGTTCGGCCTCGGGTTCCTCCAGCGCGAGGCGCGCTACCTCGGGTTCGGCGCCGGCTTCACCATCTTCGATCAGTCCGACGCGGTCGGCACCATCCGCGAGCTGATGCGCAACCTGCACGTCGACGGCGAGCGCCGGTCCACGCAGGACGATCGCGCCGGAGGCCGGCGCCTCGATGCGGCGGCGATCCTCAACCGCATCTCGCTCGCGAAGAACGCGTTCGAGACGCCCGAGAGCATGCCCGACGGCGGCGATCTCGACGGCGAGGCCGCGCTGTACCAGGCCGCGGCCAAGGTCATCTACGGCAAGTACATCGCCGCGCTGCGCGGCTTCCACGCGCTCGACTTCGACGACCTGATCTGCGAGCCGGTGCGGCTGCTCGAGAAGTTCCCCGAGCTGCGCGACAAGTGGCAGCGGAAGTTCCGGTACGTGCTCGTCGACGAGTACCAGGACACCAACAAGGCGCAGCTCGAGCTCCTGCGACTGGTGGTCGGCGCGCACAAGAACATCACGGTCGTCGGCGACGACGATCAGTCGATCTACGCGTGGCGCGGCGCCGACGTGACCAACATCCTCTCGTTCGAGGAGCACTTCCCCGGCGCCAGGGTCGTCAAGCTGGAGCAGAACTATCGCTCCCGCGCGCCGGTGCTCGAGGCGGCCAACGCGGTCATCGGCAACATGCCGAACAAGAAGTACAAGAAGGAGCTCTTCACCACGAAGACCGGCGGCGACATGCTGCAGCTGGTCACCTGCGCGCTGCCCGAGGTCGAGGCTTCGTTCGTCGCCAGCGAGGCCGATCGGCTGATCAAGGACGGGCGGTCGCCGAGCCAGATCGCCGTGATCTACCGCTCGAACAAACAGGCGGAGCTCATCGAGCAGGCGCTCCGCGAGCGCGGCGTGGCCTACGTGCTCATCGGCGGGCAGACCTTCTTCGAGCGCAAGGAGGTCAAGGACCTGCTCTCGTACCTCAAGCTCGCCGTGCACCCGCTCGACGAGATCTCGCTCCGCCGCGTCATCAACTACCCCGCGCGCGGCATCGGCGAGCAGGCGCTCCATCGGCTCGAGGCGTACGCCATCGCGCGCGACGTGCCGCTGTTCCACGGCCGGCCGCCGGCGGTCGTCGCCCGCGAGCTGTCGGAGAAGATCCGCCTCAAGGAGGACCTCTGGGCCGGCTCCGCCTCGGGCACCGCCGCCGAGAAGCGCTGGGGCAACGTCGAGAGCCTGTTCCGCTCGCTCGATCGCTACTGGCAGCGCGCCGAAGACTCGGCGTGGGACCTCGAGGCCAGGCGAACGCCGTCGATCGCCGAGTTCCTCCACCGCATGACGCTGCGCTTCGGCGACGAGGAGGAGCAGAAGACCGAGGTGGTGACCTTGACGACGCTGCACGGCGCCAAGGGCCTCGAGTACGACGTCGTGTTCCTCATCGGCCTCGAGGAGGGCATCCTCCCGCACAAGCGCACGCTCGATCCGAAGGCGACCGACATCGTCGACTTCAAGACCGACGAGTCGGGCGCGGCGGTGCTCGTCGAGGACGGCATCGACGAGGAGCGACGCCTCTTCTACGTCGGAGTGACGCGCGCCAAGGAGCGCCTCTACCTGTGCCGGTCGCGCGCGCGCTCGTCTCGCGGCGCGCCGGCGGCGCGGCTGCCCAGCCGCTTCCTCGCGGACGTCCCGAACCACCTCGTGGAGATCCGGGAGGTGACGGAGGTCGTGCGGCAGAGCCCGGAGCAGATGCGCGAGCGGACCGCGAAGGCCCTGGCGGGGTTCGGGGGGCGGCCGAAGTTCTAGGGAAGAGGGAGAGTGTGAGGCAGAGTTTGAGGAGGGGGTGAGGCAGAGTTCGAGGGAAGAAGCTTTTGTCCGCGGGCTGAAGCCCACGGCAAGATCCCTCAAGCCCGGCTTCGCCGGGCTGAGCGGACCGGCTCGGGATGTCGAGCAGGTTCTGCGCGCGGTTGTAGTGCCAACGCTTGCTGACCATGCGATGTAGCCCAGCAGAGCTGGGCTTGCACGGGTTGCCGAGGGCTTCAGCCCGCGGACAAAAGACAATTCTCTCTCTGCTTCGAGAGAAGCTCTCGCGAGGAGCTCCCTCTACTTCGACGACGCCGCCGCCCGCGCCTGCTCCAGCTCCGACAGCGCGTGCGAGTCGCCCTTCGCGCGCGCCGCGGCGATGCCCTCGTCGTACCAGCGCAGCGCCTCGTCGTTCTTCTCGAGCGCCTCGGCGACCCCGCCCGCCATCAGGTACTGCGGGACGTAGCTCGGATCCGCGGCGCGCAGCTCCTCGAACGCGGCGAGCGACTCGTCGTTGCGGCCGAGCGACTTGAGCTCGAGCGCGAGCGCGTAGCGCGTGAACGGGTCTCGGTTGCCGGCGGCGAGCATCTTCTGGATCGCTTCGAGGCGCTTGGACATGCGCCGCTCGGGCTAGAACGAACGCCGCGCGACGAAAAGGGTCAGCGACGGCGCGCGCCGTCACACCCCCGGGCGATCGTCGCGATGACCGTGTCGATCTCGTCCTCGCGCAGGGCGGGATCGATCGGCAGCGCGATCGTCTCGGCCGCTGCGGTCGAAGCGCCCCCGAACGGCGCGCGCGCGTCGGGGAGGTGCGCGAAGCAGGGCTGGTGCGGGAGGATCTCCGGGTAGTAGACCGCGGTCTCGATCCCTCGCTCGAGCAGCGTCGCCCGCAGCGGGTCGCGCACGCGGGCGGCGACGCGGACGACGAACTGGTTGTGCACGTGCTCGCCGCGGACGACGCGCGGCAGCAGCACGACATCGTCTCGATCGGCGTCTCGATCGATGAACTGCCCCTCGTTGGCGACCCCGACGCCCGCGGCGCGCAGGCCCTCGCGGTAGCGTTCGGCGATCGCGACGCGGCGGGCGGTGCGGTCGCCGAGGCGCGGCAGCCGCACCCGGAGCGCCGCGGCCTGCAGCGCGTCGAGCCGGTAGTTTCCGCCGAGCAGCTCGTGGTGGTTGCGGCGGCGCGCGCCGTGCACCCGCAAGGTGCGCGCCTTCTCCGCGAGGTCGTCGTCGTTCGTGGTGACCAGGCCGCCGTCGCCGAGCGCGGCGAGGTTCTTCGAGGGGAAGAAGGAGAACGCGCCGAGCGCGCCGAACGAGCCGACCCTGCGCCCGCCCAGCGTGGCGCCGATCGCCTGCGCGGCGTCCTCGACGACCGGGACGCCCCAATCGAGCATCCGGTCGATCTCGGCGGCCTGTCCGAACAGGTGCACGGCGACGATCGCGCGGGTGCGCGGCCCGATGCGGGCGGCGATCGCCTCGGCGCTCGACATGAAGTCGTGCAGCTCGACGTCGGCGAACACCGGCGTCGCGCCGACGCGCGCGATGGCGCCGGCGGTCGCGAAGAACGTGTACGCCGGGCAGATGACCTCGTCGCCCGGGCCGACGCCGAGCGAGAGCAGCGAGACGATCAGCGCGTCGGTGCCGGAGGAGACGCCGATCGCGTGCCGCACGCCGAGGAACGCGGCGATCTCCTGCTCGAAGCGCTCGACCTCCGGGCCGAGGATGAAGCTGCCGCCCTCGAGCACGCGGTCGAAGGCCTCGCGGAGGAGCGCGCGCTCGTCGTCGGCGAGCCTCGTCGGATCGAGCATCCGGATCACGGCGCGCCCTCCCCGATCTCGTGCAGCCGCCCGTCGCGGAGCTCGTACTCGACGCCCGACTCGGGGCAGCGCCCGCGCCCGCGATCGTCGAGCGCGAGCCGGTGGCCGTGCCGGCTCGCCCAACCGACCGCGCGCGCGGGAGCGCCGACGACGATCGCGTGCTCGGCCACGTCGCGGGTGACCACCGCGCCGGCGCCGATCATGGCGAAGCGCCCGATGGTCACGCCGCAGAGCACGGTGGCGTTCGCGCCGATCGTCGCGCCGCGCCGCACCCGCGTGCGCGCGAACGCGTGCCTTCGGGAGACGGCGGCGCGCGGGTTCTTCACGTTGGTGAACACGCAGGACGGTCCGAGGAACACCTCGTCCTCGAGCTCCACGCCGTCGAAGAGCGAGACGTGGTTCTGCACCTTGCACCCGTCGCCGACCACGGCGGTCGAGGCGACGAACACCCCCTGCCCGAGGGTGCACCCGCGGCCGATGCGCGCGCCGGACATCACGTGGGTGAAGTGCCAGATCTTCGTGCCGGCGCCGATGACGCACGGCAGGTCGACCACCGCGGTCGGGTGCACGAAGACGTCTGTTGGCAGCGCGCTCACAGCGGACCGGCCTGCGCGCAGTAGTGGTCTCCGTCGGCGAGGTGGAACGAGGTGAGCCTCGCGCCGAGGGCCATGACCGCCGCCCGCGAGCCGACGAACAGGTCGACGAGATCGCCCTTCACCGCGCCGCCCACGTCGTCGGCGCGCACGCAGCCGTCGTGCTTCTTGCCCTCGGCGGGCGGCGGCAGCGCGAGGCCGTCGAGCTCGCGCACGTAGTACCAGCGCCCGAGCGTGAAGACCTTCGGGTCGACGGCGATCGAGCGGAACGGCGCCGCCGGCCTCCCCGAGGCCGTGGCCCCCCAGGGGAAGCCCTCGGCGGCGACGCGGAAGCAGACCGGCGAGAGCTTGCCGACGCTCACCACGCGGCCGTCGCACAGCTTCGCCGACCCTTGCATCTTCGCGGCCTTGAGGAATCCGTGCGACACGAGCGCGATCGCTCCGCCGCCGCAGCGCGGGAGGGCGACCTGTGCAGCGTCGGGACAGGGCTGGGAGGCCAGATGGTAGAGGGTCACCCGGACCGGGCGGCCGCCGGAGGGCGCCGTGGTCACCGGACCGGGCGCGCCCCCGCCGGACTGGCCGGGCATCTGGCCGGAAACGGTCGCGGCCGGACGGGCGGAGCCCCGCGCGCCGCACCCGCTCGCCGCCCACCCCAGAACGAGGATCGCCGCGAGCGACCGGGAGAGGGCCCGTCGCATGCCCCCGAGCCTACACGGCGGGCCCGACCTTCGTGAACCCCTCGCGAGGAGCCAGGCGAGGAGCCAGGCGAGGAGCCAGGCAAGGAGCCGGGCGAGGAGCCAGGCGAGGAGCCAGGCGAGGAGCCAGGCGAGAAACGTTTGACACGGAAGCGGGGGGACCGTCACGATCACCGGGCTCCCGCGCCCTTTCGCGCGCCTTGCACTCACCCTCGAGGATCGTCCGTGCCCCAGCCGCTCCGCATCGAAGTCGTTGGCGAGACGAACGTCGGGATGAAGCGCAACCACAACGAGGACAACTTCGCGATCCTCGAAGAAGAGGGGCTCTACATCGTCGCCGACGGCATGGGCGGCCACGCCTCGGGCGAGGTCGCGAGCAAGCTCGCCGTCGATACCATCCGCGACTTCTTCCGCGCGACCAGCGCCGACCCCGACAAGACGTGGCCCTACAAGATGGACCGCGGCAAGGGGTACGAGGAGAACCGCCTGATCACCTCGATCAAGCTGGCGAACCTGAAGATCTACGAGGAGGCGCAGGGCAACATCGGCAAGCGCGGCATGGGCACCACCGTGGTCGCCGCGTTCGCGGTCGAGGGTGGCGTCTACCTGTCGCACGTCGGCGACTCGCGCATCTATCGCATCCGCGACGGGAAGATCGAGCAGCTCACCGAGGACCACTCGCTGCTCAACGACTACATCAAGATGAAGCGCCTCTCCGCCGAGGAGATCGCCAACTTCCCGCACAAGAACGTCATCGTCCGCGCCCTCGGCATGAAAGAGAACGTGAAGGTCGACACCCGCTACGAGCAGCCGAAGGCGGGCGACGTCCTCGTGCTCTGCAGCGACGGCCTCTCCGGCCCCGTCGACGACAACGACATCCTGGCCATCGTCCGCTCGTCCAGCGACTTGAAGGGCGCCGTGCGTCGGCTCATCGCCCGCGCGAACGAGAACGGCGGCCCCGACAACATCACGGCTGTCGTGCTTCGCTGGGTGGCGTAGTCTCGCGACGCCGTAATCGAGTCTAGAGTCTAGAGTCCAGAGTCGGGCGTCGCGGGTCTCGTCGCCGACTCTCGCTGACTGCGTGTCGATTGCGTCTGGAGCCCAGGCTCGCGAGTCGGGTCTCGGCTGTTGGCTCTGGACTCTAGACTCTGGACTCTAGACCTCTCCATCAGGCACGACACTCGCAAGGCCGCGTCCCCCGAGAACCACGAAATGCGCGACGCTGGAAAATTCCTCAAGCCGCTGCTGTTCGTCGCCGTCGCAGTCGCAACCCTCTTGTTCACCGCCCTCGTGTGGGCGGCCGATCGCACCGCCATCGTGCTCGCCGAAGGCGAAGGCGCCGAGGCCATCGCCAAGAACCTGCAGGAGCAGCTGCCCAAGGGCCTCGTCGCCGGCGACAGCAAGATCTTCACCGGCACGCTCGTGAAGCACGGGCACAAGGGCCCGCTGGGCAAGGCCCTCGATTCGACGAAGACGCGCGATGCGCTCCTCGAGAAGGTGCGCAAGGCGGCCGAGGCCGACAGCGTCGACGTCGTGGTCATCGTGCGGGTGAAGAAGGCCAAGAAGGACCGCGTCGCGACGATTCTGGTCGTCGATCCGAAGTCGACCGTCCTCGCGCGCGAGGACGAGGTGACGCTGCCGGCGAAGAAGGGCGACGACGACGCGAAGCCGGTCGCCGCGTCGGTGATGCCGGCGCTCGAGAAGTTCGCGCCCGCGCCGGAGGCGCCGCCCAAGGTGGAGGAGCCGAAGAAGGAAGAGGAGGAGCCGCCGCCGCCGAAGGTGGAGGAGCGCGTGGCCGGCGAGGTGCCGCACGCGATGGTCATCGTCGGCGCCGGGGCGGAGCTCGCCAACCGCATCTTCGCCTACCACCAGCCGATCACGCGCAACCTCCGCGCCTACCGGGTGAAGTTCGCGCCGGCGATCGCGCTCGATCTGCAGCTCTACCCGCTCGCCGGCAAGGGCGCGCTCGGTGACATCGGGATCGTCGCGAGCTACGCGCAGGCCCTCGCGCTGCAGTCCGCGCCCGCCGGCGGCGAGAAGATCCAGACGTCGTGGAACCGCTTCTTCGTCGGCCTGCGCTACCGGCTGCACCTGGGCAAGGACGGCGCGCTGCTGATGCCGACGATCGGCTGGGGCGGCGAGTCGTTCACCTTCTCGAGCCCGCCGGCGACCATCGCGAAGGAGGTCCCCGCGGTCAAATACCGGTACATCAAGCTCGGTCTCGACGGCCGCGTCCCTCTCGGCCCCGTCGCCGCCATGGCCGGGTTCGGCTGGCTCTTCGCGAACGACAGCGGCTCCGACGGCGACACCGTCGCGTCGCGGTTCCCGCACCACGATCTCGGCGGCGTCGATCTGAACGTCGGCCTCGGATACACGGTCACCAAGGGACTCGAGGCGCAGCTCGGCTTCCGTTACACGCGCTTCTTCTACGCGATGAACCCGGAGCCCGGCGAGGCGTACGTCGCCGGCGGCGCGCTCGATCACTTCTCGAGCCTTCACCTCGGAGCGGCCTATGCGTACTGAGCGGCTCTTCCCCATCCTGGCGCTGGCGGCCGTCGCGGCCCTGTTCGCGACGGCGATCGGCTGCCCCGGCGAGCTCGACGACGAGTCGCGCTTCCGAGTCGACAGCGGCGCGACGACGACGCCGGCGGACACCGGCGCGCCGGAGACCGCCGACGAGACGGGCAGCGACGCGCCCGCGGAGGCCGCGGCGGACGCAGTCGGCGACTGAAGGGGCTGGGTCTAGAGTCTAGAGTCTAGAGTCTAGAGTCAGAGAGAGAACGAGACCGCGTCGCGATACTCGGCTCTCGACCAGGTTGGCGAGGCGGCGACAGCGTGACGGCCCGAGCGTCGGCGCGCGCGCGCCCCGTCTGCGGACTCTAGACTCTAGACTCTAGACTCTGGACCTCTGAAAGCCCTCGCGTCTCTCGCGCGTGACTCCCTGTCACAGCCGCGAGATGCGGCCGTCGCTCGGCGTGGCGATGCCCTTGCGGCGGAGCACGTTGCGCGTGTCGACGATCACCGGCGCCTCGCGGACCATGCGCTCGTAGTCGACGTCGCTGTGGTCGGTCACGATCACCACGGCGTCGAACGCGTCGTAGTGGATCGGATCGGGCAGCGACTTCATGCCGATGAGCGAGGGCACCGTGTCGGCGCCGTGCTCGTCGAGCTCGGGGATGTAGCGGTCGTGGTAGGAGACCTCGGCGCCGCGGCGGCGCAGCAGGTCGATGATGTCGAGCGCCGGCGACTCGCGCACGTCGTCGATGTCGCGCTTGTACGCGATGCCGGAGACGAGGATGCGGCTGCCGTTGATCGCCTTCTTGCGCGCGTTGAGCGCGTCGGCGACCAGCACCACGGTGTGGTCGGGCATCGCGCTGTTGATCGAGTCGGCGAGCTCGATGAAGCGCGCCTGGTACTTCAGGGTGCGGAGCTTCCACGAGAGGTACAGCGGGTCGATCGGGATGCAGTGCCCGCCGAGGCCCGGACCGGGGAAGAACGGCATGAAGCCGAACGGCTTGCTCGAGGCCGCGTCGATCACCTCCCAGGTGTCGATGCCGAGCTTCTGGCACATGATCGCGACCTCGTTGACGAGGCCGATGTTCACCGCGCGGAAGGTGTTCTCGAGCAGCTTGACCATCTCGGCCGCGTCGGTGCTGGTGACGGGGACGATGCGGTCGATCGCCTGCGAATAAAGGGTCTTGGCGACCTCGGTGCACTCGGCGGTCAGGCCGCCGATGACCTTCGGGGTGTTCTTGGTCTTCCAGACCTTGTTGCCGGGGTCGACGCGCTCGGGCGAGAAGGCGACGAAGACGTCCTTGCCGAGCTTGGCGCCGGCCTGCTCCAGGCGCGGGGCGACGACCTCGCGCGTGGTGCCCGGGTACGTCGTCGACTCGAGGACGACGACCATGCTCGGGTGCAGGTGCTGCGCGATCTCCTCGGTGGCCGAGGCGATGAAGCGCATGTCCGGGTCCTTGGTCTTGTTCAGCGGCGTCGGCACGCAGACGATGATCGCGTCGGCGGTGCGCAGGACGGCCGGATCGGTCGTCGCGAACAGGCGCTTCTCGGCGAGCGCGGCCGCGAAGTCCTCCGACGGCACGTCGGCGATGTACGAGCGGCCGGCCGCGAGCTCGCGGACCTTGTTCGGATCCTTGTCGTAGCCGGTGACGCGGAAGCCCGCGCGCGCGAACTCGACGACCAGCGGCAGGCCGACGTAGCCGATGCCCACCACCACCACGTGCGCGTCGCGCTTCTTGAACTTCTCGATCAGTGCGTTCATGGGTCGTTCCTCGAGCAAGTCGTCAGTCGAGCAAGTCGTCAGTCGAGAGAGTCGTCAGTCGTCAGTCGTCAGTCGTCAGTCGAGAGGGAGAGAGGAGAGAGGGAGAGAGGAGAGAGGGAGAGGGAGGGCGTCAGTCGAAGGCGTCGAAGACCTTGCCGGCGAGGATCTGCTGGGGGCCGGTGATCAGGAGGCGGCGGACCTCGTCGTCGCCCGAAATCGCGCGGAGGCGCTCGATGGAGCGGCCGACGTCGTCGGCGTCGGCCGGGCGGTGCGCGTCGCTGCAGGCGGCGTAGTACGCCTGCTCCTCGAGGAGCGCCTCGGCGGTGCGCTGCGCCTTGCTGCCGTACTTTCCGACGAGCGCGGCGAGGTCGAGCAGGAGCACGCCGCCGGCGCGACGCATCGACTCGGCCGCCTCGGCCGGCTTGCGCCAGAACGGCTCGTAGCGCTCGGGGTGCGCGACCACCGGACGGAGCCGCTTCATGCGCAGGTCGAAGAAGCGCTCCTTGAGGCCGAGCGGCAGGCGCTCGTAGGCGAACTCGACGAGGACCGTGCGGCCGGCGCCGTACGCGAGGCCCTCGCCGCGAACGAGCAGCCCGTAGACCACGTCGTCGAAGAAGTGCTCGGCGGCCAGCGACGTCTCCGGCAGATCGGCCTCGCCGGCGAACTGCTCGCGTAGCGCTGCGAAGGACGCCCGCAGCTGCTCCGGCGAGTTGTCGAACATCGCCGGCCGGATGTGCGGCGTCGCCACGACGTGATCGAAGCCGACCGCACGCAGCCCGCGCAGCAGCGCGAGGGCGTCCTGCTCGGTGCGGACGCCGTCGTCCACCGCGGGCAGATAGTGACAGTGCAGGTCGACGTAGCCGTGCATTTCGGGCGATCCCCTTGGGCGGAGGGGTACGGAGCCGTGTGGTGTATCACGCCCCGCCAGGATTCACGCGACCTGATAGCCTTCAGGGCAGTGCCCCTGGACCTCGGCCGTCGTCTCCTCGAGTCCGGCGTCGTGCAGAGCGGCGAGCTTCGCCGCGCGGTCTTCGAGTCGTTGACGCGCGGCAAGCCGCTGGCCCGCGCGCTCGCCGACTCCTCTTCGGCCGCGCGGGCGCTCCTGCAACGACCGCTCGAGGGCGCGGCCCACCCGTCGATGCGCGCGGTCGTCCCGCAGGCGGATCTGCTGCGGGCGCTCCCCGCGGGGATGGCCGCGCGGCTGCTCGCGGTGCCGGTCCGCAAGGATCCGCGCACCGGCACCGTCGACGTCGCCGTCGTCGATCCGCTCGACCCGCACGTGGAGGCGGAGCTCGCGTTCCATCTCGGTGCGCCGGTGCGCCTAATCGCCGCGCCGCTCGCCGAGGTCGAACGCGCGGTGCTGCTCGTCGGACGACCGCCGCCGAAGGATCCGCTCTCGTCGACGGCGGACTACGCGGCCGCCCCGCCCTCGATCACCGACTCGCGCCCGGAGCAGTCGCCGCGCACCGAACCCGGGGTGGCGCCGGTCGCGGCGCCCGCCTCCACCGAGGAAGACGCCGTGCCGCTGGTGCGTCGCTCGCGCGCGACGATGAGAGCGCCGAAAGACGAGAAGAACACCCTGCGCGCGCCCCCGCCGCCGCCCTCGGCGCCGCCGCAGCCGGTGCGCGTGCCCACCGAGCGTCCGCCGCGCGTCGCGCCGATCCCGGCTCCGGTCGCGAACACGCGCCCGGCGGTCACCACCCAGCCGCAGACGAGCCTCGAGACGACCGCGCCCGCTCCCCGCGCGGGCGACGACAGGAGCGAGGCGGTGCCCCTCTCGCGCCGCCGCGACACCGCGCGTCCGCCGACGACCGATCCCTACGAGCAGCGGAAGGAGCCGGCGGTGCAGATGGTCGTCGACTTCCGCGCCGCCTCGCGCGAGGAGCGCGCCGCCGCCGCCCAGGCCAGGCCCGCGGCCGAGCGCAAGTCGACGCGCGTGAAGCTCGAGCCCAAGCGCCCGCCCTTCCCGTCGCTGACGCCGGTGCTCGAGGCGATCGACGTCGCGCAGGATCGCGACGCGCTGATCGCCGCGCTGCTCCGCGGGATCGCGACCACGTCGGCGGCCGCCGCGCTGTTCGCGCCGCGCCGCGGCAAGCTCACCGGCCTCGGCGCGGCGGGCAACCTCGATCCGGCGCGCGTGCGCGCCGCGCCGATGTCGCTCCGCGGCGCGCTGGCCGACGCGATCGCGCGCGGCGAGCGCATCGGAACGCTCGATCCCGTCGCCGATCGCGAGCTCTACGACGCCCTGGCGCTCGAGCGCTTCACGTCGGTGCACGTGCTGCTCCATCCGGCGTTCGTCGCCGACAAGCCGGCGCTGATGCTCGCGTCGTACGGGATGGGCGACGTCCTCGAGTCGTCGCGTCGCGCGCGGGTGCTGGCGACGGCGGCCGCCGCGGCGATGGAGCGGCTGCTTCGTCGGTGACGTGCGGCGGAAGAGGTCTAGAGTCTAAAGTCTAGAGTCTAGAGTCGGATTGGGTCGCATGCTCGAGCGGCAACGTCGCCCATCGCGGGGCTTCGCGCGCGCACTCCATACTCGGGGACCAGGACTCTAGACTCTAAACTCTAGACTCTGGACTCGGATCACATGCCCTTCTTCACCTGGTCCAGATCGACCTGCTCGAGGGCGAAGCGGATCAGCGCGCTGCGGTTGGCCTTGGTGAAGCCGCGGCGCTTGAGCTCGTCGACCATGCCGTCGAGGTGCGCGAGGTCCTCGTTGTAGAGCGAGATGCAGATCACCTTGTAGTGCGCCGGCTTCTCGGGCTCGCCCCCGGGGATCGCGCGGAGGTCGGCGCGGTCGCGCGAAAGCGCGCGGTGGTCGTCGCGCGCCAGCGCGCGGTGGTCGGGACGCGCCTTGTAGTAGGTGCCCGAGAGGACCTCGGCGACCTCTTCGCCGTCGAACAGTTTCTTGGTCGCGCCGCTCATCTTCTCCTCCTCAAGCCACAGCAACGCGGACGTCGTCCGCACCCGCCTGAACGCCCACTCCGCGGATCAGCGCGTCGACGACCACCTCGTAGTCGCGCGCGCCGTTCGAATCGCCGGCCCACTCGAAGATCGTCTTCGCGTTGGCCGGGGCCTCCTTGATCTTCGCCGTCGCGCGGATCGGCGGGAGACACAGCGCGCCGAAGTGCTCGCGGAGCGTCGAGAGCGAGTCCTGGCAGATCTTCGCGCGCGCGTCGTACATCGTCGGGATGACCCCGCCGATGCGCACCGGGTGGTGCAGGAGCTGGTTGACGTGCTTGACGGTGCGCAGCACCTGCCGCACGCCGACCAGCGAGAGGTAGTCGCACGCGACCGGGATGAGCAACGATTCGGCGAACACCAGCGCGTTCTGGTTCATCAGCGACAGCGACGGGCTGCAGTCGAGGATGACCACGTCGTAGAGCTGCGACGTCGACGAGAGGCGCTCGCGCAGCACGCGATCGCGCTCGCGGCGTCCGGCGAGGTAGAGCTCCGCGGCCGCCAGCGTCTCGTTGGAGCCGAGGACGTCGAGGTTCGCGCGCACCGGGATCGCCGCCTCGGCCGGCGGCAGGCCCATGACCAGCACGTGGTAGAGCGACTTCTCGCAGCGGATCCCGAGCGACGCGGCGACGTTGCCCTGCGCGTCGGTGTCGACCAGCAGCACGCGCTTGCCCTTGTTGGCGAGCGCCGCGGCGATGCTCACGGCGGTGGTGGTCTTGCCGGTGCCGCCCTTGTGGTTGAAGATCGCGATGCGCCGGGGGACCGCGTCGGTCGGGGCCGTCGGGGCCGGGAACGCAGCGGGTGAGGTCGCCCGGGCCACGTGCCCGGGCGGCGGCGCCACCGGGGCGATGAGCTCGCCGAGCCGCGCGCCGTTGGACTCGCGCACGATCTGCTCACGGCACTCGTTGCCGCAGGCGTACTTGCGCCCGGCTTTGCTGGCGATGACCTGGGAGACGAGCTCGACGACGAAGCGCTTGCCGCACCCGTCGCAGGTGACGCCGTTCGACTGCGTCGCGCTCGCCTCGTAGCAGGTCCGCGAGCAGAAATAGGAGAACGCGCCGTCGCGTTCCTCCATCTGCCACCGCAGCTGGACCTCGAACCCCTTCCCGCAGACGCTGCAGCTCTCCGCGATCGCCATCCTCGTCCTCCGACCCCGTGCCGACAGAGGCGCGGGTCCCGCGCACGCCCCGACCCGCGGGACGGCGCCGCCTACGCAAGTGCTTCGATGAGCACGGCCTGGTCGGGTCCGTACGGGGGGCGGCGGGTGGGGGCCAAATTTCTGTCGCGCGGGCGTGGTCGCCGCGCGGGCGTGCTCGCCGCTGGGTCTAGAGTCCAGGGTCTAGAGTCTAGAGTCCGCGCCCTGCCGGCCGCGGGCTGCCGCCAGCCGTGCAGGCTGTGGCAGTCGCCGCCGCATCGCCCGCGGCGAGCAACGCCGGCGACCACCCACTCTTCGACTCTGGACTCTGGACTCTAGACTCTAGACCCCGTTCCTCCGGGAATGTTCGCGGCCCACCCCCTGTTACGCCCCTCCGCCACGCTCCAGGCGAGGAATCGGCGCGGGAAACGGCGGTTGACTAAACAAACGTCCCGCTTAGGATGCGCGGCGCTCACGGCGGCCAGCTTGGGCCGGCCGTCGTTCGACCCTGAAGACCCGAGACACCAGAGCGGCGCCTCCGCGCGCCGAGCAGCGAGCTCCATGGCGACCGACCTGATGATCCACACCAAAGGCCTGACGAAGCGCTACGAGGACTTCGTCGCCGTCGATCGCATCTCGTTCGACGTCCACCGCGGTGAGGTCGTCGGCTTCCTCGGCCCGAACGGCGCGGGGAAGTCGACGACGATGCGCATCCTCACGTGCTTCATCTCGGCGACCGACGGCATCGCCCAGGTCCACGGGTTCGACGTGTTCGAGGAGCCGCTCGAGGTCCGCAAGCGCATCGGCTACCTGCCGCAGCGCGCGCCGCTCTACCCCGAGATGACGGTGCACGAGTACCTCGATTTCTGCGGCGATCTGCGGCAGCTGCCGGTCGGCGAAGACCGCAAGAAGGCCGTCCGCCGCGTCGTCGAGGTCTGCGGCCTGCGCTCCTTCTACACCAAGGAGATCCGCACGCTCTCCCACGGTCAGCGGCAGCGCGTCGGCCTCGGCCAGTCGCTCCTCCACGATCCGCCGCTGCTCATCCTCGACGAGCCCACCGCCGACCTCGATCCGAACGAGAAGCGCGAGTTCCTCACCTACCTCCGCGAGATCGGCGAGGCGCGCACGGTCATCCTCTCGACCCACAACATCTCCGAGGTCGAGTTCGCGTGCAGCCGCACGCTCATCATCTCGAACAAAGACGGCAAGGGCGGGCGCATCGTCGCCGACGGCCCGATCGAGACCATCCGCGCCGGCGGCGGCACGGTCCGCTACCGCCTGGCGGCCGGCGGCGCCTCCGGCGCGAAGGGTCCCGCCTTCAAGGACCTCCGCGACGCGCTCGGCGCGGTGAAGGGCCCCGAGTCGATCCGCGAGATCACCACGGCCGACCCGAACGCCACGCGCGTCGAGGTGGTCGGGAGCAAGGACTCCGATCTGCGCCGCGAGCTCCGCGACGCGGTCACCGCCAAGGGCTGGGACCTCCTCGAGCTGAGCCGCGAGCTCCCGCCGCTCGAGGACGTGTTCCGCGAGCTGACGTTGAGCGAGGACCGTCGCGATCGTCGCGCCGCCTGATTGCCAGATTCTCCAGCGACTTCCGCAGCTTGGAAGAGAAACCATGAACAGCACCCTCATCGTCGCGCGGCGCGAGTTCCGCTCGAACTTCGACAGCCCCATCGGCTACGTCGTCATCGCGCTGAGCCTCTTCGGCGTCGGCCTCTTCTTCTTCCGTGATTACTGGACGATCAACCGCGCGAGCCTCACGCCGCTCTTCACGTGGCTGCCGTGGGCGTTCGTGTTCCCGATCATCCCGGCGGTCACCATGCGCCTCTTCGCCGAAGAGAAGCGCACCGGCACCCTCGAGCTGCTCATCACCATGCCGGTCCGCGACCGCGAGGTGGTCATCGGGAAGTTCCTGGCGACGCTCGGGTTGATCGGCGTGCTGCTGCTCTTGACGGTGAGCTACCCGATCCTCGTCGGGCGCCTCGGCAACCTCGACTGGGGTCCCATCGGCGTCGGCTACTTCGGGCTGCTGCTCGAGGCCTCGGCCGGGATCGCCATCGGCTTGTACTTCTCGAGCCTCACCGAGAACCAGATCGTCGCGTTCATGCTGACGTTCATCGTCCTCTTGTTCCTGTTCGCGGCCGACTACCTGTTCGCCTCGTTCACGGGCGTGGCGGGCGACCTGGTCGCGTTCGTGAGCTTCCAGCGCCGCCTCGCGCCGTTCGGCCGCGGGCTCCTCGACCTGCGCAACGTCGTCTACTTCCTCTCGGTCGCCGCGTTCTTCCTCATGCTGACCACGCGGCAGCTCGAGAGCCGCAAGTGGAAGTGACGCGCCCGTTCTGTCCTTCGATTTCCGCCCGCTAGGAACCATCCGATGTCCGACGAGAACAAGCCCGGCGACGAGACCAAGAACGACCTCCCGCAAGGCGAGTCCGACGAGTCCGTCACCAAGATCGAGAAGCGCAAGTCCGAGGCGCCGGCCGAGACGAAGCCGGTCGTCGCACTCGCCGACGACAGCCCCACGGGCGCGCAGACCCCGATCGCCAAGCGCGCCGAGGAAGGCCCGAAGTCCGTCAAGCCGACCGAGCCGAAGGTCAAGACGGTCGTGGTCGACGACACTCACGCGAGCGACGCCGGCGAGGAGCCGACCCGGAAGGTGCCGGCGAAGAAGGCGGCCGCCAAGGACGCCGCAGAAGAAGACGAGGACGAGCGTCCCGCGGTCAAGCGCCCTGCCCCCGTCCCCCGCAAGGCGGCCGACGGCCCGGGCGACGGCCGCAAGACGCGCGCCTCGGGCGAGAGCGTCGGCCTGCTCGTGGTCGTCGGCGCGGTGCTCGTGGTCGGCAACCTGGCGATGCAGGGCGCGGGCCGCGCGCGCATCGACGCGACGCGCGAGGAGCGCTTCACCCTCTCGAAGAAGGGCACCGGCCACCTGCTCTCGACGCTCACCAAGGAGCTGAAGATCCAGGTCTACGCGCCCGAGGGCCTCGCCACCGTCGACGCCTTCATCCGCGACCTGCGCGATCTGCTCTCGGAGTACGTCCGCTTCGGCGACGGCAAGGTCAGCTACGAGATCATCTACCCCGACCGCCTCGAGGGCGAGCAGAAGCAGAAGGCCGAGGCCGACGCGCAGGAGGCGGGTCTCAAGAAGCAGCTGCTCGGCGAGACCAAGGGCGCCGGCTCGAAGTCAGGCACGATCGGCGAGGGCTTCCTCGGCATGGTCCTCACCTACGGCGGTGAGAAGGCCACGATGGACCTCGACGAGCGCCAGCAGATGGGCCTCGAGTTCTTCATCTCGAACAAGATCCGCGAGCTGCGCGACAAGGAAGACAAGATCAGCCACCGCATCGGCTACCTGCAGGGCCACAAAGAGAAGGGCTACCAGGAGCTGTCGCAGGTCTTCACGCAGTTCTTCCCCTACTACAAGCTCGAGGGCGTCGACCTGAGCAAGGGCGAGAAGCCCGTCGACGAGACGCTCGACGGCCTCATCGTCTCGTCGCCCGAGGAGGAGATCCCGTCCAAGGAGCTCCGCCAGATCGACAAGTTCTTGATGAAGGGGAAGGCCGTCGCGATCTTCGGCAACAACGTCCACCTGAAGGACGCCGACCCCTCGATGAACGTCACGTTCTCGGGGATGGGCCTCGACAAGCTGCTCACCGGCTACGGCATCGACTTCAAGAACGAGCTCGTCATCGACAAGGGGCAGTTCTGGACGCCCGTGCTGATGACGCCGCAGGGCCTCGGCCTGCAGCTCGATCCGTACCCCTTCATGTTCATGGCCGACGCCTCGCGCGCCGAGGTCACGTTCGACAACAAGTTCGCGCCGTTCTTCCGCCTGCAGCAGCTGGCGATCCCGTTCCCGAGCGAGATCACCGTCGATCAGGCGCGCGCGGGCGGGCAGACGGTCACCGTGCAGCCGGTGATCCGCACCACCAACCAGATCATCACCGTGCAGGGCACCAGCGTCGCGGTCCACCCGGGCCGCGAGAAGATGGGCGTCGGCGCGACCGGCCAGAAGGAGGAGAAGCGCCAGGCGATCCTCGGCGTGAACCTCGAGGGCCCGATCAAGAGCGCGTTCAACGGCCCCGGCGAGGGCGTCGACGGCGTGCCGCTCACCGCCACCGGCAAGGCGCGCCTGCTCGTCGTCTCCTCCGGCTCGTTCTTCGGCAACGCCTTCCAGGAGGCCGGCAAGTCGCCCTTCGGTGGCATGATGCCCGGCATGGATCCGAACATGGGCGCCGACGAGGAGCTCATGCGCTACGCGCAGATCTACAACCGCGGCGGCGCGCGCATCGCGTCGCTGCTCGTCGCCAAGCAGACGTGCGACTGGATCTCGCAGGAGACCGATCTCCTCGCGACCGGCGCCAAGCTGACCGCCGAGCCGGAGCTCACCTACCCGAAGAGCCCCGCGCCCTCCCCCTCGCCCGACGAGAAGATCGACAGCGAGTCGTTCCGCAAGAAGAAGCAGGCGTGGATCGACACCATCAAGGGCGAGCAGCGCTTCACCCAGTGGGGCAACATCCTGTTCGGGCCGGCGCTCATCGGCCTCATCGGGCTGTATCGCTGGTGGAACCGCGGCGCCCGCCGGGCAGCCGTGAAGATCTAGTCGTCAGTCGTCAGTCGTCAGTCGTCAGTCGTCAGCCCGAGAACGCCCGGCACGAGATGAGGGTCGAGGTTCGCGCAACCGAGAGCGAGATGCGGTCGATATTCCTGCATGCAGAAATTGTTCGACTTGCATGTGGGCCGGCGCGCGCACGCCTGGGTTCTCGCGATCTACAGGCTGACGGCGAAGTTCCCCGCGGAGGAGCGCTTCGGCGTGACCTCGCAGCTGCGACGGGCAGCGACCTCCGCGCCGACCAACGTCGCCGAGGGCGCGAAGCGCCGGAGCCCGGCGGAATACGCACGATTCATCAACGTGGCCGAGTCCTCCGTCGCCGAAGCCGAGTACCTGTTGGTCCTGTCAGGGGACCTCGAGTTCGCGCCGGCGGCGGAGATCACGCCCATTCTAGCGGAGGCCGCCGAAATCGGCCGCATGCTCCACGGACTTCGTCTGTCAGTCGAACGCGATGTCGAACGCCGCTGAAATCTCGTTCTCGGCTGACGACTGACGACTGACGACTGACGACTACAGGAAAAACATGGCCTCTCCTTCCAGCAGCAAAATGAACCAGATCTACATCGGCGTCGGCGTGCTCGCCGTCGTCGGTGGGCTCTACTACATGCAGACCAAGAAGGACGCCGCGGTCACGAACAAGGCGTTCACGCAGGGCTCCAAGGAGGGCGCTGCGCCGCAGATCAAGGTCGTCCCCGAGGAGATCGACAAGGTCAGCCTCAAGGCCAAGGACAAGCCCGAGATCGTCCTCGAGAAGAAGGACGGCAACTGGACGATGGTCGCGCCGACGCCGGGCGCGCGCGTGCAGAAGAGCGCGGTCGACGACATCCTCAACGGCCTCAAGGGGCTGACCTTCAAGGACCGCATCGCGGTCGGCTCGCAGAACTTCGCCGGCTACGATCTCGACGAGGGCAAGGGCATCCACGTCGTCGCCGCCAAGGCGGGCACGCCGGTCGTCGACCTGTGGCTCGGTGCGACCAAGACGCGCGGTCAGATGGCGCGCCTCGGGACCGACGCGTCCGGAACGGTCTGGAGCGTGAGCGGCATCTCGTCGTGGACCTACGACAAGGCGCCGAAGGACGTCCGCGACAAGAAGGTCTGGGACCTCGCCCGCGAGAACGTCACGGCCATCGAGCTGAAGGACGCGAAGGGCGCGTTCGTGTTCGCGAAGAACGAGAGCGCGGCCGACGCGGGCGCCGCCGACGCGACCGGCGAGGCAGGGACGACGCCGGCCTGGAGCGGCACCGCCGACGGCAAGCCGCTGGTCGGGCTCGACGCGGCGAAGATCGACGATCTGCTGAGCGCGTTCACGCTCGGCGGCGTGCTCAACGCCGACGACTTCGGCGACGGCAAGTCCGACACCGAGACGGGGTTGGCCTCGGCGGACGCGACGGTCGTCACCTTCAAGGCGAAGGACGGCAGCCAGCAGAAGATCACGCTCGGCAAGAGCGAGGGGACGAAGCGCTTCGCCCGCAAGGACGGCGATCCGACGATCTACCTCCTGGCCGAGAGCCCGTCGGCCTGGGCCGAGGTGGGCACCGAGAAGTTCGTGCCGGCGCCGGCCGCGGGCGACGCGGGCGACGCAGGCGCCGACGCGAAGAAGTAAGCCGACGACCGGTGAGTCCGAGCCGCGGCGCGCGACCTGTCGGGCCCGGAGCGGTGCCAGCTCTTCAGCGACGCTTCGCGAGCTCGGCCTCGAGCTCAGCAACGCGCCGCTCGGCTTCGGCACGCGCACGGGCCTCGGCTTCGCGCGCCACTTCCGCCTCGACACGCGCGCGCGCCTCGCCGGCACGGGCGCGCGCCTCGGCCTCCTCTCCGGTGGGCAGCAGGTCGGCGCCGCCCGGATCAGCAGCGAGTCGGAGACCGCAGGGAAAGCCCGCGAGCGGCGCGACGACCCAGTGGAGCCCGAAGGTGGCGCAGGGCGTCGTGTCGCCCTCGACTCGGCGTTCGACGAGGTCTTCGCGCAGCCGATCCCATACCCGGAGCCGCGCGCCGGGGGCCGCGTCGCCGTCGAAGCGTGCGAGCTCACGGACGCCGAGCTCGTGATAGCGCTCGAGCTTCTCCTCCAAGCGCAGCTCAGAGGCGTCGCTGTCGCTCGCGATCTCGACAGCGACGTCGGGAGGCCCGCCGCGCTCCCAGATCTTCCAGCTGTCGAACGGCTCGCTGCTCGCCCCGATCTTGACGAAGACGTCGGGCGAAAGGCAGCGGCGAGGATCGCGCGCGTTCCAGTAGACGAACTGCTCGCTGCCTGCAGCGCCGCGACCCGCGAGCCAGCGCTCGATGATCGACAGCAGCGCGACGCGCAGCTTCAGGTGGCGCAACGTCTCGGGCACGGTCTCCTCCACGGGGAACACGATCGGCCGGGGAGCTCGGAGGTGCGGGAGACGGTCCGCGGGGGAGGACACGTCGAACAGCGTAGGGGCCGCGGCCGATCCGGTCGAGCGCATGCCTCGGCCATTGCCCGCGGCGTGCCACTCGAGAAACCCGGCGATTCGCGTTCGCGGCGAGCGGCGGTCCGGCGGTTCCGCCGGCGGCCGCCGGGTCGCGGCCGCCTCACGCGCTGCGAATCGTCGAGGACGTCTACGTCTCTCGCGGAGGTGACGGCGCCAAGACCGGCGACGGCCTCGCTCAGCCTCTGGGAAGGCCTGTGCCGGGTCGGGTCGGCGTCAGGCGCCGCGTCGATGCCACCGCGCCGCGGTCTCGATGATCGCGCGCAGATCGGTGTACTGCGGCGTCCAGCCGAGCGTCGTGCGCGCGTTCGTCGGATCGGCGACGAGCGCGGGCGGATCGCCGGCGCGGCGCGGACCGAACGTATGGGGGACCGGCTTGCCGACCACCCCTTCGACCGCGGAGACGATCTCGCGGACCGAGTGGCCGCGGCCGGTGCCGAGGTTGAGCGCGCCGCTCGCGCCTCCTTGGGCGAGGTGGCGCAGGGCGCGGACGTGGGCGTCGGCGAGATCGAGGACGTGGACGTAGTCGCGTAGCGCCGTGCCGTCGGGGGTGTCGTAGTCGGTGCCGAAGATCTCGAGCGGCCGGGCGCGGCCGAGCGCGGCCTCGATCGCCAGCGGCACGAGGTGCGTCTCCGGATCGTGGCGCTCGCCCATCGTGCCGTCGGGGTGCGCGCCGGCGGCGTTGAAGTAGCGCAGCGCCATCCAGCGCAGCCCGTGGGCGACGCCGTAGGAGCGCAGGATGTGCTCGACCGCGAGCTTGCTCGCGCCGTACGCGTTCACCGGCGCCTGCGGGTGATCCTCGCGCAGCGGGAGCGACCGCGGATCGCCGTAGGTCGCGCACGTCGAGGAGAAGACCACGTCGCGGACGCCCGCTCCTACCAGCGCGTCGACCAGCGCGAGGCTCTTGACCGTGTTGTTCGTCCAGTAGAGCCCGGGATCGCGCACCGACTCGCCGACGTACGCGAAGGCCGCGAAGTGCACCGCGGCCTCGATGCGGTGATCGCGGACGACGCGGGCGACCAGCGCCGCGTCGCCGACGTCGCCGACGATCAGTTGACCGAAGCGCGCGGCCTCGCGGTGGCCGCGGCCGAGGTCATCCAGGACGAACGGCGAGAAGCCCTCTTCGGCGAGCAGACGCGCCGTGTGACTGCCGATGTAGCCGGCGCCGCCGGTGACCAGGACCCGAAGGCTCGATGCCACCGAGCTTTGATACCACCGGGCCCGCTTCGGCGTCCCTTCCATCCGCTCGGCTGCCCTCCTCTGACCGCCTTCGCCCCGTCCTCCTCCTCCCGCCGACAGCGGTGTCCCGCGTGTGGCAGTTTGTCGCGCCCGGGTCGTGCTGTCCGTGGTCAAGGCCGGGTCGGTAAGGCGGTTTTCTGGGAAACTGGCACCACGATTCCAGCCCCGTTACCGTCTAACCTCGGGCGCGCGGTTCGCATGCGCGTCCTTACGCGAGAGCGCGAGAGCGGGCGTTAACGGGGATCCGAGTGGCGGAAGAGTCCAAAGTCTGCACGACGTGCGGTCGTCGCTACGGCGACGAGGCGCTGTTCTGCCCGAAGGACGGCTCCGCGCTCGTGGCGAGCGCCGGTTCGGGCCAGGGGAAGGACCCGTTCCTCGGCCGCGAGATCCTCGGCCACATCGAGATCCTGTCGCTCATCGGCTCGGGCGCGATGGGCCGCGTCTACCGCGCCCACCAGCGCGGCATCGATCGCGACGTCGCGGTGAAGATCCTCCACCGCGATCTGGCGCAGAACCCCGATCTGGTCGCGCGCTTCCTCCGCGAGGCGAAGGTCGCCTCGCGCCTCAACCACGGCAACGTGGTGCAGGTCCTCCTCGCCGGTCAGCTCGACGACGGGACCATGTACCTGGTCATGGAGTTCCTCGACGGCATCTCGCTGCAGTCGGCGCTCCTCGCCGCCGGCGGGTCGCTGCCCCTCACCCGCGCGCTGCACGTGATGCTGCAGGTGTGCGACGCGGTCGGTCAGGCGCACGAGGCCAACGTCATCCACCGCGACGTGAAGCCCGAGAACGTCATGCTGGTGAAGCGCGGCGACGATCTCGACTTCGTGAAGGTGCTCGACTTCGGCATCGCGCGGCTCGCCAGCGGCGATCCGGGGCGCTCCGGCGTCGAGACGCAGGCCGGTCTCGTCTTCGGCACCGCGCGCTACCTCTCGCCCGAGGGCGCGCGCGGCGAGCCCGTCGGTCCGCAGAGCGACTGCTACGCCATCGCCACGGTGCTCTACCAGGCGCTCGCCGGGCGCACGCCGTTCGAGAGCGACTCCTCGGTGTCGCTGCTCGTCGCGCAGATCCACGATCCGCCCCCGCCGCTCCGTCAGCACGCGCGCGCGGCCAACGTGCCGCCGGCCGTCGAGGCGGTCGTGATGCGCAACCTCGCCAAAGATCCGGCCAGGCGCGACCCCGACGCGCACGCCTTCGGGCGCGCGCTGCTCGAGGCGGCGACCGAGTCGGGCATGTCCGCCGAAGACCTCATCCTCCGCCCCGCGGTCGCGCGCGCGCGCCGCGCGGGATCGGGCGGCTCGCTCCCCGCCGCCGCGGTCTCGATGTCGGCCGCCATCTCCGCGTCCTCCAACGCATCCTCCAACGCATCCAGCGCGGTGCTGTCAGGCACCGCGGGCGTCACGCCGCCGCCGGGGCTCGCGAACCAGAAGCCGCTCGCCAACACCCAGACGCAGCTCGCGCCCGCCGGGCTCGCCGGGCTCTCCGGGCCGAACGGCGCCGCCACGCCCGCGCCTGCGCCCGCGGCGCGCCCCGGCCCCGATGGGCTCTATCATCCGTCGTACAGCGGCAAGGCCTTGCCCGGCACGCCCGCGCCGCCGCCCGGTCGCCGGGTCGCCAAGACGCTCGACGAAGACGCCGAGCCCCGCGCCGCCTCGCCCGTCGGCGCCGCGCCCGCGATCGGCGCGCCGCACGTGTCGCCGGTGTCGCCGCTTCCGGCCGCCGGCGAGCTCGGCGCGGGAACGATCGTCATGCCTCCGGCCGCCGGCGCCGAGGAGTCGATCCTCGGCACCGCGAGCGCGCCGCGCGAGGAGTATCCGGCGGGCGTGCCGCGCCGCGGGCGCGTCGCCGCGCTCCTCCTCGTCGCCGCATTGGCCGGCGTCGCCGGCGTGGGCATCGCGGCCTACCGGCTCGGGTGGGTCGGTCCCGCGAAGGTCGACGACAAGAAGGCGCAGGTCGAGGACCTGCTCGTCCGCGCGCGCGCTGCGCTCGACGCACGCAGGTGGGACAAGCCCTCGGGCGACAACGTCGTCGAGCTCACCGATCAGATCCTCGCCATCGCCCCGAGCGAGACGCGCGCGTTCGCCATCCGCAACTCGGCGGCCGACCGCATCGTGCGCGAGGCGCTCGATCGCAAGGCGCACGACGACTTCGCCGCCGCCCTCGCCCTCTACCGCGTCGCCGCCAAGCTCTCGCCGCCCGACAAGGGCCTGCAGGAAGAGATCGAAGAGGTCGAGGCCGAGGTCGCCAAGAACCCGACCACCGTCGCGCTGGTCACCGACGGCGGCGCCGCGCGCTTCACCGCGTCGACCAAGATCGGCGGCGACGACGCGATCAAGCCCAACGAGGCGGCGACCATCGTCGCGACGCTCGCGGGAGAGACGCCCAAAGAGATCGATCCGAAGGCGCACTTCACCGTCTCGGGCCCCGGCCTCGAGAAGCCGCGCGAGATCGAGGCGCGCGGCGAGACCGCGACGCGCTACGTCGGCTCGTTCGTGTTCCCGCTCAACGGCACCTACAAGGTGCACTTCTTCGCGCGTCCCGAGGGGTTCCCGGTCAACGCGACGGCGCAGCGCCAGGTCGGCGTCGGCACGTCGATCACGCCGACGATCGTGCCGACCGCCAAGCCGTCGGCGGTGCCGACGAAGCCGACGGGCACGTGGCCGACCAAGCCCGTGGGCACGGCGCCGACCGCCGCGCCGACCGTCACCCTCACGCCCGATCCGGTGCCGCTGCCGCTGCCGACGGCGCCTACGGCGGTTCCGCCTCCGCCGTTCCCGACGATGCCCTAGGCCACCGTCCCCAGAGGGCATCTTCGGTCTCCGGGACGTAGGACTCGCCGTGCTCGGGGCGCACGCACCATGGTGGGCCGATCTCGAGGCCTCCGGGCTTGCCCGGCTTGGCCTCGACGAAGACGACCTGCGCCTCGCGCTGCGGACGCGGGTGGACGAAGCGGGCACGCTTGGGGTGCAGACCGGAGCGCTCGAGCGCGTCGAAGAGCTCGGTCGTGCGCGAGGCGGGCAGCGTGATGACCAGGCGGCCGCGGGGGCCGAGGAGCTTCCGGGCTGCCGTCAGGAAGGACTGCAGCGCGCCGTGCACGAACGCGCGCGCGGCGGCCCGGGAGGGCTCGGGGGCGACGGCGCCCTGATCGGTTTCGAACCAGGGCGGGTTGGCGATCACCAGGTCGGCGGGCGCGATCGGCGGGAGGTGGCGGACGTCGGCGTGGACGACCTCGATGGGCTGACCCCGGGCGTTCTCGGCGGCGAGCTCCGCGTGGGTGGCGTCGACCTCGACCGCGGTGGCCCGCGCGGCCCAACCGGTCGCGGTGAGCATGAGGGCGATCGCGCCGGGACCGGAGCCGAGGTCGACGGCGTGCTCGAACGGGCGGCGCCGGCCGTCGATGGCGAACCGCGCGACCATGGGCGCCTCGAGGGCGACCCGGTAGCCGCGGGCGGGCTGGCGGTAGGGGATCCGGCCGCCGAGGAGGGCGTCGCGCGTGGTCATCGCGCGGGGATTTTCAGGGTTTCGGAGGTGAGGACGGGATTCGAACCCGCGTATAACGGTTTTGCAAACCGTTGCCTAACCACTTGGCTACCTCACCGGGAGAGCGAGCGCAGCATAGTCAGGGCGCGGCAGTAGGCAAGGGAGAAGCGGCGGCTGCGCTTTCGGGCCCAGGCTGTTGGGCCGGGAGAGCTGCTGTGTAGCCGCCGCGCGTTGAATCCTGCGCCGCATGATGGCAACGAACTCCACCCGATGAGAAAGAACTTCGCCCTCCTCGGCGTCGGCGGCTTCGTTGCACCACGCCACCTTCAAGCAATTGCCGAGACGGGCAACCAGCTCATCGGCGCGTGCGATCCCAAGGATTCCGTCGGTATCATGGATCGCTGGTTCCCCGAGGCCGCCTTCTTCACGGAGTTCGAGCGTTTCGATCGCTTCCTCGAGAAGCAGCGCCGTCTGGGCGATGATCAACGGGCGCACTTCGTCAGCGTCTGCTCACCCAACTACCTCCACGACGCGCACGTTCGGCTAGCGCTTCGCGTCGGCGCCGACGCGATCTGCGAGAAGCCACTCGTCATAAGCCCATGGAACCTCGACCAGCTGGCGGTGCTCGAGCAGGAGAGCGGACGACGAGTATTCAACGTTCTCCAGTTGCGGCTGCTCCCTGCACTGATGGCGCTCAAGCAGGAACTGACGAGGAAGCCCCTGGAACAACGCGCGGACGTGGTCCTGACCTACGTGACGCGGCGCGGGCGTTGGTATCACGCCTCCTGGAAGGGAACCGAAGACAAGTCGGGCGGGCTTGTCATGAACATCGGCATCCACCTCTTCGACATGATGCTGTGGCTGTTCGGTTCCATGGAGCGATCGGAAATCCACTTGCGCCATCACGACCGCGTCGCGGGTACGTTGCGGCTAAAGAACGCTGACGTCCGCTGGTTCCTCTCGGTCAATGGTGAAGACGTGCCAGCGGACGCTCGCGCCGCAGGCAAGACCGCCTTTCGTTCGCTGACGATGAACGGCCGCTCGATCGAGTTCTCCGATGGATTCACCGACCTCCACACCCGCGTCTACCAGGACATAGTGGCGGGCGGCGGCTACCGCATCGACGACGCGCGTCCAGCGCTGGAACTGGCCTACGGCATGCGGTCCGCGCCGCTTGCGTCCTCTGGCGAACGACACCCGTTCGCCGTCACGCTGCACGACTGACGTGGCGAGTACGCGCCCAGGTCCGGCTGGACCCGAAGGAAAGAGGCTAAAGGGACCTGCCTTCTGGGCGCTGCTGCTCACGCCGCCGCTCCTGCTATTTGGTGCCGTCCACGACGTCGTGCTCGTGCTCGTCGCTTTCGCAGTTTCTGCGGGGGCCTTGTGGCTGGGTCGTCAGCGCACGGTGGAAACGACGCGTTCGGCCATTGCCTGCAGTCGCGTGCTGTGGCTGATCGTCGCGACCTCGGCCCTGCAATTGGTGCCGTTGCCTCCCTCTCTGCTGCGCGTATTGAGCCCGCGAGCCTCGGACATCTGGGGCAGCCTGGACGCGGTACTGGGCACCGTCGGTCGGTACCGCCCGGTCACACTCGATTTGCATGCGACGGCCTTTCAGCTGGTCACCTCGGCTGCCGTTGCCGTGCTCTTCGACATGTGCGTCTTCTTCCTGACGAGCTCGCGCCGTCGCGACGATCTGATTCGTGGGCTTGTGACAGCGACGCTCGCCTTCGAGCTGGTTTCCTTGGCTCACCCAATTTTGGGGCTGCGCGACCGTGTGTACGGGCTGCTGCAACCCCGAACCCCTGAAGGACACCGAAACAAGCTCGTTCTTTCGCCGCTGCTGAACGAGAACCACGCGGCGGCGGTCGGCGGCGTGGCAACAGCGCTGCTCGTGGGGCTTGCGTTGGCCGAGAAGAATCGGGAGCGGCGCCTCATCTATGTCGCGACCGCCGCACTGTCGCTTGCCTTCACGCTGATTCTGATGAGCCGCGGCGGAATGGTGATAGTCATGCTCGAGGTCGTCGTCTTAACCATTTACGCGGTGGCGCGCGGATGGCGGCGATCGGCCTACGCCGCCGGGGCGTTGGCTTTGGTACCTGTGGTTGTCGGCGCCTTCGTCGCCGCGATGGCGGCGTCGCCGCAGCTCTCTGCTGAGATCGCGAACCGAGACACCTCCAAGCTTGTGATTCTCGCTAGTTCCTTGCCGATGATCAGAGAGTTCCCGCTCACAGGCGTTGGGCGCGGCGCGTTCGTCTCATCCTTTGGGATGTGGGAACCTCCGGCGAGCAATGGTCGTCGTTACACACACCCTGAGACGTGGCTCGCGCAGCTACCACTCGATCTGGGCCTCCCCCTCGCCGCGATCGTCATCGTCGTCCTCATGGCAGCGGTCCTGGTCCAATTGAGGGCCGTCTGGCAACGGGGCATGGTCGTCGCGGCATTCGTCGCGTTGGCAGGTTTGGTGATCCACGATCTCGCAGATTTCGCGCTGTGCTTTGCTGGTGTGCAGTTCCTTGCAGCGGCGCTTCTGGCGATCGTCGTCACTGCTTCGAACCAGCGTGACGCCGTCCTACGATCACTCCGCCTCAGGGCCCTCGCGCCCGTGCTCATCATCCCAATGACTCTCGGTGTCCACTTTCGCCATTCCGTGGAAGATGACTGCGATGACATCGCGGCGAGCTGGAAAGAGGGCGCGCTGGCTGCGAAACGAGCGACGGTTATCGCCGCCTTGGAGCGACATCCAGCGGATCCCTACCTCACGATGGCGGCCGGCGTCACAGAACAGGGTGCCGCAGCTGGCGCCATGCTTGCGCGCGCCGTCAAGCTTGCTCCGCTGCGCGCCTCGGGCCATTTCTGGCTGGCGCGATGGTTCGTCGCTGCCGATCGGCGCAGCCAAGGCTGGGCGGAGTACCGCGAGAGCGTTAGGCTTGCGCCTGAGAGCATCGAGCTGGTCTTGCGCGACGTGGTAGACGCACGTGCCAGGGTGACCGAAGTCGCGGCGATCGCCGACAGCGAGGCCGCCCTCTCGGTGGCGGTGCGGTTCTTCGACGCGCACCAACTGGACGCGGAGCCGCTCGACGACATCCTCATCGAGCGTTACCCGCCGGCCGTCTCGGCACGCGTCCGGAAGAGTGATCGCGCACTCGCTCGTGGCCAGCGCGCCATTGCCGAGACACTTGCCCGTGAGATCGTCGCGCTGGCTCCGGCGAATCCTGCCGGCCACCTGGCACTCGCCAGGAGCCTGACGGATGCAGAGGCTGTCCGCACGCTTGAAGTCGCGCTCGCGATCGCCGGCGAGAACTCCGAACTTCTACGTGCACTTGCTATCAGGCGTGCCACCGCCAACGGACTTGATTCGGCGCTACCCGACCTAGCGAGGCTCAGGATTGCGCTGGAGCACGAGCAGCAGCCGCTCGAGCTCTACCATGCGACCGCAGGCCATCTGCAGTTGGCCGCCGGGCACGCTCATGCCGCACTGCGCCACTATGTCGACGCCGCAGCCATCGCTCAGAATCCGGATGCCTATCTTGAAGAAATCGCGGCGGCCGCTGTGGACGCTCGCGACTACCCGAGAGCGATAGACGCCCTCCGCCGGCTGGTGACCTTGAAGCCGGGCTCCGCGCGCCACCAGTCCGAGCTGGCCCGCGTGCAGGCGCTCGCCGCACAGGCGAGCGCCTCTGCTCCCGCTTGGCTCCCGAATCCGTAGGTGCGACCTTTCGTTGAACCGGACCGCCAGCCGCGGCACCTGAGCGACGGCAGCCCGAAAGCCATGAATCCCAGCCCCACCCACATCCCTTCGCCTGCCGTATCCGGCGAGGTCATGACTCCCGTCCGCGTCCTCCGAATCGCGCGGAAATATGCCCTCCTCGTGGCGGCATGCATCGCGGCTGCCGCCGCCGCGGCTTTCTTCTGGAGCCTCGGGCAGGCTCGTGTGTACCGCGCCGAGGTGATGCTGCGTCTCGATCCGGAGCCCGCTCGGCCTCTCGGACAGAAGGTCGAGCTCGTGTCGAGCACGCCTCCATGGGCCGTGAACCACCGAGAGTTCTTCGCGACCGAACACCGGGTGATGCGTTCGATGCGGGTGGCGACAGCGGTAGTACGGACCCTCGGCCTTCAGAACGATGCGTCCTTTCTCGGCGTGCCTGCGGCCCACCGCGCCCAATTCAAACCATGGCTGGTCGAGGACGCTGCAATTGTGCTAATTTCGCGTGTCTCGGTCGACCCGGTCAAGGATTCCAGTCTCGTGGTGCTTCACTACGAAGATACCGATCCCAACCGCTGTCAATTGGTGCTGAACACGGTTGCGCGTACCTACGTGGCGCAGAACCTCGACACCTCGGTGGCGTTGTCAGCGACGGCCGAGGAATGGCTGCGGGGACAATTGGAGCACCTGAAGACGGATCTCGAGAGCAGCGAGCGGGCGCTGAACGACTTCCGTCAGAAGAACAACGTTCTCTCGATCTCGCTCGAGGACCGGCACAACATCATCTCGTCCCAGCTCGAACAGATCGCAAAGGACTCCGCAGCGCTGGAATTCAAGAGGTTCGACCTTGCCGCACGCAACGCCGAGCTGGCTAAAATCAAGCCTGAGGACCCGACCAATTACGGAGCCACCGAGCTGCTGCACAGCCCTGTTCTCAGCAATCTGCGTACGTCATACGCCGATCAGCAGAAGACGGTCGAAGAGCTGATCGCTACGCTTGGCGAGAACCATCCCAAGGTTGTCGCGGCCAGGGCCAAGCTCGATGCAATCGCCAAGAGCATGCGCAACGAGATCGTCAACATCCAGACCGCGACGGCGCGGGAGCTGCGCGCGATGGACCGCACGCTGGCCGACCTGCGGAAGAAGGACGACGACCTACAGAAGCAGGCTCATGAGCTTCAGGGTTTCGAGATCCCATTCAATCAGCTCGCCCGAACCAAGACTCACAACGAGAAGATCTACGGCATCGTTCTGGAACGTGCGCGAGAAACCGAACTGACCCGGATGTTGAACATCAACAACGTCCGCATTATCGACGACGCGCTGACTCCGCGGCGCCCCGTCCGACCGAACGTTCCGCTTAACCTGGCGATCGGTGCATTCGCCGGCCTTCTCTTGGGCGTTGGCCTAGCCGTGTGGCGTGAAGTCGGAGATCAATCGCTGCGGACGCCGGAGGACGTCGAGGCGCTCGGCGCCGCAAGCCTCGGGCTCATCCCCGAGATTGAACGGCGCAATCGTCGACGTACACGTCTGAGCGTGGCCGCACTCGGTGATCGGGACCTGATCGTCGCGAGAGAACCCGATAGTGGGGTCGCCGAGGCCATGCGCGCCGTGCGTACCAACCTAATGTTCATGTCCCCCGACAAGCCGTTCTCGTGCTTCCTCGTGACCAGCGCGCTGCCCGAGGAGGGAAAGACCACGGTGGCGGTTTCGCTGGCTACCGTGCTCGCTCAGAGCGGGCATCGGGTTGCCTTGGTCGACACGGATCTTCGTCGTCCGCGCCTCCACCGTACGTTCAACGTGAGCAACGACCTCGGGGTCACAATGGCCGTGTCCGGGCAGGCTACGCTGGATGAGGCCGTCCTTGCCACATCGGTGCCTGGCGTCGACGTCCTGCCCTGCGGTCCCATTCCGCCGAATCCGGCGGAGATGATCCAGAGCGAAAGCTTCGCTCGGCTAGTCCACCAACTGAAGACCAAATACGACCGCGTCGTCTTCGATAGTTCACCCATCTTGCCGGTTACGGATGCCGCGATCCTCAGCCAGCACGTGGATGGTGTGATCGTCGTGTCTCGCGCATTCCGCACTCATCGCGGGGCTCTCCGCCAAGCGATTCGAACACTCGCGGACGTGAAGGGCCGTGTCATCGGGGTCATTCTCAACGCCGTCGATCTAGGGCGGTACGACTACAAGGATCAGTACTACTATCGCCGGGACAATTACTACGGAGATGACAAGGAGCAGTCGGCTGCATGAGCAGCGGTCGAAAGGAGCCTATTCACGCGCTGCACCGGCTCGTCTTGGTTGCCGCGGCCCTGATCTACGCGGCGCTCATGAACTGGTCCTATGAGCGTGTTGAATCGTATCTGTGGGAGTACCGCGGGTACGTCTGGTCTCCCCCTGGCGCTCTCTACACCGGCATCGGCTACGGCGTGACCGCCGCAGCCGCACTGCTGTTGCCGCTGAGGCTCCGACGGCCCTCGGACATCGCCTGGACGGCGATCTTCGCGTTGGTCTTCGTCCCGATCACCTTCCTGCCGTTCCATTGGGTTCGGAATCCCATCGACATCCTTCCATTCGTGCTGCTGACGCTAGGTTGCTTGGCGGCGCTTGGGTGGCTCCTACCGCGCCGGCCTTTCAATGTGAATCCACTGCCGTTCTCGCGGGGAGCGCTTGAGGTGTTCTTGACGGCAACAGCGGTGGCCGCGGGCCTGTACGTCCTGAAGTTGCAGGGCTTTCGCCTCACACTCACCGTGGACGAGGACTACTCACGCCGGCTGGCCGCGCGCCAGCTTGTACCCAGCGGGACGCCGGGCGCGTACGTGCTCTCTTTGTTGGAGGGCACGCTCGCGCCACTGTGTATCGCTCTAGGGATCGAGTGGCGCAAGCGACACATGATTGTCGTCGGATCGTTCGCGATGTTGTGTATGTTCTCGTTTTCCGGCTCCAAGCAGTCCTTTCTGCTTCCTTTGATGCTCGTCGGAATGGCATATGTTCTCCGTCGACGCAGCGTCAGCCCAGCCCTCGTCCTTCTCGTATTCCTGGCAGCGGGAATCTACTACGGGGCCAACGCATGGCTCGAACACGGGCTGATCGAACCCAGCGCGAACTTCGGCCGACGCATCGTGATGAGCAAGGGAGTATCCTCTGCCCACTACTGGCACGTCTTTCACGACGACCCCATGCTCATGCGCGACAGCTCGCTCATGACCATGCTTGGATACGAGAAACTGCCCGGTAAGGCCTTCATTGTCGGCGACGATCTCTTCTCGCACGTTGCAGAGAACTACGACGCGAATGCGTGGGCGGCGGCCTTCGCAAATTTTGGCTATGTTGGCGTTCCGCTAGTCACCGGTCTGATCGCGTTGATCTTCTGGACCTTGGACAGCCTGGCAGAGCAAGGGCATTTCGAGGTCATGTGCCTCATCGCGGGCCAGTTCGCGTATCTCTGGGGAGAACAGGCGTTCGAATCGAGCATGCTCAGCTCAGGCATCGCTGTCACCGTGATTCTCGTCGCGTTGCTCGGGCGAGATTCGCGCTCGGGGGCGTCGCCAGCGCCCGCGCGCGCCACGGCCGCAGCATTGGCCGTACCATGACGCCGGGCGTTCGATCGGCCGGCGCATTCGCGGACGCCTTCAGGGGCTTGCCTGGCCGACGAACGATGGAGGGAGGCTCAGGTTTGGATGATACCCATCAATCGTTCGGCGCCGGGGCCGATGCGATCGTGGCGCATTGGATTCGCGCTAACGAGTTGCGACGTGCGGTCGCCGACCTCGCGGGCATCGCACGACGAGCCGGCGTGCCGATGCTGGTGTTCAAGGGTGTTGCACTCGGATTCGCGGTCGCCAATGATCCGTCGTTCCGGCCGTTTGTCGATGCCGACATTCTCGTCCATGGCCGTGCCGCCGCCCGCAGCCTAGTTCGGAAGGCGGCGGCGCTCGGCTTTCGCGAGGGAGCCCGAAGCGTCCTCGGCTATCATCTGATCTCTGCCTCAGGGCGCTTCGTGGACGTGCACACGTCGCCCGTGCCCCCTAGCTTCGGCGCGGTCGACGTGCGGTCTCTGTTTTCCAGGGCCCGGCCTCATCCGGTCCTTGGCGGCGCTATGGTCCCGAATGCCGCCGACGCTGGCGTGCTCGCAGTCGCCCATTCCGTGAAGGACGCGCAGACGGAGCATCTCGAGATCGACTTGCAGGTCCTGGAGAAATACGCCGCCGTCACGGCGGGAGACCTCGCCGAACGTCTTGGCCATCATGGCCTCCGGCGCGCCGGCCTCGTCGCGCTCTCCATGCTCGCGCAGAAGGCCGCAATTTGGGCGCCGTGGTTCGCCGCCCTGGCTCCTACAGCCAGCGAGAAGGTACTTGCGCGCACGTTGGGGAAGTTGATGCCGTTGGTGAGGAGGCGTGCGCGGCGCATGAACTTGGTCGTCGGTCCCGTCGCGGCCGGCGACGGGATCGTTCGACCGCTCATGGGAGGCGCCATCGGGGCTGCGAGGCTGCTCCGTCTCATGGTTCGAGACGGGCTGGGCTCGTCAACGGGGAC
>JACPFM010000182.1 GCA_016182965.1 Deltaproteobacteria bacterium | reverse complement strand
TGTCGGGGGGAGCGACAGAGGCGCTCCCCCTGACCGTGGACGTGATCGCCTCGTCCGCCGGGGGGATCGGGGGGCCGCAAGGCCCGCCCGACACGAGCCCGTGAGTTCGTTGCGCCGCAAGGCGCAACGACGAGCGCGGCGAGTCGCTGGTGGGGGGTGTCGGGGGGAGCGGCAGAGGCGCTCCCCCTGACCGTTAACGAGCGCGGCGAGTCGCTGGTGGGGGGTGTCGGGGGGAGCGACAGAGGCGCTCCCCCTGACCGTTAACGAACCTCGTGGACGCGCACGACGTTCGTGGTGCCTTTGACGTTCAAGGGCGCGCCGTAGACGAGGACGACGCGCTCGCCGGGGACCGCGAGGCCCTGCGCGATGAGGTAGGCGGTCGCCAGGTTGATGACCTCCTCCTCGACCGTGGCCCGCTCGTTGAGCACGCGCGGCTGCACGCCCCAGACCAGGGCGAGGCGGCGGCGCGTCTGCTCGACCGGCGAGAACGCGATGATCGGCACCGTGGGGCGCCCCTTCGAGACGAGGCGCGCGGTGTCGCCGGAGTGGGTGAAGCAGACGATCAGCTTCGCCTTCACCTCCTCGGCGATGTCGCACGCGTTGCGCGCGATCGACTCGGCGATGCTGGTCTTGCCGATCTCGAGGCGATCGATGGGCGGCGCGAAGAACGGCGAGCCCTCGGCCATCTGGATGATGCGCGCCATCATGCCGGCGACGATGGCCGGGTGGTCGCCGCTCGCGGTCTCGCCGGAGAGCATGACCGCGTCGGTCCCGTCGAAGATCGCGTTGGCGACGTCGCTCGCCTCGGCGCGCGTCGGCCGGGTCGACTTGGTCATCGACTGGAGCATCTCGGTGGCGACGATCACCGGGCGGCGGTGGCGCCGCGCCACCGCGAGGATGCGCTTCTGCAGGACGGGCACCTGCTCGGGCGCCATCTCGACCGCGAGATCGCCGCGGGCGACCATCACCGCGTCGGCCGCGCGGATGATGCCGTCGAGGTCCTCGATCGCGCCTGGGGTCTCGATCTTCGCCACGATCGGGGTCGGTCGGCCGAAGGCCTCGCAGATGTCGCGGAGCATCTCGACGTCACGCGTGGCACGCACGAACGAGAGGCCGACGTAGTCGACGCCGTGCGACAGCCCGAACTCGAGATCGACCTTGTCCTTCTCGGTGAGCGCGTCGATGCGCAGGTGGCGGCTCGGGAGGAACACGCCGGCCTTGCTCTGCACCCGGCCGCCCTGCTCCACGAGGGTGCGCACGCGGGCGATGCCGTCGCCCTCGAGCGCGGGGACGATGCGCTGGACGCGGAACACCACGCGGCCGTCGTCGACGAGGATGCCGTCGCCGACCTTCACGTCCTCGGCGAGCCCCTCGTAGCCGATGGGGATGACGCCCGGGATCGGCTCGGTGCCGCCCTCGACGAGATCGACCGTCTCGCCGGCGTTGGCCATGAAGAAGCCGGCCGCCATCTTGCCGGCGCGGATCTTCGGACCGCAGAGGTCCTGCAGGATGGCGATCGGCCGCCGGTTGCGCTCGCCGGCCGCGCGCACGGCGTTGAGTCGGGCGAGGTGCTCCTCGTGGGTGCCGTGCGAGAAATTGAGGCGGGCGACGTCCATCCCGGCGGCGCAGAGCGCGTCGAGCATCTCGGGGCTCTCGGACGCGGGGCCGATCGTGCAGACCATCTTCGCGCGACGGATCGCCGCGGCCTTGGGAGGCATGCCGGAGGGAGCGTTGGACATGGCCAGCGATGCTAGCGCAAGCCGCGGCGCGCGGAGGACTGGTCGTCGGCCGCCACTGCGCTCGAGTCGGCCCGCGTGCTACGGTGCCCGCCGAAGGAACACCGCGCCGCTCGTCGCCCGCGAGCGCACCGATCCATGCGCGTCGTCGACGTCCCGCCCTGGCTGCTCCGAACGTTCGCGGTCCTCTATGGGCTGTCCATCGGGAGCTTCCTCAACGTCGTCATCGCCCGGCTGCCGCGCGACGAGAGCATCGCCCACCCGCCGTCGCACTGCGTCTGCGGCAAGCCGATCGCGCCGCGCGACAACATCCCGCTCCTGTCGTGGATCCTCCTGCGCGGAAGGGCGCGCTGCTGCGGCGCGCCGATCTCCGTGCGCTACCCGCTGGTGGAGCTGATCGGCGGCGTGCTCGCCTGGGCGCTCGTCGAGGCGTTCATCCTCTCGGCGCCGCCCGAGACGCGCCTGCTGCCGGCGGCCATGCGGGTGCTCGCCGATCTGGCGATCGCCTACGCGCTCATCGCGGCGGCGTTCATCGACATGGATCACATGTACCTGCCCGACGAGATCACCCTCGGCGGCACGGTCGTGGCGATCGTCACCGTCGGCCTGCGCCCCGAGATCCGCACCGTCGACGCGCTGCTCGGCGCCGGCATCGGCTTCCTCGGGATCTACCTGCCGTTCATCGCGCTCTACCGCGTGCTGCGCGGCAAGCAGGGGATGGGCCTCGGTGACGCGAAGCTCGAGCTCCTGATCGGCGCGTGGTTCGGGTGGCCGGGCGTGCTCTTCACGCTCTTCGCCGGGTCCATCCAAGGCACGCTCTTCGCGCTGATCACCTACGCGCGTCACGGCCGCATCGACGAGCCGGAGGCGGTGAAGGCCGAGCGCGAGGCGGCGCTCACCGCGGGCGAGCCGCTCGATCCCGAGGAGGACCCGGTCGCGCTGCCGCCGGGCGAGGGCCTCGGCGGCGCGCGCGTGGCGTTCGGACCGTTCCTCATCCTCGCGGCGATCGAGTACCTCCTGTTCGGCCGGTGGCTGATCGCGCGGTTCACCGGGTGGGGCGAGTGATCACTCGCGAGCAGGCGCGCGCGCAGGTCGCGAGCGGTCTGCCCGGCGAGTGGGTCCTCGACGACGAGGCCACCATTGAGCGGCCGTGGGGCTGGGTCTTCTTCTACGTCGCCCGCTCCGGCGAGCCGCTGTTCGGCAACGCGCCGGTGTTCGTCGATCGCGAGGGCCGCGTGCTCGAGGAGTCAGGCACCGCCATGCCGGTCGAGTATTACATCGATCGTCTCGAGCGCGGCAGCCTGCTCCAGCGCCTGCGACGCGCGCTGTCGCCACTACCTCGCTCGCCGACGCTGCGCTTCCCGACCTCGTTCAAGGAGGCGCAGAGGGTGTTCCGTCGTTGGGATCGGTTGAATGGGCGCTACTTCGTGATCGCCGACGTGCGCACCGCCGCCCGCGTGCTCCCGCGCGTGACGTTCGACGCGCACACCAACATCGCGGTGACGTTCGAGGACACTCCGCTCGCACATCACCCGCAGCTGTGGAGCGTGCCGATCGTCGAGGTGCTGCGCGTCGAAAGGTGGCGACTGACGACTGACGACTGACGACTCCAGTCACCTCTTCGCCACCGTCAGCCCGCTCTCGTGCACCCGGGTGCCCCCGATGTCGAAGCGGCCGAGGATGCCTGCGTAGACGAAGGTGTTGAGGCGGGTGTCGGCGATCGTGTCGTTGGTGCCGCCGTCCATCCTCCGGAAGAAGAACATGTTCATGTCCGCGCCGATGTGCGGAGCGAGCGCGAGGCTCGGGCTCGTGCGCACATCGAGGCCGACGGACAGACGCGCGATGCTCCAACCGTGCGTCAGCACGTTGGCGGTCGGCTCGTTGCGGTCCTGCCACAGGAAGCGGTACGCCGTGCCGAGGCGGACCCACGGATCGAGCCCCGTGTAGGGCATGATGTGGTAGGTGCCGTCGATGCCGGCCAGCATGCCCCTCGCGCCGCGTGTGCCGCTGACGTCGCCGCGGTCGAACTCGTTGTATTGACCGGCGACGCCGAGCGACAGGCGCGGATCGAGGCGATACGCGAGGCCGAGGTCCACGGCCACGCCGGCGCGCGCGACGTCGGGGACCGACGTCGGGCCCGCGATCTTGCCGAAGCCCTGGGTGTACCCCGCGCCGAGGGTGACCTCGACGGCATCCTTCGGCGCCGTCTTGATCGGCTGCGTGGAGACGAGCTCCGACGGCTGTGCAGCAGCGATCGCGGCGAGAGAGGCCACGGCCGTGGCTGCGGCCAGTGCAATGAAGGTCTTCATGGGAACCGTCCCTTTCCCGCGTCTCCGGACGCGAGACGCCCGCGTCTTCGGACGTGGGGGACCATCAAGCATCCGACGTGCCCCTACACGGCCGCGGCGAGATCACCCGATCTCCGAATCGATGCGCCGGGAGGTCTGGGCACCTCGACGATGCAACTTGCGCGTGCTCGCACGTCGTGCGCGCGGAGCGCCGTCGATCAGTCGACGACCTCGACGAAGCGGCGGAGGATCGTCATGCGCCCCCAGCCGGGGAAATCGGCCACGATCTTCGGTTCGGGCCCGGCGACGAGCTCGAGGACGGAGCCCTCGCCGAACTTCTTGTGGCGCACGCGCGTGCCGCGACGGAGCTCGTCATCGCCGTGGTGCTCTTCGACCTCGCGCTCGACGTAACGCTCGCCGGGCGCGCGCTCGACGGCGCGCCTGGCCCCGGGGAGAGGCGCAGAGCCGGGCGCAGAGACGAGCCCCGACATCGGGTGTCGCCACGGCTCTGCCCCGCGCGGCTCTCCAAACCGCGCAGCCGAGACCGACGCGCCCCACCCGCGCGGCACCGTTGCCGTGGAGCGACCGCCGAGCATCTTCACGACCTCGGGCGGCAGGTCGCGGAGGAAGCGGCTCGGCCTGCCGGGGCGGGTCTGCCCGTAGAGCGTGCGCTGCGCGGCGTAGGTCAGGACGAGCCGCTGGCGCGCGCGCGTGATCGCCACGTAGGCGAGGCGGCGCTCCTCTTCCAGGTTCTCGGCCTCTTCTCCGTCGACGTCGTCGTCGCGCGCGCGGAAGCCCTTGCTCGGGAAGAGCTCGTCCTCGAGGCCGACGATCAGCACGCCGCGATACTCGAGGCCCTTGGCGGCGTGCACCGTCATCAGGGTGACCGCGTCGTCGCTCTTCACCTGATCGGCGGTGGTGACGAGCGCCGTCTTCTCGAGGAAGCCGACGAGCGTCGGGGTCTCGCCCTGGGCGCGCGCCGTCTCTTCGTAGTCACGGATGGAGCCGACGAGCTCGGCGAGGTTCTGCAGGCGCGTGGTCGCCTCGGTCGTGGCCTCGGCCTCGAGCGCGGCCACGTAGCCGGTGCGCTCGAGCGCGAAGGCCGCGAGCTCGGACGGCGCGAGCTCGCCCTGCTTCTGCCTCAGCTCGTCGACGATCGCGACGAAGGCGCCGAGCTTCTTGCGCGCGGCGGCGGCGACGTTCGCCTCGAGCGTGCCCGCGGCCACCGTGCGCACCGCGTCGAGCATCGACAGCTTGCTCGCCTGCGCCGCCGCCTGCACCCGATCGACCGTGGTGTCGCCGACGCCGCGCGTCGGCACGTTGACGACGCGCAGGAGGTCGACGTCGCTCTTCGGGTTCACCGTCAGGCGGAGGTACGAGAGGAGGTCCTTGATCTCGGCCCGATCGAAGAAGCGCAGGCCGCCGACGATGCGATAGGGCAAGCGCGCGGCGCGCAGCGCCTCTTCGAGCACGCGGGACTGGGCGTGGGTGCGGTAGAGGACGGCGATCTCGTTGCGGGTCCAGCCCTCGTCGCACCAGGCGCGCACGCTGGAGACGACCTGCGAGGCCTCCTCGCGTTCGTCGCTGGCGGCGCGCACGAGGACCGACTCGCCCTCTTCGTTGGCGGTCCACAGGTCCTTGGGGACGCGATTGGGCGAGGGCGCGATGACGCCGAGCGCGGCGCGCACGATGCGCTCGGTCGAGCGGTAGTTCTGCTCGAGGCGCACCACCGTCGCCTGCGGGAAGTCGCGCGAGAAGTTGCGGATGTTGCGGACGTCGGCGCCGCGCCAGGAGTAGATGCTCTGATCGTCGTCGCCGACCACCGCGAGGTTGCCGTGCGCGCGCACCATCGCCCGCACCAACCGGTACTGCACCGCGTTGGTGTCCTGGAACTCGTCGACCAGCACGTAGCGAAACTGCCGGCGGATGGCGGCGCCCGCCTCGTCGGCGAGGTCGACCTCGGGCGGCGGGAACTGCAGCTCGTCGCCCAAGTCCGGGTCGGGGCGCTCGACGAGCCGGAGCACGTGCAGCAGCAGATCGTCGAAGTCGCACGCGTTCGACGCGCGGAGGTGCGCCTCGTACGCGGAGAAGACCTTCACCGCGACCTCGTCGAGGTACGACGCGACGTTCACCTCCTCGGGGGCGCGCCCCTCTTGCTTGTGCGCGTGGATCTGCGCGAGGAGGCTGCGCGGCGGGTAGCGCTTGTCGTCGATCTCGAGGTCTTTGACGATGCGGTTGACCAGGCTCTTCTGGTCGGCGTCGTCGTAGATGACGAAATCGCGCCCGAGGCCGACGGCGGCGTGGTGGCGCCGCAAGAGGCGTGCGCACGTCGCGTGGAACGTGCCGACCCACAGATCGCGCGCCACGTCGTCGCCGAGCAGGTGGCGCAGGCGCTCGCGCATCTCGCCGGCGGCCTTGTTGGTGAAGGTGACGGCGAGAATGCGGTACGGCGGCACGCGGTGCGTCGCGACCAGGTTGGCGATGCGGAAGGTGATGACGCGCGTCTTGCCGGAGCCGGCGCCCGCGAACACCAGCAGCGGGCCGTCGACGTGCGCGACGGCCTCCGCCTGGGGCTCGTTGAGCTCGGCCTCGCCGGCGTGGAGCGTCATCCGGTCGAGGTAGCGCGCACGGGAGCGGCGTGGAAGCTGGTCGGGACAGCCAACGTCCGCCCCGCGTCCCGGTCGGCCTTCGACTTCGACCTCGGCCACGACTGCCTCGTCCGCCTGCCGGGGCAAGAGCTCGCCCTCGCTTGAAGCGAGGCCGCCCCGGGGCTACGCCCGCGGCCCGCGATGACCCCGCTCCCGCCGTCTTCGGGCTTGCCGTCGAGCCGCACGCCGACCCTCGGCGGCCGCGTGCAGCGCGACGTGCGCCTCCAGGCGGCGCTCGCGCTGGTCGTGGGCGTCGCGGTGGTCGCCGTGCCCCTCTTCATCTGGAGCGGCGGGAAGAAGCGCGCCGAGCAGGCCGCGGCGTCGGCCTCGGCGAGCGCCTCGGTCGAAGACGCGGGCGCGCCCACGGTCATCTTCGGCGACGCGGGCGCGCAGCTCTCGGTCGACGCCGGCGGCCGCAGCGTGACGTTCGGCGAGCCGCGCTACCTGAAATGCCAGGATCCCGGCCCCGCCAAGACCCCGCCCGAGAAGTGCGATCACCTCGGGCCGATCGAGGAGCTGATCACCAAGGCGATCACCGAGCGCGTGGCCACCTGCCTGCCGACGTTGCCCGCCGCGCAGACGGTGGCGTTCGTCGTCGACGTCAGCTTCAAGCGCAAGAAGATGCGCCTGAAGGAGGGCAAGGACGGCAGCACCATGCCCGCCGCCCAGCGAAAGAAGCTCGTCGCGTGCATCGAGAAGGGCCCTTCATGGGTGGCGCCCAACTTCGAGACGGTGCCGCACGCCCACCAGCGCTACTTGTTCCAGTTCCTCGCCACGTTCGGCCCGACCACCGCGCCGGTGATCCCGCCCGCGCCGGCGACCGCGGCCGTCCCGCCGGGGCCGACGACGCCGCCCTGAGCCCGTCGAAGGTCGAAGGTCGAAGGTCGAAGAACGCCCGGCCGGAGCCCAGCCGTTCGGGGACGCTTGCGACCGTGCGCGTCTCCCGCTAGGTTCTCCGCCCCTTCACCGACGTCTCGTACGTCGGTCGGCGGGTAGTGGTGGCCGTAGATCAGCTGGTAGATCACCGGATTGTGGCTCCGGTTGTCGCGGGTTCGAATCCCGTCGGTCACCCCAGGTAGCAGTAGCCCAAGAGCACGGAGCTGCCGGCGCGAGATCAGACACCCGAGCGTCGCAGCCGGCCGTTGCCGTTGCCGCGTCGGGGCGCGCGCACGGCGTCGGTCAGCACGCTGCGCACGATCTCCTTCCGCTCTCGGCTCACGCTCGACGCCGCGGCGCGGAACCGCAAGCCGACCGGGTGCGCGAGGATGTCCTTCAGCCCCTGCGGCTCGTCGGGTGAGTAGGCCATCATCGCGGTCAGCCGCGCGCGCACGTCGTCGCACGACTCGGCCCACACCCGGCGCTCCGGAACGCCGACGCCGCCGCGGATCAGGACGATCACGCCCGAGCCCGCGGGCGCCAGCTCGGCGTGCTCGAGATCGAACGGCAGATCGTCGGTCCACGTCATGCCGGTCGCCAGGTCGAGGTGGGGGAACGAAGCAGGGTGGGCGGAGGGCACGCCGGTCATGCCGCGCAACAGATCGAGCGACGAGGCGACGCCGATGGCGCGCCCCTTCTTGTCGACCACCACGATGCGGTGGACGCCGCGCTCGGCGATGATGCGGGCGGCGACCTCGAGCCGCTCTTCGGGCCCACATGTGATCGGCGGCTGGGTCATGCGATCGCGCACCGTGTCGCCTGGCCGGTGGGCGAGCAGGTCACGATACGACACCACGCCGATCGGCTTGCCGGCGTGGACCACCGGCGCGCCGCTGATGCCGAGGACCGTGAGGTAGCCGAGCGCGTCCTCCACGCTCTCGGACGGGCGCAGCGAGAAGATCTCCCGGTTCATCACTTCGCCGACGGTCAGGGCCATGGGTGTCCGAGGTCAGCAACGGCCGTGCCGCGCGCATGCGTCGTCGCCCCACGGGGAGCGGCCCCGTTGCCGAAGCACCCTCGTCTCGACTGCGCAATCGCTGCGTGGGGTGCGCAGCATCCAGTAGGCTGCCGCCATGACGAGACGCGTCGTGTTCCGCCGCTTCGGTGAGGTGGACGTCCTCGAGGTCGAAGAGACCATCGTGCGAAAGCCCGGCCCTGGCGAGCTGCGCATCGCGACCGCGTTCGCCGGCGTGAACTACGCCGACGTGATCGCGCGGCGCGGGTTCTACAAGTGGGCGCCGCCGTTCCCCACGTGCGTCGGCTTCGAGCTCTCGGGGACGGTCGTCGAGGTCGGCGAGGGTGTGACCAGCCATACGGTCGGCGATCGTGTCGCCGCGGTCACACGGTTCGGCGGCTACGCCGACGAGATCGTCGTCGAGGCGGCGCGCGCCTGGAAGGTGCCCGACGGCATGCGCCTCGAAGACGCGGCGGCGATCCCGGCGGTCTACATCACCGCGTGGCAGTCGTTGATGGAGGTGGCGCGCATCCGGGCCGGCGACACCGTGCTCATCCAGGCGGTCGCCGGGGGCGTCGGGCTCGCCGCGCTGCAGCTCGCGAAGAAGGTGGGCCTCCGCACCTACGGCACCGCGTCGAGCGAGGAGAAGCTGGAGCTCGCGCGCGCGCACGGCCTCGATCACGGCATCGACTACGTGCGGCTCGACTTCGAGCAGGAGATCACCCGGCTGACCAACGGGCGCGGCGTGGATTTCGTCCTCGACTCGCTCGGCGGCACCGGCCTCCGCAAGGGCTATCGGTGCCTCGCGCGCGGCGGCCTGGTGGTGACCATCGGCGCCGCCGGCGTCGCGCCGCCCTCCCGCGATCCGGTGTCGTTCCTCCGTGCCGGCGTCGAGCTCGTGAAGGGCGGCGTCTACCACCCCTTCCAGCTGATCGAGGACAACCGCGGCATCGCCGGCGTGCAGGTGCTCCTCTTGTGGGACGATCTGCCGCGCCTCGATCGCGCGATGGCGCGGATCTTCGAGTGGTGGCGGGAGGGCGCGATCAAGCCGCACGTCGATCGCATCGTCCCGCTGGCCGACGCGCGCGACGCGCACCGTGCGCTCGAGTCGCGTAAAACGCGGGGCAAGCTGCTGCTCGCGTGCGCCGGCGCGGCGGGTGGCGCAGGCTGACGCGGCGCGTTAGCCTGTCTGGATCGTGCAGGTCGGGGAGGTCCGGAAGCTCACCACGCTCCTGGAGGTCAGCCAGGCGCTGTCCAACGCCATCGATCTGAAGCCCGGCCTCCACCGCGTGCTCGAGAGCCTCGAGCGACATCACGGCGTGCTGCGCAGCGCGGTCACCCTGCTGCAGGAGGACGGCGGCGACATCGCGATCGAGGCCGCGCTCGGCGTCGACGCGGCCGGCGCCCGCGCGCGCTTCCGCGTCGGCGAGGGCATCACCGGCAAGGTGGTGGCCACCGGCAAGTCGATCGTCGTGCCGCAGGTGAGCAAGGAACCGGCGTTCCTCCACCGCCTCGCGTCGCGGCGCGATCGCGAGATCAGCTTCGTGTCGGTGCCGATCATCCTCGACCGCCGCACCGTCGGCGCGCTGTCGGTCGACCTGCCGTGGAAGCGCGATCTCGACTTCGAGCGCACGGTGAAGTTCCTCCGCGTCGTCGCCTCGATGATCGGCCAGGCGCTGAAGGTGCACCGACTGGTCGCCGCCGAGCGGCAGCGCCTCGTCGACGAGAACCAGAGCCTCCGCCGCGAGCTCAAGGAGCGCTACGAGTACGCCAACATCGTCGGCGGCAGCGGGCCGATGCGGCAGGTGTTCGAGCAGATCGCCCAGGTCGCACAGGGCGGGACCACCGTGCTGGTGCGCGGCGAGTCGGGCACCGGCAAGGAGCTCATCGCGCACGCGATCCACTACAACTCGCCGCGCGCGCAGAGGCCGTTCGTGCGCGTGAGCTGCGCCGCGCTGCCCGAGACGCTCATCGAGTCGGAGCTGTTCGGCCACGAGAAGGGCGCGTTCACCGGCGCGCACGCGCGCAAGAAGGGCCGCTTCGAGCTGGCCGAGGGCGGCACGCTCTTCCTCGACGAGATCGGCGAGCTCACGCTGTCGACGCAGGTGAAGCTCCTGCGCGTGCTGCAGGAGCGCGAGTTCGAGCGCCTCGGCGGCACCGAGACGCTGAAGACCAACGTGCGCCTGCTGGCGGCCACCAACCGCGACGTCGAGAAGGCGATCGCCGCCGCCAGCTTCCGCGAGGACCTCTACTACCGGCTCAACGTCTTCACGATCTTCGTGCCGCCGCTGCGCGATCGGAAGCCCGACGTCATGCAGCTCGCCGACCACTTCCTCGCCCGTTACGCGCGCGAGCACGGCAAGCGCATCAAGCGCATCTCCACGCCGGCGATCGACATGCTCGTCAGCTACCACTGGCCGGGCAACGTGCGCGAGCTGGAGAACGCCATCGAGCGCGCCGTCGTCGTATGCGACGGCACGGTGCTGCACGCGCACCACCTGCCGCCGGCGCTGCAGACCGCCGAGGCTTCGGGGACGAACCCGAACGGCTCGCTCGAGGAGTCGATCACCGCCTACGAGAAGAGCCTCATCCAGGACGCGCTCAAGACCACGCGCGGCAACCGCGCGAAGGCCGCGCGCCTGCTGCAGACCACCGAGCGGATCCTCGGCTACAAGGTCCAGAAATACGGCATCGACTGCGGCCGCTTCCGGGCGTGACGCACGGGCAGAATCCTACGAAAACGTAGTTGACGCAGCTCGTCGGCTGCTCGCGTCACCCTGGACAGGCTCGCGCCATCCATCGAGAAAATACGTGTGATTCGTAGAATGTCCGGACGATTACGACATTCTCGTCGGATTCTGCACTGCGTTATGACGAAAACGTAGGGAGCGTCGCGCGGCGCGACTGCAAAACACCGCGCGTTCCAGAGTGGTACGTCGGTTGCGAAACACGGCGGCGTGGTCGCGACGCACTGCCCCTACTGCGCGCTGCAATGCGGGACCGAGATCGACTCATCTCTCGGGAGTGACGGCGTGGTGCGCATCCGCGGCGACGCGTCGTTCCCGGTCAACCGCGGCGCGCTGTGCATCAAGGGCTGGACCGCGGCCGACACGCTCGATCACCGCGATCGGCTGCGGACGCCGCTCGTGCGCGACGCGCGCGGACGCCTCGTGCCTGCGAGCTGGGACGAGGCCCTCGGCCGCGTCGCCGAGGGCGTCGCGCACGTGCAGGCGCGCTTCGGGCGCGACGCGGTCGGCGTGTTCGGGGGCGGCTCGCTGACCAACGAGGCGTCCTACCTGCTCGGCAAGCTCGCGCGCGTCGCGCTGCGCACGGCGAACATCGACTACAACGGCCGCTACTGCATGAGCAGCGCGGCCGCGGCCGCGAACCGCGCGCTCGGCCTCGATCGCGGGCTGCCCTTCCCCATCGACGATCTCGCGCGCGCCGACGTCATCGTGCTGGTCGGGGCCAACGTCGCCGAGACGATGCCGCCGATCCTGCAGTGGCTCGAGGCGCAGCGCGCCGCCGGCGGCGCGCTCATCGTGGTCGATCCGCGGAGGACGCCGACGGCGGCGCAGGCGACGCTGCACCTGCAGCTGGTGCCCGGCACCGACGCGGCGATCGCCAACGGCCTCTTGCACGTGCTCTTGCGCGAGGAGCGCGTCGACCACGAGTACGTCCGCGAGCGCACCGAGGGGTTCGCCGAGGTGCGCGCGGCGGTGGCCGCGTACTGGCCCGAGCGGGTCGAGCGCGTGACCGGCGTGCCCGAAGCGACGCTGATCGAAGCGGCGCGCCTCCTCGGACGCGCACAGCGGCCGCTGATCCTCACCGCGCGCGGCGCCGAGCAGCAGTCGCAGGGCGTCGCCAACGTGCTCGCGTTCATCAACGTCGCGCTGACCCTCGGCGCGATCGGAAGGCCGGGCGCCGGATGGGGCTGCCTCACGGGACAGGCCAACGGTCAGGGCGGCCGGGAGCACGGGCAGAAGGCCGATCAGCTCCCCGGCTACCGCCGCATCGACGATCCGGCGGCGCGCGCGCACGTCGCGTCGGTGTGGGGCGTCGATCCGCAGGAGCTCCCCGGCGCCGGGATGTCGGCGGTCGAGCTGCTCTCCTCGCTCGGCGAGAAGGTGCACGCGCTGTTCACGATGGGCTCGAACGTCCTCGTCGCGTCGCCCTCTTCCGGAGAGAAGGGGATCGATCTCGAGGCGCGCCTGCGCGCGCTCGATCTGCTGGTGGTCGCCGACTTCTTCCTCTCGGAGACCGCCGCGCTCGCCGACGTGGTGCTGCCGACCACGCAGTGGGCGGAGACCGCGGGCACCGTGACCAACCTCGAGGGGCGGGTGCTCCTCCGCGAGATCGCGGTGCAGGCGCCGCCCGCGGTGCGCAGCGACGTCGAGGTCATCTGCGCGATCGCGCGCGCGCTCGGCGTCGAGCGCGGCTTCGACTTCGACGGACCGGAGGCGGTGTTCGAGGAGCTGCGCCGGGCGAGCGCCGGCGGGCCCGCCGACTACGCCGGGATCACGTACGCGAAGGTCCGCGCGACGCGCGGCGTGTTCTGGCCCTGCCCGAACGAGGCGCACGAGGGCACGCCGCGCCTGTTCGAAGAGCGCTTCCCGACGCCGAGCGGGCGCGCGCGCTTCCACGCGATCGTGCACCGGCCGCCGGCCGAGGAGCCGGACTCCGAATACCCGCTGTGGCTGACCACGGGCCGGCTCCTCGCGCAGTACCAGTCGGGCAACCAGACGCGCCGGGTGCGGCGGCTGCGCGAGCTCGCGCCCGAGCCGCTCGTGGAGATCCACCCGTCGACCGCGCGGCGCATCGGCCTCCAGGCCAACGATCGCGCGCGGCTCTCCACGCGCCGCGGCGCGGCCGTTTTCCGCGTGCGGATCACCGACGCGATCCGCGCCGACACCGTCTTCGTGCCGTTCCATTGGGGCGGCGCGGCGAGCGTGAACCGCCTGACCAACGACGCGCTCGATCCGATCAGCCGCATGCCGGAGCTGAAGGTCTGCGCCGTGCGCGTCGAGCGAGAGCTCGCGGACCTGTTGGAGAATCCCCCCGGACTGAAGTCCGGGGCACCGACTGCACCTCAAGTCCTTCGGACTTCACGGAGTCGCCAGCCCGGCTTGGGGTTGTCGCCGCAGGGAGGCGATTGTCGATCGGGTCTGCAAAGCACGGGTCGAGGGGGCCTCACCTGCGAGCCACAGTCCGCAATTCCTCGGCACGAACATCTCGCTAGCCCGCAGGGCTTCGCACTGCTGTCGGTGCCCCGGACTTCAGTCCGGGGGAAGTCCTGACAGCGCTCGAGATCACGCCTCCGAACAGACAACCCCGGAGCCATGGAGCCATGAGCCGCAAGCAGAGACTCGTCGTCATCGGGAACGGAATGGCCGGCGCGCGCTTCGTCGAGGAGCTCGTCGCGCGCGGCGGGCGCGAACGCTTCGAGATCGCGATGTTCGGCGACGAGCCGTACGGCAACTACAACCGCATCCTCTTGTCGGGCGTGCTCGCCGGCACGCACCAGGCGAAGGACGTGTTCCTCAACCCGCTCGCCTGGTACGACGCGCACGGCGTCACGCTGCACGCCGGGCACCGGGTCACCGCGATCGATCGCGCGCTGCGCGTGGTGCACGCGGGCGAGGTCGCCGCGCCCTACGACCTGCTGGTCATCGCGACCGGCAGCTCGGCGTTCCTGCCGCCGATCGATGGCCTCATGAAGGACGGCGCGCTGGTCGACGGCGCCTTCGTCTTCCGCACGCTCGACGACTGCAGCGCGATCCGCAAGCGCGCCGAGACCGCGCGACGCGCGGCGGTGATCGGCGGCGGCCTCCTCGGCCTCGAGGCGGCGCGCGGGCTGCTCGGCTTCGGGCTGCAGGTCCACGTGGTGCACCGGGTCTCGCACCTGATGGAGGTGCAGCTCGATCCCGACGCCGGCCACACGCTTTCGCGCTCGGTCGAGAAGCTCGGCGTGAAGGTCCACCTCGACAAGGAGACGGTGGGCGTGCGCACGCAGGACGGCGCGGTGAGCGCGGTCCTGTTCAAGGACGGCGGCGAGCTGGCCTGCGAGCTGTTGGTGGTCTCGGCCGGCATCCGCCCGAACGCCGAGCTGGCGCGCGCCTGTGGGCTCGAGGTCGCGCGCGGCATCGTCGTCGACGACGCGCTGCAGACGAGCGATCCGCACGTGTTCTCGATCGGCGAGTGCGCCGAGCACCGCGGGCAGCTCTACGGCCTCGTCGCGCCGCTGTGGGATCAGGGGCGCGTCCTGGCCGACCGGCTGACGGAGCGCGAGGCCGCCTACGTCGGATCGCGCGTCTCGACCAAGCTCAAGGTCGCCGGCGTCGAGCTCGCGGTGATGGGCGAGCGCGACGCGCAGCCGGGCGACGAGGTGGTCAGCTACGCGGAGCCGTCGCGCGGGATCTACAAGAAGCTCTTGGTGCGCGGCGGCAAGCTCGCGGGCGCCATCCTGCTCGGCGACGCGAGCGCCGCGCCCGCGCTGCTGCAGGCGTTCGATCGCGGCGCGGAGCTGCCCGAGACGCGCGCCGAGCTGCTCTTCCCGTCGGCGTCGTCCTCCTGCCCCGCGCTCGACCTCGACGCGCTGCCGGAAGACGCGCAGGTCTGCAACTGCAACGGCGTGACCAAGGGCGCGATCGTCTCGGCGGTGAAGTCCGGCAAGCGCAGCATGAAGGTGCTGTGCGACGCGACGCGCGCCGGCACCGGCTGCGGCTCGTGCAAGCCGCAGATCGAGGCGCTCCTCGCCGCCGCCGCCGAAGGCGCGGTCACGGAGGACCCCTCGGTGCACTGGTACGTGCCGGGCGTGCCGCTGCCCAAGCCGGACCTGGTGCGCGAGATCCGCGCGCGCGGCCTCAAGAGCGTGTCGGCGGTCTTCCGCGAGCTCGCCGCCGGCCGCGGGCTCGCCTCTGGCAATGATGATCCCGCCAGCAAGACCGGCCTCGCCTCGCTGCTCAAGACGCTGTGGGGCAAGGAGTACGTCGACGAGCGCGACGCGCGCTTCATCAACGACCGCGTGCACGCGAACATCCAGCGCGACGGCACGTTCAGCGTCATCCCCCGCATCTACGGCGGCGTGACCACGCCGGCGCAGCTGCGAAAGATCGCCGACGTCGCCGACAAGTACGAGGTGCCGATGGTGAAGATCACCGGCGGCCAGCGCATCGATCTCCTCGGCATCCCCAAGGCGAGGCTCCCCGACGTGTGGCGCGACCTCGGGATGCCCTCGGGGCACGCGTACGCCAAGGCGTTCCGCACCTGCAAGACGTGCGTCGGCACCGAGTTCTGCCGCTACGGCGTCGGCGACAGCACCGCGCTCGGCATCGCCATCGAGCGGCGGTTCCAGGGGCTCGAGTCGCCCGGCAAGCTGAAGCTCGCCACCGCCGGCTGCCCGCGCAACTGCAGCGAGGCCACGACCAAGGACGTCGGCGCCGTCGCCATCGAGGGCGGGCGCTGGGAGATCTACGTCGGCGGCGCCGCCGGCTCGCGCGTGCGCAAGGGGGACGTCCTCTGCACCGTCGACACGCAACAGGACGCGCTGACGATCATCGGCCGGTTCCTCCAGTACTACCGCGAGCACGCGAAGTTCGGCGAGCGCACGTGGGCGTTCGTCGAGCGGCTGGGCATCGATCGCTTGAAGAGCGTCCTTTTCGACGACAGCGAGGGGATCTGCGCGCGGCTCGACGGCGACATCCAGGCCGCGGTCGACGCCTACGTCGATCCGTGGAGCGAAGGGCAGGCGCCGGTGCACCAGACGCAGTTCGCCGAGCGCATCGACGTGCCGGTGAGCGCGCTCAAGCGCGTCGCGGGAGGCCGGCGATGAGCGCGCGTGGCCTCGGGCCGATCGAGCTGGTGCCCCCCGGCGAGGGACGCACCTTCGATCTCGGCGGCATGGCCATCGCGGTGTTCCGCACCCGCGACGGCGAGCTCTACGCCACGCAGGCGCGCTGCCCGCACAAGCAGGGACCGCTGGCCGACGGCCTGGTGGGCGGGCGCTCCGTCACCTGCCCGCTCCATGCGCGTCGCTTCGATCTCGCGACCGGCCAGGCGCACGGCGGCGAGTGCGACGCGCTGCGCACGTATCCCGTCTTCGAGCGTGATGGACAGCTCTTCGTCGAGCTCCGAACCGAAAGTCAGGTGCAAGCATGTCGCGTGTGACCTCGGAGCGGCGGGGGCATACGCCGACGCTCGTCGCCTCGTTCCTCCACTTCGATCTCAGCTTCATGTTGTGGGTCCTCATCGGCGCGCTCTCCGCGATCATCTCGAGGGACCTGCAGCTGTCGCCCGCCCAGAAGGGCACCCTGGTCGCGGTGCCGATCCTCACCGGATCGATCACCCGCATCCCGCTCGGTCAGCTCGCCGATCGCCACGGCTCGCGGCGCGTGGCGCTGCTGATGCTCGCGTGGCTGTTTCTGCCGCTGTCGCTCGCCGCGTTCGGCGCCGAGAGCTTCACGTCGCTCCTCGTCGTCGGCGCGCTGCTCGGCATCGCGGGCGCGTCGTTCGCGGTGGCGCTGCCGCTCGCCAGCCGCTGGTATCCGCCCGAGAAGCAGGGGATCGTCCTCGGCATCGCCGCCGCGGGCAACAGCGGCGTGGCCGTGGCGAACCTCGTCGCGCCCGCGCTCGCGCGCAAGGTCGGCTGGCACGGGGTGTTCGCGTGGGCGATGCTCCCGCTCGCGGTGGTCCTCGTCGCGTTCGCGGCGCTGGCGCGCGAGGCGCCCTCCACCGGCACGCGCACGGCGCAGGGCTACGGCGAGATCCTCCGCGAGCGCGATCTGTGGTGGCTGTGCCTCTTCTACGGCGTCACCTTCGGCGGGTACGTCGGCCTGACCGGGTTCCTCCCGACGTTCTTCTGCGATCAGCACGCCACCACGCCGATGGTCGCCGGCACGCTCACCGCGACGATCGCCATCGCGGGCAGCGCGATCCGCCCGGTCGGCGGCTGGCTCGCCGATCGCATCGGCGGCGTGCGCCTTCTGCAGGCCGTGTTCGCGGCGCTGGCCGTGCTGTGGGCGATGAGCGCCGCGCTGCCGCCGCTCCGCTCCGCGACGGTGATCTTCGTGGCGACGGCCATCGCGCTCGGCACCGGAAACGGCGCGGTGTTCCAGATCGTCCCGCAGCGGTTCCGCGAGCGCATCGGGCTCGCCGCCGGGATCGTCGGCGCGCTCGGCGGCGTGGCCGGGTTCTTCCTGCCGACCCTGCTCGGAACGACCAAGCAGCTCACCGGCTCGTTCGGCACGGCGTTCCTCGTGCTGTCGTTCGCCGCGGCGTGCGCGTTCTTCGCGCTGCGGGTCGCCGTCAGCGGCTTTCGCGAGCCGGAACGCGCGTCGATCGCGGAGGCTCCGGGCGACGCACAGTGAGCGGCCGGGCGAGGCAGGTCAAGCCCGCCGTCGAGGGAGGTGTCGGACGTCATCGTCGACGTCGGCGAGGACGACCGGCGGCGAACCCCCGACGGCGAGTTGCGGCTCTGCTCCGTTGCACCTCCAGCAACGGGAGAGCATCTCGTGTCCGTGCCGCTTCGGTCGCCGCTCACTCCCCGCATGGTCGCAGCGGCAGCGGCAACGGCAGCGGCCTTGCTGGCGACCTCTGCGGCTCCGTCTATCGCCGCCGCGCAGCCGGCGGCCGCCGCGCCGAAGCTCGTTCCGCCGAAGCTCGTCCATGCGCCCGACGTCCCCTACCCGGCAGGTGCGACCGGCGACGCGGAGATCGTCCTCGAGCTGCTGATCGACGAGAAGGGCGAGGTCGCCTCGGTGCGCGTCGAGTCGGGCGACGAGCCGTTCGCCGCGCAGGCCGCCGAGGGCGCCAAGAGCTTCCGCTTCGAGCCGGCGACGCGCGAGGGCGCGCCGATGAAGGCGAAGATCCGGTACAAGCTCTCGTTCAAGCAGCCGGCCGCCGAGCCGCCCAAGCCCGCGCCCGAGCCGCCCAAGCCCGCGCCCGCGGCGCCAGCGCCCGCGCCCAAGCCGAAGTCAGCACTGAAGAGCTCGGAACCCACCGAGATCACCGTCCTCGGCGAGAAGCCGGCGCCGACGGTGAGCACCTTCTCGCGCGCCGAGGTCCGCGAGCTGCCGGGCGCGTTCGGCGATCCGTTCCGCGCCATCGAGTCGCTGCCGGGCGTGACGCCGATCGTCTCCGGCCTGCCGTTCTTCTTCGTGCGCGGCGCGCCTCCCGGAAACGTCGGGTACTTCCTCGACGGCGTGCGCGTGCCGTACCTCTACCACGTCGCGCTCGGCCCCTCGGTCATCCACCCCGGCATGGTCGACCGCGTCGATCTGTACCCCGGCGGCTACCCCGCGCGCTTCGGGCGCTTCGCCGGCGGCATCGTCTCCGGCGAGGCGACCGCGCCGGTCACGCGCGCGCACGGCGAGGGCAACATCCGCCTCTTCGACGCCGGCGCGATGGTCGAGACCGGGTTCGCGGGCGGCAAGGGCACCGTCCTGCTCGGCGGCCGCTACTCGTACACCGCCGCGCTCCTCTCGCTCATCGCGAAGAACACCATCCTCGACTACCGCGATTTCCAGGCGCGCGTGACCTACGACCTCGGGCCGAAGGACCGCATCACGGCGTTCGCCTTCGGCGCGTTCGATCTGCTGGCCGAGCGGCAACAGGGCACGGTGGCGACGCTCTTCGGCTCGGAGTTCTACCGGCTCGACATGCGCTGGGATCACGCCTTCTCCGAGGCGAGCGCGATGCGCTGGGCGGTGACCCTCGGCTTCGATCAGACCAAGCTCGGCGAGACGCGCAACGTGCAGGACCGCATCCTCGGCACGCGCGTCGAGCTGCGCCACGCCTTCGGCAAGGGCGCGCTCCTGCGCGGCGGCGCCGACGTGACGACCGACGCCTACTCGGCGACGAGGCCGCGCTTCATCGATCCCGAGAGCCCGGACATGCTGCGCACCGAGCAGCTGTTCCCGCCGCGCACCGACTTCGCCGGCGGCGTGTGGGCCGACGTGCTCTTCACCCCGAGCCCGATCGTCGAGATCACGCCGGGCGTGCGCGCGGACGTGTTCCGTCAGGGCACGGTGACCAAGGGCGCGATCGACCCGCGCATCTCGGCGCGCTTCAAGGTGAGCGACCGCGTCAAGATCGTGCACGCCTATGGCATCGCCCACCAGGCGCCGTCGTTCGTGGTGCCGGTGCCGGGGCTCGCGCCGGCGAGCCTCGCCAACGGCCTGCAATCGGCGTGGCAGGCCAGCGCCGGTGTCGAGCTCACGCTCCCCGAAGACATCCACGCGACCGCGACCGCGTTCTACAACGCCTTCTTCGACATGACCGACGCCATCGGCTCGAGCACCGGATCGCCGCAAGAGGGCGCGACCGCCGACCGGCGGAGCCGCGGTCGCGCCGTCGGGTTCGAGCTGTTCATCCGCCGCCGCTTGACCAAGCGGCTCGGCGGCTTCATCTCCTACACGTTGTCGCGCTCCACGCGAGAGATCGACGGGCAGACCTTCGTCGCGAGCTTCGACCGCACGCACGTCGCGAGCGCCGCGCTCGCCTACGATCTCGGCAAGCGCTGGCGCATCGGCTCGCGCTTCACGTTCTACACCGGCGCGCCGGTCATCGAGCGCTCCGGCGGCCTCATCCCGCCGCCGCCCACGCTCACGCCCGATCGCGATCCGCCGTTCTACCGGCTCGACGTTCGCCTCGAGAAGCGCTGGATGCTCGGTTCGAGCGGCGCCTGGATCTCCTTCGTGGCCGAGATGCTCAACGCCACGCTGCACAAGGAGACCATCTCCGGCCGCACCATCGGTCCGGTCTCCATCCCGAGCGTCGGCGTCGAAGGAGGCTTCTGACCATGCGCCGCCTGCTCTTCGCCGCCGCGCTGCTCTTCGGGTGCCTCCCGGTCGACACGCGTCCGCCGCCTGCCGAGGTGCTCGTCACCCTGCGCGGGGCGCCCTCGACGATCGACGGCGTGACGACCGCCGACGGCTGGGCGATTCGCTTCGATCGCGTCGTCGTCACCGTCGGCGGCTCCGACCTCGAGGGCGACGGCTGCGACGAGTACGCCGACGCCGGCTACTTCCGCATCCTCGACGGCCGCGTCGCCGCGCCGCAGAAGGTCGGCCTGATGTTCGGGCTCGGCGACTGCACCTTCGAGATGCGCGCCCGCAACCCCGAGTTCGACACGCTGCTCGGCCAGGGCGTGACCGAAGAGGACAAGACGCGGATGCGAACGCCCGGCTCCGATCCGTTCGAGTCGAACGTGGGCATCACCTTCGTCGTGCGCGGGTCGGCGGAGCGCGCGGGCGTGCGCAAGACGTTCGACTGGAGCTTCCGCAACAACCGCGTCAGCTACGACGGGTGCGTGATCGACGGGCAGAAGACCTTCGCGCTGTCGCAGAACGCGCCGACGACGATCGACCTCCAGGTGCACGCCGAGGCGCTCTTCCACGATCGGCTCGACCCCGACGAGGCGACGGTGCGCTTCGATCCGATCGCCGCGGCCGACGACGGCGACGGCGTGGTGACGCTCGAGGAGCTGACCGAGGTCCCGCTCGCCGACGCGGCCGTCACCTTCGACGTCGACGCCGAGACCAAGGACTGGAAGACGCTCGGCGACTTCGTCTACCGGGGCCTGTTCCCCCGCATCGTGCGCCCCGGCGATCGCGGCACCTGCACGATGGCGACCACGAGGCGCGGCGGCGGGCCGATGCACTGAAGTCAGCTTCGCCGTGGACCGATCCTCTGTCGCGCCGACGGTCACCCGTCACGATTCATGACGCCGCCGGAGCGGGTGTTTCCCGGGATTTCTGCGGGATTCTCGTTGGTCCGCCCCATGCAGTCCCTCGCCCCGACCTCCGATGCTTCCAAACCGGGGTCGGGAGATCATCACCGTCGCCGGCAAGGGCGGCACCTACCCGCTCGGCAAGGCGCTGTTCGTCGAGACCGTCACCGCCAAGTGATCACGTGAGCTTCTCGAGCGCGACCTTCACCGCGTCGCGCCGCGTGACGGACTCCTTGTCGAGCGCCTCGCGCTTCTTGCGCAGCGCCGACAAGGAGTCCTCGGCGTCGAGGAGCCGCTTGACGAAGGGGTTCGCCGCCGGGCCCTTCTCGCCCGCCGCCTTGAGGTGATCGCGCAGCCGCACGATGTCCTTCTCGGTCGTGGCGATGTCCTGGTCGACCTTGTCGAGCGCGGCGCGCGTCTCCTCGAGCTCCTTCTGCCGGTTCGCGGCCTCGCTCAACGCGGCGCGCGACTCCTTCGCCAGATCGGAGGTCGCCGCGAGCTCGAACAGCCGCGCCGACTTCAGGGCGCTCATCGCCGTGCGCCGCGACAATCCCTCGACGGCGGTGACCGGACGATCGAGCTTCGACTTGGCGTTCACGTGGAAGACCGCGACCGGTCGCGACGTCGCGGTGTCGAAGTCCTGCTTGTCCGGTCCGGTGAGCTTGCTGTTGCGATCGAAGTGCAGCACCACGTAGACGTCGCGCGCCGCGCCGCTGCGGTTCTCGAACGACCAGTTGGCGGCGGTCGTCCTCAGGAAGTGCTCCTCGAGCGAGCCGCTCACGAAGCGCACCTTCTTGACCTCCTCCTTGGTCGTGGTGTTCGTCTGCTGCAGCTCGACGTCGAGATCGGCGCCGAACTCGACGAAGCGCCGCTCGCCCGGCTTGAGCCGATCGAGCGCGGACTCCCCGACGAACGCGCCGTCCTTGGCGTCGGCGAAGAACGCGATGGTGCCGGCGGGCAGCGTCTGGCTGGTGGCGTTCACGAAGCGCGCCGCGGCGCGGACGGAGTCGCGATCGATCCAGGTGATCGCCTGCACCTCGAGCTTGTGTGCGAGGAACGGGACCAGCGCGGAGTGACGAGGGGCGAGGTCGAGCCCCTCGCCGAGCGAGTAGGTGAACAAGGCGCCGGACTCGACGCCCTCGGTGGTCGACACGCCGGCGAGATCGCCGACGGACAAGAGCGAGCTCGACCCGGTCGTGACGGTCACGCTCTTGCCGATCTTGCCCGACCCCGAGCCGTAGCCGTACCCCGAGCCGGTCCCCGAGCCGTACCCCTGCGATCCGATGCCGCCGAGCCCGATGCTCGAGCCGGTGTCGTCGAGGTGATCGCCCCAGATCGCGTCGGGCGTCTTGTTCATCAGCTGCGGCACCGTCGACAGCTCGTGCTCGGGGGTGACGAGCGTGCGTCGCCCGTACCGCGGCGCGGCGAGCGGGAAGAGGAACGAGTCGGGGCGCCCGTTCACGAGGCTGACGCGCACGCCGCTCCAGCGCTCGTCGGTGTCGTTGTGCACGAGCGCCCACCCCTGGAGCACCGCCGATTTCCGATCGGGCGCGAAGACCAGCCGATACGAGGCACGCCAGATCGGCGTCTCGGCGATGTACCCGAACGTCACCGGCCCCTTCGGGTCGCCGAGGAGCTCGAGCGGCCGCGCGGTCGACGCGTTGGAGGTCGAGAGCGCGTCGAGCGACGAGCCGAGTCGCACCGCGAACGCCGGATCGGTCGGGCGCAGCGCGGTGACGCTCGCGGAGTCGATGCGGAGCAGCTCCCCCTTGTCGGAGAGCAAGAGCACCATGAGCCGCTTGGTCTCGATCTTCTCGACCTTCTCGGGCTTGTCGGGCTTCTCCGCGCTCTCGGTCTTCTCGACCTTCTCGTCCTCGTCGACGACGTCGACGATCCGCCCGCGGACGGTGCCGCCCTTGGTCGTCACCTCGACCGAGGCGCCCTTCAGCGACTCGAGCAGCGCGCGATAGGTGATCGGCGCGTCGGCCTCGAGCGGCAGCCCCGCCTGCGCGCGCGCCATGCCCTTGCTCAGGCTGCTGCCGAACGAGAAGCCCTGCACCTTGACCTTCCCGTCGGGCGTCAGGATCACGAGCGTCTTGAGCGCGTCGTCGAGGTGACCCGCCGGCACCGGAAGCGTCGTGGTGGACGCGCCGATCTCGCCGGATCGCTCGAAGTAGCCGACCCCGGTCTCGTACAGGTGCAGCGTGCGCAACGGCAGGATGGCCGTCGCCTTCGGGGTGGCCGGCTGGCCGCCGTGGCAACCGAAGAGCGGGATGGCGGCGAGGAGCGTCGCTGCGGGGAACTGGCGAAGCGGGGTCATCCCCGAAGGACATACCGGACGCGTGGAGGTTCCTGCAATCCGCTCGGGCCCGGTGGGCTCCCTCTTCCCGCCCCGGCATCACATGCTTTGGTGCACCGCGATGACCCCCAAGCTGTCGGACCGCACGCGCTTCCGCCTCGAGCACAACCTGCTCGCGCGCGCCGTCGCCGACGCGCGGCGGCCGCTCGTCGATCTGACCGAGTCGAACCCCACCCGCTGCGGCCTGTCGCCGGGCGGCGAGATGCTCGGCGAGCTCGCGCACCCGCGGGGCGCCCGCTACGAGCCGGTCGCGATCGGCATGCCCGAGGCGCGCGGCGCCGTCGCCGCCTACTACGAGAGCCGCGGCGTGCAGGTCGATCCGGAGCGCGTGGTCTTGAGCGCGAGCACCAGCGAGGCGTACGGCTGGCTGTTCAAGCTCCTCTGCGATCGCGACGACGCGGTGCTCGTCCCCCAGCCGAGCTACCCGCTGTTCGAGTACCTGGCGACGCTCGAGGACGTGCGGCTCGCGCCCTATCCGCTGCTGCGCGAAGAGCGCTTCCGCGTCGATCTCGCGGCGCTCGAGCGCGCGATCGACGAGCGGACCCGCGCGATCCTGGTGGTCCACCCGAACAACCCCACCGGCACCTTCGCGCGCTTCGACGAGGCCGAGGCGCTCGAGCACCTCGCGCGCCGCAACGGCCTCGCCCTGATCGTCGACGAGGTCTTCGGCGACTACGCGTGGGGCGCGCTGCCTGGCGATCGCCTGCCGACGTTCGCCGGGCGCGCGAACGCGCTCACCTTCGTGCTCAGCGGGCTGTCGAAGGTGGTCGGCCTCCCGCAGCTGAAGCTCGGTTGGATCGTCGCCAACGGTCCGGGCACCGCGCTGGAGGCGGCGTTCTCACGCCTCGAGGTGATCGCCGACACGTATCTCTCGGTGGCGACCCCGATCCAGCTCGCGCTCCGGGCGATCCTCGACAACCGCGCCGGCGTGCAAGGCCAGATCCGCGCGCGCGTCGCCGACAACCTCGCAGCGCTCGATCGCGCGCTCGCCGATCACCCGAGCGTGCGCCGCCTCCCGAGCGACGGAGGCTGGTCGGCCATCCTCGAGGTGCCGCGCACGCGCGCCGACGAGGCGTGGGCCGAGCTGCTGGTGCGCGAAGAGGGCGTGATCGTGCACCCGGGCTGGTTCTTCGAGCTCGATCGCGAGGGGTACCTGGTGGTCAGCTTGCTGCCGGAGGCCTTCCCATCGGTGATCGGCCCGGTGATCGCCCGGCTGGCCGAAGGTTGAGCCAGCGCATCTCAGACTGAGCACGCCGCGAGCATCTCGTTTATCCTGCTCGGATGGTCGTGCGCCGCTGCCTCGTGCTGCTCGTCGCCACCGCGGCCCATGTCGGCTGCACCTACGACTTCGACGCGTTCATGCCGTCCGGCGCAATCGACTCCGACCTCGTCGACGACACGTCGTCCGGCGACGCAGTGGCGGACGACGCCGCAGCTCCGCTCGATTCGGCCATCGAAGACGTCATCGCCGATGCGAACGTCGAGGCGAGCGACGACGTGAGCGTCGAGACGTCCGCAGACACGTCCGCCGACACGGCCGCCGACACGTCCGCCGACGCGTCCGCCGACGGGTCCGCCGACACGGGCGGCGCCACCGATACGGGGCTCGTCGACACCGCGACGCCCGACGTGCCGGTGAGCTGCCCCGACCCCGAAGGAAAGGCGCTCGGCACCCACTGCTACTTCCCGCTCGCCGCCGACAACTGGGACAAGGCGAAGGCCGGCTGCGAGGCCCGCGGCGCCCACCTCGTGACGATCACCAGCGCGGCCGAAGAGATCCACGTCGAGTCGATCCGCACCGGGAAGGACCGATGGCTCGGCCTGCGCCGCCCCGCGGGATCTCCGATCGGCGAGGGCTCGTTCGCCTGGATCACGACCGAGTCGGTCACCTTCAAGAAGTGGGGCGGCGGGCAGCCGAGCGGCGCGGGCGAGTGCGCGGTGCTGCGCGCGGGGAACGACTGGGCCGATCTCGGCTGCAAGTCCCCGCGCGATCCGATCTGCGAGCGCGACTGACGCCCGGTCGGCCGCGCGTCACGAGGCCTGCAGCTCGAGGGCCTCGCGCAGCTCCTGCTCGAGCTCGTCGAGCGCCGCCTCCGCGAGCCCGGGCGGCGCGAAGAGCTCGAGGATCAGCTCGCCGCGGAAGCCGTAGGCGATGATCGCGGGCACCTCCACGCCGGCGATGTTGGGGCCGATGACCCGCAGGCGCTCGAGATCGTCGCCGAACGCCGCGAGGCCCTCGTCGATGCGGCCGACGTTGGTGACGAGCAGCCCGCGGCGGAGCGGGATGTCGACGACGAAGGGGAAGATCCACGGCGTGATTCGTCGCACGAGCGCGTGCGGCGCGGGCGCACCCACGGCGAGCGGCCCGAGGATGAACGCGGGACCGGCGAGCCCGTGGCGCTGCCGCGCCGTGATCTTCGCGACCGCGGCGGCGGTGGTGGCGAGATCGCCGATGGCGCGTCGAGGCACGAGCGCGGTGAGGATGGCGGAGGTGTTCGCGGCGGTGAGCCGCGCGGAGCGAGCGTACCTGCGGAGATCCATCGTGTAGATGACGGGGACCGGTCCGCGCGTCGATCGCGCGGCGCCGACGCGCGCGAGCGCCGCGATGAGCGCGTCGTTGACGCTGGCGCCTCGCGCGCGACAGCGTGTCTTGATCTGCTCGAGCTGGTCTCTCGAGATGGTGAGCCATCGCCAGCGGGTCTGGTGCGAGCCGTCGGCCGGGAAGTGCCGTTGCCTTCTCGCCGCGAGGTACACGCGCGCCGGCTGCGCCGTGGATTCGGCGAGATCGCGCGCGAGGACCGGCAGGTGCCACCAGCGCAGTCGCTCGAGCGCGCTGCCGACGCTGCGTCGCGCGTCGACCGGCGCCGACGGAGAGACGCCGTAGAGATGGGACGCGAACACGTGCCCGACCGCGGCGGCGCCGCCGCCGTCGACCGCGAGGTGGAGGATGCTCAGGACCAGCCGCGAGCCCTCCGGCCTTCGCAGACGGACGATGCGGATCGGTCGCTCGCGCGTGGTGTCGATGGGCCGGCGCACCCACGCCTCGGTCTCCGCTTCGAGATCGGAGGGCTCGAGGACGTGCACCGCCTCGGAGATCGGCCCGCGCACCGGTCGCCATCGATCGCGCCAGAACCGCGGCTCGTAGCAGCGTCCGAGCACCGGGAAATCGGCGATGGTCGCGGCCACCGCCGCCTCGAGCTCCGCGCGCGAGAACGACCGGCGCAGATCGAGCACGCCGTGGATGGCCATGTCGCCGTAGCGCGCCATGGACTGGAAGAGACCGACGTCGGCGAGCTCGGCGAACATCGGGTGATTGTCACCTGCTCCGGCGCGTCGCGCGAGTGCGGCTCACGGCCAGGGCTGCGGCGCGATGCTCGGGGTGCCGTCGGCGATCTTCGGCCAGCCGCCCGCCCAGGTGATCGCGTCGACCAGCACCTGGCGACCGCCGGGCGCCGGTGAGCCGGAGCCGTCGTTGATCCAAGCGTGATAGACGAAGAAGTCGGCGTCGTGCGCGCGCACCACCGAGCCGTGGCCCGGCCCGAGGAAGCCCGCGTTGTTGGCCAGGATGGGGGCGCCGAGCTTGGTGAACGGCCCCTTCGGCGACCCGGCGCGCGCGACGCCGGTGCGGTAGCGCCGGTCGTACACGTTGCCGCTGTAGAACATGTAGACGTTACCGCCGCGGCGCACGACCCACGGCGCCTCGACGACGCCGCCCTCCCAGCTGCCGGGATCGTTGGTCAGCACCTGCGTCGCGGCCGATCCCGCGGCGAAGCCCAGCCCGTCGGCGCGCAGCTCGCGGACGAAGATCGGCGTCGGCTTGCCGATCGCGTTGCCGTCGCGCTTCCAATACAGGTACTGCTTGCCGTCGTCGTCGCGGAAGAACGTGGCGTCGATGACACCCGGTGTCGGATCGTCGACCAGCGGCGCGGCGCTCACCGTCCACGGACCGACGGGCGAGGTGGCCGACGCCGCGCCGATCGCTAGCTTGTCGGCCGCGTTCACCGCGGTGAAGTAGGCGACGTACTTGCCGCCCACCGCGTGCAGCTCGGGCGCCCAGTTGCGCCCGCCGTTCGCCGACCACGGCGCCTTGCCCGCCGGAAGGATCGCCCCGCTGGTCGCCGCCCAGCGCACCAGATCGCGCGAGCGGTAGACGCGGAACACGCCGCCGGTGCAGGACATGTAATAGGCCGCGCGCCCCTCCTCCTCGACACGGAGCACGCCCGGATCGGGGCAGTCCTTCGCGTAGACCGGGTTGACGTACGGCGGCGCGGGCGCGCGGGCGGCGCTCCTGGCCTTCGCCGGACGGAGCGCCGACGTGGGGACGAGCGCGCGCGCGACGGTCTTCGAGGACCAGTACAGCTGGATCGTCGCGCCGAGATCGAGCTGGAAGTACTCGAGGACGATGCGATGCCGCCCGGCGGAGAGCGCGATCGATCCGGTGTTGGTCGTCGGGAAGTGACCGGTCCAGTTCTCGATCACCTTCTCGCCGTCGATGACGAGGCGCACGCCGTCGTCGGAGCGCGTCTCGAAGGTGTAGGTCTCGGCCGCGTCGACGAGCAGCTCGCCGCTCCAGCGCGCGGAGAACCAGTCGTGCGGGACGCCCGCGACCGGCTTCTCGGTGGGCCAGTCGAAATCGACGTTCGCGTCGACGCGGGTGACGCGCGGATCGTCGTAGTCGTCGAAGTACTCGCCGCGCAGGCCGGTGGCCTCCGCGGTGTCGGGGAGATCCGCGTCCGCGTCGACGGTCACGTCGGCGACGTCGGAGACCGGCGCGTCGGCGTCGTCGACCGGCGCCGCGTCGACGCCCCGCTCCTCGTCGCCGTCGCCGAGCGTTCCGCTGCACGAAGCGAGCAGCACGGTGAGGAGCAGCGCCGATCGCATCACCTGCGAACGGATATCACGTCTCGCCCGACGCGCCCGTGACGTCCGACGGTCACTTCGCCGTGACGCACATGCATTCACGGTCGCGTGCGTTCGCTCAGCCGGCTCGCGCCCGCCATCGACGACGCGACGCGGAGCACGCGCTGGCCGGCGTCGACATCGATCGATGTCGATCACGCGTGCGACGATCGCCCGCGCGACGACGCCGGGACGGCACCTCGACGACGGAGCGATCCCTGCTCGCGCTCGGAGGCATGCGACGAAACCGCCTACGCGACCGCGCACGGGCTCGGCCGTGCACGGGAAGTTTGCTAGATCAGCTGCATGGTCCCCCGCCGCTGGTCCCTCGGGCTGCTCCTCTCCTGTGTCGTCGCGGTCGGCTGCGCCACGGCGGACGATGCCGGAACCCCCGCCGGCGGCGATCCCGACACCTCGGTCCCGAGCGACACGAGCCTCGGCGACGACCTCGGCACCGGCGACGACGGCGGTGGCCTGAGCGTCGACGGCACGGTCGAGGCCGCCCCGCCGCCGGACGGACCGATGGGCGACGCGTGCATCGGCGTGGGCACCGAGGCCAAGCCGCTGCCGCTCGACATCTACGTCATGTACGACCAGTCGGGGTCGATGGACGAGAAGACCTCGGCCGGCCCGACCAAATGGGAGGCGGTGAAGACCGCCTTCAACGCGTTCCTCTCCGACAGCGCCTCGACCGGGATCGGCGTCGGTATCCAGTACTTCGCCTACTACCCGCCGGGAGTGCCGCTGACCTGCACCGCCGAGGCGGACTGCAAGGGCTATGGCCCGTGCGCGAACAACAAGGCGTGCGACAAGGAGAGCGTCGCCGCCAAGACGATCGTCCCGTGCTCCACGGCGGCCGACTGCAAGAGCGGCGGCGCCTGCGTCAACGTCGGCGTGTGCCGCGGCAACCCGGGCTACGGGTGCTTCAACAACGCGAACTGCCCGATCCTGACCGGGCCGTGCGACATCTTGAAGTACTGCCAGATGCGCGAGTGCAAGGTGGCCGACTATGCGACGCCAGAGGTCGCCATCGCGCCGCTGCCCGGCGTCAAAGACGCGATCGTGAAGTCGCTGAATGCGCACAAGCCGTCGACCGACACGCCGACCGGCGCGGCCCTCGCCGGCGCCATCCAGCACGCGAAGACCTGGAAGGCGGCGAACCCGACCCACGCCGTCGCGGTGCTGCTCGTCACCGATGGCGAGCCCACGGCGTGCACGCCGATCGACATTCCCTCGATCTCCAAGCTCGCGTCCGACGCCGTCTCGGCTACGCCGTCGATCAACACCTACGTCATCGGCGTGCTCGGCAAAGACGACGCCTCGGGCGCGTCCAACCTCGACGCGATCTCCAAGGCCGGCAACGGCAAGCCCGCGTTCATCGTCAGCACGACGAGCGACGTCACCAAGGACTTCCTCGCGGCGCTCAACGCCATCCGCAGCAGCGCCCTGCCCTGCGAATACGAGCTGCCGCCCGCCGCCTCCGCCGACTACTTCAAGGTGAACGTGAAGGTCACCACCGGCAGCGGGTCGAGCACCATCCTGTACGTCGGCAGCGCCGACAAGTGCGACCCGACCAGCGGCGGCTGGTACTACGACGTCGATCCCTCCGCCGGCACGCCGAAGAAGATCCTCATGTGCCCGGCGACGTGCACGGGATTCAAGGCCGGCGGCTCGATCGACATCGAGGTCGGCTGCAAGACGGAGTCGATCGTGAAGTGATCACGCGCGAAGGCGCGGTGGCCGATCAACCCACCGCGTTCTTCAGCCGCTCGTCGACCACCGCGGCGTCGAGCCCGAGGGCGTCGGCCACCGCGCCGATGTACGCGCGCTCCTCGGCGACGATCTTGCCGTCGGCCGCGGCCGCCTCGACCAGCAGCGAGAACGCCTCGTCCTGCACGTCCTTGGGGAGCGTCTTGATCTCGCTCGCCGCCTCCGCGCTGTCGACGATCGGGAACAGCTCGCCGCGCTCGTCGGCCGGGATGCCGAACTTGAGCATCAACCGGTCGATGAAGGCGTCCTCCTTCTCGTCGAGGTCGTCATCCGCCACGACGATGCCGGCGACCAGGCGACACACCTTCTTGCGGAGCTCTGCGTCCATCCCGATCAGCGTCGGCGAACACCGAGCAGCCCGTCAAGCGCCGGTGGCGGCGCTCTCCTGCTGTGCTCCGCGCGCCGGCAGCGCCCTCGTCGGAGCGCCGAAGTACTCCTCGTACCTCGCGTCGGCCTTGTCGCCGAACAGGATGCGGCACACCTCGCGCACGCCCGGCGCCTCGCGGAGCACGTCCTTGTGCAGCACCAGCGCGATCTTCGAGCGCCGGCGGAGGAAGTCGTCGAGGGTGACGATCATCTCGCGGCGCGCCGCCTGCGTGATCTCGCACTTCACGTACTCGGCGCGCTCGACGACGAGCTCGGCCATCGTGGGGTCGGCGCGGATGTCCTCGAGCAGCGCGAGCGCCTGCTCGCCGTAGCGCCGCCAGAGCCGCGTCGACAGCGGCTCCGACGAGCTCTTCGGCGTCATGTCGTCGAGCCGCATCAGCCGAGCCTGATGGAAGAACTCGCGCCGGGTCTGCTCGTCGGGCTCGCCGTACCAGCGCACCTCGGGGTACGGCAGCTCGACGCCCAGACGGTGCACCGCCGCCGCGACCTCGCGACCGACGTTGAGGCAGTCGGTGAGCTTGCCGCCGAAGATGCTGACGTACTTCGTGCGCTCGTCGACCTCGATCGCGTGCTTGCGTGAGAGCTGCGTCCAATCGGCGGCCCCCGACTGCCCGGCCGACACCACCAGCGGCCGCACGCCGCAGCGCTCGGCGACGATGTCCTTCTCGGTGAGCGGCTGCGGGAGGTTCAGGCGCTTGTTGATGTTGTCGAGGACGAATTTGCGGTCGTCGTCGGTGACGTGCGTGATCGGGCTGTCGACGCGCGTGTCGGTGGTGCCGATGCACGTGCGCGGGCCCATGGGGATGACGAAGAAGAGCCGGCCGTCGTCGGCGAAGAAGGTGAGCACGCGCCGGTTCTTCGTCAGCCGCGGCACGATCAGGTGGATGCCCTTGGAGAACAGGTGGCGGTGCTGCGTCTTCTGCCCGGCGCGCCCGTTCATCTCGTCGACGAACGGACCGCACGCGTTGACCACCACCTTCGAGCGGATCGACAGCTCGTGGCCGGTGACCGCGTCGCGCGCGCGGGTGACCCACAGCCCGTCGTCGCCCCGCTCCGAGCCGAGCGACTCGACGTAGTTGGCGGCGATGCACCCGTAGTTCAGCGCGCCGCGGACGAAGTTCCACACGAAGCGCGTGTCGGTGTCGTGGAAGTACGCGTCGGAGTACTCGAAGCCGCCGTCGCTGTTGGCCGTGGCGACGATCGGCTCCTCGCGCTCGATCGTCGCCTTCGACAGCCTGCGCGGGCGCTTGGTGAAGAAGCTCCCGATGAACCAGTAGAGCCAGGTGCCGAGCACCAACTTCCACAGCCCGTGCCGGAACGTCTTCTCGTGGAGGACGAAGAAGCGGATCTCCTGCACCGTCGACGGGTAGGAGCGAATCAGGTGGTTGCGCGAAACGCAGAGCTTCCGCACGAGCCCGAACTCGAGCGTCTCCATGTACTTGATGCCGCCCCACGCGAGGTTCGACGACTGCTGGCTCGTGAACGACGCGAAGTCCGATTTGTCGATGAGGGCGACGCGCGCCCCCTGCCCGGCGAGGCACGCGGCCGACACCGCACCGTTGATGCCGCCGCCGACGATCAGGACGTCGAAGGTGCCTTCGGTGAGCCGCCGCACGTTGGCGGTGCGTAGGGATGGCGAGGACATGGAGTGCGATCCCTCTATAGCTCTGACGCGACGCGTTGGCACCTGCCGCGGGCGGCGCGGCGGTGGGCCTCGCCGGACGACCGACGAGATGACCTCGCGGCCGGCGCGCTGCACGTCCCTCCTTTACGGAGAAGACGGATAAGTTCGCTTCCATGTCGAACGCGAGCGCCCGTCGTCTGCTCCTCGCCGTGGTGTTGGGCGGCCGCGTGCTCGGTTGTGAAGCAGGCCCCGGTGCACCACCAGGGCCGCGCGCCGATGCGCCGCGCGCGTTCGACGCGCTCGCGCGAGCGCTGCCCGGGTGGATGCCGGCGGACGTCCGGCTGCCGGTGCGCGGCGCGCTCGACGCCGTGCTCCCCGCGAGAGCCACGGGCCCGCTCACGCTCCGGCGAGCCGACGAGCCCTCGCGCTCGGTCACCATCACCGCGCTCGACGCAGAAGACGCAGCGGCGGTCTCGGCGCGTGGGCTGACGATCTACCCGGGACGCGACGCCGACACGGTGCAGCTCGTGCTGCCCCATCGCGTCGAGGAGCTGCGCGTGTTGTACGCGCCCACCGGCGTCTTTCGGGCGCGGTGGAGCCTTCGCGCAAGCGACGCGATCGCACGCATCCGTCTTCGCGAGGGGCGCGTCGAGCTGGTCGAGCCGTCCGGCAGGGTGGCGCTCTCGACCGAGCCGCTCGACGCGATCGATGCGCGGGGCACCCACCGTCGTCCCGTCGCGTCGCTCGAGGCAGACGGGCGCGACGCGACGCTCACCGTCTCGCTCGACACCACCGATCTCGTCGCGCCGATCGTCGTCGATCCGGCCTGGACCGCCGTCGCGTCGATGAACGTCCCGCGCGCGCACGCCACCGTCGGTCACCTCTCGCCGTCGAAGATCCTCGTCCACTCCGGCCGGGACGGCGCCGGCGCCTGGCTCTCGAGCGCCGAGGTGTACGACGCCACGCTCAACACGTGGACGGTGACCAAGCCGAGCAACTTGAGCGCCGGCGACGGGACCGCGCTGTCGCTCGGCGACGGTCGGGTCATGATCTTCACCGACAGCGGGACCACCATCTACGATCCGGCGGCCGATTCGTGGACCGATCCCGGTCCTGTTCCCCTGCACTATGCGATTGCGCCGATCGGGCTCGCCGACGGTCGGGTGTTCTTCTACGGCGGCGGCACGGTCGTCCCCACCGCGGCGGCGGACATCTTCGATCCGAAGACCGACACCTGGGCCTCGACGACGCCGTCGAGCGTCGGCCGCATGTTCTACCTCGGCGCGCGCCTCGGCGACGGCCGCGTGATGGTGCTCGGCGGCCGCGACGAGCTGACGGTGTTCTCGTCCGCCGAGATCTTCGATCCGACGACCCAGACCTGGACGACGGTCGCCGATGCGCCGACGCCGCGCACCGGCGGGTGGCTCCTGCCGCTCGGCGGCGGCGGCGCGCTGGCGATGGGCGGAAGCCCGGCCTCGGGCGCGACCTCGTCCTCCGTCGAGGTCTATCGAGCGGGCGCGTGGTCCACGGTCGGCAACCCGCCGAAGCCCCCGCAGGCAGCCCTCTCGCTCGACGACGGTCGCATCCTCACGCTCTCCGGCAAGGACGCCGCTGCGTTCGATCCGGCGTCGTTGCGTTGGGGCGCCGCCGGTCAACTGTCGGCCGGTCTTTCGGCGCAGGGTCTGACGACCCTGCCCGGTGGTCGCGCGTTGGTCGTCGGCGGCGAGCTCGGCGGCACCTCCGGGAACACCTCGGTCGCGGAGATCTATCGACCCCTGGCCACGGGCTCGACGTGCGCCGGCGCCATGGAGTGCAGCACCTCGTACTGCGTGGACGGCAAGTGCTGCGATAAGGCGTGCACCGGTCCCTGCGAGACGTGCGGCGCCACCGGGACCTGCACGGCCGTCACCGGCCTCGCGCCGGCGGGGCACGGCGGCTGCGGTCGCTACCTGAAGTGCGTGAGCGGCGCGTGCGCGACGACGTGCGCGTCCGACGCGGACTGTGACGCGGCGAGCTACTGCGACGGCGCCGCCTGCGTGGCCCGCAAGGCCACCTCCTCGACGTGCGCGCGCGACGCCCAATGCACGTCGGGGTTCTGCGCCGACGGCGTGTGCTGCAGCACGGGCTGCAGCGAGCAGTGCGGCGCCTGCGATCTGCCGGGCGCCGTCGGCACGTGCAGCCCGGTGACCGGTCTGCCACGCGGCGGGCGCGCGGCGTGCACCGGTGCCGGCGCCGGCTCCGCGTGCGGCCCGGTCTGCAACGGCAAAGACGCGACGAAGTGCAACTACCTCCCGCCGTCGCTCTCGCCCTGCAGCTCCAACGGCTGCAAAGACGGCGTCGAGACGCACGCGAGCGCCTGCGACGGCGCGGGCGCGTGCAGCGACGTGCCGCGCAGCTGCGGCGCCTACGCGTGCGACGCGAGCGCGTGCAGGTCGACCTGCACGACCAAGGCAGACTGCGCGCCCGGCCATTACTGCAGCGGCGGAGCGTGCGTGCCGACCGACGGGCTTGGCAAGGACTGCGCCTCGGACGTCTCGTGCGCGACCGGCTTCTGCGCCGACGGCGTGTGCTGCGGCGTCCGCAGCTGCGAAGAGGGCAAGTCGTGCGCGACCGCGGCCAAGGGCAGCTGCGCGAAGATCGACGGCGCGGTGTGCACGTCGGGCGCGGAGTGCGGGAGCGGACACTGCGTCGACGGCGTGTGCTGCGACTCGGCCTGCGCCGGCAGCTGCGAGGCGTGCGACGTGCCGGGCTCGTTCGGACGGTGCACAGCAACGCGCGGCAAGCCTCACGGCGCCCGCCCCGCGTGCCCCACCGACTCGGCGAGCCCGTGCGCGTCCAGGCTGTGCGACGGGTCCGACCGCACGACCTGCAAGGGCTTCGTCGGCGCGAGCGTCGTGTGCCGCGCCGCGAAGTGCGAGGGCGGCGCCGCCGTCGAAGAGGCGCGCTGCGACGGGCTCGGCGCCTGCCCGGCCGAGAAGAGCGCCGCCTGCGGCGACTTCGCGTGCGATCCCTCGACGCAGACGTGTCGCACGCGGTGCTCCGCCGACGCGGACTGCGCGACGGGTCGCGAGTGCGTCGGCGGCGTGTGCAAGCCCAAGGTCGCGAGCTGCAGCGACGACGGCCTCTCGATCGTCGCGCCCGACGGTTCGACCACGCCCTGCGCGCCGTTCCGCTGCTCGGCGGGCGCCTGCCCGACCAAGTGCGTGTCCACCTCGGACTGCGCGCCGTATCTGGTGTGCGACGAGGGCACCTGCCTCTCGCCTTCGACGGCCGGCGTCGACGAGTCGTCGGGCGGCTGCGCGGTGAACCCGAGCGCGAGGCGCTCGGCTTCTCCCGCGCTGTTGGTCTTGCTCCTCGGGGCGATGCTGCGACGTCGCAGGCGCGCGTCGGGTCTCGCGGGTCTCGCCGGTCTCGCGGGTCTCGCGGGGCTCGCGGGGCTCGGCTGCTCGAGCCGCACCACCGAGGTGGCCGCGACCGGCACGCAGCCTCGCGCCGAACGCGCCCTCGGGCTCGCCGCGCGTCTCGCCACCGTCGCGCCGGAGGCGGGCGCGTTCGTCCGTGCGCTCCCCGAGCGCGCCGACGCGCCGGTGCGGATCGATCTCGAACGCGACCTCTGGCTCGAGGTGACCACGCCGGGCGACCGGTCCATCCTCGCCGAGCAGCGCTCCGGCGCGCGCGTCTTCGTCGATGCGGCGCCAGGCGTCGACGTGGTGCGGGTCTCGGGGCGCAGCGCCTACGAGGAGCTGCGCGTGGTGCATCGACCCGAGTCCCCGCATGCCACCCGGTACCTCCTGCGCACCGGCCCCGCGGTGGCCGAGCTGCGCCATCGCGAGGGCCGGGTCGAGCTCGTCGATCGCGCCGGCGTCGTGCGCCTGGTCACCGATCCGCTCTCGGCCGTCGACGCGACCGGCCGCGCGGTCCCGGTCCTCTCGACCCTGACGGAGACCGCGGGTGGCTTCCTCTACGAGGTGACGCTGGCCGATTCGGCGCGTCCGCACCCCATCGTCATCGATCCGGCTTGGACGACCGTCGCGTCCATGCTCATCCCCCGCAAGCACGCCTGCGCCAACACGCTGCTCGACGGTCAGGTGCTGGTCACCGGCGGGGAGTCCGTCTCCGGCAGCGAGATGTCCGCCGCGGAGCGCTGGGATCCGGTCGCGAACAAATGGACCAGGCTCCCCGACGCGACCTTCTGGTGCAGTCGGTCCGTGCGCCTGACCGGCGGCGAGGTCTTCATCTGGTTCAGCAACGCGACCGGCGTCTACTACCCGGCGACCAACTCGTGGATCCGCGTCGATCAGCCGGTCGACGGCACCGGCGGCTTCGCGGTCGCGGCCCTCGCGGACGGCCGCGTGATGATCGCGGGCGGCGATCACCCGAGCGCGGTCTGGTCGAACGCGGCGCAGATCTTCTCTCCCGTGACCAAGACCTGGTCTTTGGCCGCGCCCATGGCGAAGCGCCGCAACACCGCGGCCGCGGTCACCCTGCCCGACGGTCGCGTCCTCGTGGCCGGCGGCGAGCAGGGCGGTCCCGCGACGAGCACGGAGATCTACGACCCGAGCACCAACACCTGGACGACGGGGCCGAGCATGCCGGCCGATCTCGGCCCCTTGGCGAACGGTCAGCTCCTCGCCGGCAAGGCGCTGATCCGCGGCACGATCGGCGCGGCGCTCTTCGATCCGACCGGCGGGACCTGGTCGAGCCCTGCGCTCGGCTCGCCCGCGAGCGTCGATCCGTTGTCGGGCTCGCTGAACCTGCTCACGTGGGAGAACCGCGCTTCGCTGTGGGACATCTCGACCGGCGTCCTCGTGCCGACGAGCGCGCCGGCGTCCCGAACGCAGCCCGCGACGACGCCTGTCGCAGGCGGCGTCCTCCGCCTCGGCGGCGCGGCGACCACCGGGATCACCGCGAGCGTGGAGCTGTTCCGCCGGCAGTCGCTCGGCGGCACGTGCGGCGTCGCGGGAGACTGCGAATCGAAGTTCTGCGTCGACGGAGTGTGCTGCAACCGCGCGTGCACCGCGGTGTGCGAGGCCTGCGCGCTCCCCGGCAGCGTCGGCACCTGCTCCGGCGTCGACGGCCCGCCCGTCAGCGGTCACCCGATCGCCCCCGACGTCACGAGCTGCGGCGTGTATCGGAACTGCAAGGCCGGCGCCTGCGCGACCGCCTGCACGGCCGACGGCGAGTGCACCTCCGGCGCGTATTGCGCCGCGACGGGGTGCACGATCAAGAAGAGCGCGGGGGCCAGCTGCGCCGAGGCGCGCGAGTGCGCGAGCGCCCACTGCGTCGACGGGGTCTGCTGCGACTCCGCATGCAAAGATCAGTGCGCCTCCTGCAACCTGGTCGGCTCCAAGGGAGCGTGCAGACCGGTGCGCGGCGCGCCGCAGGGCGCGCGCCCCGCCTGCGCCGGCGTCGGCCCCGGCACCACCTGCGGCATCGCGTGCGACGGCGCGGACGTCACGCAGTGCCACTACGCGACCGCGGGAACCTCGTGCGGGAGCGCGACCTGCGCTTCGGGCATCGAGACCCACGCGAGCACCTGCGACGGCAAGGGCAGCTGCAACGACCTGCCCAAGCGCTGCGGCGCGTACGTCTGCGACGCGACCACCTGCAGGGCCGCTTGCAGCGCCAAGAGCGACTGCGCGGCGGGCTTCTTCTGCAGCGGCGGCAGCTGCCAGCCGATCGTCGGTCTCGGTCGCGCGTGCACGACGGCCGACGCGTGCGCGACCGGCGCGTGCGTCGACGGCGTGTGCTGCGGCGAGGCCAGCTGCCCGAGCGGCTCGTCGTGCGCGACCGCGGGCCACAAGGGGACGTGCGCCAGGTCGAACGGCACCGCCTGCGCGTCGGACGCCGAGTGCGGCAGCGATGCCTGCGTCGACGGCGTGTGCTGCGAGTCGCGCTGCGAGCGCAGCTGCGAGGCGTGCGACGTCAAGGGCAAGGAGGGCGTGTGCACGCCGGTCGTCGGGGTCCCGCACGGCAAGCGCCCTGCGTGCCCGAGCGATCCGAAGAACCCGTGCGCCACGGCCTTGTGCGACGGCGAGACCGTCGCGAGCTGCGCGGGCTTCGTCGGATCCGACATCTCGTGTCGCGATGCCTCGTGCGCCGGCGGCGTCGCGACGCACGCGGCGAAGTGCGACGGCAAGGGCAGCTGTCCGACCCTCTCGCAGACCGCTTGCGGCGGATACGTCTGCGCGGCCGACGACTGCAAGTCCGCTTGCGCATCGGGCGCGGACTGCGCGACGGGCTACACCTGCAAGGAGGGACGCTGCACGCGCGCCGCACGCACCTGCAGCGCCGACGGCGCGAGCCTCACCGCCGCCGACGGCACGAGCACCTCGTGCGCTCCATACGTCTGTCGCGACGACGCCTGCGTCACCGAGTGCGCAAGCACCGCCGACTGCGCCCCGGGGCGCTCCTGCGACGTCGAGCGCAGGGCCTGCCTGCAGCCGGCTCTGCCTCCCGAAGACGAGGGCGGCTGCCCGACCCGGCCTGGCGCGCGGGGCGCCTCGGCCATCCCCGCGCTCCTCGGGGTCGTGCTGCTGGCCATCCGCAGGCGGAGGGCGTCGCGCGGGTCCGCCCGGAGGTCCTCTTGATTCAGCCCGCGCGGCGGCGGGAGCGCCGGCTCGCCGCGCGAAGAGCGGCCGCGACGAGCAGCGCCCAGGCCCCGTGCCCGCCCGTCGTGCGACGGCCCATGTCGCACTGACACGCGCTGGCCGAAGGCAGCTCGCCGGTCGGCTTGAAGCCGGTGCCCCCGTCGACGCCCGCGTCGTCTCCGCCGAGGGGCAGGCCGCCGCCGTCGCCGAACCCGCCGTCGAGGCCGGGATCGGAGGCGCTCAGGCACCGGCCCCCGCTGCACACCTGCCCGGTCGGGCACTTCGCCCCGTCGCAGTCGTCGACGCACGCGCCCGCCTTGCAGTGCGTGCCGGCCTTGCACGGCGTCGCGCAGCTCGGATCGACGCAGTCGTTGGTCGTCGGATCGCACTTGGTCCCCGCGCCGCACGCGACGCCCGCGCACGAGGTGCAGCCGGCGAGGCAGATGCCGCCGCGGCAGACCTGGCCGGTGGCGCATTTGACGCCGTCGCACAGCCCGACGCAGCGATCGCCGCTGCAGAGCTGGCCGTAGGGGCAGGTGACGTCGCTGCACGGCGCGACGCACGCGCCGGCGCGACAGACCTCGCCGCTCGGGCACGTCTTGCCGAGGCACGCCTTGTCGACGCAGCGACCGGTGGCGTCGTCGCACGCGGTGCCCGGATCGCACTTCAGCTCGCCGGTGGCGCACGGCGGCAGGCAACGGCCGTGAACGCACATGTCGCCCTTGCGCGGGCAGGTCGCGCCGTCGTCGATCGCGCCGTTGCAGTCGTCGTCGACGCCGTTGCACTCCTCGGCCTTCGCCGCGATCACCGAGGTGCAGCTCACGACGCCGGCGCTGCACTGGGTGATGCCGACCTTGCAGGCGCCCTTCTGGTCGGTCTCGCAGGCGACGCCGCCGCCCGAGCACTGCACGCCGTCGACGCTGGTGACCAGATCGGTGAAGCCGTTGTCGCCGCCGCCGTAGCGGTCCTCCCAGGCGAAGTAGAACTTCGATTTGGAGAGCTTGCTGTTGTACGTGAGCAGGTGGATGTAGCCGCCGGGATCGGGGTTGTACTTGCGCTCCGAGTAGAAGACCCACCCCTCGCCCGCCTTGAAGCGATCGACGGTGGGGCAGCAGACGCCCGAGGCGCAGGTGCCGCCCGAGGTGTGCGACTCGGGCGTCAGCAGGAAGAACCCGATGTCGCCGCCCTTGTACGCGGGCTCCTTCGACAGATCGAGCACCACGCTGGCGCCGGTGCCGTCGGTGCAACCGAGCATCGGGTGCAGATCGCTCGCATCGGGCTTGGCGCCGGTGACGTTGTACCAACCGAAGACGTCTTTGAACATCGCGGTGCCGCGCGACGTGACCGTGAACGTCAGCGCGCAGGTCGGTCGGAAGGTCTCCGGCACGGTCGCCGCCTCGGCGTACGGATCGAGGCCGTCGTACTTCGACGGGATGCACGTGTTGTCGTTGAACACGTGGAACATGCGGCTCTCGCAGGTGCCCTTCTTGCCGTCGTCGCACGAGGTCTCGCTCGCGCACGGCGCGCCGATGTTGCAGATGCCCGGCGTGGTGCACGCGCAGGCGAAGACCGAGAGCAGCCCGGTGGGCTTGCCGCTGTCGCAACCTGGCTTGGTCGGGATCGCCGTGCCGTCGGGTTGCGTGAGCGCGTGCGCCGTTCCTGCGGTGAGCCCGGCGGCGAGCACGGTGGCGAGGGCGAGCGGGAGCAGGGCGGCGCGCATGGTAAAACCAGTAGTCACTCACCAGTGAGGTACGTCAACAGACGCAGATGACGAAAGCCGGCGCACCGTCCGAATCGGACGGCGTGCGTCGGGAGTGGAACGACGGGATGCCGGCCGTCGCGGGCAGAGACGTCTGGTCTGCTCCTGCGGACCGGGTCGAAGGCGAGGGTCAAAGGTCGAAGGTCGCAAGCCGAGAGGCTCTCGTTCGACTTTCGACTTTCGACCTTCGAACGGGCGTACGAGGCGGACGAAGCGCGAAGGGCCTGCGCGAGCGGCGACGCTACGCCGCCGCCCGCGCCGCCGGGCGCTCGACCAGCTGCTCGGCGAACAGCCGCGCCAGGGCCATGATCGTGTGCTGCGGGTTCACGCCGAGGTTGGTCGGGATGACCGATGCGTCGACGACGACCAGCCCCTCGTAGCCGTGGACGCGCCCGCGGCCGTCGCAGACCGAGCGGGACGGATCGGCGCCCATCACGCACCCCCCGAACAAGTGCGAGAGGATGGCGACGTAGGCGCGCGGGTCGAGCGGCGCCTCGCGCAGCTGGTCGATCTGGTCGGGCTCGAGGCGGTAGGGCATGCCGAAGATCCCGGGCAGCACGGCGCGCGCGCCGGCGGCGACGTGCATGCGGGCGATCTGGTACATGCCCTCGCGGAACCGGAGCATGTCCTCGCGCCCGAGCGTGTAGTGGACGGCCGGGCGGCCGGTGATCGTCCGGCGCACCTCGCCGACGGTCTCGGCGCGACACGCCTGCACCCAGATGGCGAGGTGCCGGAACTCCATCAGCCGATCCATCAAGAGCTGTCCGCTGCCGGAGAGGCGCCCGGCGACCATGTCGAGCGGGAGGCTCAGCGTCTCGAGCTTGAAGCCGGGCTCGTCGCGATATGCGACGGAGGCCCAGCCCTGCGTGGCGCCGGTGTTCATGTCGATCGGGTCGTCGTAGACGCCGAACACCGGAGTGCCCGGGTGCGCGCGGAAGTGCTTGCCGAGCGCGCGGCTCTGCACGCCCGACGCCATGAGCAGCGGCGCCGAGCGGGTGACCGACGCGGCGACGAGCACGCCCTTCTTGGCGCGGACGACGAAGTCGGCGCCGCCTTCGCGCGTCTGCGGGTTTCGGAACCTTCCGCGCACGCCGACCGCGCGGTTGCCCTCGAAGAGGACGCGCTCGACCGGCGCGCACGAGAGGACGTCGCCGCCGCGCTCGAGCACCTCGGGCACGTAGTTGCGGTTGAGGCTCTGCTTGCGGTCTTCGCGGCACCCCTGGAGGCACTGCCCCGAGCCGACGCAGCCCTTGATGTAGCGGAGCAGGTAGTGGTTCTCGAACCCGAGGGCGTCGGCCGCCTTCTTGGCGAGGAGGTTCGAGTTGCCGCGCGCGGGCGTCGGCGCCTCTTCGACGCACAGCTCGCGCTCGAGATCGTCTTGGATGCGCCAGACCGCCTCGGCCATCGAGGCGCCGCCCACGCCGTGGGCGCGCTCCCACTTCTCGAAGATGTCGGCCGGCGTGCGCACCGCGATCGCCGAGTTGATGACCGTGGTGCCACCGACGAGCGAGCCCTGGATGATCGGCCAGTAGGCGCGCCCGCGCGTGAAGTTCGAGCCCCACGCGTCGATCATGTCGCGCATGGCGCCGTAGACCGACGAAGGGTAGTCGGCCGGATCGCGCCAGGGACCGGCCTCGACGATGGCGACCTTGGCGCCGGCGCGCGCGAGGGTGACCGCGGCGGGCGCGCCACCCGCGCCGCTGCCGACGACGACGTAGTCGGCCTCGAGCGCGACCTCTCTCCCGCGAGGCTGGAAGGCGACGTGGCTCATGATCGGAAGGTCCCCGGATCGGTGCCGTAGGGGCTCATGGCGAACTTCGCGCGCACGGTCGGATCGGCGCCCCAGCACATGCCCGCCGACAGCCGCACGAGGAACACCGCCTGCCGGATCAGGTAGATGCGCGACGAGAGGACGCGCTCGGTGTGGCGGTCGAGGAGCTTCTTCGGCAGGAAGAACGCCGGCAGCGGCACCCAGACGGTGAACAGCGGCGTGACGGCGAACAGCCACGCGCCGAGCGCGAGGCCGAGCCAGTAGAGGAAGTCGGAGTCCCTGCGAAGGCGGCGCAGGAACCCGTCGAGATCGGTGTCGCCGATCCCGGGCAGCTTCTCGGTGCGCGGCATCATGGCGCACATCGCGAACTTGATGAGCCAGATCACGGCGGCTCCTTCTCCGCGGTTGCGCGGACGAGTGGGACTATGCCGCAACGCGTCGCCGGCGGCTGCGGAATTCGCGCACGGGGCGTGGGTCGAATGTCCAGGGTCAAAGATCGACAGCGAGCTCGACTGCGAGCTCGACTGCGAGCGTCCCGACCGAGGAACGGCGTGCCTTATGATGCGGCCGCATGCGCGTCCTGAACGGCACGATCGACATCCACGTGGACGAGGCAGCCGATCTCGGCGACGGCGAGCCGGTCGTGATGATCCACAGCTCCGGCATGTCGTCGCGACAGTGGCGCGGTCTCGCGCGGGTGCTGTCGTCGACCCACCGCGCCGTCGCCCCCGATCTGCTCGGCTACGGCGGCACGGGCGGGTGGAACGGGAGCGAGAACTTCGAGCTCGCGGAGGACCTCGCGGTCGTCGTGTCCGTGGCGCGCGCGCTCGATCGATCGGTCCACCTCGTGGGGCACTCCTACGGCGGCATGCTCGCCCTGAACGCCGCGCGCGCGCTCGGCGCCGATCGCGTGCGGAGCATCGCGGCCTACGAGCCCGTCGCCTGGGGAGTCGCCCGCCCCGACCCGCTCGTTCGCGCCGATCTCGCGCAGTTCGGCGACCGCTTCTTCACCCCCGAATACGGCGGGACGAGCGATTGGTATCGGCAGTTCGTCGATTACTGGAACGGCCCGGGCACCTGGGACGCGATGCCGCCGGAGCAACGCGACGCGTTCCTCGCGGTCGGGCGGAAGGTGTCCGCCGAGGTGCGGAGGCTCTGCTTCGATCCGACACCGGCCGACGCATATCGCGAGATCGCGGCGCCGACGCTGATCCTCTCCGGCGCCCGGTCGCCCGCGGCGGAGCGGCGCGTGTGCGAGATCCTCGTCGAGACGATGCCGCGCGCAGAGCTCGTCACGATCGCGGGCGCCGGGCACATGGGGCCGCTCACCCACGCCGACGAGGTCAACAGGCGCATCGCGGCGCACGTCCGCGCGAGCGTGTAGAGGTCCGACGATGCCCACCCTCGCCGTCCTCCAGATGCCCGCGCACGGGCACATCAACCCGACCCTGCCGGTCCTCGCGGAGCTCGTTCGACGCGGCGATCGGGTGATCGCCTGGGCGTCCCCCGACATGCGCGAGAAGCTCGCGTCCACCGGGGCCGAGTTCCGCGAGTACCCGCCGTTCCCCTTCGACCACGACGCCCCGCCGAAGAACCTGGGCGAGGTGGCCGACGGCCTGCTCCAGTTCGCGATCGACGCGGCGCCCGCGCTCGTCGCCGACGCCAGGAGCGAGCGCGTCGACTACGTGATGCACGACTCGATGGCCCCTTGGGGGCGCGCGGTCGCCGCGAGCCTTCGCGTCCCCTCCGTCTGCTCGACCTCGACGTTCGCGATCGGTGCCGGCGTTCCCCGCTCGCTCAAGTACCTGCTCGTCAAGCTGCTCATCTACGCGCAGAGCGCGAGGAGCCTGCCTTCGATCTGGGCGAACGCGCGGCGGCTCTCCGCGCGTCACCCGATCTCTCCGCCCCGCTTCTTCGAGCTCTTCCGGAACCGCGCGGACCTGAACCTCGTCTACACCTCGGCGCTGTTCCAGCCCCTCGCCGATCAGCTCGACGACACCTATCGCTTCTGCGGTCCGTCGATCCCCGAGCTCCCCGACACGTCCGATCCGATCGCGGCGACCGATCCCGCGCTGTCGGACGAGCTCGGAGACCGCCCGCTCGTCTACGCCTCGCTCGGCACCCTGTTCAACGACCGGGCCGACTTCTTCCGAGTCGTGCTCGAGGGCCTCTCCGACTTCGACGGCCGCGTGCTCCTCTCGATCGGCCGGAAGATCGACCCGAAGCAGCTCGGGCCCCTCCCCGCGAACGCGGTGATCCGGCCGTTCGTGCCCCAGCTCGCCGTCCTCCGGCGCGCGTCGCTCTTCCTCACGCACGGCGGCATGAACAGCGTGAGCGAGGGGCTGTACTTCGGCGTCCCGCAGCTCGTGTATCCGCAAGCCGCCGACCAGATGACCGTCGCCGATCGGGTCGCCGAGGTGGGCGCCGGCCTCGTCATGAAGGAGCGGGACCTCGAGCCGCGCCGCCTCCGCTCCCTCGTGCGCACCATCCTCGAGCGGCCCTCCTTCGCGAAGAACGCCGCGCGGATCGGCGCGTCCCTGCGAGCGGCCGGCGGCTACCGCGAGGCGGTCGCGCAGATCGAGCAGCTCAAGAGGCGATTCGGGATCTGACGTCGCCCGCCGCGCGCGCTATCGCGCGTGGCGCAGCGCGCGGCCTTCGTTCAGGTGCACGAACCAGTCGGTGCCCTCTCGGCGCCCGCCCCAGACGAAGGTGTCGTCGTGCGTCGACGTCGCGCTCGCGGCCATGCGGGGGCCGAGGTCCGAGGCAGGCATCACCGACCACGCCCGCGTCTTCGGATCCCAGATCGCGCCGTGATCGTCGAAGCCGCCGCCGGCGATGAAGCCGCCGTAGACCCAGAGCCTGTCCTCGGCCCAGAAGGTCGTCGCGAAGGTGCGCGCGGGCTCTTCGCCGAGCTCGGTCGCGGGAGCGGCGATGTCCGTCCACGCCCTGGTCGCGGGATCGAAGAACGCGCCGTTGCCGTACTTCGTGGTCATCTTCTCGCCGGCGAACAGCGCGGCTTGCGCGCGGCGCGGACCTGCGGCGGTGAACGCGAAGCCCAGGTCCGGCGCGTAGGCGGTCGGCAACGTCGCGAGCTTCTCCCAGAGCCCGGCGGACGGCTCGTAGGCCCACACGTCGTTGCAGGGCTTCGCCGCGATGCCCTTGCACTCGCCGCCGACGACGACCATCCGGGTGCCGTCCCACAGGCTCCCGGGGGCCGCGCGCGGCGCCGCCTCCGTCAACGAGAGGTGCGTCCACTTGCGGGTCTCGGGGTCGAAGGCCGCGCCGTCCTTCGCGACGAAGTCGAACTCGTAGACGCCGCCCCACAAGAGGACCTCTCGCGTCGTGGTCGACCACACGGCGGCGACGCGCGCGCGGCTCGACATCGGCGAGCCCGCGACGCGCTGCCAGGTGTTGCTCCGGGGATCGTACGTCGCGCCGTCGGCGAAGTAGCTCGTCGTCGACGATCCGTCGATGCGGCCGCCCCACACCAGCATTTCCTTGCCCATCCACACCGCGACGTGATCGATGCGCGGGCTGAGGGGGGCGGGCGCGAGCACGCGCCAGGTGTCCTTCACCGGATCGTAGGCGGCGCCGTCGTTGAAGGCTTCGTCGGGGCCGCGGCCGCCCCAGACAATCAGCTCGTCGCCGGTCCACACCGCCGAGTGCGAGATGCGACCGGCGATCGGTGCGGGCGGCACGGCACGCCATCCGGGTTTGGCGCAGGCGCTGAACGACGACCAGCCGCCTTCGAGGCAGACGCGGGAGCGGCTCGCGCCGTCGCCGCAGTCGTCGATTTCGATTTTGTCGTTCTCGAAGCACGGCTCACGCACGATCGGCGGGGGGCCGGCGTCGAGCACGGGCTCCTCGAACCCCCAGACGTTCGCGCAGCCGAGAGGCAGCGCGAAGACGGCGATCGGCCACCTCATCAGAACGCCCCCTCGAGCGAGAGCGCCGCGGCGCCGACGCGCAGCGAGAAGGACGGCCCCACCGGCTCGCTCGCGGGCTTCTTCGGCGGAGGGGCGAGGATCAGCACCGTGATGCCGGACACCGCGAGCACGCCCCCGGCGACCATGAAGATGGTGGAGGCCGTCGCGGTGCGGAACGCCGCCTTGCGCGCGTCGTACCCTTCGGAGTCGCAGGTCGAGGGGCAGTGCGACGCGGCGTCGTCGTACTGGGACCTCGCGCGCAGCCCGAGGTAGCTCCCCGCGCCGACACCGACCGCCCCGACCGCGACGAGCGACCAGCCGGCGATCGGCCAGGCGGAAGGCGAGGGCTTGTCGGCCGGCGCCGTCGGCGACGCGTGGCCGATGGTGACCTCGTACGTGCGGCCGTCTTGATCGACGTCGACGACGCGCTCGAACCCTCCGGTCGCTCTCAGCTGGTGTCGGCCGCGATCGACGAAGAGCGGGAGGGCCCACTGCACGCGGACGCCGTCGAGGCGGAGCTCGAAGTCCTTCGGCGGCGCGACGACGTGCACGACGATCTTCGCGAGCTTGGGCTCGAGCTGCGCGGCGCGCGACTCCGCGACCGTCGCGCGCGAGTCCTTCGCCTCGATCGCGGCCGCGGCCGCCTCGCGGAACACGCGCCACGCGCTCGCGAGCCGCCCCTGCTTCTCGTAGCAGTCGGCGAGCCACAGGCGCGTGCCGATCCCCGGTTCGAGCTGATTGCTCGCGGCGAACCTCGCGCAGGCGATCGAGTAGTCCTTCTTCGCCATCGCCTCCTGGCCCTCGCGGAAGAGGCGCTCGGCGTCGGTCTCCTGCGCGTGAGCCGCCGGGCTCGCGAGGAGCGCGACGACCGAGACGGCGCGCCCCAGCGCGACGGAGAGGGCGCGCCCGAGCGCGATTGAGACGGCGCGCCCGGGCGCGACGAGCAGCGGGCGTGGGACGCGACGGATCATTTGCGAGCTCCGAACTCGGGATTCAACGGCGCGGACGGCGAGGGAGCGGGCGGGGGTGCGGGCGCGGCGGAGGGTACCGCGATTCCGGACGACGCGGCCGGGGGCGTCGACGACGGCGCGGCCGCGGACGTCGGCGCGGGGACGAGCGGCTTCGGCGGCGAGAGCGGGTGCCCGAGGGTCGGGACATGCGCGCTCGTCGCAGGCAGGGATGCCGCGACCGACGGGCCGGCGGGCGCGGACGCCTCCGGAACGTTCGCGGAGGGCGGCGCCTGGCTCGCCGAAGGCGCCTGGTTCGCCGAAGGCGCCTGGCTCGCCGAAGCGGGCGCTCGCTCCGGCGGGCGCAGCGCGACGAACGCGCCGATGGCGAGCACCGGCACGGCGGCGACGAGCGCGAGCGCCCGCAGCCGCGACGTCGGGCGCGGCGGCGCCGTCGGACGGGCGTCGACGCCGACCACCCGGACGATCTCGTCGCGCGTGGTCGAAGAGGCGAACGGCGCGAGCGCGACGGCGAGGTCGAAGCCGTCTGCGAAGCGCGCGGCGCGGTCCTTGGCGAGGCATCGCGCGACGATCGCCTCGATCGGCTTGGGCACGTCGTTGCGCGTGCGCGCGATCGGCTCCGGCTCCTCGACGAGGATGGCGGCGCACGTGAGGCCGAGCGACTCGCGCCGGAACGGCGCCTTGCCGACCAGCAGCTCGTGCAGGATGCAGCCGAGCGCCCAGACGTCGGCGCGCGCGTCGACGTCGCGCGACGCGCGGATCTGCTCCGGCGACATGTAGAGGGGCGTGCCGAGGAACGCGGTCGATCGCGTGAGCGACGCCTCGCCCGCGCCGATCTCGTCGCGGCGCACCTTGGAGACGCCGAAATCGAGCACCTTCACCAGGAACGGCACCTCGCGGTCGGGCGCGTCGAGGACGAAGAGGTTCGCGGGCTTCAGATCCCGGTGCACGATCCCGGCGCGGTGCGCGCGGCCGACGCCGAGGCACGCCTGCGCCACCAGATCGACGACGTCGGCGACGGTGAGCGTCTTGCGCTCGGCGAGGTGCGCGCGCGCGTCGCGCCCGACGAGGTACTCCATGGCGATGTACGGCTCGCCGCTCGGGAGGGTCGCCACGTCGAGGACGCGCACCACGTGTTCGCTCGCGACGCGCACGGCTGCCTGCGCCTCCCTCACGAACCGCGCGACCACCTCGGCCGACGCGAGCGACCGCGGGTGGAGGAGCTTGATCGCGACCAGCTGCCCGAGCGCGACGTGCGTGGCGAGCGCGACGACGCCCATGCCGCCGGCGCCGAGCACGCGCTCGACGCGGTAGCGTCCGTCGAGGAGCGTGCCGGTCGCCACGCGCTCCATGAACGCGCGATCGTCGAGGTGATCGAGGACGTCGTCATCCTTCGCGGGCGCGGTGGCCGAGCTCCCGAGGACGGCGTCGGTGTTCGCGAGCTCGGTCGCGCTCGCCGGGCCGCCGTCGCCGGTGCGGAAGGAGCGCGCCACCGCTCCGACGAGCGCGCGACAGGCGTCGCAGCTCGCGAGGTGACGGCGACGCTCCTTGGCCTCGGAGTCGCGGAGACCGCCCTGTACCAGCGCGAGGACGGTGCTTTCGTCGAGGCAGTCCATCGGCACCGTCCTGCGCGGCCAAGGGTAGCACGGCGGCTCGCTCTGATATGCTCGTGCGCGCGCCGATGTCGTCCCCCCTCACGCGCGGGTTCGTCGCTCGTCTGGGCGAGGCGCGCGCCCGAGCGCTCCTCGACGCGGCGTACGCGCAAGGCGCCGCCGCGTTCCCGGCCTTCGAGCTCGATCGCGAGGCGTTCGCGAGCGAGCTTGTCCGAAGGCTGAGCGACGAGGACGATCCGGAGGCCGCGCTCGCCCGTACGCACGTCGACGACCTCTTCGTCGCCGTCGCCTGCGCGCACGGCGATCCGCGCGCGCTCGCTCATTTCGAGCGGACGTTCATGTCGGCGATCCCCGCCGCGATCGCGCGCGTCGCGAAGGATACGAGCGTCCGCGAGGAGGTCGCGCAACGCCTCCGGCTCAAGCTCTTCGTAGCGACCGACGAGCGCGCCGCGAAGATCGCCGACTACAACGGGCGCGGCCCGCTCGCCGGCTGGCTGCGCGTCGCGGCCGTCCGCGAGGCGCTGAACCTGCAGCGCGGCGCCCGAGCCGACGTCGATCTCGACGACGTCGCGCAGCAGGCGCCCGCGCGCGACCCCGAGCTCGCGCTCGTACGGGCGCGTCACGGGCGCGATCTCGCCGACGCCTTCCGCGAGGCCGTGGCCGCGCTGCCCGACGACGATCGCACCATGCTGCGGATGCACTACGTCGACGGCCACGAGCTCGAGGACATCGGGCGCGTCTTCGGCGTGCATCGCACGACCGCGTCGCGCTGGCTCGCCAAGACGCGCGAGAAGGTCCTCGAGGGGACGCGCCGCCGCGTCCGCGACCTGCTGCATGGCAGCCCGAGCGAGGTCGAGAGCGTCCTGCGACTGGCGCAGAGCGATCTCGACATCAGCTTGAACCGCGTGCTCGGCACGCCTCGATCGAAGTAGATCGATCAGCTGCATTTCCCCGACACGCACGAGGAGCCGCTCGGGCACTCGGAGCTGTACGTGCAGGGCGCGCCGCGCTCGTCGCGATAGCACTTGCCCGAGGTGCAGTGGTTGCCGGTGCCGCACTCGGAGTTGTAGGTGCAGGGCGAGCCCGCGCGATCCGCGTAGCACTTGCCCGAGGTGCAGTGGGCGCCGGAGCCGCACTCGGAGTTGTACGTGCACGGACAGCCGGCCTGGTCCGCGTAGCACTTGCCCGAGGTGCAGTGCTTGCCGCTGGCGCAGTCCGAGTTGTAGGTACAGCTCGTGCCGGCCGGGGGGCACACGCCTCCGCTCGACGAGCTGCAGTCGCCGTCGCGGCTCTCGACCCGCGTGCACGACGACGGATCGTGCGTCGCGCTGCTCGCCTTGGCGTTGCAGGCGTCGTAGCAGGCGAAGTCGCCGTCCGCGCACGCCTCCATGCATGCAAGGACGTCGAACCCGGCGCACCTGTCGAACGCCTCTTTGTTCCCGCAGTCGTAGAACCTGGTGTTCAGGCAGCACGTGTAGACGCCGCCACCACTGCCACCACCGCCACCACCGTCGGTGCCGCCGCCGCCGCCGCCGCCGCCGCCGCCGCCGCCACCGCCGCCGCCGCCGCCGTCAGCGGCGACGCCGCCGTCCGGGAAGCCCGAGCCGCCCGGGGAGCTGCAGCCAAGGAGCGCCGTCGTGGCGCCGATCATCGACACAAGGATCCAGCAAGTTGCGCGCATGTTCGTTCTCCGCACTCGTTTCGAGGCCCGCTCGATCGGGGCCGGCGAGCCGCCGATCGGGCTCCCCTCGAGCCTCGTTCGCCGTCGCCACCCGCTAGACACAGGGCGTCCGGCCCGCGTGCAGAAAATCGTATTGCCCGCCCGCTACTCCTTCGAGCGCGCGACGATCCGCAGCGGCTTGTCGAGCCGCGGAATGCACTTCTTGAGGCCGGAGCACGGGCGGCACTGGACGGTCGGGGTCGACCATCCGGTCGTGGTGAACGGCGCGTAGGTCTGCTCCCAGCAGACGCAGATCGCGTCGCTCGGGATCGAGACCGCCGCGCCCGGCTTCACGACGCCGTTGAAGAGCGGCTTGTTCGCGTCGGAGTCGCATGGCCTCGTCGTGCCGACGGCGACCCGCACCCGCACCGGCTCCGCCCCGACGACCTCGATCGTGACGGGCGCGGTCTTCGCCTGCTGCGCGTGCGCCGAGGGCGCGACGGGCGCAACGAGCGCGAGGACCGCGAGGGCGAAGCGCACGAGGAGAATGATGGATCCCGGCAGGGCCGACGACAACGCCGACCGGACGTCGCGTGGCGAGATGCGAGGGCCGCCCGACGAGACGAGCGTCTCGCGCGAAACCGGGCCATGATCGAGCCCCGGAGGCGCGCATGAGGCTCTCGATCCTGCTGACACTGGCCACCATCGGCTGCGGCGGAGTGACGACGGCCGCCGGCGATGCATCGCCCTCCGACGCGATCACCTCCGACGCGACCGCCGGCGACTCCACGACCGACACGACCGGTCCCAACGCCTGCGTCGCGGCCGGCGGCTCGTGCAGCTGCGCAGGGTCGTGCGGCACCGGCAGCCGTCACGGCACGTTCGCGCAAGACAACGCGTGCCCGCAGCCCTGTCCCACGTGCGGCGGCTGCAGCATGTGGTGCTGCGTACCGGAGGCCGCCGACGCGGCCTTCGACACCGCGGGCATCACCTGCAGCGATCCCTCGACGTTCCCGGCCTTCGGCAAGACGTGCGGCGCCGACGGCGACTGCGCGTTCGGTCTCCACCAGGTCGACTGTTGCGGCTCGCTGCGCGCGGTCGGGTTCGCAAAGGGCCACGCGGCGAGCTTCGCCGCGGCCGAGGCGGCGTGGTCGAGCACGTGTCCTGCCTGCGACTGCGCCGCCAAGCCGACGGTCGCCGACGACGGCAACACCGGCACCGCGTTCGGGGCCCGTTGCACGGGCGGAGCGTGCTCGACGTATGTGAAGTGAGCCCCCAGGCTCAATCGTCGTCTTTGTCGACCGGCGGCGCCCCCGCGGCCTTCGCCGCGATCCGCGCGCGCACCTCCGCCTCGACGTCCGGCGGCAGCGACGTCAGCGGTCGCCCCTTCAGCCAGCGCTCGATCTGCCGCATCAGGCCGGGGCTCTCGTCGATGCGGTCGAGATCGAACGACTCGGTCATAAGGTGCTCGGACTTCGGCGCCATGTCGCCGCAGCGCACCGGGTGCTCGCGCTTCTTGCGGTCCCACGGGCGGTAGTCGGGCGTGGAGGTGAACGCGTCCCAGGGGATGGGAGCGCGCGCGACCTGCACGTTGGGGTACGGGATCCCGAACACGTGCGCGAAGATCTTGTGCAGCGAGGCGACGTCGATGTGCGTCTTGCTGACGTAGTTGCGCTTCACCCACGGCGAGACGAGCACCAGCGGCGTGCGGTGGTTGTCGACGTGCTCGCCGCCGTTCGCCGGGTCGTCCTCGGTGATGACGATGAGCGACTCCGGCCACATCGCGCTCCTGGTGATCCCGTCGACCAGCATCCCGGTCGCCTCGTCGTTCACCGCGATCATCGAGTCGGGCGTGGCCGAGGTCGGCGACAGGCCGACGGTGTGATCGTTCGAGAGCGTGAGGAACGCGAACGAGCGCACGTCGCACAGCACGCGCGCGCGCCCGAGCACGTGACATGCCTTCTCGACGTCGGGGTAGCCCATGCTCTGGATGAAGCCGCCGGGGTAGAGCATGTCGACCGGGCTGCGGCCCGGCGCCTTCTCGCGCGGGATGCCCATCGCCTCGCCGAAGATGTCGAGGCCCACGCCGTTGCGCCCGAGCCAGTCGAACGAGGAGCCCTCGACCGGCTGGCCGATGTCGAGCACGCCGCCGGTCGGCAGCATCAGCCCGCGGATGTTCCGCGTGTAGCCGTCGACCGCCCACGTGCGCTCGTTGTAGTCGCTGGAGCGGCCGTACACCGCCCAGAAGTGGCCCTGCTGCGAGAGCTCCGCGTCGGTGTAGTAGTTGTCGCTGACGACGAAGTCGCGCGCGAGCGCGCGGAAGTTCCGCCAGATGCGATCGTGCACCGCCGGGTCCTTGCCGAGGATGAGATCGGCCTGACCGTTCACGCCCGGCAGATCGCCGAGGATGCCGTCGAAGGTCTTGTTCTCGCGGAGCACGAAGAAGACGTGCTTGATGCGGCTCGACGGTCCCTCGGTGTTGGTCGCCGGGATCGGGAAGTCCCACGCCGCGCCGCCGCAGTCGACCTTCGGCGCTCCGGGCATCGCGGCGACGTCGGTCTGCGCCTTCACCGTCGCGTCGCCGGCCGACAGATCCGAGTCGCTCGGGGTGGGGACGCGCTGGATCGATCCGTACGTCCTGCCCATCACGTCGCCGTCGTCGACGCCGTCGAACTTCCGGGGGTTGGGCGCGGTGAACGCGGCGCGCATGTTGGCGACGGCCAGCGTGCCGTCGGCGAGCACGGTCACCCCGCCCGGCCACCACCCCGTCGGGACGCGCCCGCGCGGAGAGATCTTCGGCGCGCCGGCGGAGAGATCGACGTCCCAGGCGCCGACCGCGTTGAGGCCGGCGAGCGTCGCGTAGAGGCGCTTGCGCGCCGAATCGTAGGCGAGCGTCGATGGATCGAACCCGTAGAGCTTCCCGTCGTCGACCGGCAGCGGGGTGGCGCTGCCGGCGACGCGATCGATGACCGAGATGGTGTTGCCGTTCGCGTTGGCGACCGCCATGTAGCGCGCGTCGAGGAACGCCATGCCCATCGGGCCCTTGTCGGTCGCGAACTTGCGCACCGCGCCGGTGTTCACGTCGAGCTCGGCGACGGCACGCGCCGCGTTGAACCCGAGATCGATCTCCGAGAGCTTCTGCCCGAACGTCGCGGACCCGGCCTCGACGTCGTAGATCAGCGCGCGTCGCTCGAGCACCGCGCCGACCACCAGGCGCTTGCCGTCGGGCGACGCGGCGAGCGCGGCGACGTGCCACGCGATCGGCTTGCCCTCGCGCGAGGTCGCGGGCGGGAGCTTCAGCGTGCGCGCCTCGTCGAGCGAGAGCGCGCCGCTCGTCGCATCGAGCTTCAGCGCCTGCACCACGCCGTCGCTCGTCGCCACGTAGAGGAGATCGGGGGCGACGAAGGTCGCGCCGGAGTTGAGCGTCTTCGGCTTGTCGAACCGCACCTTCGAGAGGACCGGATCGCCGCTGCCGATCTTGTCGACGTCGATCGCGCGGACGACGTGCGCGCCGTAGCCGGTGTCGACGGTGATCACGCGGCGCGTGCCGGGGATCGTCGTGACGAACGTCGGCAGGCCCCCGCTGAGGTCGGTGAAGGCCCACTCGGCGCCGGCGGGCTTCGCGCGGCGACCGTCGGGGAGGATCTTCGTCCCGTCCGGCTCGGTGCCCACGTACTTCGCCGCCTCGCCGCTCGGCGCGCCGGCGACGCACTTGCCGGCCACCACCGGAGGCGGCGCGATCGAGCCGCACTCCTCGGCGTGCGGCAGCTTCGCCCAATCGCCGAGGCTCGGGCAGACGTAGCCCGTCTCTAGATCCTGGCAGCCGGCCTGCGGGCAGTCGTAGAGGCAGGTGTGCGGCGCCTTGGCGATCTCGTTCGGATCGCCGAGGTCGGGGCCGGCGTCCTGCGCGGGCGGCGGCGCGTCGTCACCGCCGGTGGAGCAACCAACCCCGATCAGCGCGAGCAGGACGGCGAGGCGACGCATCCTTCGACGGTACGCGCAGACCGGCGCCCCGCGCTACTGCGCGCGATCGGCGGTAGGCTCGCCGGCATGCGCCGCGCGATCGTGCTGCCGGTCCTCGCGCTCCTCTCGTGCCGCTCCGACGAGGCGCGCCCGCCGGAGCCGCCGGCCGACGATCCGCCGTTCGCGCTGCCCGCCGAGGCATGCACGCCGCCCGACGTCGAGGCGCCGCGGAATTTTTCACCGTGCTCGTCGGGGAGCGGCGCGTTCGGGCGCTGGACCACCGATGATCTCGGGCTCCCTGCCTACGACTACGCCATCGACGAGGCGAAGGAGCCGTTCGCGCTCTACCCGACGACCGACGGCGTCGAGCACCGCGAGCACTGGCATCAGATCGGAAACCGCCGGGTGACCGCCATCTTCCTCAACGAGGGGTGGATCCAGCTCGGCACCCAGGATCGCGGCCCGACCTGGCTCAACGCGTTCGACGCGGAGCAGAAGGCGTACGGCGGCGGGTTCTCCTGGATCGACGACGGGCGCGAGAAGTGGTCGACCGCCTACGCCTTCCGCACGAAGCCGTCGGTCGTCGGGCGCCGCTTCGGGACGACCTACGCCGAGACGACGATGCGCCACGGCGACGTCGAGGTGGTGCGCCGCGTGTTCGCGCCGGCCGGCGACGCGGGCGCGCTCGTCGACGAGGTCACCCTGAGGAACGTCGGCGCGGCGGCGAAGAGCCTCCGTCACTACGAGTACTGGGACGTCGCGCGCCGGCAGATCCGCACGTCATGGCTCGCGTCGGGCGTCGCGGCGCCGACTGTGCCGGGCAACCTCGTGCGCTCGCGAGACGCGCTCAATCGCTACTTCGACGAGACCTCGTCGTGGGACGCAGCGCAGAAGCTCCTGCGCGTGGCGCGCGCGCCGAGCGCCGAGGGCAAATCGAAGCTCCCCGCGCCGGAGGCGGTCAGCGACATCGACGCGCGACCCGGCGATCCGTACCTGGTCGCGCTGGTCGGCGACGTGGCCGAGGCGTGGACCGATCAGGCGGCGTTCTTCGGGGCGGGCGACGCCCGGCTGCCCGACGCCGTGAAGGCGCGCGGCAAGGGCGCGATCGGCGCGCCGGCGAACGGCGAAGGGCAGCCGTTCGCCTTCGTGCTCGCGAGCGACGTCGCGCTCGCCCCCGGCGCGTCGCGCACGCTGCGCTTCGCCTACGGCTACTCGCCGATGGGGAGCGCGCCGACCATCGACGCCCGCTGGCGCGATCCGGCGGTCGACCTGCGGAAGGAGGCGACCGACGCCGTCCGCGATCGCCTGGTCTACTTCGCCTCCGATCGCGAGCCGTGGCTGCAGCGCGAGATGGCGTGGCACGCGGCGACCATCCAGTCGTCGGTGTGCGTGCGCGACTACTGGGGGAGGCACGTGGTGCCGCAAGGGTCTGCGTACCTGTGGCTGCACGGCGCCGACGGCGCGGCGCGCGATCAGGCGCTGTTCTCGCTGCCGCTCACCTACGTCGATCCCGAGCTCGCGCGCGAGCAGCTCCTGTTCCTCATGGGCCTCACCCACCAGAAGAACGCGCGCATGTCCTACGCGTTCCAGGGGCACGGCGTGCTCGACGACGCGCTCATCCACACCGCGCCGAGCGATCTGTACCTCTTCTTCCTCGCCGCGATGCACGAGTACCTCGAGGCGACGGGCGACGCGTCGGTGCTCGACGAGCTCGCGCCGTTCCACCCGAAGGAGAGCGAGACGGCGTCGGGGTACGAGCACGTCCGCCGCGGCGTGCGGCACCTGTTCGACACCGTCGGCGTCGGCCCGCACGGTCTCGTCCGCGTGCAGACCGGCGACTGGTCCGACGGCATCGTCGCCAGCGAGGCCAAGAACCGCGACCTCGCGCTGAAGGAGGGCGAGTCGATCCCCAACACGCAGATGGCGGTGTGGATCCTGCCGCGCGCCGCGCGGTGGATCCGCCCGCGCGACGCCGCGCTGGCCGACGAGATGGTCGCCAAAGCCGGCGCGCTCGCGAAGGCGCTCGAGGGCGAGTGGCTCGGCGATCACTACCGGCGGGCGTGGCTCGGCGGCGATCAGAAGTACGACGGCACGACGCTCGAGGCGCAGGTCTGGGCGCTGATCGCGCAGCTCCCCGACGACGCGCGCCGCAAGACGCTGATCGACACCATCGAGAGCAAGCTCGCGCGCACGCCCATCGGCCCGGCGATGTTCGCCGGCTCGCCCGACTCGGGCGACGTGTGGCCGGCGATCGCGGATCTGCTGCCGTGGGGGTACGCGCAGTCGGGGCGCGAAGACCTCGCGTGGAAGACGTTCACGCAGGTGACGCTGCACGCGCACGCGAAGGCGTTCCCCGAGATGTGGGCCGGCGTGTGGTCGGCGGCCGACGGGCACTTCGCCGCGCGCGGCGGCAAGGCGCCGGGCGCCGCGTGGGCGAGCGTGGTGACGCCGATGGTCGACTGGCCGGTGCACAACAACAACGCGCACACGATGCCGCTCTTCGCCCTGATCCGCCTCGCGGGCGTCGAGCCGATCGAGGGTGGGCTCCGCGTCTCGCCGCGCATCCCCGGGCGCACGTTCTCGCTGGAGACGCGCCTCGTGAAGCTCGACGTCCGGCCGAAGTCGATTCGGCTCGAGTATCGCGCCGTCGCCGACGGCAGGCGCGTGCTCGATGTCGACCTCGGCGCATACGTCGCGCGCGCCACGCTCGACGGCGCGCCGATCACCGTCGATCCGGGCGCGACCATGGTGCGCGTCGACACCCCGACCGTGAAGGGGAAGACGGTCGTGCTCGTCGTCGAAAGCTGAGGCCGTAGCTCAGCCGCCGATCACGGCGAGACGTAATAGATGAACGTGAGGAACGAGCCGAGCGTGAAGCAGATGAGGCCGATCAGCTTGGGAACGCTCCAATCGCCTTCGTTGACGCGCGGGAGGTCCTTCGGGTTCGAGGTCGCCATGTGCGGGAGAGGATGTTGCCTCGCGCGCGCGTCTCGTCAAGGAGGGGAGCGCCCGGCTCGGCCCTCCGCCGCCCCGATCCCCTCACGGGACGGCTCGGCCTCTGCTCGCGCCGCGGCGTGAGCGCTACTGCGCCCGCGCGACGAAGATCGCGACGGCGGTCGCCGCGACCACGAGCAGCAGCAGCAACGCGATGCGCCCGGACCACGACGATCGGCCGGCGGGCAGCACGCGTCCCTCGGGAGCCGCCTCGATGGACGCGGGCTCCGCGGCCACGGCGAACACCTTCTCGAGCGCGGCGACCATCTCGCGCGCCGAGGCGAACCGATCGTCCCGATCGCGCGCGCACGCCTTGGCGAACCACGCGTCGAGCGCCCGCGGCAGCGTGGGGTTCACGTGGGTCGGCGAGGGCATCTGCAGGCCCTGGATCGCGAAGGCGACCTCCTGCAGCGTCTTGCCGGCGAAGGCGCGTCTGCCGGTGAACGCCTCGAACGCGATCGACCCGAGCGAGAACAGATCGCTCCGCGGATCGAGCTTGCCGCCGAGCATCTGCTCGGGGCTCATGTACTGCGGCGTGCCGACGATCATGCCCTCTTCGGTGAGCGGCGCCGTCATGCGATCGAGGCGCTTGGCGAACCCGAAATCGAGCAGCTTGACGAAGTAGGCGTCGCCCGAGAACTCGTCGGACGGCACGAGGAACACGTTGGCCGGCTTGATGTCGCGGTGGAGGATGTTGCGCTCGTGGGCGCGATGCAGCGCCTGCCCGATCTGCTTCACGATCGAGACCACCTCCCTCGGCGGGAGCGGCCCCTTCGCGAGCTTCACCTCGAGGTCCTCGCCCTGCAGCAGCTCCATCACCAGGAAAGGCACGCCGTCATTGCTGATGCCGTAGTCGAGCATCTGCACGACGTGGGGGCTCTGCACCTCCATCGCGGCGGCGGCCTCGCGGGCGAAGCGCTTCTTCGCGGTGTCGTCGTCGACGAGGCGCCCGGAGAGGATCTTGACGGCGACCTCGCTCCCGAGCCCCTCGTGACGCGCGACCCACACGCTGCCCATCCCGCCCTGAACGAGCTCACGCTCGAGGACGAGGTTGTCCGACAGGCGATCGCCGGGGGCCGGAGCGGGCACCGAGCGAAGATAGACCATCCGTCCGCGGCGAACGCCTGCGCGCGCGCAAGGGGCTCGCCGCGAGGTGCGCTGGCGCGGCCGATGCACCTACATCAGGACGCCATGACCCCTGATCAAGCCGGCGCGACCTCTTCCCGGTCGCTCGAGCCCACGGCGCCTCTCGAGCTCGAGGCGCCTCTCGAGCCTACGGCGACTGGAGAGCATTGGCTGAGGAAGGTCGAGTTCGAGCGGCTCCCGCGGTTGGTCCAGGATCGGTTCGTCGCTTCGACCGCGGAGACCTTTCCCCCGTGGCCGATCCTGCGCGCGCACCCGCGCGCTCCCGCTTCGCGCGGCTGGTCGTTGGTGGCCGTCGCCGCGATCGTGGCGCTGATGGTGCTCGTGGTGACCGGGTTCGGCGATCCGAGCTCGCGGTTCGCGACCCGACCGATGGGGTTCGCGCTGGTGTTCGCGGGCTTGACGGCGACCGCACTGCTCGGCTTCTTCCGCGCGCTCGCCGCGCGCGGCGCGCACGATCTGCCGTTCCGCGCCGGCGTCTACCTCTTCCCCAGCGAGGTGATCGACGCGCGGAGCCCGACGTTGCGCATCCATCCGCTGGCCGAGCTCTCGTCGATCTCGCAGGACGGCCACCACGTCCAGGTGCGCTTCCGCGACGGCGACGAGTTCTCCTTCGCGGTCGCCGACGAGGCGACCGGCGAGAGCGCGGTGGGTCAGGTGCTGCGCGCGCGCGACGCGCTCCACCGCGCGCACGACGCGCCCTCGCTCCTCGGCCTCCTCGATCCGCTATGGGAGCCCGGCGAGGAGCTGCCGGTGTCCAACGGCGCGCCGTTCCGCGTCCGCTGGTCGTTCTGGGTCGAGCGGAGCATGGCGGTCGCGCTCGCCGGCGGCCTCGTGCTCGGGCCGCCGGCGTTCCTGCTGCGTGACTGGGGGAGCGACCGCGTGGCGTTCGATCGCGCGGTGAACGACGGATCGTCCGCCGCCCTCTCGGCGTACGCGGCCCATGGCCGCCGCCACGTGCGCGACGTGCAGGAGCGCCTGCTCCCGCTCGTCGCGCTCCGCGGGCTGCATGGGACCGCGGCGATCGAGCAGTGGATGGCCGAGCACCCGATCGCCGCGTCGACGCCGGAGGGGCAGGCCGCGCGTCGCGGCGCGCTGCTGCGCGATCTCGCCGCCATCGTGACCATCCCGTCGATCCGTACGTTCGCGGCGGCGCACGCGAACGAGGGCTTCCCCAGTCAGGCCGAGATCGACGCCGCGCTGCAGCGGGCGCACCGCACCATGGTCGGGAAGCGCGCTTCGTCGCTCGCGAACGATCACCTGCTGACGACGCCGGCGGCGTGCGGAAGCACCGTCAGCGTCCAGATCGTGCAAGGTGACACGAACCTCCACCAGGGCGACTACGCCGTCTCGCGCTCGCCCCGGTTCGGCGGATCGACGTCGTACCCGTCGCGGTACTTCGGCTCGCAGGGCGGCGCGGAGTTCGGCGCGCGTTCGAGCCTCGAGAAGCGCATCCGCGCCGCGTATCCCGAGGGCTGCCTCGTCGTCGTCGGCGCGGCGCCGGGCACGCCGGCGCTCCAGGTGAAGTGGACGCCGAGGTACGCGGGCTCGCTGCTCGAGATCCCGCGGCCGCCGGCGGTGTTCGCCGATCTCGCGATCGACGTCGAGGCGCGGCTGCTGTCGGGCGACGGTCGCGAGCTCGCACGCCTCGGGCGGAGCTACGCGGCGACGGTGCGGCAGGCGAGCATCGCCCGCTTCGAGAAGCTGCTGCTCCGCGATCCGTTCGATCCGACGGTCGAGCGCGTCGCCTACGAGGAGGTCGTCACGCGCGTGCTCGGCCAGGCGGCGCGCGAGATCGGTACCTGGTTCGTCGGCTACGAGCCGGACTCGCCGGTGGCGCCGCTGTGA
>JACPFM010000181.1 GCA_016182965.1 Deltaproteobacteria bacterium | reverse complement strand
GCGCGCGGGGGCCGGCGCGAAGCTCCGGGCCGGCCTGCGCCGGATGACGAGCAACCTCTCGAGCGTTCGGGCGCGGATGGGCAGTCTCCTCCGCGCGACCGCGACCCGCACCGGCACGCTGGTGCGCGAAGGCCGCGACGCCGTCCGCGCGCGTCCGCGTCGCGCGGCGTCGATCCTCGTGGGCGCCGCGCTCGTCGGCACGATCGCACCCGCTGCGCTTCGTTCGCACGGTGCGCCGCAGCCGGCCCCCTCGACCTCCGAGAGCGCCGCCGCCGCCGCGCCCAAGGTGCCGACGGCGCCGGAGCCCAAGCCGCTGCAGCCGCCCGCGCCGCTCGCCGGCCTCGATCTCCACTCCATCGCCATGGACGACAACGGCGCGGTCGCGAGCGCCGCCAGCGGGCGCGTCGCGCGGCTGACCCTCGAGCCGAAGCTGCAGCTGTTCGTGAACAAGCTCCTCGCCAAGCACAAGCTGCCGCAGGCGGCGGTGGTGATGATCGAGCCGTCGACGGGGAAGATCCTCGCCTACGCCTCGCGCGATCAGAGCGGCTCGACCAAGGACCTCAACGTCGACGCGTTCGCCCCGTCGGCGAGCGTCTTCAAGGTGGTGACCGGCGCCGCCCTGGTGCAGGTCGCCGGCGTGAGCCCCGATCTGAAGACCTGCTACTCCGGCGGCGAGCAGAAGATCATGCCCTCCGATCTCAAGGAGGACCCGAAGAAGGACAACTGGTGCGCGACCCTCGGGCAGGCCATGGGCCGCTCGATCAACACGGTGTTCGCGCGCCTCGCCGCCAAGAAGCTCTCCGGCCCCGATCTGCACGCGATCGCCACGCAGATGGGCTACGGCGCGCCGATCCCGTTCGACGTGCCGGTGGCCGTCTCGAAGATCGAGCTGCCGAACGACACGCTCGGCTTCGCGCGCACCGCCGCCGGTTTCTGGAACACGACGCTCTCGCCGCTGCACGGCGCGATGCTCGCGGCGACGATCGCCAACGACGGCGTCACCATGCGCCCGTACGTGGTCACCGAGGTGCTTGACGGCACCAGCGTCATCTACAAGGCGGCCGGGCCCACGCAGCTGCGCAAGGCGATCGAGCCGGCGACCGCGAACGCGGTCGAGAAGATGATGGCCGAGACGGTGGCGCAGGGCACGTCGTACAAGGCGTTCCACGACGGCAAGGGCAAGGCGTTCCTCCCCGGCATCGAGGTCGCCGGCAAGACCGGCACGCTCAACAACCCCTCGCCGCTCAAGCTCTACACGTGGTTCGTCGGCTTCGCGCCGATCAAGAACCCGAAGGTCGCCATCGCCGCCCTGGTGGTGAACGATCCGGTGTGGAAGGTGAAGGCGAACGTGCTCGCGCGCGAGGCGCTGCAGGCGTACTTCGCGCAGGGCGGGGCGCCGGGCGTGCAGATGCCGATCGTCGAGTGAGATCGATGCGGGGCTGGGGGCGGGCGCTGGCGCCAACGTCGCGGCGACCCGAGGAGGTCGGGCGCGATGAACGCGATGACGCGACGGCCCAGCTCCTTGACGCATGGCACGTGCTCGCCAACCGACGAGCGACCCCTCGCGCATGATGCGGTGAGCGAACAAGTGACGAGCCCGGACCGGCTCGCTCGCCGATCCCTCGCATTCGCCGTTCGGCCGCGCGCTTGCTTGTCCGAGGCCGGGAGGTCCCGCCATGAAGCGCCTCTTGATGGCAACGATCGCGGCCCTCGCGCTCGTCGCGTGCAGCGGCGATTTGCGCGACGACACCGAGTCCGAGCAGACGGATGACGTCACCGAGGAGCTCACCGGCGCTCGGCGGGTCTACACCGCCAGCAACTCCTCGGCGGGGAATCGGATCCACACCTACGCCATCACGGCGGAGGGCGGGCTTCTGACGCGTGGCACGTGGTCGACCGTTGGCCGGGGCACCAGCGGGTTCCTGGGCAATCAGGGAGGAATGACGCTGGCCAAGAACGGAGAGTTCATCCTCGTCGTCAACGCCGGGAGCAACGATTTCTCGTCGATGCGCGTTCGCAGCGACGGCTCGCTGCAGTTCGTCGACCGCATCGGCTCCGGCGGGACCAGGCCGATCAGCGTGACGACCCGCGGCTCGCTCGCCTACGTGCTGAACGCCGGCGGGACCGGGAACATCACCGGTTTCCGCGTCGATGACAGCGGAATGCTCTCCCGGATATCGGGCTCGACCCGGTCGCTGAGCAGCGCGTCGTCCGATCCCGCGCAGGTCGGGTTCTCGCCGGACGGCAGGTGGCTCGTCGTGACGGAGTTGGCGACGACCACCGTCAACACGTACTCCGTGGGGACGAACGGCCTCGCGACCGGGCCGATCGTGAATCGATCGAGCGGTCTCTCGCCGTTCGGGTTCGCGTTCGCGAGCGACGGGACGCTGGTCGTCTCGGAGGCCTTCGCGGATCGCGCGAATGCCAGCGCCGTCTCGTCGTACGCGATTCGCAGCGACGGCACGCTGCGCGTGCTCAGCGGCTCGGTGCGCACCAATCAGAGCGCGGCGTGCTGGGTCGCGATTCCTCCGAGCTCACGATATGCATACGTGACCAACACTGCGAGCGGCTCCATCTCGCGGTTCTCGATCCGTGAGGGCAGGCTCACGCTCGTCTCCACCCTCCGTACCGGAACCGGGAGCCTCCCGGTCGACCTGACGTTCTCACCGACCGGGGCCGCGCTGTTCGTTCACCTCGCGGGCACCAACAGGATCGCGAGCTACCGAGTAGGGTCGACCACCGGCTCGCTCTCGCGAGTGGATACGATCGCGGTGCCGCCGACGGCGAACGGCATCGTGGCGCGGTAGCGGAGATCCCGTTGGGGACGCCTCCCAAGAGGCGCAGCGACCTGGTATTCTGGCGGCAGCGAGACGCCATGGGAACCCGACTGAAGCCGACGGCGCTCGAGAAGATGGCCCGCAAGCCGACCAAGGCTTCGCAGCGGGTCGGCACCGTCGCGTTCTATGGTCCCGACGACAAGCGCGCCTCGAAGATGGTCGTCGCGGTCTTCGCGAATCCGGATGACGAAGAGCCCTCGGCCCTCGAGCGCTGGTTCACCGAGGGTGACGCGCGCGGAGATCACCGGCTCGCACGCCTCGCGGTCGACTTCCTCACGCGAAGCGGTGTGCACCGGATCGCGATGGCCGACCGCATCATCGGGTGTCCGCATGAAGAAGGCATCGACTACCCCGAGGGCGAGTCGTGCCCGCGATGTCCGTTCTGGGTCGGCCGCGATCGGTTCACCGGCGAGCTGATGGGGGAGGCGAGCTCACCTTCTGCGCGGCGCGCGGAGGCGCTCGCCATGCGGCTCGCGAAGGGGTGACCTCACGAAGCCGAGCGACTCCTGACGCGCGGTCGGGGGTTACCTCGCGAGCGGCGTCCCCGCGTCACGTGCCCGACACGACGCATCCGCCGACGTTCGGCGCCGACACGCCGCGCCACCACACGTCGGCGTAGGACGGGACGGAGTCGCACGACGTCACCGTGCCGAGGTTCTGCACGGTGGGCGAGCACGCCGGCCACTTGTTGCCGAGCGCGGGCAGGGCCGCGGCGCGTGTGACGCCGACGCAGAGGCCCGCCTTGCTGTTGCGCGTCGTGGCGTTGCCGAAGTCGTTGCCGCCGAGATCGCTGCTCGAGGCGCCGAGGTCGACGATGTTGGTCGAGCCGTAGACGACGGCGATGCCCACCTTGCCGCCGGTGAACGCGCTGCCCCGCACCTTCGCGCTGGCGTGCGCGCCGACGAGCAGCCCGACCTCGGTGTTGTCGCGGACGATCGCGCTGGTGATCGTGTTGTTCGCCGGCGTGGTGGTGGTCACGTCGCCGAGCTTGATGCCGACGGGGTTCCCGCTGACGCTGCCCCCCTCGAAGATCAGCTGGCCGGTGCCCTCGTGGTTGATGCCGATGATCGAGTTGTCGTCGAAGCGGTTGGCGCCGTTGACGACCTTCACGATCTGGTTGCCCCAGATCACGAGGCCGTAGCGGTTGCCGGTCGACTCGACGTTCGGTCCGAGCTGCGAGCCGGACATCGAGAGGATGCCGGTGTTGCCGTCGCCGACCGCGCCGCTGATCTTCACGTTGCGCACCACCGGGTAGCCGGCGGTGCCGGTCTCGCCGGTGACCACGCCGTGCTTGGCGGTCGGGCCCGCGTCGATGGTGAAGCCGTCGAGCGTCGCGCCGCCCTCGACGCGCACGATGCACCAGAAGCCGGTGGCGCTGCTCGTGCAGTTGCCGCCGCCCGAGAGTGTGGTGGTGGCCGCGCCGGCGCCGAGGAGCTTGATGCCCTGGCGCAGCTTCAACGCCACGACCTCGTTGTAGTGGCCGGCCTTCACCCGGATGGTCCGCGGCGCGATCGAGAGCGTGTTGGCGAAGGTCACCGCGTCGGCGATCTGCTTGAAGGGGCACGCCGAGGTGCCGTTCGACGTCGCCGTCGTCGACGCGAGGTCGACCCAGATCTCGGTCGGATTGCTGACGACCGGGCACGTCGGTCCCACCTCGACCGGCGCGACGTCGCCCGCAGGGGTCGTGTCGGGGGTGCTGCCGTCGGAGGGGAGGGGCGCGTCGTCCCCCCCGTCCTGACCGGCGTCGAGGCCAGCCTCGCCGCCGCCGTCGGCGCCCGGCTCACCGGCGACGGCGAAGTCTCCGGAGGAGCACGCGGCGAGGGAGATGCTCGCCGCCAGACATCCCAGAACGGTCCAACCCCCGCGTCGCGTCATGGCTCTCACCTCTTTGCGTAGCCCCAGACGGCCACAGCAAACCGCGGACCCGCTGGGAAATCCACGGTCGATACGCGTCGGGCATGACGACCGTGTCGTGTCGAACGAGCTCGGGTGCGCATCGAATGCGGTCCCCTGACGAAGCGCGCCACGGGCATTTGACCCGCACCGCACCTGGTCGTACACCGCGCGCCATGGACAAGCGCATGTACGGCGGGACAGCCTTCGCACTGGGCGTGCTCCTCGCCGCCTTCTTCACGACCGGTCAGGCCGCAGGACAGGGCAAGCCGGCCGCGCCTCCGGCCGCGAAGGCCGCCGCGCCTGCGGGCGCCGCGAAGCCGGCAGCAGCGCCGGCCGCGAAGCCCGCAGCAGGGCCGGCCGCGAAGGCTGCAGCAGGGCCGGCCGCGAAGGCCGCCGCGCCTGCGGGCGCCGCGAAGGCGGCGAAGCCGATTCCGAGCGGAAAGCTCGACATGAAAGACACGAAGGCCGCGCTCGAGAGCAGCGAGGCCGCGCGCATCGAAGGCGCGCTCGTCAACGTTCGCATGGCCGGCAAGGACGCGGGCGGTCGCGCCGCCACGTCGCTCGTCGTCGAGCGGTTGAAGAACGGCCTGCCGCGCGATCTGCTGAAGAAGGCGCTCGAGACGCTCGCCGAGCTCGAAGACCCGGCCGGCATCGAGGGCTGCGATCTGTACATGGCGCACCGCGATCCCGAGATCCGGCTCGCCGCGCTGACCTGCCTCGGCGCCACGAAGAGCCCCGACGCGAACAAGTCGATCCGCGCCGCCCTCGGCGACACCGACGCGCGCGTGCACTCGACGGCGGCGACGCTCCTCTGCGAGGCGAAGGCCCTCGAGGCGGTCCCCGATCTGATCGTCGCGCTCGACAAGGGCGTGAACGAGGCGGCCGTCTCGATCGGCATGCTGTGCGCGCCCGGCCAGGGCGAGTGCCAGCAGCTGCTCAACCGCATGAAGTCGAAGCCGCTCGACGTCATCTTCAGCGGGCTGCAGCAGGTGCTCGCGCGCAAGGACGTCCCCGACGACTTCAAGAAGAAGGTCATCACCCAGGTGCGCGAGCTCGCCTCTGCCAAGGCGCGCGAGTTCCTCGAAGGCGTCCGCAAGGCGTGGCCGCCGAACGGCAGCAAGCCGGTGGCCGAGGCGCTCGACAAGGCGATCAAGGATCTCGAGGGAGCGAAGTGAGAGCCATGAAGAAGCTCGTGAACATCTCTTTCGGCGCGGCGTGCCTCACGTCGCTCGCGCTCGTCCTGTCGGCGTGCGCCGGCGCGGGCCCCGACCTGGTCGTCGTCAGCGGCAAGGCGTTCTCGCAGGAGACGCTGAACGACGAGTCGAACGCCGTCGGTCAGAAGAAGGTCCTCGAGCGGCTCGGCAAGCGCCCGCCCGCCGCCGGGTCCGACGCGGTCGTCGCGATCACCGGCACCGCGGAGCTCACCGGCGTCGATCTCTCGAGCGGCAAGACCTGGACGTACCAGCACCCGCTCGATCACCGCCCGCAGATCACCGGCCCGGTGGTCGTCGGCCAGGGCGGCGGCGAGGTGTTCGCGCTCGACGCGAAGACCGGCGCGCCCCTGTGGAAGACCAGCAAGCCGAAGGGCAAGCTGATCGGCGCCGGCTCCGACGGCGCGATCACCGCGATCACCACCCACGGCCCCGAGGGCTGGTTCCTCTACGCCATCGGCAAGGACGGCTCGGTCCGCTTCGACAAGTCGACCGACATGCCGATCGCCCGCCCCGGCGTCGCGGCCGGCATCGTCTTCGTGCCGTGGAAGACCATCTACGTCACCGCGTTCGAGGCCGAGAGCGGCGCGCAGCTCGCGACGTTCATCACCGACACCGAGACCACGCACGTCGTCCCGATGGGCGGCGCGCTGTTCGCCGGGCAGGGGCGCCTGGTCCGCTTCGATCAGGATCTCCTCAAGGCCAAGCAGGGCGGCTCCGCGCTCGCCATCCCGCCCAAGGACCTGCCGAACGTCACCCGCCGCGATCTGATCGTGGTGCCCGAGCACGACGAGAAGGTCACCTCCGACGCGATGGACTCGACGCCGCTCGTCGGGTACCCGAACGCGTCGGGCGCGGCCGGCTTCGCCTCCGGGAAGCTCTACGGCGGGTACTACCCGTTCGTCATGGCCTTCGACGAGAAGACCGCGAAGCTCGCGTGGGTCCACACCAACCGCGACGACGTCATCGCCGCCGCTCCGGCGAAGGACGGCGTGGTGGTCGTCGACAAGGCGGGCAACGTCTCGCTGATCTCCGGCGCCAACGGCGCGGTGACCAAGACGATGGCGCTCGGCAAGCCGGCGATGTCGGCCGACGCCATGGCCGACACGCTCTCGATCGGCACTGGCACGGCCCCCCCGCTCCCGGAGCAGATCAAGATCGCGGCGACCACCAAGGACGACCGCCTCGCCACCGCGCAGGTCTACCTGCTCGAGCAGGCGGCCGCGGTGCCCAACGAGGAGATGACCGCCGTCCTCCTCGAGGTCGCCGACAGCGAGCGCGCGGTCGCCGCGATCAAAGACGCGGCCCGCAAGGCCATCGCCCTGCGCAGCAACGGCGCCGACGCGATGATCAAGATGCTCGCCCGCCACGCCGACTTCCTCAAAGGCACGCGCACGCCGCCGGTCGGTCCGATGGCCAAGGCGCTCGCCGGCATGAAGAAGAAGGAGGCGGCCGGTCCGCTCCTCGCGCAGCTGCTCGATCCGGCCCTCCCGCAGAACGACCTGCAGGACACCGCCGAGGGCGTGGGCGCGCTCGCCGACAAGGAGCACCTCCCGCAGCTGAAGCAGTTCGTGAACATGTACCGCGGCTCGGTCAGCGGGAACATGAAGCTGAGCGACGCGATCGGCGCCATCTCCACCGCGATCATCCGGCTCGAGGGCGACGCCGGTAAGGCGTGGGTGACCGCGACCGCGAAGGACGCGCTGACCGACGCCGACGCGCGCAGCACCCTGAACAAGGTCGTCGAGGCCGCGACTCCGAAGAAGAAGGAGGAGCCGAAGCCGGAGCCTCCGAAGGAGGAGCCGAAGCCGAAGAAGAAGAAGCCGGTCGACGACGGCCCCGAGCCCCCCGGCTACAAGAAGAAGAAGGAGCAGGAGAAGCTCGACGCCGAGAAGAAGGCCAAGGAGAAGGCCGAGAAGGAAGGCGTGAAGAAGGAAGACGTGAAGAAGGAAGACGCCGCCGAGGCCCCGAAGCCCGACGAGAAGAAGGAAGCCGCGCCGCCCCCCGAGGAGACGCCGGCTCCGAAGAAGAAGAAGAAGAAGGCAGAGTGATCGCCGGGGCGGCCTCCGCGGAAGACGCGGGGGCCGTCGTCGTTTTGGGGGTCTAGAGTCTACAGTCTAGAGTCCGATCAGCCGCTGCGATTCTCGGGAACGTGGTGAGCGATCGTTGCCAAGACCCGCGCCTCGGGTCGATCAACGCGCGCGGGCCTCCACCTCCACGGCGAGACGCGCACTCGTTTCCGGGCGGACTCCAGCCTGCAGACTCCGGGACTCTAGACTCTAGACTCTAGACTCTAGACTTCTCAATCCGGCGTCAGCGCGCAGCGGAACCCGATCGTACCCTGGTGCAGCTTGCGTGCGACGAGCCGTGTCGCGACGCTGGTGCGGCCGGAGAGGTCCTTCGCGAACGAGGGCGTCTCGTTCAGCCAGTGATCGCCGAGCAGCGGCCGCACCGACTCGTGGGTGCCCGGCGCGGCGTCGACCCACTCGGCGACGTTGCCGGCGAGATCGTGCACCGACAGCTTGCCGGTGCCGGCGAGGTGCGTGCCGACCTCGCAGGTGCCGAGCGCCGCGCGCTTCAGAGAGCCCGACCAGCAGAGCTGATCCTTCGGCGGATCGTCGCCCCACGGGAACGTCGATCCCGCCTCGCCGTCGCGCGCCGTCCACTCCCACTCGTCCATCGTCGGCAGGCGCTTGGCGACCGCGTGGCAGTACGCCGCCGCCTGATCCCAGTCGACGCAGTTGATCGGGTGCCGGTCCTTGCTCTTCACGCCGTAGTTGCAGAAGGGATCGCCGCTGACCGGCGTGTAGCTGCAGTGGCCCTTCTTCACGCACTCGGCGAAGTCCGCCGCCCGCACCTCGTGCACGTCGATGCAGAACGGCGCGACGGTGGTGTGATCGCCCTTGCTGCTCATGAAGAACGTGCCGCCGGGGACCTGCGCCATCCCGGGCGGGCAGGGCTTGAAGACCGTCTTCGGCACGTCGAAGGCGCTGGAGGTCGTCTTGTTGACGCTGGCGACGCTCGCCGCGCCGGACGCCGGCTCCTTGGAGATCGCGCTCCTCGCCCACATCCCGCCGCCGACCAGCGCGCCGAGCACCAGGACCGCGCCGACGGCCAGCACGGCGCGCGACGAGCCGTGCACGGGCACCGGCGGATCGCCGTCGAGGTCCTCGGCGACCGGCTCGCCGGTGCGCGCGCGCGGCGGCGGGTTGCCGGGGGTCGGCGCCGCCAGCGTCGCGCCGCGCGAGAGATCGTCCGTCGAGGTCGGCGGCGTCGGGTGCAGGAGCATGCCCGCCGCGCGCACCGGCGGCAGGATGGCGAGCGGCCCGGTGCTCGCGATCGTCAGCACCCTCTCGAGCGCCTCGCGCGCCTCGCGCGCCGACGCGAAGCGCTTGTCGCTCTCGCGCACCACGCACCGCTCGAACCACGCATCGAAGCCCGGTGGGATCCGATCGCCGCGGCCGTACTCCGTGGCCCGATCGCTCGCGGCCGCGATCGGATCGAGCACGACCTCGCGAAGCAGCGCCGCCGCCGAGATGCGCTCCGAGTTCGCCACGCGCCAGTAGTGGAAGCCGGTCAGGCAGTAGAACGCGAGCAGCCCGAGCGCCCACACGTCGGTCGCCGGACGCACGGCCATGCCGACCTCGGTCTGCTCCGGCGCCATCCACAACGGCGTGCCGATGGCCGCGGTGTGCGTGTGGTGCGCCTCGGCGACCAGCTTGGCGATCCCGAAGTCGAGGACCTTCACGGTGAACGCGACGCCCTCGCGCCGCGCGACGCCGAGGAAGATGTTCTCGGGCTTCAGATCGCGGTGGACCACGCCGCCGTCGTGCGCCGCCGTCAGCGCGTGACACAGCTGCGAGAAGATCTCGCGGAGCTCCCACAAAGCGAGCGTCCCGCGCCGCTGCAGCAGCGACGCGAGCGTCTCGCCCTTGAGCAGCTCCATCGCGAGCCACGGCACCGAGGTGTCGGGATCGACGCCCGCGCCCACCACCTGCACGACGTGATCGCTCTCGATCAGCGCGCTGACCCGCGCCTCTTGCACGAACCGAGCGCGCAGCTTCTCGTCGGTGACGAGCTGCGGGTGCATGATCTTGAGCGCGCGCAATGCGCCGGTGCCGACCTGCTCGACCTCGTAGACCGCGCCCATCCCGCCCTCGGCCAGCGGCCGGATGACCCGGAACTGCCCGGCGAAGACGCTGCCGGGCGTGAGCGTGACCAACCGAGCCATCGCCCCTGACCGTACCACCGTCGCCGCTCCGGGCGAGATCGGCTGTATTGCCGCGGCCGCGCCCGGTCGAGTACCGCTCCCCCGCCGCACGCGGCGCCCGGCAACCGGGTGCACGCGGTGGCGCAGGCGCGGCAGGTCGCAGCAGCGCGGCAGTCGCGGGGGCGCGGCAGGTTGCGGAGGCGCGGCAGGCTGCGGGGGCGCGGCAGGTTGCGGAGGGCGCCCGGTGCGGGCAACGCGGGTGCCCCCACCCAGATTGCCGTCCCACATCGCTGAACGTGTTCAGCAACTCGGCCCTATCGCTCGAAACCCCGCAAATCTCGGCCGAACCCGAGGTTGAACGCGTTCAGCAATTCGCCGCGCCCCCGCGTCGACGGGGACTGCACGGACCGCGCCCGAACTGCTGAACCCGTTCAACAAACCGTGACCGTGCGTTCGCTCTTCGTTCGGTCGCATTTTCCCTTACGAATCGCGGCCGCGGCCCGACATTCGCCCGGATTCCGCCTGGCCGCACGCCACGATGGCCTCTTGCTGAACGTGTTCAGCAACTCGGCCCGACTCCGAGGGGCACCCCCCCGCCTGCCCGCCTCCCGTCGCGTGCGCTGCCGCCCCCGCGTCCGCCTCCCCTTTCGCGTTCGCGTCCGCCCCCGCGTCCGCGTTCGCGTCCGCGTGCGCCTTCGCGTTCGCGTTCGCGTTCGCGTTCGCGTTCGCGTTCGCGTTCGCCTACCCCTTTCGCGTGAGCGTTCGCTTCCCCTTGCCCTGCCCGCGTCCGCTTCCAGCTGGGCCGGCACTGGAGCGCCGCGCGTACGGAGGCTATCTACCCCTCATGATCTCGCTGCAACCCGACATCCCGCGCGTCGACGCCGCGCGCGCCGAGCGGGCGGTGATCGCGCTCGACCGGGCGCTCGGCGGATCGAAGGTGCTGTCGGCGCGCGAGGCGCGCGCGCGTTGCGAGGCGTACGCGCGCGACGAGTCGGAGACGGCGCCGCAGGTGCCCGACGGCGTGGTGCTCGCGACCGACAGCGACGACGTCGTCACGTGCCTGCGCATCTGCGAGCAGCACGAGGTCCCCGTCACCCCGCGCGGGGGAGGCAGCGGGCGGACGGGCGGGGCGGTGCCGGTCGCGGGCGGCGTCGTCCTCGCGCTCGAGGGCATGCGGGGCATCAAGGAGATCGCGCGCGAAGACCTGCTGGTCGTCGTCGAACCGGGCGTCGTGCTCGGCGACATGATGAAGGCCGTCGAAGCAGAGGGCCTCTTCTACCCGGTCGATCCGAGCTCGCTCGGCTACTGCGCCGTCGGCGGCAACGTCGCCGAGAACGCGGGCGGTCCGAGCGCGTTCAAGTACGGGGTGACCCGCGAGTACGTGCTCGGCTGCGAGGCGGTGCTCATGGGCGGCACGCGCCTGCGGGCCGGGCGACGCACGGTGAAGGGCGTCACCGGCTACGACGTGGTCGCGACGATGGTCGGCAGCGAGGGCACCCTCGCGGTGTTCACCGAGCTGACGCTGCGGCTGCTCCCGAAGCCGACCGCGGTGCGCACGCTGGTCGCGCTGTTCTCCGCCGTCGCGCACGCAGGCAAGTGCGTCAGCGAGATCGTCGCGCGAGGCCTGCAGCCGCGGTGCCTCGAGCTCGTCGACGACGGCGCGCTCGTCGCGCTGCGCGCCAACGGGGCGGCGATCGACGAGCGCGCGAGCGCGCTGCTGCTGATCGAGATCGACGGCGTCGGCGATCTCGACCCGCTCCTCGAGCAGATCGGCGACGCCTGCGTCTCGGCCGGGGCGATCGACGTGGTGGTCGCGCAAGACGAGGCGCAGCGCGCGCGGCTGTGGAGCGCGCGCCGCGAGCTGTCGCCGGCCGTCCGCAGGCTGTGCAAGTCGAAGCTCTCGGAGGACGTCGTGGTCCCGCGCTCGAAGGTGGCCGAGCTGCTCGCCGCCTGCGATCGCATCCGCGACGAGGAGCAGGTGCGCATGCTCGCCTACGGTCACGCGGGCGACGGCAACCTGCACGTCAACTTCCTGTGGGACCACGACGACGATCTGCCGCGCGTCGACCGCGCGATCGAGCGGATGTTCCACGCGACCCTCGCCCTCGGCGGCACGCTCAGCGGCGAGCACGGCATCGGCGTGCTCAAGGCGCCGTACCTCCCGCTCGAGCAGTCGCCGGAGCTCATCGCGCTGCAGCGCCGCATCAAAGACGCGTTCGATCCGAAGGGCCTGCTCAACCCGGGGAAGATCTTCCTCCCGGGCGGCGCGCCGCACCGCGCGTGCTGATCACCCTCGACCGCGCGTGCCGATCACGCGACCGCCCACCACGCCGAAAGGCGCCGCGTCCACGCGCTCGGAGAGTCGACCCACACGCGCTCGGCGAGCGGGAAGACCTTCGTGCGGATCGCCAGGCGGCGCTCCTCGATCCGCGCGGACCAGCGCCGGGGGATCGCTCCGCGCCTGCCGAGCGTCTCGGCCAGCAGCGCCAGATCGTGGTCGGTGCCGAGCAGCTCGCCGAGCTCGGTGAGCGCGTCGTGGTAGCCGCCGATCACCGCGGGCCACGCCTCGCGCAGCAGCGCGAGCTGGTACTGCAGGTCCTTGGTCCGTTTGCGGAGCGCGTGCAGGACCTCGGTCTCGCCGGCGGCGTGCGCCTCGACCAGCGCCTTGCGGCCGTCACCGTAGGTGCGGCGCACGCCCTCTTCGAGCGCGTCGAAGCCGCGGTCGGTGAAGGTCCAGCCCTCGACCGAGTCGCGGAACGCGCGGACCTTCGCGGTCACCGCCCCGCGGTCGGCCGCGCGCCGGCTCGCGAGCGTGCGCGCGCGGCGGAGGCTCGCGCGCACCTTCGTGGCGTCGCGGTCCCGGTCCCCGTCGCGGTGGTCCCGGTCATCGATGAGCGAGTCGAACGTGCGGAGCATCACCGCCGCGTCGCGCGCGCCGGAGAGCCCGCGCGCGGCGTCGCCGAGGAGACCGTTGGCTTCGCGTCGCGCGTCGCCGATCGCGCCGCGCAACAGACGGACGAGCGCGCGGAGCCGCTTGAGCGTGCGCCGCGCGTCGTGGACGGCGCGCTCGTCGCCGCCTTCTTCGTCGCGCGCAGCGTCTCCGTCCGAAGCGCCCGCGCCGTTCGCGCCGTCCGGTGCACCCTCGAGCGCGAGCAAAACCCGATCGGCGCCCTCGCGCGCGAGGCGGCGGGCGCCGATGTCGACGTGTTCGCCCGCTGCGAAGGCGAACGCCACGGCGGCCTCAGCCGCCGTTCTTCTTCATCGTCTCGACTTGTTCTTCGAGCTTGCGGATGGTGCGCTTGAGGTCCTTCACCTCGCGCGCGGTCGCCATGTTCAGCGACTTGGCGACCTTCTCGCCGACCTGCTCGGTCGCGGTCGAGACCTTCGCCGGCAGCGACATCGCGCCCATGACCGCCTTCATCACGCGCTCATCCTGCATGAGCTTCATGACTTTCGGGTTGGACATGAGCTTCATGCCTTCTTGCATGAGCTTCTGCTTCAGATCCATGACGTCTCCAGGACCCGCTTGCCTGCACGAGCGCGGTGCCTGCACGCGCGCGGTGAGAGAGGGGGCCGGGACCATAGCCGATGTGAGCGCCGGGTGCATACGGCATCCATCCGGTATCCAACTGGAACGGCAGAGCCACGATCTCCGCGGCGACGCTCGACAGACGACGGTCGGATCAGTAGCCTGGGATTCCGACGAGCGAATCGAACCCGCCGTCGGGAGGCGCGCGCGCTCCGGCCCAAGTCGGGCCTGGCGGGCGGCCCTCGTCGCCGGTCGGTTGGTTCGTGACCAGGGTCTGTCCTTCGGCAGGCCCGTGCCTGATTTGTGAGGCAGCGCGATGAGCCGACCCACCAAATACGTGTTCGTGACCGGCGGGGTCGTCTCGTCGATTGGCAAGGGCCTCGCCGCGGCGAGCGTCGGCGCGCTGCTCGAGGCGCGTGGGTTGCGGGTGACCCACGTCAAGCTCGACCCGTACATCAACGTCGATCCGGGCACGATGTCGCCGTACCAGCACGGCGAGGTCTTCGTCACCGACGACGGCGCCGAGGCCGATCTCGACCTCGGCCACTACGAGCGCTTCACCTCGTCGCGGATGAACCGGTCCAACAACTTCACGACCGGCAAGATCTACGAGGCGGTCATCAAGAAGGAGCGCAGCGGCCAGTACCTCGGCGGCACCGTGCAGGTCATCCCGCACATCACCGACGAGATCAAGGCGCGCGTGCGCGAGGCGACGAGCGAGGAGGGCTCCGGCGGCGTCGACGTCGCGATCGTCGAGGTCGGCGGCACGGTGGGCGACATCGAGTCGCTGCCGTTCCTCGAGGCGCTCCGCCAGATGAAGCTGGAGCTCGGCGCGCAGAACGCCGTCTCGATGCACGTCACGCTGGTCCCGCACATCGCCGCCGCCGGCGAGCTCAAGACCAAGCCGACGCAGCACTCCGTCAAGGAGATGCGCGAGATCGGCATCCAGCCCGACATCCTCATCTGCCGCACCGATCGGCCGCTCTCGCGCGGCATCAAGGAGAAGATCAGCCTCTTCTCCAACGTGCCGGTCAACAGCGTCATCGCGGCGATCGACGTCTCCTGCATCTACGAGCTGCCCATCGCGCTCAACGCCGAGGGCCTCGACGACCAGATCTGCGAGCGGCTGAACATCTGGTCGCGCCGGCCCGATCTGTCGGCGTGGCACCGGGTGGTCGCGCGCTTCAAGAACCCGTCGAAGGGCACGGCGGTCATCGGCGTGGTCGGCAAGTACGTCCACCTCCGCGACAGCTACAAGTCGATGCACGAGGCGCTGATCCACGCCGGCATCGCGCACGACTGCCGCGTCGAGCTGCGCTACATCGACAGCGAGCACATCGAGAAGCAGGGCCCCGAGGCGATCCTCGGCGGGCTCGACGGCGTCCTCGTCCCCGGCGGCTTCGGCGATCGCGGCACCGAGGGGAAGATCGCCGCCATCCAGTGGGCGCGCGAGCGCGGCGTGCCGTTCTTCGGCATCTGCCTCGGCATGCAGATGGCCGTCGTCGAGTTCGCGCGTCACGTCGCCGGCCTCGATCGCGCCAACTCCAGCGAGTTCGACAAGGACACGCCCTACGCGGTCGTCGACCTGATGGAGGGCCAGCGCGGCGTGCGCGAGAAGGGCGGCACCATGCGCCTCGGCGCCTACCCGTGCACGCTCGCACCGGGCAGCGTCGCGCAGCGGCTCTACGGCCAGAGCGAGATCAGCGAGCGCCACCGCCACCGCTACGAGGTCTCCAACGAGCACCGCGACGTGCTCCAGGCCAAGGGCCTCGTCATCAGCGGCACCTCGCCCGACAGGCGCCTGGTCGAGATGATCGAGCTGAAGGACCACCCGTTCTTCGTCGGCTGCCAGTTCCACCCGGAGTTCAAGAGCCGCCCGATGGCGCCGCACCCGATCTTCGCCGGCTTCGTCGGCGCCGCCCTCGAGAAGTCGCTGGCCAAGGCCCGCGCCGCTTCGAAGACCGAGACGAGCGAGAACCGCCCGCTGAACTGAGTCGATGGTCCCCATCGCTCCGCTCGACGCGCGCGTGCTGCTCGGAACGATCCTGAAAGGGACGACCGCGCGGTACTACGTCCAGGCGCCGATCGGCGAGGGCGGCCAGGGCTGGGTCTTCCGCGCGAGCTACGACGACGCCGAGGGGTTCCCCGTCGTCATCAAGGTGCTGCGCCCCGACTCGGCGACGCGCGACGCGCTCGATCGCTTCCGGCGCGAGGCCGACATCCTCAAGCGCCTGTCGCAGTCGAACCCGAGCCCGTTCATCGTCCGCTTCTACGATCACGGCGAGGCGAACTTCCCGCTCGCGCTGTCGACGCACGATCACGTGCTGCTGCCGTTCACCGTGATGGAGTACGTGCACGGCGAGTCGCTGCACGAGGTCATCGATCGGCAGCGCGGCTTCGGACTCGCGCTGCGGCGCACGCGGCGCATCCTCAAGGAGATCCGCGCCGCGCTCGAGATCGTCCACGCGCAGGGCCTCATCCACCGCGATCTGAAGCCCTCCAACATCCTCATCTCCAACGAGGCCGGTCGCGAGGTCGCCAAGGTCACCGACTTCGGCCTGGTGAAGGTCATCGATCTGCGCGCGACCGCCACGCAGTCGCTCGCCGGCGTCAGCCTCTCCTACGCGCCGCCCGAGCAGTACGAGCCCGGCAACCCGCGCGTCGGCCCGGCCACCGACGTCTTCTCCTACGGGGCGATCGTCTTCGAGCTCCTCACCGGCTCGCCGGCGTACCCGGCGACCAGCGCCAACCCGTTCGAGGCCCTTCGGCGCATCGGCACCGGCAACCGCATGCGCCTCGCGCAGCGCACCAGCACGCTGCCGCTCGAGCTGCAGAGCCGCGCCGACATCGTGCAGCGGCTCGACGCCTACCTCGATCGGATGCTCGCGCCCGAGCCGGAGCAGCGCCCGCAGTCGATCACCGCCGTGTGGGAGCAGATCGACGCGATGCTGCGCGAGGCCGAGGGCGTCGGCCCGGTCGACATCTCCGCGGTCACCGCGGTCGCCGGGACGATGCCCGGGCACGGCACGCCCACCGATCCTTCCGGCTCGTATCGCTCGCCCTCGCAGCCGCCGCCGCCCGTCTACCGCGTCTCTCCCTCGCAGCCGCCGCCGCCGCAGCCGGCGCTTCCGGCGCGCGCGATGGGCACGCCGCCGATCGGCGCGCCGGGGATCTCGCAGCCCATCCCCGGGCACCGGCCGCACGTGCCGCTCTCGCCGCCGGTGCCGAGCATGTCGGGCCGGTACGGGCCGCGCGATCCGGCCGATCTGCGCGCGTGGTCGTTCCGCGTGCTGTCCCACGGCAACCCCGGCGCGCTCGTGCGCGACGTGACGTTCTCCGACGATCTCCGCGAGGTCCTCACGCTCGGCAACGCGGGGCTCGTGCAGTGGTCGCCGAGCGGCTGGTCGAGCGTCGCCCTGCCCATCGGGCTCGCGCCCAACGAGCTGCGCGCGATGACCCGGCTGGCCGGCGCCGCGCACGCCTGCGTCGGCGAGGGCGGGCTCGTGGCGTTCCTCCACGGCGGCGCGCTGTGGGACGTGCGGCGCTACCCCGATCCCGACGTGGTGTTCCACGGCGTCGCCGCCGATCCCGCCGGGCAGGTGGTCTTCGCGGTCGGCGCGCGCGCGTCGCGGGGGCACGCGATCATCGTCGAGGCGCTGAGCTCCGGCTGGCGCCGCACCTTCGAGGTGCCCGATCTCGGCCCGCTGCGCGGCGTGGCCTTCCTGGACGACCGCATCGCGTTCGCGTGCGGCGACGGCGGCGCGCTCGTGCGCGTCGACGACACCGGCCTCACGCGCATCGCGTGGGAGCGCTCGGGGCACCTCCGCGCGATCGTCGCCTCGCCCTCGCGTGGCGGCGGCGCCTCGGTCTTCGCGGTCGGCACCGGCGGCCACGCGCTCTCGGTGCAGCTCGGCCACGACGATCGCACCGACCTCGAGAAGGTCGGCACCACGCAAGATCTCCTCGACGTCGCGCTCGCAGCCGACGGCGCGGCGTGGACCTGCAGCGCCAACGCGCGCGTGCTCCGCCGCGACGTCACCCACGCGTGGCGGCGCGTGCCGGTCGATCTGCCGGTGCAGACCAACCTCGTGCGCATCGCGCCGCGGCTCGACCGGCTCCTGACGGTCGGCGAGGACGCGTCGGTGATCGAGGGCACGCTCGGCTGATCGGAGTCGTCAGTCGTCAGTCGTTAGCTGATCAGTCGTCAGTCGTTAGCTGAAGTCGGAGGTCTAGAGTCTAGAGTCTAGAGTCTAGAGTCCTGGCGCCTGGCGCTGGGCCAGCAAGCCGCTTCGTCCGCTGTGGTGCGGCGCAGCCGCATGGAACGTCAGTCGTCAGTCGAGAGGGGTCGAAGGTCGAAGGTCGTAGGTCGAACCGGGGGCAAGCCCCCGGACCCCCCGAGAGCTGTGGTGGCTGGTGACGCTTCGGTTCGACCTGGAGCGCGTTGCATTGTTGACGGTCGTCAACGCAGCTTTCGGTCGGGCGTGCACGGCGCCGCGGCGTTCGCGCGACTGCTTCGACCTTCGACCTTCGACCTTCGACCTCGTCCGCAATGGCCCCCCGGCGTCTCCGCCTGCGCGGCGGCCCGAGCCGGCCCACCCGCCGCGGGCTCTGGCGTTCGGGCCGAAGACGTTCGATAGGTGACCCCGACGCCCCGAAATGGCATCTGCGTCACGCCGTGAACGAAAGGCTACGTCGCATGTCCCTGCCCAGGAATCTCGTCCGCTTCGCGCCCCTCACGCTCGTCCTCGGCCTCGCGCAGAGCGCCGGCGCGCAGACCGGCACCGTGGGTGCCGGGGGTCCCGCGCCGACCGGAGCGACGCCTCCGCCCACCACGTCGAAGACGCCGGGGACCACCACGCCGCCCTCCGGCGCGACGCCGATCGACACGCCGGCGACCGCCGCCGCGCCGCCGGGCGCGAAGATCGATCCGGCGACCGGCGAGGCCCCCGGCACGGCGGAGAGCGCCGCGACCACCTCCAGCGGCACGTCCCTCACCGCCGACGTCGCCGCGGCCGCCGCGGTGAAGACCTCGAAGTACGCGGCGGTCGACGTGGCCAAGCTCAAGGCCGCAGCCGCGCAGGTCGACACCGCGTGGGACTCGTACTGGCCGCGCCTGACGTTCACCGCGCGATACACGCGGCTGTCGCCGATCACCCCGCCGGTCCTCGGCAGCAGCCAGTTCAGCACCGTGGTCGCGCCGGTCCCCGGCGGGCAGCCCGTTCCTCCGGGCACGGCGCTGTTCGCGTCGCCGCCCTTCTCGTTCCCGGTCATCCTCGATCAGTACGCGATGCAGGCCTCGCTGCTCGTGCCGCTCAGCGACTACGTGCTGCGCGTCTACCAGCAGCACCAGTCGGCGATCGACGCCTACGAGGCGGCCAAGTGGAACGCCGAGGTCACCAAGATGAACGCCAGCGCCGACGCGCGCGTGGCCTTCTACAACTTCCTGCGCGCGCGGAGCACCGTGACCATCGCCAAGTCCGCGGTGGCGCAGGCGGCGGCGCACCTCAAGGACATGAAGAACCGCCTCGACGCGAAGGTGGTCACCGTGGCCGACGTCGCGCGCGTCGAGGCGTCGCACGCGGCCGCCGAGCTCGCGGTCATCAAGACCGAGAACCTCGTGATCATCACCGAGGCCAACCTCCGCATGATGATGCACGCGGCCGACGAGACGCACTTCGCCCTCGGCGAGGACCTCGAGGCCGAGCTCCCCAAGCTCGACGCCGATCTGCCCAGCATGAAGGCCTCGGCGTTCGCCAAGCGCCCCGAGCTCAAGGCTGTCGACGCGCAGATCGCCGCGACCGAGCATCAGGGCAACGTGGTCGAGGCCTCGCTCTACCCGCGCCTCGACGCGTTTGGCAACTTCATCTACGCGAACCCGAACCAGCGCATCTTCCCGCAGAAGCAGGAGTGGAAGGCCACGTGGGACGTCGGCGTGCAGCTGTCGTGGTCGCCGAACGACGCGCTGATCGCGAAGGACCAGAAGAAGGTCGTCTCCGGTAACGTCGCCGTGCTCAAGGCCACCCGCGAGCAGATCGCCGACGGCCTCACGCTCGACGTGACCAACGCGTACACCAAGGTCCGCGAGGCCGAGGCCGCGATCGCCACGACGAAGATCGAGCTGCGCGCCGCCGAAGAGGCCTACCGCGTCCGCAAGGAGCAGTTCACGCTCGGCAGCACGACCAGCGCGCTGCTCATCGACGCCGAGGCCGACGTCACCCGCGCGCGGCTCAATCACCTCAACGCGCGCGTCGATCTGCGCATCGCGCGGGTGCTGCTGAAGAAGGCGGTCGGCGACTTGAAGTGAAGTCGTCAGTCGTCAGTCGTCAGTCGTCAGCCCGCTGTCGCCGCTCGCGCGCGACGGCGGCGGCACGACCGCGGTCGCCATCCGCTCACGTCGAACTGATGACTGATGACTGACGACTGACGACTGACGACTCAGGCGGCGTCGTGCAGGGCGGCGAGGTCCTGCTTGAGGCGCTTGCGGGCGCGCTCTTCGAGCTGACGGACGCGCTCCTTCGAGATGCCGAGGCGCGTGCCGAGGGCCTCGAGCGTGATGGGCTCGTCCTGCAGCAGGCGCTCGCGGACGATGAGCGCCTCGCGCTCGGGCAGCCGGGCGATGGCTTGCTGCACGCGCTCGCGTGCGTCGGCCTCGAAGCGGGCTCGGACGTTCTGCTCCTCGGGGCTCGGCGCGTGGGAGACGAGCCGATCGACCTGCGGAGCCTCGCCGTCGTACGTCGCGTCGAGCGACACGTCGCGCGCGCGGAGCATCGGCAGCAAGCGCTCGGCCTGCTCGACCGAGAGGCCGCTCGACGCGGCGAGCGCGGCGGGATCGTCTTCGCGGGTCTTGCGGTAGTTGCGGACGGCGCGGCGCTCGTTCTTGGTCGTGCCGATGCGCACGAGGCGGTAGCCACGGACGACGTAGTCGCGGATCTCGGCGCGGATCCAGTAGACCGCGTAGGTGATGAGCCGGCAGTCGCGCTGCGGATCGAACTTCTTCGCCGCCTTGAGCAGCCCGAGGTTGCCTTGCTGGACGAGATCCTCGAGCGGGGCGCCCCAGCGCCGGTACTCGAGCGCGATGGAGATCACGAACGGCAGGCTCGCCTTGATGAGGCGATCGCCTGCGGCGGAGTCGCCTTCGCGCCAGCGAGCGGCGAGCGCGCGCTCCTCGACGGGATCGAGGGGCTCGGTGCCTTGAAGAGAAGCGCGGTAACGGTCGAGAGAGTCGATGCCCGAGGTCGCCATGTGCGGGCCTCCCCAGCTGCATCAGCGATGCCGGCAAAGGACGCGTGGTCACATGCTGAATTTGCGGGGATCTGGCCGCTTGCCAGGGGGGGCGCGCCGCGTTTGCGCAGGACCTTCGGATTGCCGAGCGCTGCGCGCAACAATTTCGCGATCCTGGGAAAAGCGCGCCGCGGCAGAGCGTCGCCCGGCCGGTTGCTGGTAGCTTGATGCGGCGATGGAGCCGCCGGTCCCGCCCAAGCCGCCGTTCACCGATCTTCCCGGGCTCTTCTCGTCCGAACCCGGTTCATCCGAGGAGACGCAGCATCGCGACGCCCAGCAGCGCACGCTCCCGTCGGCGTCGCCTCGCGCGCCGGAGGCGCCGCCGCAGACGCCGCCTCAGACGCCGCCTCAGACGCGAAGAGGGCATGACGGCCAGCTCGCGGTGCTCCAGGTACCCCAGGTCACGGTGCCCTCCGGGCAGATCGCGCAAAGCTTTCGCCCCTCGCCCGCCATGCAGGCCCTGGGCGGCGAGGTGCTCGATTGGTCGCCGCCGCGGCTCATTCGGGTGCGCTACCCCGCGCACGAGGGCTGGGTGAACGCGTTCGGCTCGCTGTCGGCGGGGTTCGTGGTCGCGATGTTCGAGCCGGTGATGGCGGCGCTTGCGTACGCGGTCGCGCCCGCGCGGCAGCACGCGATCCTCGAGACGAGCTCCCGGTTCTTCCGCCAGATTCGTGGCGGTCACGTCATCGTCGACGCCACTATGCTCCGCGCCGGCAACACCACGGCGACCGTGGAGTGCATCGCCTGGGATCCGCACGGCGAGCTCTGCGCGAAGGGGTCGGCGACGCTGCTCTTCGTCGGGTGAGCGCAGCCGGCGGGGGCGCCGGCCTTTCGAACCCGCGTGGGCCGCTCAGGACTTGGGCGCGAAAACCTTGCACCACCCGGCGGGCGAGATCGGGCCCTTGAGGACCCGGCAGCTCCCGCAGGAGCCCTCGGCCTGGGGCTCGATGAACTGGGTGCACACCTCGCAAGCGCGGGAGCGATCCTCGGCGCGATCGAGGTACTTCAGGGTGACGCGGGTCTGAGCGTCCTCTGGTGACAGCGTCGACACGTCGGTGCACGTCGGCGCGCCTCTTCGGCTGCGGCATCCGAGGACCACGAGGCCCGAGGCGATGGCGGCGCCGCGCAGCACATCTCGACGCGAGAGCATGGGCGTATGATGCCGCGCGCTTGCCCTGGCCGTCCAGCGCGGGGCGGCAATGACATCGGTCATAATCGTCGATAGGGTGCGTCTTTCGAGGGAGGAGGCGCGATGAAGCCAGTTTTGAAGAAGATCCTGCTCGGGGTCGTGGGGGTGCTCGGCGTGTCGTCGCTCGGAGCGGGCGGCTGGGTGCTGATGCAGGTGCGCGCCTTCGACGAGAGCATGTCGAAGACCTACGACACGCCGGCGCCGAAGATCGCGGCGTCGAAGGACGCGGCGGTCGTCGCGCGCGGCAAACACCTCGTCGAGGGCCCCGCGGCCTGCAGCTCGAAGGACTGCCACGGCAAGGACCTCGCCGGTGGCAACACGGTGGTCATGGGGCCGCTCGGGCAGTTCACCGGCCCGAACATCACCGGGGGCGGCCTCGGCGCCGTGTACAGCGACGCGGAGCTCGCGCGTCTGATCCGCTTCGGCATCAAGAAGGACGGCCGCTCGGCGAGGTTCATGCCCTCGACCGAGGTGAACTGGCTGCCCGACGACGAGCTCGCCGCGGTGATCTCGTACGTGCGCAGCGTGCCGAACAGCGACAAGGCGAACGGCCCGCTCGAGTTCAAGACGCTGGCCAAGGTGCTCGACCGCAAGGGCATGCTGGTGATCGACGTCGCGCGCAAGGTGGCCACCGGCCCGGTGGAGCTCGCGGGCAAACCCGAGCCGACCGCTGCGTACGGGAGGTTCCTCGCCAAGGGCTGCATCGGCTGCCACGGCGAGAACCTGAGCGGCGGACCGATCCCCGGCGCGCCCCCCTCGATGCCGGTGCCGCTCAACCTCACGCCGCACGACACCGGCTTGAAGGGCTGGACCTACGACGACTTCGACAAGCTGGTGACCACGGGCGCGCGCAAGAACGGCAAGAAGCTCGATCCGTTCATGCCGATCGAGAACACCTCGCAGATGGACGAGATCGAGAAGAAGGCGCTCTACGCCTACCTCATGTCGATCGAGCCCAGGGCGTTCGGCGGGCGCTGAGTCGAGTCAGACGAATCGGCGGAGCACCGTGCGGAGCATGAGCCGCGGCACGGCGGTGTGCTCGATGAGCAGACCGGCGAACGCACGGTGCGCGTCGACCCAGCGGGTGGAGAAGATCTGCAGGACGACCGCGACCACGATGCCGATGATCGCGAGCGGACGCCTCAACGGATCGTCGAGCTGCAGCCCGGCCGCCAGCCACGCGAACGCGAGCGCCACCGACGCCTCGACCGGGAGCGCGCGGAGGACCGGGGAGACGGTCGTCGCGAACTTCGCGAAGAGAAGGGTCGTGAGGACGGCGACGAGGAGCGCCGTGGCGACCTTGCGCTTCGAGAAGCGGTGCAGCCTGGTCGCCGGGAGCAGCGCGATGACGGCGGCCGGGAACCACAGCCCGGCCGTCGCGAGCCCGATGCCCGCGACCGAGACGCCGGTGAGGCGCGAGACCGTGATGCCCTCGACGACGCCGACGAGCACGGCGACGAACGACGCGCGCGCGCACACGAGACCGACGGTCTCGAGCGGCGTGGCGGTTCTCTCGAGGGTGATCTCGTTCACGCGCCGAAGACCTTCCGTTCGAGCTCGCCCGCGCGGTCGAGCGCGTGGATGTCGTCGAACCCGCCGACGGACTCTTCACCGATGAAGATCTGCGGGACCGTGCGGCGGCCGGTGACCTCGCGCAGCCACGCGCGCTTGTCGTCGTCGCCGTCGACGTCGATCTCGTCGAACGCCCAGCCCTTGCTCTGCAGCAGCCGCTTCGCCCGGGTGCAGTAGGGGCACCAGGCGGTGGAATACATGACGATCTTCTTCTGGGTCCGGGTCATGTGTCGGGTTCAGGTACAGCAAGAAGCACGCGCGACCGCAAGCCACGCCCCACGGCCGTGCTCGAAAATGGGGTGCGGCCACGGCCGCGGGGCGCCTGATCGATGCCGTCGCGGCGGGGTCGGTCACGCGCTTGACAGGGGGGGCGCGCCGAGTAGAGTGCCGACTCCCAACTGACGCGCGGTGGAGCAGCGGTAGCTCGTCGGGCTCATAACCCGAAGGTCGGAGGTTCAATTCCTCCCCGCGCAACCCAGGGCTGTAGCACGAGGGCCGGACCCACCAGGTTCGGCCTTCGTCGTTTGCGGCGAGAACGCCCTCAACAGAAACAGCTTCGTCTCCGCGACGTAGCTACCGTCGGCCTGCGGGTGTAGCAGCAGGCGCCCGCCCTCGAAGAGGCGGCGCAGCTCCTCGCGCCCCCGGGTCGGGTCCGTCGCGACGATCTGCTCGAGCTCGACGCGCTTGCTCAGGAGCTGGTCCGGGGTCGGAAGCTCGATCGGAGCACGCGCGTCCGCCACCAACGCAGCGAGCGCCGTTGTCTCCGCGCGCGCCTGCGCTTCCAGGTCGCGCAGCGCCGACCGCACGGCCGCCGAATCGTCGCCGTCTGCGACGAACTGGACGAGCCTCTGGATGCGTTGCTTCGTGCGTTCGAGCCGTTCGCGCCGCTCCGAGAGCTCGCCAGTCGCCGAGCGGCCGAGCTCGCTGAGGTAGTGCGCGACGCGCTCGCGCAAGAACGCGATGGCGGCCGGTGAGCTGAGGCGGTCCGCGATACCTTCGAGGACCCCTCGCCGGACGACGTCCTCGCGGAGCGACAGGTTGTTCCGACACGTGCCGCGCTTCTTTGCATCCGCGCAGCGGTAGTAGCGCGCGCTCGAGCCTCCGGAGATCACCAGGGGTGCCCCGCACGCGCCGCAGTGGAGAATCCCGCTCAGCGGGTACGTGGTCGCGCGCCCCGCAGCACGCCCCTTCGGCGCGCCGTCGGCGGTCGCGGTGTAGAACCGACGGACCTCACGCAATCGACGCTGCACTGCGGACCAAGTTTCGTCGTCCAAGATACGGCGATCGTCGTGATGCGAGACCATGTGCTCGGCGGTATCGCGTGGACGCGGCCGCCGCGCGTTGGTGCCGGGCACCTTCCGCCACTCGTTTCGGTTGTACGTCCACCGGCCAACGTACGCCTCGTTGTGCAGGATCGCGCGGATGGTGCTCGCGACCCAGCCCTTGCGCCGATGGCGCGTGCGCGCGCGTGGCGGTGGTACCCGCTCATCGTTCAACAGACGCGCGATGGCCTCGTGCGAACGCCCTTCCAGGTAGAGCGAGAAGATCCGCAGGACAACTGCCGCGCCGTCGGGATCGACTTCGATGCGGTGGCCGATCGTCCGCTCGTAGGCGTCGAGAACGGGTGCGCTGCGGTACCCGATAGGAAGCCCGCCGGTGGAGTACCCGGCGAGGCGGCGGCCCTCCAGGCCGCGCTTGGTCTTGTCGCGGAGATCGTCGAGGTAGACCTCGCCGATCAAAGCCTTCACGCCGTAGGTGAGCTTGGCATGCTTCGCCGAGGTGTCGATCCCGTCAGCAATTCCGACGAGCAGAATGCCGAGATACTGCAGCTTCTTGAAGACCGTCCCCGCGTCGGCGAAGTCGCGCGTGATGCGCGAGAGGTCTTCCGTGACGATCACCTCGATGGGCGGCTTCGCGGCGAGCCGGCGCATCAGGCTCTCGAACCCCGGTCGCGCGAGGCTCGCGCCGCTCGTCGCCGCATCCACGAACACGAGATCGGGGTCGACCACGCCGCCGCGCGCGACGACCCATTCGCGGCAGCGACGCAGCTGGTCCTCGATGGAAGCCTCGCGCTGCAGCTGGCTCGAGTAACGCGCGTACAACGCGACCTTCTTCCCACGCAGGCGATCCGTCTCCACCACGAGATCATCCCTCCTCATCGTCCGCGCCGCTACCGGACGCCGCTCGTTGGACGAGCATCTGCGCCAGATAATCGAGGAACCGCCGCTCGGCATCCGTGAGGGCCTCGCCGCCGCAGGCCTGCGGCTCGCGCAGGTGCTCCTGCTCGGCGTCGCAGGTCGTGCTGCGGATCGCGGGACGCCTCACACAAGTCCAGTCGCACACCAGCTCGCGTGATCACTCTGCACCTCATGGCAAATCGGAAGCGACCGGCGGCGCGCCACGCGGCGTCACCGGGGAGCCCCCCACGCGACATGCGCGCCCGGCAGCCACGTCTGTCAGGCGGCTCGCGGATCGCTGACTCTCGACAGTGGAGTTCAGGCGGCGCCACCAGGCGAAGGCACACAGGGTGCTGTGCATCGCGGATTGTTGCGGGAGGCGTCGCAGGAAGCAGGCAAGGCCGCTAGAGGAACCCGGGGCAACCGCGCAGCTTCGCTCGGCGCGCGCGTCCTACGGACTGCAACCACCGAACTCGGTCGACGCGCCTCGGATCACGACCACCGTCTTGGGCGAGTTCGACTTGCACATCTGGCCCGTCGGACACCCCGAGCTCGTCGTCCCGACCCTGCACCACTTCCAGCACAGGGTGGTGCCGTCCATGGCCTTGTCGCAGAAGTAGCCGGGCTTGCAGCTTGCGTCGCTGGTGCACGGCTCGCGGTCGCCCGCAGTCCCTGTCTTCGTCTCGCAGTATGCCTCAGCATTGAGACCGTCCGGCCGATAGATCCGGCACGCGGCTGCCGTTCCGCAGCTTGAGCCGATCGCGGCGGGTGGAGCGGGATCGCATGCCCCAGCGCACACGTCGCCTTGGCGCGACTGCAGGTCGGTCACCTTACCGCAGTGCGTGCCCGCGACGGCCGCGCATTCCGTTCCGAAGCGTGCGCACTTCTTCACGCACCGGCCGCCGATGCAGGTCAGGTCGCGCGCGCAGCCCGAGGTTGTCGTGCAGTTCGCATCGAGGGCGCCGGGGCCTGACGCTACGCACGCGGTCGCGCCCGCGACGCTGTCGCACTTTTGCGCCGCGCTGCACCCACAGTTGGTGAGCCTATCGCACGTCGCATACGTGGGCGGGGTGCAGCCCGAATCGACTTCGGCGTCCGCCGCGCCGCCGGTGTCAACCGCGGTCTGCGTGTCTTCGGCGCCGACGGAGTCGGGCGAGGCGTCGGCTTCGCCGCCGGTGGTGAAACTCGAGGACGAGCAGGCGCTCACCATCGCGGTGATTACGACGAGCTGCGCCAGTCCGATCTGGGTCGCCATATTTTACCACATGATGATGTGGTTTTTACGGCCGGTCAACGGGCGACCGTGGCACCGTGAGTCGTGTTGCAGGCGAGACCCCGAGTGCCGTCATCGACGACGTTGGGCGGAAGATCGCGGAGCTGCGACGCGAGCGCGGGTGGACGCAGCAGGAGGCGGCCGAGCAGTTACGGATGCCGCTCAAGAATTTCCAACGCGTCGAGGCCGGGATGAACCTGACGATCCGCACCTTGGTGAGGATCGCACGAGGCCTGGACGTACCGACCCGAACGCTCTTTGATCCGCCGAATCGCAGGGAGAAGCGGCGCCGGGGCAGGCCGCGGCGCAGCGATTGAGGTGAACATCGACCACGACATTGCGACACGACGGGCACGCTGCGCCTCAACTGGCGGATCATCCACGCGCCCATGTCCCTCGTCGAGTACGTCGTCGCGCACGAGCTGGTGCACCTGCGCCACCCCGAACACACGGGGGCGTTCTGGTCGGCTCTCGGTCGAGCGATCCCCGACTACGAGCGGCGTCGAGAGGACCTTCGGCGGCTCGGCGCGTCCTTCGAGTGGTGCTGGACTAGTGCGCGCACCACCCGATCGGCGACCTCGACTGGTCGATCATCGACTTCTGCGCCATGAGGAAAAGCTCGTTGCGTGGAATCGTGCCGGTCAATACGAAGTCCTTCGAGAACGAGGAACCCGCTGCGTGACCCCACACCCGCCCTCGCGCTTCGTACGGCATGTCCCTGAAGAGCGTCGGCGCGATCAAGAGCGATGGAATGTCGGCCGCAGGAACCCAGGCCCCGACCGCCAGCGTCGTCCACTCCTTTTTCGGGATGTAGAGCGCCAGCTTCTCGTTGATCTGCGGGAGCTTCTTCCCGCCGACCATGAGGTCGAGCTGGATCTGATGGACGTTGGCGCCCGCGGGGTTGTCGTTGAACAGGTCCGCTTCGAGGCGGATGCGGATGCGATTAGGGCAAACCTGCGCGACGGTCGCGCTCTTCGGACGCACTGTCGGCATCTTCGCGCACGACGCGCCCGTGCACATGAGGGCAGCGACCATCGCTGCTGCCGTCTGAGCGAAGCGGTACGGGGCTGTCATCGTGCAGCCCCGAGCTACCGCACATCGATGCGGTAGTTGACCTCGTAGTCGATGCTGTTGCTCTTCGCGCGTGGCGTCGTCGCCGTCCAGGATCCAGCGCCGGTGATGCTGAACGGAGGCATCACCGCCGTCGGCAGCGGACCGGAGCTAAAGGTATCGACGTACTTGCCGCGCGTCCCGCACTGGAGCACGTCGCCGGGCAGGCACTCGATCGTGGCCGACCAATTTGAGGTGACAGTCTGCACCGCGTCGATCCGCATCCCAGGGGGGATCGCGTCGACCTTGGCTCCGAGATCGAACTCCGCGCCATTGACGGTGCAGTACGCCTCCGCGTACCACGGCGTCGAGCCGGCGGACCCATCGTCGTAGACCTTGAGACTCTCGAATGTGACTTGAGCCTGGAGCGGTGCGATCCACGGGACGCTCGAAGCTGCGGATAACGCCGCGCCGGGCAGGGGCCGATACTCCACAAAGATCGCGACGGGGTTCTTCCCGTTCGACTGGTACTTGTCCCGCACGTCGTCGTCGGACTTCGCGAAGATCGCGTCACCGGTCTTCGGCTCCAACCCGTAGCCGACGTACCGCAATTCGAGTTTCTCGCTCGACTGGAAGGCGTTGACCGACGCGCCGATGCCCTTCGTGAACCGTGCCTTCACGCCCGCGTGGAAGCGGCGCGAGCTACCAATGAAGAGGGCCTCGAACGAGTGGCCGTAGTAGATCTTGGCAGGGTAGTAGAGGGCACCCGGCGGCGGCGTGCGCATCGCCGTTCGATCGTCCAACGTCGCGACGTACTTGACTTGGTAGGCGCGATAGCTCGCGTACCGCGAGTCACCGCCCATGCCGGCCGAGGCGCTTACCTGTGATGATCCCCAACGTCTTGCCGCCTAAATCGACAAGGGTTCCGGAGGCCGCGGGCGCCTGAAAAGCCCGAGCGGGAGCATGAGCATGATAGGCGGCGACCCGTCGGCGGTCGAGTCGGAGTGGCCGCGTGTGTGCGCTCGAGTGTGCAGGCACTCGAGCTCGCGCTGCACGATCGCTTCGATCGCGTCGACGCCGGCGTCGCCGAGGCGATCGTGGTGGCGGAGGACGAAGTCGGCGAAGACGCCGCACGCGATGTCCGCCGCGGGGCGCGAGCCGTTGAGCGCGACGAGCCGCTCGAGCGCCGCGCGCACCAGGCCGAGCGCGCCGGCGCCGTCGAAGAGCAGTGCGCGCTTGGTCGGGTGCCACTGCGCCGCCAGCATGGTGATCGCCTCGCGGAGCCAGACGTCGGGTCGCGCTTGGAGGTGGTCGATGCGCGCAGCACGTGCCGCCGCGGCACGCTCGGTCCGATCGCGTTCGTCGAGCATCTGCTGCTCGAGCGCGCGCTCGCGCGCGTGCTCCTCCGAGGCTGTGCGGACGAGCGAGGCGAAGTAGCGGAAGAGCGAGCGGAGATCGACGCGATGCAGCTGCGTGCGGAGCCGCGCCTCGGCGTCCTTCAGCGCCGCGAGAGGGTACGCTCGCAGCTCGCGCACGAAGCGGTCACGCGCGACGTCGAAGGAGTACAGGTCGTAGACGTGCTGGAGCCAGAGCTTGACGCTGTGCTCGGTGGCGATGGCCTGCTCGCGTGCACGCGCGGCGACGCGCACGAGCGCGTCTTCGTCGAGTCCAGCCCGCGCGTCGATGGCGAGGCGCGCAGCGCGGGCTCCGGCTTGGTACGCGCGCAGCGCCACCGAGACGACGAGTCGCGCGGTGGCCGTCGCGAGCTCGACCGACCGGAGCGCCGGGAGCGCGTCGGCGAGGCGGTCGGTCAGCGACAGCAGCGGTGCGACGATGTCCTTCAGCGAGCCAAATCCCCGCTCGACGGTCGCCTTGCCCTGTGGGTGGCCTTCGCGCTGCGGCGCGTGCGTCGCACCGAGCGCGTCGAGCGCATCGCGCGTCTTCTGCGCGAGAAAGGACGTGCCCTGATCGGTGAGCACCTGGAAGCCCTCGCGACCATCGATGGCGTCGGTGATCGCCTGGATGACGTGCTCTGCGCACTCGCGCTCGTCGAGGACGACGGAGTCGAAGAGCCGACTGTCGCGCGCACCGATGTCCTGCACGCCGACGAGCTTGATCGGCACGCCGAACGCGCACAGGTCGGTCGTGTCGCCGCCGAGCTGGGTGCCGGGGACGACCAGGTCGTAGGCGAAGCGCGGTCGTCGCGGAGGCCGCGTGCGCGGCGGCTTCGATGTCGGCGGCGCACTGGTCTCGGCAGGCTCTCGGTGCTGTGCCGACGGAGGAGTGCGGAGCCACTCGCGCAGCGTGCGGACGGGCAACGCGAGGACCTTCGCGAACCGCGCCATCGTGATCGACGGCGTCGTCTTCGAGAGTCGCGTCCAAGCACCGATGACGAGCGGTCGAATCAGCCGGCGCACCGAGACGCGCGTCGAGAGCGCCGCGATCACCGAGGTCGCGATCTCGAGCAGCGCACGGAGCAACACGAGCTCGGGATGGCCATCGTCGCTCCGGTCGCGCGGGGGCCGTCCGCGTCGGGTAACAGTCGAGATCGCCTGCTCGAACTCCGAGAGCACTCGCGAGGTGAGCCGGCTCACGCGCTCTGCGTTGGTCTGGTGAAGGCGCGCGGCCTCGGCGACGTCGACGGTCAACCAGCTCGGGCAGAACCGGAAGACGACGGTCAGGGCGACCAGGGCGAGGATCGGGCTTGGACGCGGGGCGGACTCGTGCGATGTCACGGATGCCTGCAGCGGAGGGGTTGTGGTGGTGTGGTAACTGTCCTCTACCCCTCTTCTGCACGGCGTGTCTCTCAGGTCGTGACGCGCCCGAGCACGACGCGCGCGCCGCAGAACCGAAGCTCCATCACGCCGTCGTGGAGGGTGAGGCGCAGGACCTCCATCGGGCTCTTGCCGGGCGCGACGCCGAGCTCCTCGATCGGGCCTCCCGGCGGCGCCGTCATCGCGATCGCCGCCTGCCGGCCACGCGAGATCGCGTCGATGCGCGCGAGCACGCGATCGGCTCGACCGAAGAAGCGATCGGCGGGCGTCAGGCCGTCGATGCCCATGTGCGCGCGATCCTCGTTGTACTCGTCGAAGAAGCGCGCGAGGCGCAGCTCGGCGTCGTGTCGATCCTCGAAGTGGAAGAGCTCCCAGAGCTCGCGCTTCAGCGTGCCGACCGCGGACTCCACCTTGCCGCCTCCGCGTGGGCTGTAGGACTTGCCGACGATGTGATCGACGAGCTCGGCCTCGAGCACGCGCCCGAAGTCGCCTTCCTTCGAGAAGGCGGTGAAGCCTCCGCCGCGATCGGTGCGCACGCACTCGGGCTTTCCATGTCGCGCCATCGCCGCGCGGAACGTCTCGGTCACGACGTTGCTCGAGGGCGCGTCGCTCACCGCGAACCCGACGCAGTAGCGCGAGAAGTCGTCGATGGCGATGAGCACGTACAGCTTGTCTTCGCCGACGCGCACCTCGCAGAAGTCCATCTGCCAGAGCGCGTTCCGGCGCGGCGCCTCGAAGCGCTTCGGCTCCGGCCCCTTCGGACGCTTGCCCCGATGCACGGGCTCGTAGCCGTGACCGCGCAAGACGCGCGCGATCGCCTTGAGCGAGATGCGCCAGCCACGGAACCTCTTGAGCTGCGCGCGGAGCTGCGCCGGCCCCATCGAAGGATGCTTGCGCTTCCACTCGAGGATGCCGGCGACCTCGACGTCGGAGAGCCCCTGCGCCGGATCCGCGGGCGCGTAGGGCGACCGCGGTGGCTTCGCCTCCGAGGGCACCGCCGTGGCGAGCGCCGGCGCCGACGTCTTGGGCGCCTTCGTCTTTGCCGGCAGCACCGGCATCGTGCCGTCGCGCTCCGCACGCTGCACCCACCGACGGAGCGACTCGGTCGTCGTCTCAACCTTTGCAGCGACCTCCTCGCGGGGGTTGCCGGCGGCGATCAACATCAGCGCCGTCGCGCGTTGCTCCGGGCTGAACCGACGCCCGCGCAGATCCACCTTCTTCTTCTTGGCCATCGACGCCTCCGTGCCGACCTCATCGTCGGCGCTGGGCGTCCGCGGCTCCTCAGCTCACGCTGACCCTTGTCGAGTTTCCGGGCCGGTTTGCGGCAGGACGTGCGGGATCAAAACACTTACCATGCCCCAAGCGGCGAGATTCGCTTCGAGCATCACCGAGTCTTCGACCACGAAGAACTCATGCGCCATCTTGTCGTCGGGGAAGTGCGCCACCGTCGCCTTCGGAAAGAGCGTCGTCGCTTCTTCGCCCTGCAAGGGCCGGAAATGCGCATCGAGTGGCACTCCCAGGTAGGAGTCACCGATCCCGCGGGGTGAGGTGGCGATCACCCCGGCTCCGACTGGGACAGGCGAGTGTGCCGGCCGACATCCGTTGCCGGCGATGACAGCCAGGGTGAACGTTGCGAGCGCGTATCTTCCGAACATCTTAGGTCTCCGACTCACCGACGAGGCGCTTGGGTTCGACGATCAGGTCGTGGTCGAACGGGTAGCTCGGCATGCCCACGAGCCTCGCCTGTCGTCCGCCGCCGCGTCCACTGCCATCGAGCCGGCGCGGTCCGGATGCGACACCAGCGATCGCACCGCGGCGTCGAGGAAGCTCCGCGACGGGGTACCGGCGGCCATGGGCGCTCGGAACGCCTGAGCGCGCTCCAGCGTGGAGCGGGACCTTCGGCTCCTTGCGAAACACCTGCCCATGGGTAGTCTTTTCGAAGACGAGTCGCTTCGCCCGGGCGCGTCCGCCCACCGCTCTCATGAACGACGCCCCCCTTCAACGCGGCACACGCATCACGCCGAGCCTGGAGCTCGTGCGACCGCTCGGCGCCGGCGGCATGGGCACGGTGTGGATTGCCCGTCACCACGGGCTCGGAAGCGACGTCGTCGTGAAGTTCATCTCGCCCGAACTCGCAAAGAGCACGGAGGCGATCGCGCGGTTCCAGCGGGAGGCTTCGGCGGCAGCCGAGGTGCGGAGCCCGCACGTCGTGCAGACCCTCGATCACGGCCTCACGACCGCGGGCATTCCGTACATCGCGATGGAGCTGCTCGAGGGTGAGAGCCTTCGTCAGCGCCTCGATCGCGAGCGCCGCCTCCCACCCACCGAAGTCGTCACGATCGTGTCCCACTGCGCGAAGGCGCTGTCGCGCGCGCACGATCGAGGCGTCGTTCACCGCGACATCAAACCGGACAACATCTTCCTGACCGACGGAGGCGACGGCGAGGTCTTCGCCAAGGTCCTCGACTTCGGCATCGCCAAGTCGAGCGATACGAGTCTCGTCGCGACGACGACCGGCGCGATGCTCGGCTCCCCCTACTACATGAGCCCGGAGCAGGTGCGCGGGTCCAGAGCGGTCGACGCGCGTACCGATCTCTGGGCGCTCGGCGTCACCGCGCTCGAGGCGATCACCGGTCGACGCCCATTCGAAGCCGAGACGATCGGCGCGCTCGCGATCGCCATCTGCCACGACCCGCTCCCCGCCCCGTCCAAGGTCGCGCCGACGCTGCCCGCGAGCTTCGATGCCTGGTTTGCGAAGGCATGCGCGCGCGACCCAAGCGACCGCTTCTCGAACGCCAAGGAGTTGAGCGACGCGCTCGCGCGCGCGCTGGCCGGAACGTCTCGCCCGGAAGCACCCGTCGATCCCATCGCCCGCACGCTGCCGATGAGCACGACCGCGGGAGTCGGGCTGCACGCCGAGCAGGCGACCGCTCGTCGCTCGCGCCGAGTCCCCATCGCGATCGGCGCGTTGCTCGTGACGGTCGGGGCGATCGTGGTGGCCGTGGTGGCCGTCGTCGCCCGCGAACCCGTTGCGGAGCCCGGCGCGCCCACGGCGAAGCCCGAGCCAGCGCCCGCCAAAGCTGCACCATCGCTCGAGCTGCCGCCCGCCCACGAGGCCGCGACCGGCGAGCTGCTCCCGCTCGACTTGGTCGCGGATGCGTCGCCGAGCGTCGCGATGACGAACGTCGCCGCGAAGAACGCGTCATCCCCCAAGAAGCTGACCGCTGCGAGCGTGCCAACCCCGCCCGCCCCGGCCAAATCGACGACGTCGACAACCCCCAAGCCGCCCAATGACCCGAACATCTTCTAGCAGGGCCGTCCTCGCGGTGATGGCTGGCGAGCGCCTTGGCCGTGGCGCGGGCTTCACCTGCTCACGCCGAACCGTCGGCCGCGGCCATCGCATCGGCGAAGTCGCTCGTCGCCGAAGCGCGGGCGCTGCGCGACAAGGGCAATCACGCGGAGGCGCGCGACAAGCTCAAGCAGGCGTACGCGCTCGTTCCCACGCCGATCATCGGGCTGGATCTCGCGAAGGAGCACGTCGCCTTGGGCGAGTTGATCGAAGCGCGAGAGGTCGCGGTCGAAGTGACGAAGCTCCCGGTGAACCCAAAGGAGTCGAGCGAGGGCAAGACGGCGCGCAACGACGCGGCGGCGCTCGCGACCGATCTCGCCAAGCGCATTCCCTCGATCACCGTCAGGGTCTCCGGTGCCGGCGCCTCGTCGGTCACCGTCGTCGTCGGCAAGGACCAGGTGCCGCCCGACGCGCCGTACAAGGTGAATCCCGGCACCCATGTCGTCATCGTCTCCGCCGGATCGAAGCAGAAGAAGGCCTCCGTGACCGTCGCAGAGGGCGAGACGAAGGACGTTCCGGTCGCCATCGGTGGCGCGGCGGCGAGTCCATCCGCCAGCGCGACGACTCCGGCAGAGGCCGGCCGGCCGACCGGTGGCGGCGGGCTGAGCACGCTCACGTGGATCGGACTGGGGGTCGCCGGCGTGGGAGTCGCGGTGGGGTCGGTCACCGGTTGGATGTCGCTGTCGCAGGCCGACTCGGTGAAGTCACGTTGCACCGACGACTTCAAGTGCCTGCCGCCGACCCACGCCGACTACGACAGCTCGCGAACGCTGGGGTACGTGTCGACGGTCTCCTTCGTCGTGGCGGGCGTCGGAGCGGCAATCGCGACTTACGGACTCCTCTCGCGTCCCTCTCGGCCCGAGGCCGCGCCCCATGGCGCGTGGATGAAGCCGTCGATCGGCTTCGGAACCGTGGGAGTGTACGGTGCGTTCTGAACTCAGAATTTGGGCGCGCGCCGCGCTTCTGTCGCTGGTCGCGATCACCGTGTCGTGCAACTCGATCGGCGGTCTCGACCAGTACACGAAGGTCGATTGCGTCGACTGTGGCGGCGGAGTCGGTGCCGACGGAGGCGGCACCGCGGGGTGGATCGAGATCAAGGCCGAGGCCGGCGCAGCGGTGCCTCGCGGCAAGTTCCTCGTGGCGTCTCTCGGCGACAGGCTGCTGGCCGTCGGGAATGTGGAGTCGTCTACAGCCTCGGAGACGTGGGAGTACCGCGAGGGCAAGTGGAGCCGGATCACACAAGGCGACCCACCGAACTTCGCACCCGCACCATTCGGACAGGTCCCGGGCGGAGCGTTGGCGGGCGCGACCCTCGCCCGCGAGGCGCGACTGCTCGGTGGGACCGTCAGCGGCGCCTCGGCTCAATGTCGGGCGGAAGCCTGGAAGTACTCGGGCGGCGCCTGGAGCAAAGAGGAGTACGTGCCTCCGCAATCGACCAGCAAGGGCTTCGTCGGAACCAGGCTTGCGCTCGTGAAGGGCGGTGCACTCGCGATCGGCGGTTCAGATTGCAACGACAGCGCCAACAGAAAAGCGTGGATTCTGAATGCGAGCGGCTGGAGCGAGATCGTGTCCTCAACGCCTTGCCTTACCAGGAGCGGGGCCGGGACAAGCACCATCCATGCCGCAAGCCCTGACGCGCAAGAGGTCCTGCTGGTCGACGGCGCCGCCACCTATCTGTGGGACGGCGGAGCGACCTGCGAGAACAAGGCGGACGCACCAACGGAAACCAACAGCTCCAAGGTCGGCCAGGTATGGATGACGCACGACGGGACGACGCTCTACCTGTTCGCGGGCGGGAAGCTCTTCAAGTGGAGCGGTAGCCGATGGACCGAGCTTCCGGGTCCAAACACCGCCTGCCCGATGCCTTTTGGTGGCGGAGCAGTCGGCCCCGGTCGCATCGCGCTGCTGTGCCCCGCCGCGAGTGGCTCCGACACCGCGACATTCGAATGGCAAGGCAGGTGACGTCCGGAGACCGTCGTCGGCGCGTCGACTGGTCGTGGCCGAGCACGCCGAGGGCCCAGCTCGTCGGCAGCCGCTGAACGTCCGCCCGCGGAATCCCGGGCCCGGGAACAACCACTAGCCATGGCTCTGTGTTTCTCGCCGCCCGATCGTGACGACCTTCCCTGGTGCGCACGATCGACCCCGACGTCGTCCTTCGGCGCGTCGGACATCGCGTCGCGGAGCTGCGAGCCGCGCGGAAGTGGACCCAGGAGCAGTTCGCCGAGCGGCTCGGCGTGAGCCCGCAATACGTGCAGGCCGTCGAGCGGGGAACCGAGAACCTGACGCTGAAGACCGTCGTCAGATTCGCGGAGGAGCTCGGTGTGCACCCGTCGGCGCTCCTGTTCACGCCGACGACGCCGCGCCCGCGACCGGGCCGCCCGTCACGCCAGGTCACCGGCGCGTTCGAGGAGGTCGAGCCTGGGCCCGGCGATCTCTTCAAACGGTGCGTTCCGCTCGTCACCTTGACGGCCGACGCCGGTCCGGTGGGCGACGCGACGACCGTGGAGGTGGGGCGGTGGGTCGTGCCGCGTGCGCGCGCCAGGCTCGCCCCGGGCATGTTCGTCGCCCAAGTCCGCGGCGACTCGATGGAGCCTTCGGTTCCGGCCGGGTCATGGGTACTGTTCCGCGCACCCCCGCGTCAGATCGACGGTCGCATCGTGCTGGTGCAGATCCGCGACGCCGAGGATCCCGACGACGCCGGCGCCTTCGTCCTCAAGAAGCTCGAACGACGACGCGTGCACGGCCGGACCAGGCTCCGCCTCGTCTCGCAGAACCGGCGTCATCAGCCGATCGAAATCGAGCGCTTGGAAAGCGAACGCTATCGCGTGATCGCGGAGCTGGTGGAGGTGCTTGCCAGCGGCGGTGCGCTCTGATCTGACGCGGCGGGCGCACGCGCGGGTTCGACCCGGAGCTGCTGCAGCGCGACGCTTCCGAGGCTGTCGGGACGTGCAGCGGTCAGCGCGACCCGCGCCCGTCTCGCGTGGTTCCCCGTGTCAGGTCGGCTGCTCAGCGGTGTCTGGGAGCGCGATGACGGGCGCGTCCGGCTGGCGACGAGTGTCGACCATGTGCACGCTCCCACTGCGGCGACCGGTGAAGCGCAGGACTGGGAAGGCGGCGTCGATCAGCGCTCGGTCACGCGAGGTCACCGAGCTATCACGCCGGCCTTGCTCGGGGGTGCGTTCGTGGAAGTTGATCGACTTCGCCGCGGACCACTGCAGATGTGCGGTGGCGCACGCGACCTTCGAGCTCTGCACGTTCTCGTCGAGCGCTTCGCGCACGGCTTCGATGACGTCGGTCGTGATGCCGCCCACCGGCTCGGAGCCGATCACCGGCCAACTGTGCCTCTTCGTACGCGCGCGAATCGCGGATCGTTGACGCGCATGCGCAGCGTGGACGCACGTGCACCTGCTCGCTTGCTGGCGTGGACGGTCAGATCTGACCGGTCTGGCTCCCCGGAGTGTCCGGATCCGGACATCGAGGTCACCATCGGTCGCTGGCGTTCAGTGTCGGTCGACCCCGGCACCTGAACGTCGGCGAGTCGCCGATGGTCAGACCCGACCCTCGGCGTCCGCTCGGCGGACCCTCGTCGCAGGCCCCTCCGGCTCGTGTCGTGCGAGGGCGTGTCCGTCCAATGGCGGAGGATGTTCACGCTTGCCACCTACCTGGTGCTGCGGGCGTCAGAGCTCGAGGCGCTGGGATGGTACGACCTCGATCTCGAACACGGCGTCGCGCACGTGCACCGCTCCGTCGTTCGCACCCACCGAACCCAGGACGGCGAGACCAAGAGCCAGCGTTCCCGCCGGCTTGCGATCGGGCCGACGTTGATCCCGCTCATCCGCGGCGATGCGCGACGAAGCCGGTCGCCGTCGCACAGGTGGGTGCTGAGCCCGATGCCGCCCGGTACGATCTTGCGAAGGGCCTGCGCGTGTACTCGATCACCGCGGGGATCAGCCGCCCGGAGTTGCACGCGCTGGCTAACGCGCCGTTGGATCACGTTCCACGAACTGCGGCCCGAGCGTCCGGCCGGTCCAGGTGTGGGTTGCGGACACTTCGCGGCAGGGTACCGCATCCCACCCGGGCCTGGCTGGCCCGACGTGCGCGAACGCGGGGGGACAGCTACGCGTGCGGCGCCGCCGCGCTTGTCACGGGCAGGCGCTCACTCGCTGCCTCTGCCAGCTCGTTTGCGGCAGCCGCCGTGAACGGCGTTGGCTTGCGACGCATTCGGTCGCATGACGCCCCGCGTTGGCCGGAAGCGGCCAACGCGGTGGCCGGAAACGGCCAGCCGCGAAGCTGAGCCGCTGACCTTGGTCATCCGCCGGTCTTCCGTGGGCGAATAGTGGGTGCAACGCGCCGTTCGCGAGGCGTAGCGTCGGCACGGCGCCATGAGAGCGAACACGATCACGACGTGGACCCTCGCCGCAGTCATCACCTCGTTCGCGCTGTCGTGCGGACCAGACTCTCGGGACAGCCTCGCCGACGCGGGTGAGCCCGTGGGCTCCGCCAGCCAGGCGCTCAGCGTCGACGCGGGGTTGTTCTCGCAGGACGACTTCCGGGCCGCGGCCTTGTGCCCCGCGTGCGAGGTGCTGCACAGCGCGCGACTCAACCTGCCCGAGACGAAGGTCGTGGCCGCCTCGGCGAAGCTGCGCGCGCCTGACGGGAGCTTTCCGGTCGTCACGATCGACGCGACCGGCAAGCTCGTGGACGAGAAGAAGCTCTTCGACGCCGAGCACGCGACCGTCCGGGCGAAGTACGGCAAGCTCCGCCCGGACCTTCACGCCTGGGTCGCTGCGGCTCCGGAAGGCGAGCGCGCGTGGGTCTGGATCTGGGCGGACGTCCCGATCGAGCCCAGCGATCGCGCGGAGCTCGCGCGCAGCGAATCTGCGCAGGCAGCCCACCGCGCGAAGATCGATGCAGCGCTCGACGCGAAGCTCACCCCGATCCGCAAGTGGCTCGCGACGAACGCGCCCGAGGCCGAGCTCGGCGACCGCGGCGGCCCGCTCGTCCGCGCGCGGCTGACCGCGGCGCAGGTTCGCGCGATCGAGGCGCTCCCGCAGATCGCTCAGCTCGGCACCGATCGCTACCCGGGCGAGGCCACCGGATCGCCCTGGGGCACGGCGTCCCAGTGGGGACCGTCCATTCGGCTGGCGGAGGCGCACACCCTCGCGACGGGGACCGGCAGGATCTGCATCAAGGAGCTCACGAGGCCCGACAGCTACGCGTACCTCGACGTCGCGCTCACCGCGGATCCGAGCGGAACGGCCGACGAGCACACACGCGTCACGACGGGCTTGATCAAGAATACCCACGTGACGACCGCGCCCTGGCGCAGCGTCGCGCCGCACTCCACCGTCTACGTCGCCAACGTCACGACGGCCGACTCGTGGTGCCTGAGCAACTACGCAACCACCATGAGCTTCACGAGGGCGATCAACGCCGTTACGGCCGGCGCGCCCAACGGGACCGACGCGCAGCACGACTGGCTCGCCTATGGCGCTTGGCCGCCGGTCCTCGTGGTGGCTTCGGCAGGCCGCATCGATCCGGGAACGCCGGGCGCGTACTACGTGGCGAACCGCGGCTTCAACGGTCTGGTGGTCGGTGGCGTCTCCGACACCAACACCGGCGACCGCAGCGATGACACCTGGCACACCGAGAGCGCATGGGGCAACCCGCTCACGGCGCACGGCGACTACGAGCTCCCGCACGTCGCCGCGCCGGCCAACGGCCTCTCGGCGGCGAACGCGACGCTCACCGGCACGAGCGCGGCGACCGCGCTGGTCGCTGGGATATCCTCGCTGATCGAGGCGCGCGACTCGGTGCTGGGCTGGCAGCCGATGCAGAAGCGCGCGATCATCATGGCAACCGCGACGGGCCGCGCGGATCAGCCCGCGCTCACCGGCTTGCCTTCGGGCGAGCACAAGATCGGTACCGGGGTCGTCGACGCGTACCAGGCGACACAGCTCGCGTCGCCGGCCTACGCGGTGTCGGCGTCGGGCTACGTGACCGCCGAACACGGGCGGACGGCGCTCGACCTGTACTTTCCCAGCAGCTTCGGCTCCGACTCGTACCTGACGCCGAAGTGGAAGGCTCGCGCCGCGCGAAACGGGCGGCTGCGGGTGGTCATCACCTGGAAGGCCACCGCGAACTGCCCGCCCACCGGCTGCACGTCGGCCACGATCGACGCCGATCTCGACCTCCACCTCTTCAAGAAGACCGATGGGTCTTGGACGACGACGACGGGCGTGAGCTGCTACTCGTCGACCTGGGACAGCCCGTACGAGTTATGTGACGTGCCCGTCGTGCAGGACGACGAGTACATGATCGGGGTGAAGAAGTACGCGAACAACACCACGTGGACCTCTCTCGCGCTCGCGTGGTACCACTATCAGCTCCCGAGCGGCACTGCCTGCACGCTGAGCACGGAGTGCGCCTCGGCCACCTGCAGCGCCGGTCGGTGCACCTGCGCGACGGACTCCGACTGCCCGGACAGGCGCTGCGTGTCGAGCCAGTGCACGCCGAAGCTCGCGCTGGGCGCGGGTTGTACGAACGCCGCCGAGTGCGCGAGCGGTATTTGCACCGAGGGGGTCTGCTGCAACTCGGCGTGCACCGCGACCTGCTACGCGTGCACCGCGGCCCGGAAGGGTTGGGGCGTCGACGGCGCGTGCGAGCCGATCGATCAAGGTGTCGTTCCGCCCTCGGGTTGCCAGCCGGCCAGCTGCTCGGCCGGGGTGATGACGCGAGCCGAGGTGTGCGACGGCGACGGCGCGTGCATGAGCGACGGCACGACTTCGTGCGGTGCCTACCAATGCGCGACGTGGAACACGTGCGCCAGCTCGTGCACGTCCGACGCCGGCTGCAAGTCCGGGTACTGGTGCAATGCCCCGGCGTGCGTGGCGAAGAAGAACACCGGGCTCTCCTGCGTCGAGGGCCGTGAGTGCTTGAGCGGGAGCTGCGTCGAGGGCGTCTGCTGCAACGAAGCCTGCGTCGGAACGTGTCGGAGCTGCCTCGCCAGCAAGACCGGCTCCGCGGACGGTTTCTGCTCGGGGATCACGAACGGTACCGATCCCGACGGCGAATGCGCCGCCCAGGCGTGCTCCGCGGGCACGCTCAGCTACAAGTGGGTCTGTGACGGGGCGGGCGCGTGCCGCTCGAACAGCTCGATCTCCTGCGCGCCGTACACGTGCGCGACCGCCAGTACGTGCGGGACGACCTGCGCGAACGACGGCGGGTGCACCTCGACGCACTACTGCGCTGGCTCGAGCTGCGTTGCGAAGAAGGCGAACGGCGCCACGTGCGCAGCGGCGAACGAGTGCACGAGCGGGAGCTGCGTCGATGGGGTTTGCTGCGACGAGGCCTGCGCGGGTACGTGTGTCGCGTGCTCGGCGGCCAAGAAAGGCTCGGGGACGGACGGCGAGTGCGGTCCCATCGCGAACGGGACCAATCCCGACGACGAGTGTGCGCGGCGAAGCTGCTTGAACGGCGTGGCGACGAACGCCGAGGTCTGCGACGGCGGCGGGGCCTGTCGTTCCAATGGGATTACCCCGTGTGGCGGCTTTCAGTGCGGGGGCGATGACCTTTGCAGGACCGCGTGCGCCGACGACGCCGGCTGCATGTCGACGTACTGGTGCAACGCCGCAGCATGCGTGCCCAAGAAGGCGAACGGCGTCGGTTGTGGGGCCGGCCGCGAGTGCAGCAGCGGTCAATGCGTCGACGGCGTTTGTTGCAACAGCGCTTGCTCGGCCCAGTGCGCCGCATGCGATGCGGCCGGATCCATCGGGACTTGCACCACGATCTCGGGGACCGTGCACGGTGTGCGGCCGGCGTGCGCGGGCAGCGGTGCGTGCGGCTCGCTGTGCGACGGCGTGAACGCGGAGGCCTGCACGTACCCGACCGTCGGCACGTCGTGCAGCGATTCCAACCTTTGCAACGGCGCCGAGACGTGCGACGGCGGGGGCTCTTGCCTGCCCGGTGCTCCGCTCGTCATCGACGACAGCGACGACTGCACGACGGACTCTTGCGATCCCGCGACGGGGGAGATCGCGCACGCGCCCGTCCTCACCGGGACCTGCGGTGAGCGCATCGCGCCCACCTGGCCGGCCACCGCGAGCTTGACCTGGACGCAGCTCTCACCGACCAGCGCCCACCTCACGTGGGCCGCCGCGACGCATCTGGTCGCGATCGCGGGCTATCGCGTCCTGCGCGACGACGTACCGGTCGCGACGCTCGCCGCGTCCACCCTGGCCTGGGACGCCACCGACCTGACGACCGGCACGGCGTACCGGTTCCGCGTCGAAGCGTTCGCGGCGTCTTCGGCCGACACCACCACCGGCCCGCGCGCCATCGTCGCCGTGGCCACGCCGCTGTCGGCACCTGCCGAGGCAGCATCGAGCTCCACGGTCTCGACGGGCCTGCAAGAATCGACCGGCTTCCTCTACTCCGGCAGCGACCCGGTGCAGAAGGGCGTGACCGCAGGAGAGGTCAAGGCCGATCGAGCGTGCGTCCTGCGTGGCCGCGTAGCCGACCTGGCTGGCGCAGCGCTCGCCGGGGCGCGTGTCGAGATCCTCGGGCATACCGAGCTCGGCTACACGCTTTCGCGAACCGACGGCATGTACGATCTCGTCGTCAACGGCGGCGGTCGCGTGACGGTCCGAATCTCGCTGCTCGATCACGTCACCGTGCAGCGCACGGTCGATACGGAGGTCCTGCAGTGGGTGCGCGTACCCGAAGTGGTGCTCACGCCGAAGGACGCGGCGCGCGAAGTCACGCTCGGCGGCTCGTCCTGGGTCGTCGCGGAGAGCACTCCGGTGGACGACGCGACGCCGAGCCCGCTTCCGGGCGACGGCGAGCGGCACGCGACGCTCCTTTTCCAGCCGGGCACCGTCGCCAAGAGGGTGACCGACGGCTCGGCCTCGAGCCTGCCGTCGCCGACGATGCACGTGCGCGCGACCGAGGTGACGAGGGCTGGCCTCGCGGGGATGCCGGGTGAGCTGCCGGCGAACGTCGCCTTCACGTACGCGATCTCGCTCGACGTCGACGAGGCCGCCGGGGCCGACCGGGTCGTATTCGTCGACTCCGCCGGCTCCCCGAAGCCGGTCGTGTTCTACGTGAACGCCGTGGTGGGCTTCCCCGCCGGCTCCGTGGCGCCGCTCGGTTACTACGATCCGAAGAAGGCCACGTGGGTGGCCTACGACAACGGCTTGGTCGTGAAGCTCGTGAGCGTTGACGCCGGGAAGGCCATGCTCGACGTCACCGGCGACGGGGTCGCCGACGCCGACTCCGTCCTCGATGGCCACGGGATCAGCGTGGCGGAGCGCCAGCAGCTCGCTGGGCGCCATGCCGCGGGCTCCCTGCTCTGGCGCGTCGCGCTGCCGCACTTCAGCACGTGGGACATCAACTGGGGCGTCGTCCCGCCGGCAGGCGCCACCCCGCCCAAGCCCAAGCCCATTGCTGGGACCACGCCCGACCCGTGCCCGACGTGCGGCTCCATCGTTCTGTCCGAGAACCAAGTGCTCGGTGAACGGCTGCCGATCGCCGGCACGCCCCTCACCCTCGAGTACTGGAGCGATCGCGTCGAGGGCTACAGGCGCGGCTACACGGCGCAGGTCCGCATCAGCGAGGGCGCGATGCCGACCGACGTGCGGCGTGCGATCGTCGAGTGGCATGTCGCCGGCAGGGTGTTCACCCAGACCTTCGGTCCCGGGCCCGATCAGGTTGCGGTGTTCACCTGGGATGGACGCGACGCCTACGGGCGCAAGATCTACGGCCGCCAGCCGCTGAAAGTCCGAGTCGGTTACGTCTACGCCGCCTCCTATGGCACGACCTCGCTGTTCGGTTACAACGCCGGAGGCATGATCAGTGGCGTGCGGAATGGTGGTTCCTCGGGCGGGGGAATCGCCGCGACGTCCATCGCCGAGGGACCGGCGAAGGAGTACAGCGATGAGCTCACATTCTGGGCCGAGTGGCGAGGCGGCATCGGGGTCTTGCCCAGCAAAGGTCAGGGGCTGGGAGCATGGGACTTCGGTCAACACCACTCTTTCGACAAGGCCTCCCGCACCTTGGTGATGGGCACCGGCGAGCGGCGCCGGCTGGACGGGGTGAACGACCTGGTCATGCAACGCCTGACGACCGAGGTCGCAAGGGCCGTCGTGCGAACTTCGGCTGGAGTGATCTACTTCATCGACGCAGCAGGCACGTCGATCCGCAAGCTGGAGGGCTCGCCGCCCGTTTCGACGGAGGTGGTCGCGCCTTCCGCACGGCCAAGCGGCGTGGACAAGCTTGACGCTCTCGCGCTCGATGCCAGTGAGCAGCTTCACGTCGTCTCGGACTTGTCCCACGCAGTGCTCCGCGTCGACGGCTCGTCGCTGACGACGATCGTTGGCACGCCTGGGGTCGAGGGCTTCGAGCCGGCTGAAGGAGTGGCACCCGCGACGAACGCCAAGCTGAGAAGACCCACTTCCATCGCCTTCGGCCCAGACGGCAGCATGTTCATCGCCGACTGGGGAAATGGCTGCGTACGGCGTGTTGCGCCCGATGGCCTCATTTCGAGGTACGCGGGCGCCGCCACAGGCAGCGATCAAGTGGGTGGTGTCGCGAACAGCTCCCTGGACGGCAAGTCCGCATTGGAAGTCAAGTTCTTCGTGTCCAACACACACCCGCTGCCGAGCGCGCTTGCGGTAGGGCCTGATGGCACGCTCTTCGTCTTGATGCGCGGCGACGTTTTGGACGGCGGCGCCTCGATCTGGCGTATCGATCCGCTCCAGCGGCTCTTCCGGGTGGCTGGCGGGGCCGGCCAGATCTCGGGTGACGGCGGCCGTGCGACCGAGGCCAGCACATGGCCGGCTCGAATCGAACTGGCTCGCAATGGAACGCTCTACATTCGAGAGCTCGATTCGTGGCACGGTTCGCCGGCACTTACTCGACTTCGCGCCATCTCGACCGACGGCATCATTCAGACGATCGGCCTCAATGGCGCAGATTACTTGGGGGCCCGCGATGGAGCCGTATGGGACGGTCACCTCCAGGTCGGCGATATGTTCGCCGAGCCGACGGGCTCTCTGTTGCTGGCGGGTGGCGGCTACGGGATCTGGCGGATCTCGGCAAGCACAGACGATGCGGCGGTGGGCCTCGCTGGCACGGCGGTGCCCAGCCCCGACGGGCAGCAAGTCTACCTCTTCGACTCGGCCGGCCGGCAGGTGTCCACCCGCGACGCGCTCACCGGCAAGTCGCGCTATTCGTTCGCCTATGACTCGCTCGATCGGCTCGCTTCCATCAGCGACCTGGAAAACGCTGTCGGCGGCGACGTTCGACCATTGCTGCGCATCGACCACGTCTCGGCTACTCAGGTCGACCTCGTGGCGCGCTACGGTCAGATCACGAGACTCACGCTGGATGGCGATCGGCTCGTCGGGGTCGCCGATCCCGAGGACATCGCCAACAGCCGGGTGTCGCGAACGTTCACCTACGATGCCGGCGGCCTCTTGAAGACGTACTCCGAGCCGAACGGCGTGCACCGCTTCGAGTGGCACCCCACCGAAGGCACGCTGACGAAGGACTCGAACCCGGCCGGCGGCTCGCTGGACCTCCTGCGCTCGTCGCTGGCCGGCGGCTGGCGGGTGACCCTCACCGACGGCCTTGGGCTCGAGACAAAGTACGACATCGAGGACAAGACGTCCGGCACGGACGTCGGCAAGCAGCTCGCGACGGTCTTCTTCCCCGACGGCACCTCGCGGATTCGCAAGACCACGCTCGCCGGAGACATGGCCGAGACCCTCGTCGGCGCGACGGTCGGTGGCACCGCGGGGGCCACGACGTCTTCGAACGATACGAGCCTGGTCACCGATCCCCTCTTCGGTCGGGTTGCGCCCATGAAGACCACCGCCCGCACGACGGGTGGCATGACGCTGACGACATCGACGGCGAGCTCGGTCACGCCGACGGGCGCGACCTGGCTGAACTTCTCGACGCGCACCGACACGACCACGGTGCACGGGGCCTTCGGGCCGGTGGCGACGAGCGACACGGTCATCACGCGCACGCTCAACCGCACACTGTCCTCCGGGCAGTTCGTCGGAGGCTCGCTCGTGACGAGGACCTCTCTCGGTCGGCAGACGTCGATGAACCTCGACTCACGCGGTCGGCCGACGAAGCTGCAGATCCCGGGCGTGGCTGACGTGGACTACGGGTGGACCAACGGGCAGCTCACCTCGGTGACGCAGGGCAGCCGCGTCACGACGCTCAACTACCGGACGGGAACAGGTCAAGACGGCACGCTCGAGAGCGTGGTCGACGCGCTCGGCCGCACGCACTCGTTCACCGAGTACGATCTGACCGGGCGCCTGAAGAAGCAGACGTTGCCGGGAGGCCAGCAGACCGAGGCGACCTACGATCTGGCGGGCAACCTCGCCACGCTCAAGCCGCCGGGCCGTCCCCTGCACGAGCTCGGGTACACCGCTGCGAACCAGCTCGAAACGTACAAGGCCCCGCTGCCGGAAAGCGGCTCGACGACTCCGCGCGTCACGTCCTACGAGTACGACGTGACGCGCTTCATGACCAAGGTCACGCTGCCGGACGACGCGACGATTCGCTACACGCGCGTGACGGGCAGCCCGATGACAGGTCGGCTGGACCAGATCTTCGACTCGCGCGGCGAGACGAAGACGTACTCCTACCAAGCATCGACCGGCCACCTGCTTTCGATCGCCGCCGAGTCGCCGGCCGCGGGCGGTGGCGGCGACGCCGGCACCGACGCCGAAGCTGGCGTCGACGCGGATGCGGGCGCGCCGGCCACGCCGGGGGTCTCCCTTTCCTTCGGATACAACGGCTCGCTGCCGACCTCGACGACGTGGACCTGGCCGGTGGGCACCCCCACGACCACCGTCCTGGAGAGCACGTTCGACAATCACTTCCGCGTCGTCAGCCAGAAGGTGATCGCAGGCGCCGCCTCGAGCGAGGTGGCCCTGCGGTACGACGCCGACGGGCAGCTCGCGACCGCCGGCCCGGTTGGGTCGCCGACGATGACGCTCACGCGCAATCAGTCGACCGCCACCCCGCCCGTCGCCAACAACGGGTTCCTGACCAACGTCCTGGTTGGCAGCGTCGAGGACGTCCGAACCTACAACACCTACGGCGAGCTCTCGACGTACACCGCCCGCGTGAGCGGTGGCGCCGATCTGCTCTCGATCAACTACGAACCGACGATCGGCGCGACACAGGTCCTCCGCGACAGCCTCGGGCGGATCGTCAAGAAGACCGAGTCGGTCCTCGGCGGAACGACCACGACGGTCGGCTACGTCTACGACACCGCGGGCCGGCTGTGGAAGGTCACCAACGCGAGCGACCAGATCCTGGTCGAGTACGGCTACGGCGCGAACGGTGCGCGCACCACGAAGAAGGTGTACGGGACGGCCGGCGTCGAGAGCTCCGCCACGACGATCTCGGCGATCTACGACGATCAGGACCGGTTGAAGACGTACGATGGCGTCACTTACACGTACCGTGCCTCGGGCGAGCTCGCGTCGAAGTCGGACGGCACGACGTACTCGTACGACGGGGTCGGGAATCTGCGCGAGGTCGAGCTCTCCGGCACGACGATCGAGTACCTGGTCGACCCGCAGAACCGGCGCGTCGGCAAGATCAAGGACGGCACGCTCGAGCGGCGATGGGTCTACGACGGCCAGCTCCGGATCGTCGGCGAGCTCGCCGGTGGCACGCTGACCCAGTACGTGTACGCGACGCGCCCGAACGTACCGGAGTACCTGCTGCGCGCGGGCGCGGTCTACCGCGTGCTGACCGATCACCTCGGCAGCGTCCGGCTCGTCGTGAAGGCGAGCGATGGGACCGTGATGCAGCGGATGGAGTACGATGAGTTCGGGATCGTGAACAGCGCAACGGAGTTCGTCGCCAGCGGGTGGGACCCGGTGCCGTTCGGCTTCGCGGGCGGGCTGTACGACCGCGACACCGGGCTGGTGAGGTTCGGGGCGCGGGACTACCACCCGGAGACCGGGAGGTGGACGGCGAAGGATCCCATTCGGTTCGCGGGCGGGGACACGAACCTCTACGGCTATTGCAAGGCCGATCCCGTGAACCTCGTGGACATCACCGGAAGAGCGTTTGCGCCGCCTCTTCCATGGTTTGTCCCGTGGGGTCCGATCGCGATTCCAATGCCGCTGCCGGGGTTCGCCGCCGGTGTCGCGGGCACGATCGGAGGACTGTTCTTTCCAACGGACTCTCCGGGAAAGCCGTACCGATACGAGGAGCCCTTCGTGCCAACAGGCCAGATCTGTCCGGCCGTGCCGAAGGACGAGGATGACACGGCCGTTGGCGACGAGTCACCAGATGATTGTACGGACCAATGCGCTCCGTACTTTGGGCGAGGGAAGCGGTATCGTGCAAAGGACGGAAATACCTACGTCAATGGCGAGTTTTCGTTCAACGCATACTTTGTATGCCTCGGCGAGTGTCGAGGTCTGCGATGACTGATCTCGATGAAGTTCTTCGGCATGTGGAGCGTGTGAGAGACTATGTGGCTAGCGAGCCCGGTCTCGCAGAGTTTCTGCCGAGCATGAATAAAGTCGTGGACAACGCCGCGCGTCTCCTGCGCGGAGACTTTACGCCCGCCAGCATTCCTCTCTGCCGCACAGCGAAGATCCCTTCACGCGAGATCGCGCGGAACCTACTCGCCTCGATCGGTGGGGCGCCCTCAGTTACGGACGATGAGCCTCGCGAGTTGCGGCTCGCTGCGGCGAGGATCTACACAAATCTCTTCGACGCGGTGGTCTGGGCAGTGATGGCGCAGTATCCGGACCTCTTCCCGCCCAGCCCCCCAGAGAGTGAGCCGTGAGGTTCGCCGAGTGGTACGTGTTTAGCGGGAAACTTGCCCCTGCTCGCGCGGCCAGTGCACCTGCACACGCGTGCCGGAAATGGAGCGCGCCGCCTACGAGCGGATCATCGAAGAGCTGCGACGCGAGAATGCGGCGTTGCGTGAGGAACTCC
>JACPFM010000175.1 GCA_016182965.1 Deltaproteobacteria bacterium | reverse complement strand
TCGCCCTCGCCCTCGCCCTCGCCCTCGCCCTCGCCCCCAAAAAAAACTCGAAGGCCGAAGGGGAAATCCCTTCGGCCTTCGATCTCGGGCAGCTCCTCAGCCGATCACTTCGGCTTCTTCGCTCCGCCCTTCGGCTCCTCGGGCGCCGGCTCCTGATCGACGATCACGAACTGCACCCGGCGGTTCTTCGACTTGCCCGCCTCGTTGATGTTCGGCGCGATCGGCTTGCTCTGGCCGTAGCCCTTCGACTCGAGCCGGCTCGCCTCGACGCCCGCCTTCACCAGGAACGCCTTCACCGCGTCGGCGCGCTCCTGCGAGAGCGCCTGGTTGTGCTCCTTGGTGCCGGTGTTGTCGGTGTGGCCCTGGATCTCGATCTTCTTCAGGCGCGGGTTCGCCATCATCACGTCGGCGACCTCTTCGAGCAGCGCGACCGAGTCGCCGAGGATGACGGCCTTGTCGACCGCGAAGTGCACCTGCTGCTTGATCTTGATCTCGCCCTTCTCGACGGTGACGAGCTTGTTCGTCGGGCGCAGGCGGATGCCGATCTTGTCCTTCGTCTCTTCGCGGACGCGGATGTCGAAGGTCTGCTTGGTGGCGAGGTAGCCCTCGGCCGCGATCTTGATCGTCCACGCGCCGGGCGCGAGGCCCTCGACGCGGACGACGCCGTTCGCGTCGCTCGAGAGCGTGCGCTCGTTCTGCCCGGCCGCGTCGGCGATGGTGACGGTGACGCCCGGGACCGGCGTCTGCGCGTCGGAGTCGACGATCGTCAGGTTCGCGGTGCCGACCTTCGGGAGCGCCTCGAGCGCGCAGTCGATCTCGAGGACGCCCGGCGTGGCGGAAGGCGGAGGCGGCGCGGCGGCGCCGGGGACGGCCGGAGCGGCCGGCTTCGGAGCGGCAGGCGCCGCGCCCTTCGCCGCCGCGACGGCCGTGCCGCCGCAGGTGCCGTCCTTGTAGCCCTCGGCCTTGATCGAATACTGGTAGGTGCCCGGCGCGACGTCGTCGCCGAACACGCCGTCGGCGCCCGTCGCGAGGGGCGGCAGCGGCGCGCCGACGTACGACGCGATCGCGCCCGTGATGGGCGTGTTGGTGCCGGCCTCGTGCACGACGCCGCGGACCTTGACGAGCGTCGGGCCCGTCGGGACCTCGACCTTCTCGACGACCTTCTTCTCGACGACCTTCGGCGCCTTCTCGACCGCGTCGGCCGCGAGACCGAAGCCGAGCCACAGCGTCCACGGCGCCTGCGGCGACATCTCGACGATCGGCGTCTTCACGCCGGTCGTGCCGATGTCGAACGCGCCGAGCACGTTCACGCCGGAGAGCCCGCCGCTGAAGGGATAGCCGCGCACACCGAGGGTGACCTTCGAGGGCATCGAGCCGAAGCCCTGCTCGCCGAGGCACTCGTCGGTGCGACCCGTGGCGGTGCCGACGGTGAGCGCGCCGGGCCGCGGGCACTCGAAGTTCTGCCGGTTCATCGCGATGCCGACGTTGTATTCGACGAACGGACGCACCTTGTCGTCGGCGAGGAGGCCCTCGGCGCCGACGCCGATCTCGAAGCGATCGACGCGGTTGATGCCGAGGCCGTAGCGCTCCTGGCGCGTGATCAGCTGACGCCGACCCGCGTTCGCGGTGCGCTTGTCCTCGACGTCGCTGACCAGCGCGCTCGAGTTGTCGAACAGGTAGGCGAGGCCGATGTGGAAGCGGAGGGGCGTCTTCGCCTCGGTCTTGTCGAGCGCGAACGTCGACAGCGCGCGCAGACGGAAGCTCGTGCCGCCGCCGTCGAGGCCGATGCCGCCCGTGCCGTTGAGGAAGAGGACCTCGCCGCCGCCGCCGAGGTTGACCACGCCGGTGCCGAGCGCGCGGACGTACTTGAGGCCGAACAGCGTGTCGCCGAGGACCTGCAGCAGCTGCGGGGACGAGGCGGTGTTCGAGTTCGCGTACACGCGCGCGGCGAGGTAGCCCTCGAGGCCCTCGATGAACGTCGCGGAGATGACCGCGGACGAGCCGATGTGGCTGTGCTCGTCGTTCGCGCGCGCCGTCGGATCCTTCGCCGTCGGGCACGGATACTCGGCGGTGCACAGGAAGCCCGAGGTCTTGAACCAGTCGAGGTACATGCCGATGCGGAACGTGCCCGCGGCGCCGGTCATCGCGCTCGGCATGTGCAGCAGGCCCGTCGGACCCCACGCCGTCGGCACTTCGTGCAGCGAGCGCACGCGCGCGTCGTCGTCGTCGTCGGCCGGCTCGGCCTCCTCGGGACCGGTCACCGAGGCGGTGCCGCCGGTCGCGTCGAAGCTCGCGGACGCAGCCGCCGCAGGCTTCGCGGCAGGCTTCGGCGCAGGCGCAGGCGCAGGCGCAGGCGCAGGCGCAGGCGCGGGCATGGCCGTCGGCGCCGCGGGAAGCGGCGCGGGCGCAGGCACAGGCGCAGGCGCGGGCGCAAC